>CANRJS010000016.1 GCA_947631015.1 uncultured Clostridia bacterium
GCTATCAAATGCCCCGTTTCCGCTTTAAGACCCCAGTGTTTTCAAGGCTTTGCGGGTTTTGTCAGTTATTCCCACTCTATCGTGGCGGGGGGTTTGGATGTAATATCGTACACGACTCGGTTGATATGCGGCACCTCGTTGACGATGCGGACGCTGACGCGGTCGAGGACGTCGTAGGGTATGCGCGTCCAGTCGGCGGTCATGAAGTCGCTCGTGGTGACGCTGCGGAGCGCGAGGGTGTAGTCGTAGGTGCGGCCGTCGCCCATGACGCCCACCGAGCGCATATTCGTAAGCACCGCGAAGTACTGATCCATCGTGCGCTCGAGACCTGCCTTCGCCACTTCGTCGCGGAAGATGAAGTCCGCAAGGCGGAGCAGGTCTGCCTTCTCCTTCGTTATCTCCCCGATTATACGTATCGCGAGGCCGGGGCCGGGGAAGGGCTGGCGCGAGACAAGATACTCCGGCAGACCGAGCTCGCGGCCGAGCTGCCGCACCTCGTCCTTGAACAGCATCCTGAGAGGCTCGATTATCTCCTTGAAATCGACGTAGTCCGGCAGACCGCCCACGTTGTGGTGGCTCTTTATCACCGCCGCGCCCGCCTTGCCGCTGCCCGACTCTATCACGTCCGGGTATATCGTGCCCTGAACCAGATAGTCCACGGCGCCTATCTTCTTCGCCTCCGCCTCAAAGACGCGGATGAACTCCTCGCCGATTATCTTGCGCTTCCGCTCCGGCTCGGTGACGCCCGCGAGCTTCGAGAGGAATACGTCCTCCGCGTTCGCGCGGACAAAGTTTATATCCCACTTCCGGAACGCCGCCTCGACCTCGTCGCCCTCATTCAGACGCATGAGGCCGTGGTCGACAAATACGCAGGTGAGCTGACTGCCGACGGCCTCGGCGACGAGCGCCGCCGCGACCGAGCTGTCCACGCCGCCCGAGAGCGCGAGGAGCACCTTGCCCCCGCCGACCGTCTCGCGGATGCTGCGGACGGCGGTCTCCTTGTAGTCGCCCATAGTCCAATCGCCGTGCGCGCCGCAGATCTCATAGAGGAAGTTGCGTATCATGTCGGCGCCGTGCTCGGTGTGGTTCACCTCCGGGTGGAACTGCACGCCGTAGAACCCTCGCGTCTCGTCGCAAATCGCGACGTTCGGGCAGGCGGCGGAGTGCGCCTTGAGCTCGAAGCCCTCCGGCACACGCTCCATGTAATCCCCGTGGCTCATCCATGTCACGCCGCGCTCGGGCAGTCCCTTAAAGAGGCGGCAGGACGTGTCGAAAAACGTCTCGGTCTTGCCGTACTCGCGCGCGGCGTCGCTCTGCGCCGCGACGACGCTTCCTCCCAGATGGTGCGCAAGCAATTGGCACCCGTAGCATATCCCGAGTATCGGCACGCCGAGCCGGAAAAGCTCGGGGTCGGCGTGCGGCGCGTCCGCATCGTAGACGCTGTTCGGGCCGCCGGTGAAGATCATGCCTATCGGACCGAACTCACGTATCTCACTTATCGGCGTGGTGTACGGCTTCACCTCGCAGTACACGTGGCACTCGCGCACGCGGCGCGCTATCAGCTGGTTGTACTGTCCCCCGAAGTCAAGCACAAGGATCTTTTCCATACAGTCTCCCTCTTATCTCTGTATTGCAGCTATCCCGTTCATATCAGCGGTATATAGTCTCCTCGCGGCGCGGGCCGGTAGAGACCATCGTTATCGGCACCTCTATCTCCTTCTCGATAAAGAGGATGTAGTCCTTCACTTCCTGCGGCAGCTCGTCAAAGCTCGTGATTCCACGCACCTTCTTGCCCTTAAAGCCGGGCATGACCTTCAGGACGGGCTTTGCGCGCTTCAGGAGCGGGGTGACGGGGAAGTCGCGCGTGACCTTTCCGTCTATCTCGTAGCCGACGCAGACCGGTATCTCGTCGAGGTACTCGAGGCAGTCGACGGCGGTGAGGACAGCCTCGGTCGCCGCCTGCATCTGCATACCGTAGCGGGTCGCGACGCAGTCGAACCAGCCTACGCGCCTCGGGCGGCCGGTCGTCGCGCCAAACTCGCCCTTGTCGCCGCCGTGGATTCGGAGCTCCTGCGCCTCGTCTCCGAATATCTCGCTTACGAACTCACCCGCGCCGACGGCGCTCGAATATGCCTTCGTCACCGCGACGACGTCGGTTATCTCCCGCGCGGGTATCCCCGCGCCCACCGCCGCGTAGCCCGCGAGCGGGGAGGAAGACGTGACCATCGGGTAGATGCCGAAGTCGGGGTCCTTGAGCGTCCCGAGCTGACCCTCGAGGAGGATGTTCTTTCCCTCCGAGACGGCCTTTCTGAGATACGCCGCCGTGTCGCAGACGAACGGCTCTATCATTTCCTTATACTTCATGAGCGTGTCGAACATCTCATCCTCGTCGAGCAGAGGCTTGTGGTAGACGTGCTCGAGCTGGAGATTCTTGAGCCCGCAGATATGCGCGACCTTCTCACGCAGCTCGTCCGGGTAGAACAGCTCGTTTACCTGTATGCCAATCTTTGCGAACTTGTCCGAGAAAAACGGAGCTATGCCGGACTTCGTCGAGCCGAACGCCGCCGCGCCGAGGCGCTCCTCCTCGTAGGTGTCGAGCAGGATGTGGTAGGGCATGAGCACCTGCGCCCTGTCGCTGACGAGCACCTTCGGGCTCACCCCGCGCGAGCGCACGTCCTCAAGCTCGTGCATGAGCTTGGGTATGTCGAGAGCGACGCCGTTGGAGAGGATGTTCGTTATGTGCGGATAGAAGATGCCGGAGGGCAGCAGGTGCAGCGCGAAACGCCCGTACTCGTTTATTATCGTGTGCCCGGCGTTCGCCCCGCCCTGAAAGCGGATGACTATATCCGACTCTCTTGCGAGCATGTCGGTGGTCTTGCCCTTGCCCTCGTCGCCCCAGTTTGCGCCTACGATCGCTCGAATCATGACAAACTCACCTTTTCTTCGTCAAAAATTGCGCCGTCCCGGCCCAAGGCCCGCCGGAACAGCGAAAAAGCAACGACACCGTGACGGCATCATTGCCTTTCACGAAAGAATTATACACTAAGAGAGAAATGTTGTCAATTTCTTCGTCGCTGTTTTTCAAAAAGGCCTGGCAGGAACGGGAAGTGTATGCTATAATAAACATAGTTTGCACAAGCTAACACACCCGTTCAATTGTGCGGGCAGCAATACAAAGGAGGCATATTTATGTTCAAAACAACGCTCGGAGTAGAGGGCATGAGCTGCGGAATGTGCGAGGCGCACGTGAACGACGCCGTCCGAAAGGCGTTCCCCGCGGCAAAGAAGATCTCCTCCTCGCGCCGAAAGAAGCTCACCGAAGTCATAAGCGAAGTTGAGCCGGACGCCGACGCGCTCCGCCGTGCGATAGACGCCACCGGCTACCGCGTCACCGGCTGCAGGGTAGAGCCGTTCGAGAAGAAGAGATTTTCGCTCTTTCGCTGACACGACGCCGCTGCGACCCGGCACGCTCACGGACGGCATAAGCCGTCCGTGTTCTTTTCCGCCGCCGTGTAGCTCGCCGATAAAGCTGTCCACCCCGGGGCATAATACCCCGGGGTGATACAATGAAATCGCTTTGGGAAGACGGCACGGAGCTCCCGCGCTTTGGGCGGCTCGAAGGTGACCTCTCTCCGGACGTTCTCGTGATAGGCGGGGGAATGGCGGGACTGCTCACCGCCTACGAGCTCACGCGGCGCGGCGCGGACGTCGCCGTCATAGAGGCGGGGCGAGTCTGCGGCGGCGTCACACGCGGCACGACGGCGAAGATAACCTCTCAGCACGGACTCATCTATTCCCGGCTCGAGGAGCAGTCCGGCACAGACGCCGCGCGGCTGTACTACGAGGCAAACGAGGAGGCACTCGCGCGTTACCGCTCGCTTGCGCACGGCGCGGACTGCGGCTTTGAGGAGCGGGACGCATACGTCTACTCGCTCATGCGGCGCGGCGAACTGGAGCGGGAGGCGGAGACGGTGCGGCGCATCGGCGGCGAGGCGGAAGTCACGGACGGGGGAGAGCTGCCCTTCCCGACGGCGGGCGCGGTGAGATTCCCGCATCAGGCGCAGTTCCATCCGCTCCGCTTTCTCCGGACGCTCCTCCCGGAGCTCAGGATCTACGAGGACACCGAGGCCGTCGGCATATCAGGCGGCGCTGTCCTCACGCCGCGCGGCAGGATACGCGCGGGTGGGACGGTCATCGCGACGCATTTTCCGTTTCCGCGCCTGCGCGGCGGCTACTTTCTCAAGCTCTGCCAGAAGCGCTCGTATGTCTCGGCGTTCGAGGGCGCGCCCGCCGTCCGGGGAATGTACGTCTCGGCGGAGGAAGGCGGCATATCTCTCCGGAGCGCCGGGAACCTTCTCCTCGTCGGCGGAGGGAGCAGCCGTCCCGGCAAGGCGGACGGAGGAGAGTCTGCTCTGCCCGCAGAGTTTGCGGCGCGGTACTTCCCGTCCGCGCGGGAGGTATACAGGTGGGCGGCGCAGGACTGTATGTCGCTTGACGGCGTTCCGTACATCGGGCGCTTTTCCGCGCGGACTCCCGACATATTCGTCGCGACCGGCTTCAACAAGTGGGGCATGACCGGCTCGATGGCGGCGGCGCTGCTCCTTAGCGACCTCGTGCAGGGCAGGCCGAACCGCTATGAGAAGCTGTTCTCTCCCTCGCGCACCGTTCTCCGCCCGCAGCTCGTAGCGAACAGCGTCGAGGCGGCGGCGGACATCCTCACGCCCGCCGTGCCGCGGTGCCCTCATCTCGGCTGTGCGCTCCGCCTGAACGCCGCCGAGCGCTCGTGGGACTGTCCCTGTCACGGCTCGCGCTTCGGTCTCGACGGCAGTCTGCTGGAGGGACCGGCAACGCACGGCCTCAAAAGCGTTCCAACGCCGCCGGTCACGTGAACGGAGCGCGGTACCGCATCGGCGCAGTGACACTTGGAGCGGGCTCTTTGCAAAAACTCCCGGCAAAAAGGCTGAATTTTGTTCGGAATGGCGCTTTACCTTGCAGACGGATTATAGTATAATAATCGGGTGTGCGGAGCATTGCGGCCCGGAACGGCTCGGGCCGCGCGGCTTATACTCTTTCTGTTTTGCGAGGAAATATGCTTAAGAAAAAATTCATGGGATTTGAATGGAGCCTGCTCCCGACGGTCGTGGTGCTCGCGTGGCCGACGATGCTCGAACAGCTTCTTCAGACGGCGGTGCAGTATATCGACACCGCGATGGTCGGCTCGCTCGGTACCGACGCCACGGCGGCCGTCGGCGCGACCGGCACCGTCGGCTGGCTCGTCATAAGCACGATCTCAGCGCTCAGCGTCGGACTTCTCTCTATCGTCGCGCAGGCACACGGCGCGGGCGACCGTGAGCTTGCGAAGCGCGCGGCGGCGCAGGCGACCTTCATTATACTGTCGCTCGGCGTGGTGTTCACGGCGGTCATCCTGTCGATAAGCCACCTCGTTCCCGTCTGGATGCAGGTCGACCCGAGGATACGCAAGACCGCCGGGGACTACTTCTTCATCCTCTACATACCGATGCTGCCGCGCCTCGCGACGGTCATGTACGGCACGCTGCTCCGCTCTGTCGGCGACACGAAGACGCCGATGCGCGTGGGGCTCATCGTCAATGTTACAAATGTGGTGCTGAACTTCCTGCTGATATATCCGACGAGGACGATGAAGCTCTTCGGCCTCGCCTTCACGATGCCGGGCGCGGGGATGGGCGTGATAGGCGCGGCGGTCGCGAGCGCCGCGGCGTTCACCGTCGGCGGAATTCTCATCACGATAGTCGTCTGGCGGCACCCCGAGATAAGCCCGAAGGGTCAGTCCCTGAAGCCCGACCTCTCCATTTTGAAGCCGACGCTCCGCATAGCGCTTCCGAATATGTTCCAGCGCTTCGGTACGTCGCTCGGATTCGTCGTCTTTGCCTCGATGATAAACTCGCTCGGCGGCGTCAGCACCGCGACGCACACGATAGCGAACACCGTCGAGAGCGCGTTCTACATCCCCGGCTTCGGTATGCAGACGGCGGCGGCGACGCTCACCGGCAACGCCGTCGGCGCAAAGGATCGGCAGCGCCTCAAGGACCTCGCGCGGCTTATCATCTTCCTCGAGGTTGCGCTGATGATAGTCACCGGGTCGCTCCTCTTCATCTTCGCGCCGAACATGGTGGATATCTTCACCGACGATCCGGCGGTCATCGCGCTCGGCGCGACGGTGCTCCGAATGGTCGCGGTGAGTGAACCGTTCTACGGCGTGTCGATAATCATCGAGGGCATGCTCCAAGGCGTCGGGCAGACGGTGATACCGTTCGTGTGCAGCGTCTCCGGAATGTGGGGCATACGCATACTCGGCACGTTCATCACGACGCAGATATTCAGCTTTGGGCTTGTCGGCGCGTGGGCGTGTATGATAGCTCACAACCTGCTCGTCTTTACGCTGTACATACCGTACTACTTCAGCGGGCGGTGGAACCCACTCGTCGAGCACAAGAAGAAGCGCCGCGAACTCAGCGCGGCGGGATGAATGGCCTCCGCTTATCAGCAGCCTCGCAGAGTTTCGCGCCGGTAGGCGCGAAATAAAGTCCAATTTATTTTTCCCGTCGGCGTGTACAATGCGCCCTCGCACCTCTACTGCATCCGACTGTCTACCGGGCGCATCAGACCTCGGCGCTTCGCGCCGAGATCCCAACACTGTACGAATCAAAACGGGAAAAATACTTCTCGCGGAGCGAGCTTCGAAGCGCCGCAGGCGCGAGGAGCAGAGCGGAGCGCAAGGTACCGGCAGAGCTTTGCTCTGTCCGGAGCCCTCTCGGGAAATGGGTAAGGCGGGCAGACAAAGTCTGCCCGCCTTACCCATTTCCCGAGACAATTTTACAGCGCCTTCTTCGGGCAGTTTTTCACGCATTCGAGGCAGAGGATGCACTCCGTGCCGTTCGCCCTCTTTCGGGAGTTGTCGGTCACGTCCACGTCCATGGGGCACACCTGCCGGCACTTCCCGCAGGAGACACATTTGCTCTTGTCGCACTTTATCCTCAGCAGGGAGAAGCGGCTCATCGGCTTCAGAAACACCGTGACCGGGCAGAAGTATTTGCAGAAGGCGCGGTTGTCCCTGAAGTGAAACGCGGCGGCGATGCCGACGGCGTAGTAGATCAGATTCCCGACGATGAACGCCCGGAACATTATTCTTTCAATGTTCCCCACATGCGCAAGGAACAGCGCCGCCACGAATATAAGCGAAGCCGCGAACGTGACATAGCGTATCCAACCGAGCTTCTTCCGTGGCTTCTGCGGACGCTTATAGGGCAGGAAGTCCAGAACCATCGCGGTCCAGCAGGCGTATCCGCACCAGCCCCGTCCGAAGATAAGCGGCCCGAATATCTTTGCCACGGCGTAATGTATCGTCGCCGCCTCGAAAACTCCCGTAAAGAGGTAGTACCAGAAGCCCTCTATCTGCATATTCTCGCCGCATATCAGGCCGAGATAGACTAGCATATAGCTCCCCACGAGCAGCTGGGTCACGCGCCGCGCGTGCCTGTATTCCCGTATGTAAAGCGTGACACCCAAAGCGAGGGCTGCGCCGATATAGCTGAAATTGAAGAGATAGAACAGATCGTCCTTCGCGAGCCACAGGGTGACGGCCACCGTTTCGAATATCGCAAACAGCGCCGCCGGAAGCAGATATTTCTTCATTCTTGCCTCTTTTGCCGGAAGTCCGGCTTCACATTATATTTACGAGCTTGCGGCAGAGCTCGGTGAGGTCGTAGCGAAGTCCCTCGCGGCTCCGCCAGCTGCGTTCGTCCCACTCCTCCCGCGATACGTCGTCCCCGCCGTATATAAGCGCGCCGTACTTGAACCCTCGGAACCGAGCGACGGCTATACACCCCGCCTGCTCCATCTCGACTATCTTCGCGCCCTCCGCGCGGCGGCGTGCGACACGGGCGGCGGTCTCGCGGAAGATGGCGTCTGTCGTCCATGCGAGGCCGCGTATGTAGTCTATCGAGTGTGCGTCGAGATAGCGCGCTATCGCGTCGGTGACGTCCGGGTCGGTGTACACGCACCGCGACGGCGGCAGGTAGTGGTAGGAGAATCCCTCGTCGCGTATCGCTCCCTCCACAAGGAGCAGACGGCCGACGCCTATATCGCGGTCGAGGACACCTCCGCCGCCGCAGAACATGACCTTCTCCACGCCCATCGTGTGGAAAAGGTCGAGATTGCCCGCGCAGGCGGGGCAGCCTAACTGCCCGAGCGTGATGAGCGTACCGTCGTCCGCGAAGCGGAATATTTCTACCGGGTTCTCGCCGGAGACGGTCCGCTCGGGGAGAATTTTCCCCTCCGCCGCGAGCTTTTCCATGACCTCCGGGAAGAATGTGATGACGAGCTTCTCCGTCGGGAATCTTTCCTCGGCGAAGTTTTCGGGGTTCAGCACCGCCGTCCCGTCGTCGTCAAACTCAAGTATCGGATATTTTTCTTCTCTTATCATAGCACCTTGTCTCCTTTTTGTGTGTTTTCGTCACTCCGCGCCGCGCGTGAGCACGAACATTCCTATCGCCGCCGCGACGGGGAGGTTGAGGCTGTCCACGTCCTTTGTCTGCGGGATGAACACCGCCGTCCCGCGAGAAGCGTACTCCGGCGCGAGACCCGTCCCCTCGTTGCCGAAGACCATCGAGAACGCGCGCGAGCGCGGCCGCGTCGAGGTCGAGAGCTCTACGGCACCGTCGAGCATGAACGTGTAGACCTCGCGCGCGGGGAAGTCCGCCGCGTAGTCCTCCCACGACGCATACGAGCGCGAGCGGAGGCGGAAGATCGCGCCCATCGAGGCGCGTACCGCGCGCGGCGCGAAGCGGTCGGCGGCGGGGGTTATCACCGCGACGTCCTTCACGCCGAAGCCCGCCGCGGTGCGGAGTATCGTGCCGAGGTTCCCCATATCGCCGGGGTGGTCGAGGACGAGGTGCGGCGCGTCCGGCGTAAGCTCGCCCTCGAACTTGCGGAACACACCCGCGACGTAGACGTTCTCCTTCGGGCTGACGCGCGCTATCGCGCGCCCCGCGTCCGGGACGACCGGGACGCCGAGTTCTCGGCAGAGCTCCGCCACTCCCGCGGCGTCCTCAAATTCGCCGTGGAGGTACACCGCCTCCGCGAGGTCGGGGCGGCAGCGCAGAAGCTCCATCGTGGGAAACGCGCCGAGGGTATAGGACGTCTCGCCGTCCTTTTTGTACGGTCGAAGCGGCGTCATTTTCGGGTCCTCCTTTGTTTTTCGGCTCCGAGGCAGCGCCCCGGAGCCGTCGTTTCTTGCGTTTTAACGTCTCACCGGCGGTAGATGTGGTTCCAGCGGGCAAGGCGCTCCACGGGGATATGCGCGAGCTGTTCCTTCGTCACGCGGAAGCGCCACATCCCCGACGCCACGCCGGGGGTGTTCATACGGGTGTCCTTTCCGTAGCCGAGGAGGTCCTGCACCGGCGCCATCGCGACGTCCGCAGTCGAGGCGAACAGCGTCCTAAGTACGGCCTTCACGCCCTCGCCGATGTCGCTTCCCTCATAGCCGCAGTATTCGTATATCAGCTTCTTCGGCATGGGTTCGAGCTCGTAGAGGTAGCCGAGGAGTGTGTTGTTGTCGTGCGTGCCGGTGTAGGCAACGCAGTCGCGGGGATAGGTGTGCGGCTGGTGCGTACTCTCGCTGTCGTCCATAAAGCCGAACTGCATCACGCGCATCCCCGGGAATCCGCTGTACTCTAGGAGCTCCGCGACGTCCGGCGTGTTCTCGCCGAGGTCCTCGGCGATGACCTCGCCCGAGCACTCCTCCGCGACGCGCTTCACCATGTCGACAAACGCCTCGCGCGGCCCCACGACCCACTCGCCGTCCTTAGCGGTCTCGGCGTCCGCCGGGATCGACCAGTAGCTTGCAAAGCCCCGGAAGTGGTCTATACGCACCGCGTCAAACAGCTCAAACACGCTGCGCAGGCGCTCCTCCCACCACTTGAAGCCGTCCCGCTCCATCCGCTCCCAGTCGTAGATGGGGTTGCCCCAGAGCTGGCCGTCCTCCGAGAAGTAGTCGGGCGGGCATCCTGCGACGCGGGTCTCGTGCCCGTCGCGGTCGAGAAGGAACATGTCGCGGTTCGCCCAGACGTCGGCGGAGTCGCCGTCCACATATATCGGTATGTCGCCGATTATCTTTATGCCCGCGTCGTTTGCGTACTCGCGGAGCGCGTGCCATTGGCGGAAAAACTCGTACTGGATGAAGCGCCACGCGCGCTCGTCGTCCTTCGAG
This sequence comes from uncultured Clostridia bacterium, assembly GCA_947631015.1. Classification (GTDB taxonomy): domain Bacteria; phylum Bacillota; class Clostridia; order Oscillospirales; family JAAYOS01; genus CANRIN01. The sequence continues at coordinate 10,250 of CANRJS010000016.1, forward strand.
TAATCATCCGTGGTCCACTCGCGCCAGTCGAGGTCTCCGTTTGCCTCCTTGCGGGCGATGAACTCGCAGAAGCGGTCTATCTGCGGGTGCTTTTTGATGAACTTCTCCACCTCGTCCGCCGTCTTCCTGTCGGCAAGGGCGCGCTCCGCCGCGCGCTTCAGCGTTACGAGGCGGGTCTGCTTCAAGCGCTCGTACTCCGCCGAGTAGGGCTGGCTCTGACGCTCGGCGTCGAGCTCGGCGCGGGTGAGAAGTCCCTCCTCCGCGAGCGTCTCAAGGTCGATAAAGAACGGGTTTCCCGCAAACGCCGACACCGACTTGTACGGAGAATTGTCGATGTTGGGTATCATGAACGGCAGGACCTGCCAGTACCTGAACCTGCAATCCTTCATCAGGTCGACCGTCTCGCGGGCCTCCTTGCCGAAGGTCCCGCACCCGAACTCTCCGGGCAGACTGCTGACGTGCAGCAGCATACCGCTTCCTCTCTGCATAACATTTCCTCCCATAATTATCTTTTTAAGCGGCAGAAGCCGCCGTTTTTCATATCTGCACGACGCAGAACGGATTCCCGTCCGGGTCCTCGAGGACGACGTAGTCCGCACCCGGCTCGTAGCTCCACTCCTTGCGGCGCGCGCCGAGCGCCAGGAGCCGCTCGACCTCGCCCGCCTGATCGTCTGTGAAGATGTCGATGTGGTGCCGCCGCGCCTTCGGGCTCGTGACGAGCTTCAGCGAGAGCTGCACGCCCTCGCCGTCCTCCGGCCCGAGCATCGCGAAGTCTGCGTCCGGCGGATACTTCAGCTTATAGTGAAGCGCCGCCGACCAGAATTCCACCGCGCGGGGGATGTCGGTCACGCCCCACACTATCGCGCCTATCTTAGTCATTCTTTCTCCTCCCCGAAGTGTCCGACAAACCGCAGAAGCGCCGCGCGGTCGCGTTCGGACGCGTAGTCTATCCCGACGCGCGGCGCAGCCGTCACCGTCGGACGCACGCCGTCGTCCTCTATCCACACCTCGTCCCCGAGCGCGAGGCCGTTCTGCTCCCGCGTGAGGGCGCACGCCCTCGAGAGAAGCCCCGGCCCCTTCGCCCCGACGCCCGCGCGGAGCAGGACGGCCTGCGGGTCGCCCTCCGCGCCGGTCGTGATGTTTGTGAGGCTGTGCATTCCGTAGCAGAGATATATGTAGAGTCGGCCGCCGGCCTCGTAGAGCATGTCCGAGCGGTGAGGACGTCCCTCCCGCCTCGGAGTCTTCGAGGCGTGGCAGGCGGTGTCGCCCTCGCCGCAGTATGCCTCGGTCTCGGATATCCTCACCTTCAGCACCTCGCCCGTGGGGAGACGGTGGCAGAGAAGCTTTCCCACAAGCTCCGGCGCGACCGCGCGAACGTCGCGGCGGAACCAACCGGCGTCACACCTCATCTTCCTCGTACTCCTCAAGCAGCGTAACGCGCGGGTGGAAGTTCCGCGCGAGCCCGCCGAGCGACGTCTCGCGGTAGGCGCTTCCCATGTCCCGCCCGGTCTCGAGCATCGTCTCGACGACCGTGTCAAACGAAATAGTCCTCGTGCTCGTGAGGAAGTCCGCGAGGCGGTAGGCGTTTATCGCGCGCATCGCCGCGACGGCGTTCCGTTCTATACAGGGTATCTGCACGAGTCCGCCCACCGGGTCGCAGGTGAGACCGAGGTGGTGCTCCATCGCGACCTCCGCTGCGTACTCCGTCTCGTCTATGCCCATGCCGTGCAGCTCGCAGAGCGCGGCGGCCGCCATCGAGCAGGCGGAGCCTATCTCCGCCTGGCACCCGCACTCCGCCCCGCTTATCGAGGCGTTCGTCTTTATCACGAGCCCTATAAGCCCGCCCGCGGCGAGCGCGCGGACTATGTCTCCGTCCGAAAAGCCCTTCGTCTCCTGCATGTATCTTAGGACAGCGGGTAGTACGCCGCACGCGCCGCAGGTCGGCGCGGTGACGACGGTGCCGCCGGAGGCGTTCTCCTCGCTCGAGGCGAACGCGTAGGCACAGACCTCGCGGTTCTCACGCGTCTGTGCGTCCTCGCCCGGGCGGACGGCGGTGTGGAGCACCTTCGCCTTGCGGAGAAGCCCCGTCCCGCCGGGAAGTGTCCCCTCAGCCGCGAGGCCGCTGTCTATCGCCTGCCGCATTGCCCGCCATATATCGAGAAGGTACGCGCGTATCTCCTCGCCTTCGAAGCGGACGGCGTAGTCCGAGAGGCGGATGCCCTCGCTGCGGCAGTAAGCCGCTATCTCGGCGAAGTTTTTGTGGGGATAGACGTCCCCCGGCTCACGGAACTGTCTGCCGAGGTACTTTATGCTCCCGCCGCCTATCGAAAGAACGCGCAGGGAGGTTATCCGCTCGCCCGCGCGGAATACCTCGAAGTCCATGGTGTTCGGATGCTCGCCGTTCTGGAGGTTCCCGCCGAACACGACCTCGCATTTCACCGGCGCGAACGCCCTTATGAGCGCGCGGTCGGTCATGTGACCGCGCCCGGTAGCGGAGAGCGAGCCGTAGAGCGTCACGCGGAAGAAGTCCGCCGACGGGTACTCGGCGCGTATCTCGCGCGCCGCGCGCACCGGCCCCATCGTATGGCTCGAGGACGGCCCCACGCCTATCTTGTAAAGCTCACGCAGAGACTGCATAACCCCACCTCCCTATATAACTAGCTGTATTGTCTATTTTGAATTCAACGCTTTGTCTATGAGTTTCAGGCCGTTCCGTGCGTCCGCGATCTCGCGCTCGAGCGACTCGACGGCGCGCGTCAGCGCCTCCGTGTACTCCTCGGCAAGCCGCCTCGCGGGCTTGGTATACAGAGTTTCCGCAACATGGCGGAGCTTGTGACGGTACTCGCGAAGCACCGACTCCGGCGCGTCCTCGCGCCGGTCGGGCTCTCCCTCCGGCGTGAGGGTGTAGAGCTGTCCTCCGATGAGGGCGTTGTAGGCGGCAGTCCGCATGAGGCCGAGCATCCCCGCGGCCTCGAGCTTGTCCGCATCGTAGAGCAGCTGCGCCTCGAGGACGTCGGTCCGCCCGCCGGTGCGGTAGCTGTGCGCGCGGATGCAGTGCCGTACCTTTTCGCAGAACTCCCCAGAGTACCCGCGCCCCGCGAGCCACGCGGCCGCCTTGTCCGCGCCTATCGCGGCGTGGCCGAGCTCCGGGTGACTGCGCTCCTCCGCGCGCCCTATGTCGTGCAGGAGGCAGGATATGACGAGAAGGTCGTAGTCCGCCTCTCCGAAGCTCTCCGCGAGTTCGAGCGCGCGGCCGAGCACGCGGTAGACGTGCTCCGGGTCGTGCGCCGAATCGGACATACACTCAAGCATGTACTTCTCGACCGCCCTGTACTCCACTTCCGTCATCCCGTCACTCCTCCAAACACCGTTTTCGCCGCCGTGCAGCTTGTCTTGAGGTTTATTATACCATATCGCGAAGCGATATGGTATAATGCGCCATGTTTTGCGGTTCCGCCCGAAAGGGCGGGAGCAAAACGGCATTGAATCAAGTATAATAGCCGCTTTGCGGCTATTATACCATATCGCGAAGCGATATGGTATAATGCGCCATGTTTTGCGGTTCCGCCCGAAAGAGCGGGAGCAAAACGGCATTGAATCAGATATAATAGCCGCTCCTGCGGCTATTATACCAATACAGGCGGGATATTTCAAGCGGAACGGCGGTCGAAAATATTTTCGTATATGGCAAACAAATGTTTGACATTTTGGAATCGCCGTAGTATAATGACACTACGCACACAGTATTCGGAGAGGGGAGGGGCGGCTAAGTGAACGTCGCGGAAAAACTGAAAATACTTGCGAACGCCGCGAAGTACGACGCGAGCTGTTCCTCGAGTGGATCCGCCCGCGCGGGTAAGGACGGCTTCGGCTCGGCGGCGATGGCGGGGATATGCCACTCGTGGTCGGCGGACGGGCGCTGCATCAGTCTTTTGAAGGTGCTGATGAGTAACTCCTGCGTGTACGACTGCGCGTACTGCGTCAACCGCGCCTCCGCGAACCCTCCCCGCGCCACCTTCACTCCGGAGGAGCTGGCGTCGCTTACGGTCGAGTTCTACCGCAGGAACTACATCGAAGGGCTGTTCCTAAGCTCGGGCGTTTGCCGTTCGCCGGACTACACGATGGAGCTGATGATAAAGACGCTCGAACTGCTTCGGAACAGCTATCGCTTCTACGGCTACATCCATCTCAAGGTGATACCCGGGGCCTCCCCCGAGCTGATAAGCCGCGCGGGACTGCTCGCGGACAGGCTCTCGGTGAATATCGAGCTGCCGAGCCGCGAGTCGCTGAAGCTCCTCGCGCCGCAGAAGGAGCGCGCGGGGCTCGTCCGTCCGATGAGGAACATCAAGGCTCTGAAGGTGCAGAACGCGGACGAGAAAAAGCACTTCAAAAGCGCGCCGACCTTTGCCCCGGCGGGTCAGACGACGCAGATGATAGTCGGCGCGACGGGGGAGAGCGACCTCGACATCCTGCGCCTGTCGAAGGGTCTCTACTCCTCGTTTGACATGAAGCGCGTCTACTTCTCCGCATACCTCCCGGTGAGCACGAGCCCGCTGCTGCCTGGGCGGGAAAAGCCGATAGAACTTCGGCGCGAGCACCGTCTCTATCAGGCGGACTGGCTCATGCGGTTCTACAAGTTCGACGCGGAGGAGATCCTTGACCGCGCCGGCTCGTCCAATCTCGACCCCGCCCTCGACCCCAAGTGCGCGTGGGCGCTCCGCCACCCCGAGTTTTTCCCGGTCGAGGTCAACACGGCAGACTACGAGATGCTGCTGCGCGTCCCCGGCGTCGGCGTGAAGAGCGCGCTGAGGATAGTGAGGGCGCGGCGGCTCGCGTCTCTCGGCGCGGACGACCTGCGGAAGATGGGCGTCGTGATGAAGCGCGCGCAGTACTTTCTCACGGCGCGGGGAAAGTACGCCGGCGCGGTCGCGCCAGACAGTCCACTTCTCCGCGAAATACTCTCCGAGCGGCGCGACATGGCGCAGCTCTCCCTTTTCGGCGACGCTTCCGTGCCCGCACTGCCGTCCGGCATCACGCTGAGCGACAGCACCGCGCTTGCCATGCGCGAGCTCGCGGCGCCGGTCGAGTGGTAGGAACGCCGCAAATACAGGCCCCGCCGCGCGGCGGCGGGGCTCCCGAAACCGTTTTTTAAACAGGCTCCCGCCTGTGGAGGAAATACAATGCTTCACATCTATGACGGTACGTTTGACGGCGTGCTCTGCGCCGTTTTCGACGTGTTCGCCCTCCGCGACGAGGACGCCGAGATACTTCCCGCCGCCCGCTATTCCGGCGCTTCCCTCTACTACACCCGCGAGGTGAACGCCGATCCGTCCCACGCGGACAGGGTGGGGAACATGCTCGAGCGCTTCCGCCCCGGCACTCTGCGGCGGCTCTACGCGGCGTGGCTCTCGCACGACGAGCACGTCGAGGAGTACATCCTAGCCGCCGTGCGCTGCGCCGTCGCGTACAAGGCGGACCCGTTCGCGTTCCGGCAGTACCACGCGATTTTCGAGCTTGACCGGCTCGCGACGCTCGTCGGAAACGAGGCGCACCGGATGCTACAGTTCGTGCGCTTCGTGAAGCTGCGGAGCCGCGTCTACGCGGCGGACATCCGTCCCGAGTACGACGTCCTGCCGCTGATAGGCGCGCACTTCCACTCGCGGTTCCGGGACGTGGCGTTCATGATACGCGACCTCACTCACCTCCGCGCGATACTCTCAAACCCGCGCGAGTGGTACATCGCGCCGCTCCCGGCGGAGAATCCCCCGCTCGACGCGGACGGCGAGTACGAGACGCTGTGGAAGCTCTACTTTGACAACATCGCCATCGCGGAGCGCCGCAACCCGAAGCTTCAGCAGCACTTCGTCCCGCAGAAGTACCGCTCGTTTATCACCGAGTTTCGGGACGGAGCGGACGCGCGGCGGTGAATTTTTCCACCCGCTCCCGGTCATACTAGCGCGGGGGTGAGGACGATACTTATCGAGCTTGAGAACGTCTCGAAGCGCTACGAGCTGCGCTCCGGCGGGGTGGACGCGCTTCGCGGGATATACCTCTCGGTGGCGGAGGGGGAGTTTGTCGCGGTGGTCGGCGCGTCCGGCTCGGGCAAGAGCACGCTCATGAACATCCTCGGCTGCCTCGACCGTCCTACCGGCGGGCGGTACACGCTCGCCGGCCGGGACGTAGGCAGCATGTCCGCCGCCGAGCTCGCGGGTCTGCGTGGAAGCGAGATAGGCTTCGTATTCCAGAACTTCAACCTTCTGCCCCGCCTCACGGCGCTCGAGAACGTCGAGATGCCGCTGATACTCCGCGGCGAGCCGCACGCCTCGCGGCGCGACCGCGCGCGGAGGGCGCTTGCGGAGGTCGGCCTCGAGCACAGGACGGAGCACCGTCCGCGCGAGCTCAGCGGCGGACAGCAGCAGCGCGTCGCGATAGCCCGCGCGCTCGTTACACGTCCCTCGCTGATACTCGCCGACGAGCCTACCGGCAACCTCGACCGCGCGTCCGGCGCGGCGGTGCTCGAAACGCTCGAGCGCCTCGGCGCGCGCGGCGCGACGGTGGTCCTGATAACCCACGACCCGGAGACGGCGGCGCGCGCGGGACGGCGTATCACGCTCCGGGACGGCAGAATAGTATAAGCTGACGGGCGGCGAACCCATGGTGGTTTCCGACGGCGACTTTACGTCCGTGCGGCGCCGAAGCCCTTGGAAATACGGCAAACCGGCGACGACAAACAAAAAAGCGGCGAAAAGAGTCCTCGTTGAGCGCCGTGGGTCCACCTCCTGTCAGCTATAGAAGGGACGGCTCCGCCGTCCTTTTATTTTCGGCGCCTCTATTGCAATCCCATACATATTATTGTATAATGCAAAGCGGCGTATCTTCCGATTTATCCGGCGTCTCCGCGCCGGTTGGAGGCACGCAATGAACAGAAAGGACAAATCGGGCGGCGCGCGCCGCTCCGGGCGCTCCGCCGTCCCGCGCGCCGTCCTTGCGGGCGTATGCCTCGCGGCGGCGGCAGTGAGCGCCGTCATGCTCCTTGAAAACGCGCGTGAGAACCGCGAGAGTGGCGAGGTCTACGCCTCGCTCGGGCAGTTTCTCACCGTCCCGACGGGCGAGCAGTCTCCCTCCGTCGATATGGTCTCCGCAGCACCGCCGGTCGCAAGCGCCGCACAGCAGTCCGACCCGTCGGACGCGGAGCGCGCGGCGCAGTCCGACGCGCCGGAGAACATAGAGCCCGATGTCGGAGAGACTGCCGCGCCGCTTCCGAAGGCGGACTTTGAGGCGCTCCGCGCCATAAACCCGGACACCGTCGCGTGGATACGCATCGAGGGCACGGGCCTCAGCTATCCCGTCGTGCAGTCGGAGGACAACGAATACTATCTCGGCCACATCTTCGACGGGAGCCGCAGCAGCGCCGGCTGTCCGTACCTCGACTGCGGGAACTCGCCGGACTTTTCTGACCCGTGCTCGATCATCTACGGCCACAACCGCAGGGACGGCGCGATGTTCGCGCCGCTGCTCGGCTATGCGGAGCAGCGCTGGCTTGACGAGCATCCGTCCGTCACCCTCATCCTGCCGGACGGCGGGTACACGGTGAGTATCTTCGCCGTCCTCTATGCCGGCCCGGACGAGGCTGGCTCGGACACGTCCCCGTGGCGGAGAAGCTTTGAGAGCAGGGAAGAGCTGGACGCTTGGGCGGCGGCGCTTGTCGCGCGGTCGATAGTGGACTGCGGCGAGACGCCCTCCGACGGGCGGGTGCTCGTTCTCTCCACCTGCGACAACAGTCCCGACGGACGCTTCGTCGTCCTCGGACGGATACCGGCGGAGCCGGACGCGCCGGGAGACGGCGCTTAAACGCAGCATGATACCGCTTACGCGGAAAAACTTATGATTTGAAAGGAAGAAGCAGAATGTTCATCACAGACGACATCAAGTATGCAGGCGTGAACGACCACCGCGTCGACCTGTTCGAGGGTCAGTACGTCGTGCCGCACGGCATGGCCTACAACTCCTATGTTATCCTCGACGAGAAGGCCGCGGTCATGGACACCGTCGACCGGAACTTCACCCACGAGTGGCTGGACAACCTCGCCTCCGTCCTCGGCGGGCGCAAGCCGGACTACCTCATAGTTCAGCACATGGAGCCCGACCACTCCGCAAACATCGCGCAGTTCATGAGCGCATACCCGGAGGCGGTCATCGTCTCCTCCGCAAAGGCGTTTGCGATGATGCAGAACTTCTTCGGCGACGACTTCGCGGAGCGCCGCATAGTCGTCGGCGAGGGGGACACCCTCTCGCTCGGACGGCACACCCTCACCTTCGTCACCGCCCCGATGGTCCACTGGCCGGAGGTCATCGTCACCTACGACAGCACGGACAAGGTGCTGTTCAGCGCGGACGGCTTCGGCAAGTTCGGCGCGCTCGACTGTGACGAGGAGTGGGACTGCGAGGCCCGCCGCTACTACATCGGCATCGTCGGCAAGTACGGCGCGCAGGTGCAGGCACTGCTGAAGAAGGCCGCAGGTCTCGAGATAGAGAAGATTTGCCCGCTGCACGGCCCCGTCCTCACCGAAAACCTCGGCCACTATCTGAACCTCTACAACATCTGGTCGAGCTATGCCGCGGAGAGCGAGGGTATCGTCATAGCCTACACTTCAGTCTACGGCCACACCAAGGCGGCCGTGGAGAAGCTCGCGGAAAAGCTGAAGGCCAACGGCTGCCCCAAGGTCGTGGTCCACGACCTCGCGCGCTGCGACATGGCGGAGGCCGTCGAGGACGCGTTCCGCTACAGCAAGCTCGTCCTCGCGACGACGACATACAACGCCGGAATCTTCCCGTTCATGCGCGACTTCATCCTGCACCTCACCGACAGGAACTTCCAGAACCGCACCGTCGCATTCATTGAAAACGGCTCGTGGGCGCCCCTCGCGGCAAAGACGATGCGCGGACTGCTCGACGGCAGCAAGAACATCACCTACGCCGACACCACCGTCACGCTGAAGTCTGCCCTCTCCGCCGAGAGCTCGGAACAGCTCGACGCGCTCGCGGGCGAGCTCTGCCGCGACTACATCGCCCAGCACGGCGAGACCGCGAACAAGAACGACCTCACCGCGCTCTTCAATATAGGCTACGGCCTCTATGTCGTCACATCCAACGACGGGAAGAAGGACAACGGCCTCATCGTCAACACCGTCTCGCAGGTGACGAACTCCCCGAACCGCGTCGCCGTCTGCATAAACAAGGAGAACTACTCCCACCACGTCATAAAGCAGACCGGCAGGATGAACGTCAACTGTCTCAGCGTGGACGCGCCGTTCTCTGTCTTCGAGGCGTTCGGCTTCCGCAGCGGCCGCACGGTGGACAAGTTCGCGGACTGCACGCCGCTCCGTTCGGACAACGGCCTCGCGTTCCTGCCGAAGTACATCAACTCGTTCCTGTCGCTCGAGGTCGAGCAGTATGTAGACCTCGGCACGCACGGGATGTTCATCTGCTCGGTCACCGAGGCCCGCGTGATAAACGACCGCGAGACCATGACCTACACCTACTACCAGTCAAACGTCAAGCCGAAGCCCCAGACCGAGGGCAAGAAGGGCTGGGTCTGCAAGATCTGCGGCTACGTCTACGAGGGCGACGAGCTGCCGGACGACTTCGTCTGCCCGCTCTGCAAGCACGGTGCGGCGGACTTCGAGCCGATAGGCTGAGTTTTGGTTTCCCCCAACGGCGCGTTGCGCCGTTGGGGGACCCCTTCCGATCGGACTGCTCGCCGGAAATGAATTCCGGCTGCGCAAATTCGGCGCTTCGCGCCGGTGGGGTTTCGTTGATTGAAATGCTCGGATAAGTCAGCGGCTCAGGGCGCGGTTTTACGGAAGCAAAAGACGGCGGGGTACCTTTTGGCACCCCGCCGTCTTTTGTGTCGTGTTGCGCTCCGTGGCGGGAGCGCCGCGCGCGCCACGCGGGAGCGGCCTACTGCACGAGCGCGCCGCCCGAGACGACGAGGCGCGCGCCGTCCACGCGGAGCGCGCCTGCCGTCGAGGGCGCGTCGAGCTTCAGTGTCTTTGTCACGGTATCTCCTCCTTTGCCGTCCGAGGCGGACGCCGCGCTTTCCTTGGCGGAGGCGTTTCCTGCACCGGATGAATTTTCCTTTTCTGCCGCGCCTGTGCCGTCCACACCCGGCGCGGGCGTCGTGGATGGCGCGCCGCCCGCCGTCGTCTTTGCTTCGCCGGACGTGTCCGGGGACGGCGGCGCGCTCGGGGATGCGTCCCCTCCGTCCTGCGCCACGCCGCCGGGTGCGGCGGACGCGTTCGGCCGCGGGGAAGAGGCGTCCGGCAAGGCCGGGCTTTCTGCAGGGGACGGCGCTTCGGGCGGAGCCGTCGGGTGCGCCGTCCCGCAGGACGGGAGCAGCAGCGCGAGCGCGAGCAATAAGGCGAGCGCCGAAAGTCCGCGCACAGAGCCGTGACGCATATCCAATCCCTCCCGACACGGCGCGGTCGCCCACGCAGGGCGGCGCGCCGATGATTTTCTTCGGAAAAAGTATAGCACAACGCCACAGCAAAGTCAATTTGCCCCGCCTTTCGGCGGGGCAAATGCCATACTGTTTGTATAATTACGTCGAAATATTACCAAACGTACCGTTTCGGCAAAAGCAAAGCCGAAGCGCAACTTTACGTTCTGCTTCGGCTCTTTCCTATATGAAGCCTATGCTGAATTCCGTTATCAAACCTCTTAAAGCTTGACAGCCGACATTATATCTACTGTTCGCTCCCGGCGTCTAGGAGAGGAAAGCTTCCGCTGAAGTTTGAAATGGAAATTCTGTATTGCTCCCCAGTGTCAGTATATCTGCCCTGCATAACAATATGGCAACCACTGTTATCCGGGTTCATCAGGTGAAGCACACAGAAACCTACGCCGGTGCCGCCATCAATCAGCTCGCCAACCGTATCTGTCATGAAAGTCTCACCGTCAAACATGGCAAGAAAGTCGGAATAGATAAATGTCAGCGCCGTGAGGATATCTTCGGCGTTGGTATTTGCCGGGAAATCATATATGTACTCTTCTCCGCCAAGCAAATCCTCGTCTTTGCCCTCTCCGTTTGGAATTCCCCGGAATACCAACTGCATATCAAACGGCAGACCGGCATATTCAACGGATATATCAGTCCGAAGCTCGTTCATATTCAGATTCGCATCATCGGAAGAAATATCAAGCATTTCAATCACTTCGTTATATGTTTTCTTGTCGATATACTGCGAATATGAAAAGTCCAACAGATCTGTTTTGTCTTCGTCCGAGGCAACAGAGGCGCACGCGCCAAATAAGAGTGCGAATGCGGAAAGAATTGCGAAAAGAGCATATTTTCGGATAAACAAAGTGCCCATCTCCATTCTTATCCACCCCTGCACAAATCGCAAATGTATTGTCATAAGTAAGTGTTCCATTTTCGCCTTTGTCATATACTAAGACAACATCTCGATTGAGATAATATCCATCCATATTAACCACAGAAACCGCTAGTCCGGAATTGTCATTCACCGGGATCACCTCAATTGTGGAATTATCTTCAACAGCAATATTATTCATGCTTAATACTTCAACAACACTACCATTTGCCGCTGATGATGGGACAGAGCAAAGAGCATAATTCGAGAGATTGTCAAATTGAATAGATGATTTGCTTGCGAATACACTGCAAATCTCGTTTGAAGCTAAAGCCATCGCCGGTTGGAGCAGTATTACGAGCGAAATGCAGAAAGCAATGATTTTTAGAGTTTTTTCATAATGCTACCTCCTAAATATAATAATAGACTCTCGGTAATTATATAATACCCCCCAGTTTGCTTTACTGTCAATAGGAGAAAGCCGAATCGCGGTCACAGCATTGCGGGTATTACAATGATTGTCAACACCGGGATATGAAACAGGGAAGGAATGAAAAGGGGAAAGAAAGTGAATGGGAGAAAACCGGGGCATGGCGGAGCTGCCGTATTATTTAACGACCTTGCATCCAGCACACCAAAACCGAATGATCATTTTTCAACCCTTCATGTCGCGGAAGCGCAGACTGAGGTATCCCGACACGACTGCCGCCGCGAGGAACGCCGCGCACACCAGCCACGTCGCGGCGGAGAGACCCGTCACCGCATCGCCTATCCGGCTCACGGGATGCAGCCGCAGCAGCGCCTCCGGCGCCTGCGGAAGGAGCCAGTCGACGGCGGCGAATATAACGAGACCCGCAAACGCGCTCCGCGTCCACCACACGACCGCCGCCGGGAGCGCCGCCGTCGCAAGCGCTGCCGGCAGAGTGCGGATCAGCGCGAGGAAGTACGCCGCGTCGAGCGCCCGCATTCCCGCGCTTGCTGCCGCCGCGACGGTCGTCGCCACGGCGGAAAAGAGCGCCGAAAAGAGGCAGACGAGCAGTGTCCTCGCGGCGGCCAAGCCCGGCTTTCCGAACCCGGCTTCGAGCGGGAGCCCGACGGTGCGCTCCTCAAACGGCAGTCCTAGCGCCACCGGGACGTATACCCCGGACGTCCACAGCGGTATCACGGCGTTCGCGGCAAGCATCTCCGACGAGCCCTGCCAGCGCCGCGCGCAAAATATCCCGAGGACGAGCGCGGCAAGCGCTCCCACCGCTAAAAGCAGCTTTGAGAAGACGAGGCGGCGCGCCTCATAACATATCATCTTCATTTCATCATCCTCATCTCGGTGCGTCGCGCCGGTACGTCCAGAGCGCCGACGCCGCCGTGAGCATCAGCGCGGCGGCCGCCGCCACGACTGCGGCCGCTCCCGGCTCGCGCGGCAGGCCGAACAGCCGACCCCAGGCGAAGAACAGCAGAATGCAGGTAAGAGTCGAAACGAGGGTGTTCCGTATGGCAAACATCAGAGCCGCCGGAACAAGCGTCAGCATCATGCAGAAGATATACCCCTCCGCGAGCCTCGCCATATCCGTAAGCTCTAAGACGTGCGGGATGTACCGGCAGAGCACCAGCGCCGTCTGCGCCGCCGTCACTATGGCGCAGACGAGGACATACACGATAAGTTTTGCCGCAGCCGCCGTGTTCCGCGAAACTCCGGCGGCGATCGGGAGGCAGAACGTCCCGCGGCGGAAGTCCCCGCCTATCAGGACGCCCGCGAAGGTGAGCCCCGTAATGAAAGCCGTCGCCGCGAAGTCGCTCCACACGCGCGGCAGGAACCAAACCTCCAGAACATGCTCGGTTCCCGCAGGGTAGAGCGTCCCTCCGGCGTAGGATGCGCGCTCGACGGTGTCCGGGTCAATCGAAAAGCCGTACTTTTTCGCGAGCTCTCCGCCCTCCGTGAGGAGCGGCTCCGCCGCTTCATCGAACACATACGCGTCCTCTCCCACCACAAACTGCGCGAAGATGCCGGTCGTCGTTGTAATCTCCTGCATCGCGCGGGTAACGGTGTCGTTCCGTCCGCGTATGACAAACACCTCATGCCCGCCCGCGGCAAGTCCTCCCTCCATGGAAACGACTATGCCCGGAACGATAAGCATTATGACGAGCGCGAGCAGAAACGACCGCCTGTACAGCAGCTTCCTCAGCTCGTACCGAAGCATTTTCGTCATTTCCTCTCCGCCTCCCTTGCGCTTTTCACAAGGTCACGGAAATAGTCCTCGAGCTCACGGGGTCCCGCCCGGCGCATCAGCTCCTCCGCTGTGTCCGTCTCTATGACCCTTCCCCAGTCGAGAAAGATGTAGTCGGTGGCGACGCTTTCGAGCCGCGCGAGCTGGTGGCTGGAAAGGAGTATCGTTACGCCGTCCTCGCGGCACTTTCTTGTTAGGAGCTCACAGATGTCGTCCATGCCCTCTACGTCGATGCCGCTCAGCGGCTCGTCGAGGACAAGAAACTCCGGGTCGCCGACCATCGAGAATGCGAGGCCGTAGCGCTGGCGCATACCGGTCGAAAACTTCCGGACGCTCTTCCGCGCGTCCGCGCGCGACAGCCCAACCTCCTCAAGAAGACGGAGCGCGTCATGCTTCGGCGCGCCGCGCAGGACGCACTGCATCTCGAGGTTCTGCCGCGCGGACATATCCGCGTAGTACACCGGTTCCTCTATGAGAAACCCCGTCCTGCGGCGCGCACGCTCGAGCGCGGCGCGCCCTCCCTCGCCGAAGAGCAGCACCTCGCCTCCGCTCGGGCTCGCAAGTCCCGCGACGATGCGCATGAGCGTGGTCTTGCCCGCCCCGTTGTTGCCGACGAAGCCGTATATACGCCCGCGCTCAAGAACGATGTTTACCCCGTCCAGCGCCGTCGCGCCGCGATAGCGTTTGACAAGATTCCTCGTCTCCAGCACCGTGTTCATGTCGCTCCTCCCTTCTTTTTACCTTTGTAGGTAAATATAATCTACTTATAGAGTACACTATATTTCTGCATCTGTCAAGTGTTTATACAAAAATCGGGAGCCGGAAATTCCGGCTCCCGTCTTCTATTCGTTCCGTTCGTACCGCTCGAGGAAGCTGTGCGCCTCCCCCTCGCTCTTGTAGCCGGGGAAGGTGTCGAGGTGCACCGAGTGCATCGCGCTTAAAATGCTGTCCTCGACATACGGGTCGTCTCGCTTCAGGCGCTTTATCAACTCCTTTACCTCGAGGCGCTTCGAGCCGCCCGGGCTCTCCGGGTTCGCGGCGTTCTCGGTGAAGCGGCAGGCGCACTGTATGAACTCGAGGCCGTTGTACTGCGCCCACGCGATTATGTCCTCCTCGCGGACGCAGTAGAGCGGCCGTATAAGCGCCATGCCCGGGAAGTTCGTGCTGTGCAGTTTCGGGAGCATCCCCTGAAGCTGACCGCCGTAGAGCATGCTAATGAGCGGCGTCTCTATCACGTCGTTTAAGTGGTGGCCGAGCGCTATCTTGTTGCAGCCGAGCTCCTGCGCCCTGCTGTAGAGGAAGCCGCGCCGCATCCGCGCGCAGAGGTAGCAGGGCGACTCGCCCGCGCTCTCCGTCACCTCGAAGATGTTCGACTCGAACACGGTTATCGGAACACGCAGACGGCGCGCGTTCTGCTCTATCTTCTCGCGGTTGCGGGCGCTGTAACCGGGGTCCATGACAAGAAAGACCGTCTCAAACGGCACGTCGCTGTGCCGCGAAAGCTCCTGCATGAGCTTTGCCATGAGCATCGAGTCCTTCCCGCCGGAGATGCAGACCGCTATGCGGTCGCCCTCCTCGACGAGTTTATATCGCTTCACTGCCGCTATGAACGGGTTCCACAGCTCACGGCGGAACTTCTTTATGATGCTCCGCTCTATCTGCTGCCAGTCCTCGAGCACTCTGCTCATGCCTTCTCCTCCCCGCAAATCGTTCCGCCGCCCAGAACGGCGTCGCCGACGTACAGGACGAGCGCCTGCCCCGGCGTCACGGCGCGCTGCGGCTCGTCAAACTCGAGCCGCACGCCGTGCGGCGTCGGATACGCCGTCGCCGCCTGCTCGCGCTGACTGTAGCGCGTCTTTGCGCGGACGCGCGTCGGCGCCGTGAGACCCGCAACCGATACCCAGTTCATGTCGCGCGCGTACACCGTCCGGCGGAACAGCAGCTCCTCCGGGCCGACCCTTACAATATTATTTTTCATGTCCTTGTCGTAGACGTATATCCTTTCCCCGGCGGCGACGCCGAGCCCGCGCCGCTGGCCGAGGGTGTAGCGGACGGCGCCCCGGTGCCGCCCGAGGACGCGCCCGTCCGGCGCGACGAAGTCGCCCTCCGGGTAACTCCGGCCCGTGAAGCGCTCGAGGAACGCGCCGTAGTCGCCGTCCGGCACGAAGCAAATGTCCTGACTGTCCCGCTTCCGTGCGCTCGAAAAGCCGCATTTCTCCGCTATGTCGCGCACCTCGCTCTTTGTCATGCCGCCGAGCGGGAAGCATATCCGCGAAAGCTGCTCCTGCGTGAGACTGTACAGGAAGTAGCTCTGATCCTTCGCGGGGTCGAGACCCTTCTTCAGAAGAAACCGGCCGCTCTCCGCGTCGCGCTCCACGCGGGCGTAGTGTCCGCTCGCGACGCAGTCAAAGCCGTTCTCCACGGCGTACTCGACGAGGCGTCCGAACTTCATGTATCTGTTGCAGTCGATGCAGGGGTTCGGCGTCTCTCCCGCCTCGTACACCCGCACGAACTTCTCGATTATCTCGCGGCGGAACTCTGCCTCGCAGTCGAGCACCCGATAGGGCATATCCAGCTCGAACGCCACCTCAGCGGCGGCGTCTATGCCCTCCTCCGAGCAGCAGGTGCGGCCGTGCGTACCGGCGGTCTCCGTTCGCGTGAGGCGGAGCGTCACGCCCTCGCAATCGTATCCCGCCTTCCGCATGATGTAGGCCGCGACCGAGCTGTCCACCCCGCCGCTCATCGCTATGAGCGTGCGTCTCTTTTCAGACATTATCTCTCCCCTAAAGCCGTGGTTTTTTCGTGAGAACTTCGTAACATTCGTCGAACGCGGCGAGGGATCCGTCTATCTCCGCGTCGGTCGTGAGATGGCTGAGACTTATGCGGAAGCTCGAAAGCGCCCTCCGGCTGTCCCCCGTCACCGCGAGCACTTCGCGGGAAGGAAGCCCGTCCGATGCGCACGCGCTCTTCACCGACACGCAGACGCCGCGCCCGTCGAGCGCGCGCTGCATCCGCGTCCCCTTCACGCCCTCGACGCTGACGTTCAGGATGTGCGGAACGGCGTCCTCCGGGCTGTTCACGCGGAGGAGAGGGTAGCGCGTAAGTTCCGCGCGCAGACGCGCGTTCAGCGCGGCGACGCGCTCCCGCCGCGCAGGAAGCTCCTCCGTCGCCGACCTCAGCGCCGGGACTGTCGACGCGGCGAGCGCCGCCGCCGGAGTTCCGCTCCTGTACACCGTCGTGCTCGCTCCGCCGTGCATCTGCGGCTCAAGCTCGGCTCCGTAACGCTTGTACAGCACGCCGACGCCGGTAAGGCCGTAGAACTTGTGCGGCGAAAAGCTCACCGTGTCCGCGAGGCGAAAGTCAAGCTCAGTCTTTCCCACCGCCTGCGCCGCGTCTACGTGCAGACGGCAGCCGGGAAATCTTCTGACTATCTCGCTTATCTCCGCTATCGGCTGTACCGCGCCGAGCTCGCTCGATACTGCGCTCACCGCTACGAGCGCCGTGTCCGGGCGAATCATGCGCTCAAACGCATTAAGGTCAATTTTTCCGTCGCGCCCGACGTCCGCAAGCTCTACCTTCCAACCGTTCCTTTCGAGCGCCGCGAGAGGCGCGCTCACCGAGGAGTGTTCCATGGGCGTACTCACTATGTGCCGCCCGGTGCGGAGGTTCGCGAGGGCAAGCCCCTTCACCGCGAGGTTGTTTGACTCGGTCGCGCCGGAGGTGAAAATTATCTCCGTCGGATCCACGCAGAGGAGCGCCGCTGTGTCCGAGGCGGCGGCGTCCACGACGGCGCGCGCCGCGTATCCCGCGGCGTGGCGCGCGTTCGCGCTGCCGAGTATCCCCGCCGCCTCGCAGAAGCGCTCGAGCACCTCGCGGCTCACCGGCGTATCCGCGCAGTAGTTGAGGTATATCATCTTTCGCCCCCGCCGAAGCCTGAGAGGTCGCGCACGACCTCCGCCGCCATGATGAGCCCCGCCGCCGCGGGGACGAACGCGTTCGAGCCGGGGGTCGCGCGCTTCCCGTGCGCCGTCGGCTCCTCCGCGTCCCCGGAGGACGCGCGCGGGGTTATCGCCGGTTCCTTTGAATAGACAACTTTAAGGCGCTCTATGCCGCGCCTGCGGCACTCGCTCCGCATGACGCGCGCGAGCGGACAGACCGATGTCTCGTATATGTCCGCCACCTCGAGGCGCGTGGGGTCCATCTTGTTCCCCGCGCCCATGCAGCAGATTATCGGCACGCCCGCCTCCTTCGCCTGTGTGACAAGGGCGAGCTTGCCCGCGACGGTGTCTATCGCGTCGACGACGTAGTCGTACAGCGCGAAGTCGAACTCTCCGGCGGTCTCGGGCAGGTAGAAGCGCCTGTGCGCGTTTACCCGTATGTCCGGGTCGATGTCATGTATCCTCCGCGCCGCCGCCTCGACCTTCGGCATGCCCACGGTCGAGCGGGTCGCGATTATCTGGCGGTTGAGGTTGGAGAGCGCCACGACGTCGTCGTCCACGATGTCGAGCGTACCTATTCCGCTCCGCGCGAGCGCTTCGACGGCGTAGCCGCCGACTCCGCCGACGCCGAACACCGCGACGCGCGCGCGGCGCAGCCGCTCCATCCCCTCGTCGCCGAGCAGGAGCCTTGTGCGAGCGTATTGATCCTGCATCCGACCGCCTCCGTTCCGCTTATTCTCCGTCACCGTCTCACGGCGCGGAGCTGTGTGCGCCACCTGTTTTTCAGATAATCCCCGTACTCCCCGCGCGGCGCGAGTATGAGCCCCGTCCGGCTCGCGACGGCCTCCGCCGCCGTCGGTATGCTCATGCCGTCGGTGTTGATGTATCCCTCAAACGGCGGCCGCGCGAGCGCGCGCAGGCATTCGTCCGCGTGCCGCGCCGCCCACGACCACGGCATTTCTAGGCGCGAGCGCAGCCGTCGCCGCAGCTCGCGCGCGGACACGCCGAGCGTGACGTGGCGCACGTCTATACCTTCCGCGCGGAGACCGCCTATCAGCTCCGCGTAGTGACGCGGGTCGGTGAGCGTCATCGGGACGAGTATGATCTTCCGCGCGGACGCGGCGAGCGCTGTGAGCGCGCGGAAATTCAGCTCGCGCCAGACGGGGTCGCCCCGAAAGTCGGGGTACTTCTTCTTCCGCGAGCGCGGCGCGCCGCGCCGAAGGGCGTAGCCAACGTCCTCCGGGTCGTAGACGACGGAGTCCGGCAGGCGGCGGTGGATCTCGCCCGCCGTCAGCGTCTTTCCCGCGCCGAAGGCGCCGTTTATCCAGACTATCATAGCCATAGCATCAGCTCCGTATATCCCGCCGTCACCGGCGAGGCGGGGAATCCGTGCCGCTTCGGGGCATCTGTTTTTCGTCACTTCATGAGGTACGCGCGGCAGGGCGCGCCCTCGCACCGTCCGAGATATATCGGCGCGGCGCTGAGGAAGTACTTTCCATCTTCGACGCCGCGCAGGACGGCGCCCTCGAGCAGGACGAGCCCCGCGCCGAGGAGAATGTGGTGGACCGTCTCCTGCGTCTCGCCCCATCCCACGGTCTGACTCTCGTTGCCGTAGAGCTTTATACCCGCCGAGGCGAAAATCTCCGCGCCCTCCGGCGTGAGCGTCGCCTCGCCCGCTATAAGTACGCGCTCCGACGCGCCCGCAGAGCGCGCCGCCGCGAGTATCCTCTCCGCGTCATATGCGAGGACGTCCCCGTCGTGGCGGGCGACGTAGCAGTCCCCGACAAACGGCTCTATGCCGACCTCGCCGATGCTCTTTCCGCCGCGTATGAAGTGGAGCGGCGCGTCGACATGCGTGCCGTTGTGGGCGCACATCGAAAACTCGGTGAGATTGCATAAGTCCCCGTTCTCAAAGCTGCGGACGAGCCGCGCCGACGGAGCCGGATCCCCCGGGAAAACCTTACATTCAAATATGTTCTGAGTGATGTCGATAAGCATACGTTACCCTCCCAAAGGGCGAGCCCTGTCCCGCGCCGCCCATATATCCGTTTCACGGTTAAATTATAGCACTTTATCCGCGCGTTTACAACCGTGAACGTGCCTACCCCCGGCGGAACATGTGTCCCGCGCGGCGGTTCATCCGTCCGAAGGAGCTTTGCCGCAGAGCGCCGGAAGGCTCTGCGCGCGGAACCGCCTTGACACCTGCGGTAATGCGCGGTAAAATAAATCAAATCGATCGTGCGTCCTTTTCCCGCTCCGAAGGGAGCGAATCCCGCCATGTAAGGAGATGTCCGTCATGCAGGAAAAACAGACCTCTGTCCGCAACAACACGATAGATATTCTGCGGCTTGCCGCGTCGTTTGCGATAATCGTGCTGCACAACTTCAGCGGGAGCGGCTACGCCTTCTCGGAGGAGCTCGTCGCGCTCTCGCGATTTGCCGTTCCGCTGTTCTTCATGTTCTCGGGGTGCTTTGCCGCGGGCTTCGACAGGGCACGGGAGCGCAGGCAGATAATCCGGATACTGGTTATTACGGTGCTTGCAAACATCGCGTACCTCCTTCTCGGCATGCTCGACGCCGCAAGCGCCGCGCTCTACCTGAAGGACATATTCACGGCGCGGCATTTCGTCGAGTTCTTCATGTACAACGAGTCGCCGGTGGCGACGCACCTGTGGTTCCTTTCCGCGCTGCTGTACTGCCTGATTGCCGACTACTTCATCTCCCGCCGCGCGGCGGAGAGCAAAGCCGGCCGCGCGGCGCTCTGGTGCGCGGCGACGGTACTGCTCTTCGGCGGGCTCGTGTGGTACCATGTGAGGCTTGCAAAAAATCCGTGGCTCCAGTGGTTCGAGTACCGGAACTTCATCTTCTTTGCTCTGCCGTTCTTCCTCTTCGGAAGGCTTCTGCGCGGCACGAAGGTCACACGGACGCGTCTGCACCCGGCGATTTTTGCCGCGCTGTTCCTGCTGCTCGAGGCGGCGGCGGTGCTCGAGTACCGTCTCATCGGCGTGAGGGAGATATATCTTGCCTCGATAGCGCTGGTGTTTACGATGTTCGTCTTCGCCATGACCCATCCCGCATACGACGCCGGACGGGTCACGCGAGCCGTGGCAAACGCGGGCAGGAAGTACTCGCTTGCAATCTACATAGTCCACATGCGTCTGCTCGGCTGGGCGCAGCAGCTGTTCTACGCGAAGGTTCCGTATCCGCTCTGGGGCAAGGTGATATATCTCGTCCCGGTCGCAGTGTTCGCGGCGTCCTTCCTTACGGCGGCGGTCTACGTCCTTATGAAGCGGCTCGTTCTGCGCGCCGTCGCGCGGAGTAAGAGCGCCGGAGGCGCGTGACCTCCTAAGGCCAAACAACATCCGAAAGTTTGCGGCTCCGCCATTCGGCGGAGCCGCTGATCTGTGCTTTGGGGTTGGAGCAAAAAGCTCCTCATCCGCCCGTCCGCACGGGCGGGCGAGGCGCTGTCCTGGTCGATATTCCTGTCGGTGCGGCGTATGTCAGTCCTCGTCCGGCTGCTGTCCGTCATGGGCGAGCCACTTGCAGTCGGTGACGTCCATATCCGTAAAAACCGCTCTGAACGACGAGTCCTCCGGGCTGCACGCGTACACTCCGAAGGTCACATCTCCCACGGCGTCCCACATGTGGCAGACACGCATCTGCGAGAAGTGTATCCCGTCCCGCGAGCATTCGATGCAGAAGTCGTCCTCGCGGCGGCTCAGACGGTACCACATGGATTTGATCGAGGCGTCTACGGCAGTAGTGGCCCAGTCGGAGTAGCCGTGGTTTGTCGCTACGCTCCCGAGGTGCTGGAATTCCTCGTTCTCGTACTCTATCGAGCCCTTGAGCCAGTTTTCGCTGTTCAGGTACATGACTACGCCGCACTGGTCAAAGCGGTGCTTGCTCTCAAACTCGGTCTTGACGACGAAGGAGAAAAACTTCTCGCCCGTCCGCATCTGAAGCACCGGCGCGCTGTCGTTTCTGAAGTGGTAGTAGGTGCGCTGCCACAGGTCGGTGTGCGGCTCGGTCACTATTTCTATCCGCCCGTCCTCTATCGAGAAGGACTTCGGGGTTCTCGTCCATTCGAGCTTCGTCATGTCAAACATATATCTGCCTCCGTCGTTTTCGTCTCTGCGCGCGGCGAATCGCCGCGCCCGTGTGAACAGTATAGCACGTCCCGGAAATATTATCAAGCGGGACGGCGCGTCCCCGATTTTTCGTTTGCAATTTGCAGTTTTATGCGATATAATCAGTACAATATTTCATCCTGCCGCACTCGCGGGCAGGATGTCGGGAGGAACGAACAATGGCTTGCATACCCGAAGGCTACAAAAGCATCCTCGGCGCCTACGACACGCAGAAGGCCATCGGCCTGCTCAAGCGTCTCTTTGAGGACAATCTTTCCGCCGCGCTCGACCTGCACCGCGTCTCCGCGCCGCTGTTTGTGGAGGCGGAGACCGGCCTCAACGACGACCTCAACGGCGTCGAGCGGCCGGTCGGCTTCGACATAAAGTACACCGGCACTACGGCGCAGGTCGTGCAGTCGCTCGCGAAGTGGAAGCGCATGGCGCTCCACCTCTACGGCTTCTACCCCGGCAAGGGGCTGTACACCGACATGAACGCGATACGGCGCGACGAGGAGGTGCTTGACAACCTCCACTCGATATACGTCGACCAGTGGGACTGGGAGAAGGTCATAACCGAGAAGGACAGGACGCTCGACTACCTCAAATCTACCGTCATGGACATCGTCAAGGCCGTCTGCGACACGCAGGCCACCGTGCAGGCGATATATCCGAAGCTCGCGCAGACCGGCACGCTCGAACGCCGGGTAAAGTTTGTCACGGCGCAGGAGCTCGAGGATATGTACCCCGACCTCACGCCGAGGGAGCGCGAGAACGTCATAGCGAAGGAGCACAAGACCGTCTTTGTGATAGGGATAGGCGGGAAGCTGCGCTCCGGCCGTCCGCACGACGGGCGCGCGCCCGACTACGACGACTGGAGCATGAACGGCGACATCATCTTCTGGAACGACCTGCTCGGCTGTGCGTTCGAGCTCAGCAGCATGGGCATCCGCGTTGACCCGGAGAGCCTCGACCGTCAGCTCACCGAGTCCGGCTGTGACGACCGCCGGAAGCTGCAGTTCCACCGTATGCTCCTCGCGGGCGAGCTCCCGCTCACGATAGGCGGCGGCATAGGACAGTCCCGCCTCGCGATGCTGCTGCTCGGCAAGGCGCACATCGGCGAGGTGCAGACGTCGGTTTGGCCGGCGGAGATTCGCCGGGAGTGCGGAGAAAAGGGAGTAATGCTACTATAAACTCACGGGGAACAGGTCGCGGGCGAAGCCCGCGACCTGTTCCCCGTGAGACTGTCGGACAAGGCAAAGCCTTGCCGACGGCAGGCGCTGCGCTACGCGCCGAGTTTTCCGCCTTCGGCGGAAAATCGACGCATTCCCACGCGGTCGGCGACCGCGTGGGAGCCCTGCCGATTAAAATGCTCGGCGGAAATGAATTCCGCCTGCGCGAAGTTGCTTGCCAAAGCAAGCAACTTCAACCGCGCGAACAAGCGCGGATAGCGCCTTTGGCGCTTTGAAGCGCGCTCCGCGCAAAGAGTTTTTCCGACGTACACGCCGTCGAAAAAACGGATTGGAACTTATTTCGCGCCTACCGGCGCGAAACTCTGCGAGGCAAATAGGAGCACCCGATTTCGGTTGAAATCGGGTGCGCTTTTTGTTGTTTGTTTTCCGGCGGGTCAGGCTTCGCGGTCGCGGCGCTTTCGCACGGTGGGAAAGTTTTCGACTATCTCGCGGTAGCGGAAGCAGCGCTCTGAGTGGTCGTTTATTATCCCGCACGCCTGAAGGTGGGAGTAGACCGTCACCGAGCCGAGGAACTTGAAGCCGCGCCGCTTCAGCTCGCGGCTTATGTCGTCCGAGAGGCCGTTGCGCGCGACAGGCGCGGCGTTCTCCTTCCCGTGGCCGATGTAGCAGACGGTCTTCCCGCCGGTGAAGCTCCACAGCCAGTCACTGAACGTGCCGAACTCCCGGCGCACCTCGAGAAAGCGCTGTGCGTTGTTGATTATCGCCGCTATCTTCCGGCGGGACTTTATCATCCCCTCCGCCGACATTATCCGCTCTATGTCGCGCTCTCCGTAGCGCGCTATCTTCTCGAAGTCGAAGCCGTCGAAGCACTCGCGGAATATCTCGCGCTTCTTTATCATCATCGTCCAGTTCAGCCCGCACTGCATCACCTCGAGGGAGAGAAACTCGAACTGCGCGCGGTCGTCGTGCAGCGGCGTTCCCCACTCCTCGTCGTGGTACTTTTCCATCTTGTCGTAGCCGAGGCACCATCCGCAGCGATCCATATCGTATCCCTCCCGCGTATCCGAACGGCGCGCAGGCGCCGCGCGGTAACCTTTGTCTGTGGGAAAACATCCCCGTATGAGTTGATTATATCCCAGACCCGGCTCATTTGCAACCGTAAGATCCGACTTTGACGTATTCTGCACAGTCGTGCGGAAGCGCTCCTGGGGTCGCCGCGTGCGTGAAGAGAAAGGATTTGGCGTTAACGGATTGTTAACATCCGGATAACACATTGTCCAAAAGCCGGGGTTAAAATAATAACCGAAAAAAGAGAGAAGGTGGTTCCGATGGGCACACAGCAAAAGGCGGTAGACGCGTCAGGACGCAGAGTCCTGCGGGCCGCCGGCACCGATTCCCGATCTACCCCATCGGCATAAGAAACAGAAGGGCAGACATAATAACTACAAAATGAATTTCCAGGAGGTATTTATTATGTTTGAACTCAGACCGTACCGCAGACACAACAACGAGATAGCTTACAACCCGTTCCGTGAGATGGAAGACCTTGAGAGAAGGTTCTTTGAGGAGCCGTTTACCGATTTCTTCCGCAGCGGCGACATCGCGGAATTCAAGACCGACGTCACCGACGAGGGCGACAGCTACGTCCTCGAGGCAGACCTGCCCGGCTTTGACAAGAAGGATATCCACCTCGACATAAGCGACGGCACGCTCACTATCAACGCCGAACGTCACTCGGAGCATGAGCAGAAGGACAAGAAGCAGAAGTACGTCCGCGTGGAGCGTTCCTACGGAAAGTACAGCCGCCGGTTCGACGTCTCCGCCATCGACACCGAAAAGATAAAGGCAAAGTATGACAACGGCGTCCTCCGTCTGACCCTGCCGAAGAAGCAGGTCGAGCTCCCCGAGGCAAAACACCTCGAGATAGAGTGAGCATTAAGTCTCACGGCTGCAAAACGGTAATGTGTTGGACGGCGCGCAGGCGCCGTCCTTTTTTATGTGCCGTATTCGTATGTGTCAGACGTTCGGCAGGCCGTATATCGCTATATGCAGCAGCGTGAAAACAAAAAGTGTATATTGTTTTCCCTCCGGAAGCGGCTATTGCTGATTTTTCAGATTCTCAAAGTAGTTGACTGCGCGCTCTATCCAGCCGCGCAGCGGCGTAAAGCAGCCTTCGCCGAAGCCGTGGTTCGTGCCCTTGCCAATCTCCAGGACTTGAGGGATCCCCGCCTCTTGCAGCGCATTTGAGAGTACATACGAGTTCATACAGTCGCACGCCTGATCTGCTCCGCCGTGGATGATATAGGTCGGCGGGAAGCCGGAAACGGAATCTTCAACGTTCCAGTCGGTTTGTGCGGCCTCCCGTATGCTGAGGCCGTGAGTCGTTATCCCGAAATCATCGACATCCCAATCAGGCTTTACGCTCCTCCACGAGACAAAGCCATAGACGGAAATATTCATCTCCGGCTTCGGCAGTCCGTATGCCGGGTATCCGTGGATAGAGCCGCTCCATGTATTCACCAGATACCCGCCTGCGGAAAAGCCTACGGTTATGTAGCGTCCGGCGTTCAGAGAGAGCTTTTCTTTCCGTGCCTCAATTTGCCGCAGGAGCTGAGCTAAGTCGTCTGTCGGCGCGGGGTACAGTTTGGGGCCGCCGACACGGTGAACCAGAATGACGGCGTGATAGCCCAGACGGTTAAACTGCGCTGCGATGGGAAATCCTTCCGTGAGATTCCATTGCGCGACATTACCGCCGCCCGGTACAATGAGGACAAACGGCTTATCGTCCGCACCGGGATCCATTGAGGGAAAGTGCAGGAAACATGCTTCGCCCTTTTTCGGCTCTGCCTGAATTTCTTCCGCGCTGTACAGATTGTAGCAGAATTCGCCATCTTCCACCGCCTCCGCAAGACGGTTGACGCCGCTGAGCAGACTGTATCCGTGGAACATCCTGTACCTCGACAACTCCTCAAAACTCATTGTATACATGGGGTGCCGGGTCAGGTCTGTCTTAGTCACAAAAAGCGGCGCATACGGTGCGATTTTCGGGTCGGTCACAACGTCCCGAATCGTGTTTTTCTTCGTAAACATTTTCAATTTACCCTTTCAAAAGTGGGCTTTGATACGCTTTCGGCACACGCCTGCAAAGCGCTTTCGCATCCCGATTTCTCAGTTCTGCCGGTTTGCGCAGATTATCTCGCTGAGCGTGATATTGGGGTTTCTGTAACGCGCGTTCGGATTAGGCTCCTTGACCGTCGCAAACTGTATCGCCTTTGTCGGACAGGCCTGTATGCAGGCCATGCAGTTGACGCAGTTCGTGTAGTCATGGACGGGCTTTCCGTCCTCGAGATGCACACAGCCCATGGGGCAGACTCTCGTGCAGGTTCCGCAGCCTATGCAAGCGTCGGTCACGCGGTACAGCGGGAACGAATACATAGGTCCGTGCTCTTTGACCATGTGTGTATACCCCATGTAAAAATCGGTCTCATCCTTGGGCGCGGGCTGTATGAAGCTCTTTTCTGCGTCAATATCGGCTTTGATCTGTGCGATGTGCTCGTCTACCTTCTTTTCGGGGTCGATGCTCCGCTGCTGATCCATGTCGAATACGATGATCGCGTTGTCAAACATTATTATCGTATTTATGTAGTTTGCGTCCCTGCCGATGCTTTTCAGGAAGCCTCTCGTCCGCTCGGCGACACCGCCGTGATGGCACCCGTAAGTGATGACGACATAGAAGTAATCCGTTTCAAATTCCGACTCGCGGATAAAACGCTTCACGAGCTCCGGCATCTCAAACTCAAAGAGAGGGCAGACAATACCTATCTTGTCCGCTTTATAATGCCGATTCGCTTTGTTCAGCTCCTGCGGAATGCTAACAAGCTCGTCGTCCAAATGCTTTGCGACATAAAGGCTGTTGCCGGTCGAAGTAAAATAGAAAATCATCGTTCACGTTCTCCTTTGTTAAAGTATCCTGTGGATGATGTAATTCGAGATCCGTCCGGCTCCGCTTACGCCATCTCGCGGAGCGCCCAGTCGGGGTCGCGGAAGAGCGCGCGGCCGACGCCGATCATGTCCGCCGCGCCGCGCTCGAGCAGCGCTTCTGCCTCGGACGCCTTTGTGACGCCGCCGGTCATCAGCACAGGGACGTTCACGGCGCGCTTCACCTCTGTGCTCATGTCGCTGAAATACCCCGGCTCGCGGTATCCGTCCGGGCGGATGTAGCCGCAGAAGCCGCCGCTGAGGTCTATCATGTCGGCTCCGGCCTCCGCGAGTAGGACGCTTGCCTCGACGCTGTCCTCTATCGTGCTGCCGCCCTCGGTGTAGTCGCACCCGCCGAGCCGCACGGCTATCGGGAAGCCCGCGCCGACGGCGGCGCGCACCCTCCGTATCGTCTCGACGTGCATTCGCACTCGCCCGCTAACGCTCCCGCCGTACTCGTCGGTGCGGCGATTGGTGAGCGGCGAATAGAACTGATTGAGAAGGTAGCCGTGCGCCGAGTGTATCTCCACGCCGTCGTAGCCTACGTCCTTCGCACGGAGCGCCGCTGCGGCGAACTGCTCCTCTATCTCCGCTATCCCGTCCCGCGTGAGCGCGCGCGGAACGATGACCCCACCGTCGCGCGTCCTGCGTTCGACGGCGCTCGCGCTCACCGGCGCGGCGCCGGTGAACTGCTCGGGCGCGGCGCTCCCGGCGTGGTTTATCTGCGCGAACACCTTTGTACCCGCAGCGTGGAGCGCCGAGGTTATCAGGCGGTGCGCCTCCGCTTCTTCGTCCGAGGCAAGCGAGATCTGCATCGGCCCCGCCTGCCCCTCAAACGATATGCGGCTGTGCTCGGTTATGACGAGCCCGACGGCGCCGCCCGCCGCGCGGCGGGAGTAATGCTCCGCAAGCTCCGGGCCGATGCTTCCGTCCGGCGTCTTCCCTGTCTGCATCGGCGGCATGGCGAGGCGGTTTGCAAGTCTTACTCCGCCGACCTCTATCGGTGTTTTGAGCAGCATAACGTCCTCCTACCTGTCCTCTCCGCAGCAGTCGTTCTTCTGCTTCTGGAGCATGAAAATGAGATAGTCGAGGCAGTCGAGCCGTTTCTGCTCGCGGTGAAGGTCCTCGAGCAGCTCCGCGCGGTGCTGCCGCAGCTTCCGTATGCCGTCGCAGAGCTTCCCCTCGCGACAGCACTCGGCTATGTCCGCCGTGAGCTTTTCGCAGCAGCCCGCGTCGCGCAGGATGCGCTCCATGTCCTCGTCGGTGAACCTGTTGTCCATTCCGCCTCTCCTTCCCGAATGTTATTCCGAACTTATTCCGAACTAAGTATGTTCCGAGCGGATGCGCCGTCTCACTCGGGCATGACGGTGATGTCAACGCCGAAGTACTTCATGCTGAGCTCGGTGAGAGTTCCGTCCTCGCGGAGCTCGGAGATAGCGGTGTTTATCGCCTGACGGAGCGACTCGGTGTCGTCGCTCTTGCGCATCGGGATGGCGATGTCCGAGACGTCGTAGTTGTAGCAGGCGACCTTGACAGGGCTCTCCGGGTGGACGCCGATGTAGTCGAGGTAGCTGCCCTCGGCGTTGAGCGTCGCGTCGATGCGTCCCTGAAGCAGAAGCTCTATTGTCTGGTTGAAGTCGTCCACGCCGGTGACGGTCGCGCCGTAGCCCTCGGCTATCTCGGCGTAGGTGCTCGAAATGGTGTTCGCGGTGCTCTTACCGGCGAGGTCTTCCATCTTCGTGATGCTGTCGTCGTCCTCGCGGACTATGACGGCGGTGCGGTCGTAGCAGTACGGGTCGGAGAAGCTGTACGACTCCTTGCGCTCGTCGGTGACGCCGACGCCGTTTACCATGATGTCATAGCGGCCGCCCTCGATGCCCTCGAGAAGTCCGTCCCAGACGCCCTCCTCGTAGACCGGCTCGACTCCGAGCTTCTCGGCTATCTTCGCGCCGACCTCGACGTCGAAGCCGACAAGATTGTCCTCCTCGTCGTGGTAGGTCCACGGGCTCCACGTTCCCTCCATGGCGATGATGATGGTGCCGCGCTCCTGTATCTGCGCAAGCAGGTCGCCGCTGGCCTCTCCTGAGGTCTCGGCGGAGGGCTCCGTGCCGCCGCCGCAGCCCGCAAACAGCGAGAGCATCATGACAAGCGCCAGAACGAGCGCAAAAATACGACTTTTCTTCATAACTGATTACTCCTTTGCCTGATTTTCTTTTTTCCCCGACTCACCGGCCATCGTCGTGCCGATGCTCCTGAGGAACGCCTTCGTCCGCTCCTCCTTCGGGTTCTCGAAGAACTCCTTCGAAGGTCCGGACTCGGCTACAACACCGTCCTCCATGAATATCACCCTGTTTGACACCGTGCGCGCAAATCCCATCTCGTGGGTGACGACGAGCATCGTCATCCCGTCCTCCGCGAGCCGGCGCATGACGGCGAGCACCTCGACCGTGAGCTCCGGGTCGAGAGCGGACGTGGGCTCGTCAAAGTAGATTATCTCCGGCTCGGGCGCTATGGCGCGCGCTATCGCTACGCGCTGCTGCTGTCCGCCGGAGAGCTGGTCGGGATAGTAGTCGTACCTGTCCGACAGCCCTACCCTGTCAAGCGCGCGGCGGCCGACGTCCCGCGCCTGCGTCTTCGGCATTTTGTGGCCCAGTATCAGCCCTTCGGTGACGTTCTCAAGGGCGGTCTTGTTCGAAAAGAGATTGTAGTTCTGGAACACGAACGCGGTCTTTTTCCTGAGCCGCGCTATGTCCCGCTTGGAGACATGGCCGAGCTCGAAGCTCTCTCCGTCAAAGACGAGAGTGCCCGCGTCGGCGGTCTCGAGAAAGTTTATGCAGCGGAGCAGCGTCGTCTTGCCCGAGCCGGAGGGGCCGAGTATCGCGACGACGTCGCCGCGCTCGACCGTGAGGTCGACCCCGCGCAGAACGTCGAGCGTCCCGAAGCCCTTGGTTATTCCTTTCACTTCAAGCATCGGCATTTTCGTTCCTCCTCCGCTTTACGCGGTGCGTGCTGAGCCGGCGTTCGCCCCTGCCCTGGAGCCATGTGAGTATCGTCGAGAACGCGAGGTATATCAGTCCGACCTCTATGTACAGCACGAGCGGCTCGTAGGTCCGCGCGACTATCTGCTTTGTCTTCTGCAGCATCTCCATGACGGTTATGTTTGCCGCAAGCGACGTGTCCTTGAGCATTGAGATAAGCGAGTTCGAGAGTGTCGGGAACGCCGTCTTCATCGCCTGCGGGAGCACGATGCGCCGCATTATCTGGATGTAGGAGAGGCCGGTGCAGTAGCCCGCCTCGACCTGCCCCACCGGCACCGACTCGAGCGCGGCGCGGATAGTCTCCGCGCAGTAGGCCGCGTAGTTGAGGCCGATGACGGCTATCGCCGCGACCACCTCGTGAATGACTATGCCGACCCTCGGAAGTCCGTAGTAGACTATGAAGAGCTGAACGAGCAGCGGCGTGCCGCGGAATATCCATATATAGAACCGCGCAAACTGCCGAAGCACCGGCACCTTGGCGTACTGCACCATCGCGAGCAGCAGCGCCACGACCATACAAAGCGAGAACGCCGCTACCGTGAGCGGTATCGTCATGCACAGGCCGGGAATGAGTATGTCGTCAAAGGATTGGGCAAAGACTTGCCATGCGTGTGCGTCCATAAAGTTTTTTCATCCTCTCGCGGGAGCGCCTTTCCGCGCGGCGTCCCCTTGTTCCGGGGATAATTATAGCCTGCTTTCCGTAATATAGCAAATACTTATATTAAATATTTGGATATACTTGACAGGCATAGCTGCATTTGCTATACTGCGGTCGGGGTGATAAAAACGGAACTGAGAGTTTTGCAGTATTTCCTCGCGGTGACGCGGGAGGAGTCGATACTCGGGGCGGCGAAGTCGCTGCATCTGTCACAGCCGACGCTCTCGCGCCAGCTCCACGAGCTCGAGGAGGAGCTCGGAAAGCCGCTCTTCATACGCTCGAACAGAAAAATAGCCCTCACCGAGGAGGGCATGATGCTCCGCAAGCGCGCGGAGGAGATATTGGAGCTGGTGCGCCGCGCGGAGGATGAGATAGCGCTTTCGGACGAGCACCTCGCGGGCGACGTCACTATAGGCGCGGCGGAGGCGGAAGGCGTGCGCTTCCTCGCGCACGCCGCCGAGAGGATGCGGGACGAGTACCCGCTCGTCCGCTTCCACATCATAAGCGGAGACAGCGCGGCGGTGCTCGAGGATCTTGACCGGGGGCTCGTGGACTTCGGGTTCGTGCTCGGTGAGGCGGACGCCGCAAAGTACGAGTCGATAGCGGCGCCGTACCGTCCGACGTTCGGTGCGCTCGTGCGGGCAGACGACCCGCTCGCGTCGCGCGCGTCTATAGCGCCGGAGGAGCTTTACGACCTGCCGCTCATAGTCTCGCGGCAGATGCTCCGCACCGACGACCTGCGGCGGATAATGCGCTGCGGGGCGGAGCGGCTGAATATCGCCGCCACCTACAACCTCCTCCACAACGGCGCTATGCTCGTGGACGAGGGTATGGGCTGCGCGGTCTGCCTCGAGGGCGTAGTGGACGTCTCCGGCGCGCGGCCGCTGCGGTTCGTGCCGTTCTCCGAGCAGCCGGATATACGCGCGTCGGTGATATGGAAGAAGTACCGCGTGTTCAGCCGCGCGGCGGAGCGCTTCCTTGCGGAGCTGAGGAGCCGCGCCGGGGCGTAATCTTTCTTTGCGTCCCGTTGTCGCGCTTCATACGAGGGCTCGGGGTTTACTCCCCGAGGCGCGTCTTTATCCAGTAGTTTTTCATCTTGAAGCCGCGCTCGAAGGTGACGTCTCGCGCGCCCTCGCCCGGCCAGACGAAGGCGCGCGCCTCGTCCTCGCTTTCAAACTCCGCCTCGCCGTACATGAATTCGTGCTCCGTGCCGGCGTCGACCACAGAGCAGTCCAGCGCGCGGCCGCCGTACATATAGCGGCGGTAGTCCTTGCGTATCGGCTCGCGGCCGATGAAGCGGACTATCTCGAGATAAAATTCTTCGGTTATCGGGGTCTCTATCTCCTCGCGGGAGAAGTCGCCCTCGCCCTTGACGGTGAGCTTGCAGGAGACCCTGCCCTTCTCCGGGCCTTCCAGCGTCTCCGCGCGCCTCACGCGCACCTCCGGCGAGACCGAGAGGTACGCCTGCGTCACGGCGTCATGCGTGACGAGCGGCAGGTCCGGCAGGGCGGACAGAAGAAATTTGCGCTCTATCTCCATGAATGTGCCTCCTTACTTGACGCGCGGACGCGCGCCTTTCCCGCACCATTGTACCACAGCCGGCACGGGGTGTCCGCGTCCCTTAAAAAATTTGTTTGTTTGCACAAATTTTAGTGGCATTTTCCGAAATGTATGCTATAATTATGACATCACCCAAGCAATATTGCCAAAAGGAGGAGTCGGATATATGAAAAGGATAGGCATACTTACGAGCGGCGGCGACTGTCAGGCGCTGAACGTCACGATGCGCGGCGTCGCGAAGGGGCTTTATAGCATCTACGGCAGGGAAGGGGTGGAGATCTTCGGCTTCATCGACGGTTACAAGGGCCTTATGTACGAGGACTACCGGAAGATGACGCCTGTCGACTTCTCAGGCCTGCTCACCGTCGGCGGAA
The DNA here is from genome assembly GCA_947631015.1 of uncultured Clostridia bacterium. Classification (GTDB taxonomy): domain Bacteria; phylum Bacillota; class Clostridia; order Oscillospirales; family JAAYOS01; genus CANRIN01. The sequence continues at coordinate 42,706 of CANRJS010000016.1, forward strand.
CGATACTTGGCTCGAGCCGCACGCCGTTCAAGCTGATACGCGAACCGGACGAGAACGGTCTTGACAAGGTCGAGGCTATGAAGTACACCTACCGCCGTCTGCGGCTCGACTGTCTCGTCGTGCTCGGCGGCAACGGCAGCCAGAAGACCGCGAACCTCCTCTCGGAGGAGGGTCTGAACGTTATCGGCCTGCCCAAGACGATAGACAACGACCTCTGGGGCACCGACACGACCTTCGGCTTCCAGAGTGCCATCGCGGTCGCGACCGACGTCATCGACTGCATCCACACCACGGCATCCTCCCACAACCGCATATTCCTCGTGGAGATAATGGGTCACAAGGCGGGCTGGCTGACGCTGAACGCCGGTATCGCGGGCGGTGCGGACATCATCCTGATACCCGAGATACCGTACAACATCGACTCTGTGATAAAGAAGGTAGAGGAGCGCTCCCGCTCCGGCCACGGGTTCACCATTCTCGCCGTCGCGGAGGGCGCCATATCGCAAGAGGTCGCCGCGATGGACAAGAAGGAGCGCAAGAAGGCTCTCGCAAAGATTGCCAAGGAATATCCCTCCGGCTCCTACGAGATAGCGGCAAAGATAACCGAGCGCACCGGCAAGGAGGTCCGCGTGACCGTTCCGGGTCACATGCAGCGCGGCGGCGTTCCGTGTGCGTATGACCGAGTGCTCTCGAGCCGCCTCGGCACCACGGCGGCGCTCGAGATATCCAAGGGCAACTTCGGAAACCTCGTCGCTATCCATGACCACAAGATAATCACCGTCCCGCTCAAGGAGGTCGCGGGCAAGCTCAAGACCGTTGACCCCACGGGCGACATCATCGAGGAAGCGCGCCTCCTCGGCATCAGCTTCGGAGACGACTAACGCGCTGCGCGCGTCGCGGAAAATCGCAGGAGGGCTTTGCCCGCTCCTTTACCAATTTTCCACTCTGCAATTCCCACGCGGTCGGAGACCGCGTGGGAGCCCTTTTGATTGAAATGCTCGCCCCGAATGAATCGGGGCTCCGCAAAGTTGCCTGCCTTTGCAGGCAACTTTAACCGCGCAAACAGGCGCGGGGCGGCTTTGCCGCCTTCGACGCACGCTCCGTGCAAAGAGTTTTTTCCGACGCGCATGTCGTCGGGAAAAATGGATTAAAATTTATTTCGCCGCTGAAGCGGCGAAACTCTGCGAGGCCTCTTTCCCGCAAAATGCGACTGTTTGCGCAGCCTGCGGCTGCGCCGCGCCGGTTCGCGCGGTTGAAGTTAGCGGCAAAGCCGCTAACTTCGCGCAGGCGGAATTCATTTCCGCCGAGCATTTAAATTAAAGGGGTCCCCAAACGGCGCAGAGCGCCGTCCGCGCCGGTTCGCGCGGTTGAAGTTAGCGGCAAAGCCGCTAACTTCGCGCAGGCGGAATTCATTTCCGCCGAGCAT
>CANRJS010000017.1 GCA_947631015.1 uncultured Clostridia bacterium
GGTGGTGTCTGCATTACGCTTATAGTGTGAGCGTAGGACCGGACTTTTATATCTACTACGCAGGAACTGTTCGATGTTGTCGGATACAGTGGGAAAGTCGGATATGCATCCCCAGAAACTCACACGGTCGGATGATAGCTTTGTTCGATACCGTGTGTCGTCCTGCTATGTGGGTAATGGTGTTGTGTCTGTATTCAGGAGAGGGATTATTAAGGGAGAGGGCGGAGCCCTCTCCCTTAAGCGCGCTTTTTGGCCCGCGAAGGTGTCGGTAGAGCTCTGCTCTACCAAGGACGCGGGGTCTTGCCCCGCGAATGCCCGCGGGACTTCCCCGCTCCTGCGATTTTCCGAGAAATGATTTACAATCCTCCGGTTCTGTGCTATCATTGAATAAAGTTGCAAAGCATTTCCGGCGCGTCCGCGCGCCGCAGAAACGGGGAGGATTCGATATGAATCTCGAAAAAATGAAGCATAAGTATGCGTACACTCTCGCCCGCGTCGGCCTGAACGTCCAGAAGGGACAGACCGTGCTCGTCGAGGCCGCGATAGAGGGCTGGCAGTTCACGAGCATCTTCGCGGAGGAATGCTACAAGCTTGGCGCGGGGAACGTCGTCGTGCATTACCTCGACCTGCCGAACATGAAGGTCGCGGCGCAGTACCGCTCGGACGAGGACGTCCGCCGCGTTGAGGACTGGGAGGTCGCCATGCACCAGGGCTACCTCGATAACGGCGCGTGCTACGTCCGCCTCGAGGGCGTAAACCCGAAGCTCATGGAGGGCGTCTCCGAGAAGAACTCCAGCGCGATATTTGCACATGTGGACGCCGTCCGGAACATCATGCGCAAGGCGAGCCGCGAGAAGCATTGCCAGTGGCTCATCGCAATGATCCCCACGATAGAGTGGGCGGAGTACATCCTCGGCAAGACCGGCGAGGAGGCGCTTGACGAGCTGTGGGAGACCGTCCTCCGCCTCTGCTACATCACCGAGGACAACGACCCCGTCGCCGCATGGGAGGAGAAGAGCCGCCGCACGTCCGAGCGCGGCAACGCCGTTGACGAGCTGAAGCTTACGAAGCTGCACTACACCGCATCGAACGGCACCGACCTCACCGTCGGCCTCACGCCGTGGTCGCACTTCGGCTTCGGCAAGCGCGAGCGTCCGAAGAACTTCATACCGTTCCACGCGAACATGCCCTCCGAGGAGATATGCACGACGCCGAACAAGTTCGAGACGAACGGCGTGGTCTATGCCTCTCGTCCTCTCGTGCTCGGCGGCAAAAAGATAGAGAACTTCGGATTCCGATTCAAGGACGGCAAGGTCGTCGAAGTCCTCGCGGACGAGGGCAAGGAGATGCTCGAGGACCTGATCCACACCGACGAGAACGCCGGGTACCTCGGCGAGGCGGCGCTTGTCGAGTACCATTCCCCGATAAGCATGAGCGGTCTCGTGTACTACACCACGCTGATAGACGAGAACGCGAGCTGCCACCTTGCGCTCGGACGCGGCCTCGGCGCCGGTCCGAAGGGGAGCGAGCACCTGTTCAACGACAGCACGATACACGTCGACTTCATGATAGGCACCCCGGATATGCACATCGTCGGCACCACCGAGGACGGCAGGGAAGTGGATATTTTCCGCGACGGAGACTTCGCGATATAATGCGGGCGCAGCCCGCAGCCATCCAGCGGGGAAGCCCCGCAGGAATCTGCGGGGCGAGACCCCGCGTCCCTGAGTGAGGCAGAGCCTCACCGGTACTTTGCGGGGGTTGCACTCCCGCACCCTGCGTTACTTTTTGCTTGCGCAAAAAGTAACCAAAAAAAGCACACAAAGGGGAGAAAACCCACGGTTTTCTCCCCTTTGTATCCCTCTTTCCTTGACCGGAAAGTCTCTGCGACGCGGGACATCTGCCCGTAGCTTAGTACAAGCGCCCGCGCTCATACTTTTTGCATAGAACCGAAAGTTCTGTTTTCTCAGTGAAGTATCTGCATTACGCTTATAGTGGGAGCGTAGGACCGGACTTTTATTTCTACTACGCAGGAATCGTTCGATATTGTCGAATACAGTAGGAAAGTCGGATAGAAACTCACCCGGTCGGATGACAGATTTGTTTGATACAGAGTATCGTCCTGTTATGCGGGTTCCGGTTGTGTGTCGTATTCAGGAGAGGAATTATTAAGGGAGAGGGCGAAGCCCTCTCCCTTAAGCGCGCTTTTTGATTACTTTTTGCGCGAGCAAAAATGTAACGCGTGCGGGCTCGAACCTTTTCTGCATAGATACATTCTACAGCCCGCACTAGCATTGTCCGCTTCGCGGACAATGCCCTACACTTTCTTCACGAAACCGTGCGGGGCGGCACAGCCCCGCGAAGGTGTCGGTAGAGCTCTGCTCTACCAAGGACGCGGGGGTCGCCCCCGCAGATTCCTGCGGGGTCTGCCCCGCGAGAGGACTGGGGATGCAATCCCCGCAAAGTACCCGTGAGGCCCAGCCTCACTTAGGGACGCGGGGTCGCCCCCGCGGATGCCCGCGGGGCTTCCCAGCTAGATGGGTGTGGGCTTTGCCCGCAGATGGGGTGCGGGGCGGCACAGCCCCGCGAAGGTCCAGGAACCGCCAGGTTCCGCATAAAACCTCGAAGTTTTACTTCGCAAAGCTGCGCCGGTACTCCTTCGGCGTCATTCCGTAGCTCCGGCGGAACACCTCCGCGAAGTAGCTTGCGCTGTTGAAGCCGCATCCGAACGCGGCCTCGGTGACAGCGCAGCCCCTCGCAAGCATCGCGCGCGCCTTTTCAAGCCGGTAGCGCGTGACGTACTCGATGGGGGAGCACCCGAGCCTCCGGCGAAAGATGAGACAGCAGCGGCTCCGGCACACGGCTCCGGCGGCGGCGATACGCCCGAGGTCTATCTTCTCCGGGTAATGCGCCTGTACGAAGCCTATCATAGCCCGAAGCGCTGCCAGCTCCTCGCCGCCGGACGGCGGCTCCCGTCCCGACGCGCTCCCGGACACGAGGTTCATCAACTCCGCGCACTTTGACAGGATGCCGAAGACGTTTTCCTCCGAGGCAAAGCGGCAGAGCGCGTCAAAGAGCGCCGCGCCCTCGGACACGGCGTCAAACTTCCAGTAGTCCGCGCTGCCGTCCGCCGTGAGCTCTGCGAGCGCCTTCTCCGCCGGCGGGAGAGACGCGAATATCGAAGGGTGGAACAGGAAAAAGCGGTAGCGGCAGTCGCGCTTCTCGGCGGAGAAGCCATAGTGCAGGCGGCGCGAGTTTACAAGGACGCATTCGCCCTCCTTCAGATGCACGGTCGCTCCGCCCGCAAAGCAGTCCAACTCGCCCTCGACCGCGCCGAGGAGCTCAAAGTCGTCATGCCAGTGACAGGCCGCGGCGAAGTCCCGAAATATCGAGAGAAGTCCGCCGCCCGCCCTCACCGGCATATCCGGCACGGTATACTCAAGCCGCTCGGAGAAGTCGGGGTTGAGGTCGAGCCTGTGCGATTCCCCGGACGGCACAATGCGATCAGTCGGGCTGTTCATCGAAGCGGCGGTCGCGCCAGTAGTACTCCTTGTCGCGCTCGGTGAGCGTGCGGATGGGCTTGCAGGGGTTGCCGACCGCCACGGTGTAGTCGGGTATGTCCTTTGTGACGATGCTCCCCGCGCCGATGACGGCGTACTTGCCTATCGTGATGCCGGGCAGGACTATCACGCCCGCGCCGAGCCACGCCCCGTCTCCTATCACGATGGGGAAGGAGTACATGCTTCCGGTCGCGCGCATCTCCGGGTCCATGGGGTGGCCGGTGGTGCAGAGGGTGACGTTGGTGCCGAAAAGGCACCCTTTGCCTATCGTTATGTTGTAGTCGTCTATCAGCGTGAGGCCGGAGTTGATATAGCTGCCCTCGCCGATGGTGACGGTGCTGCCGACGGCGAGCGTGAGCGGCTGGTTTATCCAGACGCCGTCGCCGACGCTCCCGAACATCTGCTTCATGAGCCCGCGGCGCTTCTCCACCTCGCTCGGCTTCGAGGTGTTGAACTCGTACATAAGGTCCTTCACGCGGGCCTGGTGCGCGAGGTACTCGTCGGTGTCCTGCCAGAGGTATCCTCCGGCTATCCTTTTCTGCCTTTCCTGCTCGGTCATTTTGCGTTCCTCCTTTTTTAGTGATGTCCAAACGGCGAACTATGCGGACCTTTATAATGAGTATAGATGAAAGCGGCGGCGTCCGCCGTCGGAATTGCCCGCAAAACTGTAAAAATCGTATTTTGCGTGCCGGGGACGCCGGACGCGGAAAAGACGATCGTTATAAAAATAGTATCATATTTTTATTGCTTGTGCAAGTACAGACGGATATAATGTAAGAAAAGGGGGCGGAGATATGGACGGCGAAACAGACAAAAAGGTATTTTTTCGTGACTTGAAGAAGCTGATGCTTCCGATAGTGTTCCAGAACCTCATCAGCGCGGTGGTGAGCACGGCGGACGTGCTGATGCTCTCTGGCGTCAGCCGGGACGCGCTCTCGGCGTCGTCCCTTGCGGGACAGGTCACGTTCGTGCTGACCCTGTTCTACTTCGGACTTTCGACCGGCGCGTCGGTGCTCGCGGCGCAGTACCGTGGGAAGGACGACACCGCCACGATAGTGAAGGTACAGGGACTGGCGCTGAGGTATTCCTGCGTTATCTCGGTAGTGTTCTTCCTCGCGGCGCTCTGCGTCCCTCAGCTACTGATGCGGATATTCACCGACGACGCGAGGCTGATAGCTCTCGGCGCGGACTATCTGCGCTGTGTGAGCGTGAGCTACCTGATGATGGGCGTATCGCAGATGGTGCTCGCCGTCATGCGGAGCGTCGGCGAGACGAAGCTCTGCGCGCAGATCTCCGCGTCCTGCCTTATCTGCAACGTCGCGCTGAACGCCGCCGCGATATATCTTCTGTTCCCCGGAAACGAATCCGCCGCGCTCTCCGGCGTGGCGGGCGCGACGTCTATTTCGCGAATCCTCGAGACGGCGTTCTGCCTTGTCTTCGCCGCGCGGTGCAGGGGAGCGCGCATAGACCTCCGGGCGTGCGTGTCCACCGAAAAGTGGCTCTCGAAGGACTTCCGCAAGTGTACGCTTCCGGTACAGATGAACTACCTTATATGGGGTGGCGCGACGGCCGCGATAGCCGCGATAATGGGTCACATCGGCTCGGACGTCGTCGCGGCGAACTCGCTCGCGAGCACCCTCCGCAGCCTTGTCATCGTCGGGTGCAGCGGCCTCGGCACGGCGGGGAGCATCATGATAGGCAACGCGCTCGGCAAGAACGACCTCGAGGGAGCGCGGTGGATGGGTTCGCGGATTTTCGTGTGGTCGCTGCTGTTTGGGGCGGCAAGCGGGCTTGTCCTGCTCCTGCTCTACCGGCCCTGCCTTGCCGTCGCAAACCCGGACGGGGAGGTCGCGCGGCTGTTCGGATGGATGCTCGTCGTGAACGCAGTGTACTGCATAGGAAAGTCGTTCAATTCGAGCATGGTGAGCGGCGTCTTCGCCGCCGGAGGGGACACGCGGTTCGGGCTTATCTGCGACGCCGCCGCGATGTGGGGAGTGGTGCTGCCGCTCGGCTTCCTCGCCGCGTTCGTGTGGAGGTGGCCGCCGGTCGCAGTGTACGTCGTGCTGTGCATGGACGAGTTTGTGAAGCTCCCGTTCGTCGCGGCGCGTTTCGGGAAGTATAAGTGGCTGAAAAATCTCACAAGAACCGAAAGCGAAATGACGGCGGAGAGCTGACGGCGGAGCCGCGTGCGCGACACATCAGCATTTTTGGACAAAAAACATCCGCAGGCATTGCCTGCGGATGTTTTGCCGTCACACATAATACCTGCCACCGGAAATGCGGTGGATGCTGCCGGTCTCGACAAGCCGGTCGGTTATGCGCTTAAAGCCGTCCGGGTTTATAACGCCTGCTTCGGCCAGAGACTTTGCATACTCCTCCGATACAGCGCCGCGGGCCCTGAGCTTCTTTATTATCAGATTTTTACGCATCAATGCCATTGGCATCACAAACGGCATAATATTTACTCCTTTACAAAAAGCGATACCGCGCCTCAACAAACGGACTTTATCGAATAAACCCATGTAACGCCACTTTGACCGGTTCAATATCTGTTACACTGTCTGTCATTGTTTGCCGGTACAAGTGGCGCTCGATCCCAAGAACATGATGCTCGTAAGGTGTTCCCTCAAACCATTTTTCAAAGCACCTTATGAAATCCGGCGATTCTTTCCTGCTTCCGTAGATGCCGATGATAAACAGCCTCTCTACAAAGGATGTGTATTCGTTTTCGTGGTGCATGAAAAAGTCCAGACTTCTTTCGTTAAAGCCAAAATACAGGGAGGAAGGATTTCCGCAGTACATCGGAACAAGCAGAATAACTTTTTCGTAGTCGGCAAAGCTGCTGTAAAGGCGATAAACGTCATCGTCCCGATAGCGGCATTGTGTTTTGAAACACTCATAACCGCAATCGCTGCACCCGCGTGCGTTCAAATCCGCGTAATAAATCACTTTATCTTGCGGTGTTTTCAGATAATCAATAATCTGGGCACAATTACCGGTTTTCCTTGCTGAAAAAGAAACAAACAGTTTCATTTCATAACCTCACTGATACTCGATTTGTGCGGCAGACATCCATTCGGTACTACTTATTCTTATCGTCATGGTAAGAATTGCTCTAAGACTATTATACCATCCGAATTTGAAGAAATCTACCGGAGGTTCGGATGATTTATCAAATCTCGGCGCGAAAACATCCGCAGGCAATGCCTGCGGATGTTTTATGATACAATGTAACTTACTTGAGCTCTACCTTTGCGCCGGCTTCCTCGAGCTTGGCCTTGATGGCCTCGGCGTCTTCCTTGCTCGCGCCTTCCTTGACGGCCTTCGGAGCGTTGTCGACGACTTCCTTGGCTTCCTTCAGGCCGAGACCGGTGACCTCGCGGACGACCTTGATGACGGCGATCTTGTTCGCGCCGACCTCGGCGAGAACGACATCAAACTCGGTCTTCTCCTCGGCGGCGGGAGCGGCGGCGCCGGCGGCGGGAGCCGCAACGGCAGCGGCAGCGGCGGAAACGCCGAATACCTCTTCGAGCTCGTGGACCATATCCGACAGTTCGAGAACGGTCAGATTCTTGATTTCTTCAATGATAGCAGTTACCTTTTCGCTTGCCATTTTAATTTGCCTCCTTAAAGCAGATTGTGGTTAAATGGATAGATTTACTCCGCGGGTGCGGCCTCGGGAGCGGATTCCTCCGCAGGCGCGGCCTCGGACGCAGGCTCCTCGGCGGTTGCCGGAGCGCCGCCCTTCTCGGCAGCCTGAGACAGCACGAACGCGAGGCTGGAGATAGGCGCGAGCAGGGTGCCGAGCACCTGAGCGATGAGCGCCTCCTTGGACGGGATAGCGGCTATGGCCTTTATCTCGTCAACGCTCATGATGCGGCCTTCGACGAAGCCGCCCTTGATGGTGACGGGGCAGGTCGGGTTCTTCATGACGAACTGGTCGACTATGCGGGACGGAGCGATAGAGTCTTCCTGGCTTATCGCGATGGAAGTCGTTCCGTTCAGCAGGGGGTCGAGCTCCTCATATCCGCAGCTGTTTATAGCGAAGCGGAGCAGAGTGTTCTTCACGACCGCGTAGTCAACGCCGCTTTCGCGCATCTCCTTGCGCAGCTTTGTGTCCTGCTCGACGGTGATGCCCTTGTAGTCGACGATGACGGCGCTTGCCGCACCCTTCAGCTTCTCGGTCAGATCCGCGACGAGAGCCTTCTTCTGTTCAAGAACATTTGCGTTTGCCAAAATTTTCACCTCCGTGGATTAGGATACGGGGCAATGAAAACGCCCCCGTGTTCACACACAGGGGCGCAGAAATGCTTTTACATTCAGGCGCTTCCTCGGCGGGACGGCCGAACCGTTTGCGACCCGAGGGTCTCCTGCTGTCTGCGGAACACTACGTTATTATAGCGCCTCCGGAGACTTATGTCAAGAGGGAAACGCCTTTTTTCGGGAAAAACTCGGTAAACCGGAGCTTACCCTGCTCAGACCATTCTCGAGGAGTTGATCTTTATGCCGGGGCCCATCGTCGAGGTGACGACGCAGGAGCGGACATACTGACCCTTCGCAGCGGCGGGCTTCGCACGGAGAATGGCGCCCATCAGAGCGTCAAAGTTCTCGGTGAGCTTCTCCGGGCCGAAGGAGACCTTGCCGATGGGGCAGTGGATGATGTTCGTCCTGTCGAGACGGTACTCTATACGGCCGGCCTTCGCCTCGGTTACGGCCTTGCCGACTTCGTTCGTGACCGTGCCGGCACGGGGGTTCGGCATGAGGCCCTTCGGGCCGAGGACACGGCCGAGACGGCCGACAAGACCCATCATGTTCTGGGCTGCTATGACGACGTCGAACTCGAAGAAGTTCTCTTTCTGGATGCGCTCGACGAGATCCTCCGCGCCGACTATCTCCGCTCCGGCGGCGAGAGCCTCATCGGCCTGCTCGCCCTTGGCGAAGACTGCCACGCGGACGTGGCGGCCGGTGCCGTTGGGAAGGACTATCGAGCCGCGGACCTGCTGATCCGCGTGACGGCTGTCAACGCCGAGGCGGACGTGCAGCTCGACGGTCTCGTCGAACTTGGCCTTCGCGGTCTTGGTGACGAGGTCGAGAGCCTCCGCGGGCTCGTATGCCGCGTTGCGGTCGTACAGCTTTACGCTGTCAACGTACTTTTTACCTTTAGACACTGTAAATATCCTCCTTTAGTGGTTCGGTCGGAAAATATTTCCTCCCACTTATCGCGCGGAACTTTCCGCGCGCGAAACGCTTAGTCGCCTACGAGAACGCCCATGCTGCGGGCGGTGCCGGCGATCATGCTCATTGCCGCCTCGATGGAGCCGGCGTTGAGGTCGGGCATCTTCATCTCGGCGATCTTGCGGACGTCCTCCTTCGAGATGGTGGCGACCTTCTCCTTGTTGGGGGTGCCGGACGCAGTCTCGATATTGCACGCCTTCTTGATAAGCACCGGGGCGGGCGGGGTCTTGGTGACAAAGGTAAACGAGCGGTCGGCATAGACGGTGATGACCACCGGGATGATGAGACCGGCTTCATTCTTGGTGCGCTCGTTGAAATCCTTGGTGAACGCGACGATGTTGACGCCGTGCTGACCGAGCGCCGGACCTACCGGAGGGGCAGGAGTTGCCTTGCCGGCGGGTATCTGGAGCTTAATGACGCCTACTACTTTCTGAGCCATTTTATAATGACCTCCTTGGTATGATGTGGTGTATGCGGAGAATTATCTCCTCCCACTAACGGGACCTGTAAGGGGAATTTGCGATTATATCGGTTCGACCTGGTCGAGCTCGAGCTCGACGGGCGTATCGCGTCCGAACATGCTTATCGTGACGCGAACCTTGTTCTTCTCCGGTGAGACCTCCTCGACGGTACCGATAAAACCGTCCAGAGAACCGTCGGTGATGCGGACGCTGTCGCCCGTATGGTAATCGACCGTGAGCTGCTTCTGCTCGACGCCGAGCGTAGCGACCTCCTCATCGGTGAGAGCGACGGGCTTGCCCCCCGGGCCGACAAAGCCGGTGACGCCGCGTATGTTGCGGACGATGTGCCAGCTGTCGTCATTCATTACCATCTTGACGAGGACGTAGCCGGGGAACATGTTGTGCTCACGCTCGACCGTCTTTGAGTTCTTTATCTCCTGAACGGTCTCGGTAGGGATGCTCACTTCCGAGATGTAGTCATGGAGCTTGCGATTCTCAACGGTCTGGAGTATGGTAGCGGCGACCTTGCTCTCGTAACCGGAGTAGGTGTGCACGACGTACCACTTTACTTCTTCAGCCATTTTCTTCGCTCCTTAAGCGACGCCCGCGCCGGGATTGACGAGGTTTATCAAGAGTGAAACGCCCTCGGACGCGGCAAGACTGAACAGTGCGATGACGGCTCCGACAAGAATACACACCACGATGACGACGGCGGTATTGTTTACCGTCTGCTTGGGGGTCGGCCAGACGACCTTCTTCAGCTCGCTCTTCAGCTCGCGGAACCACTTGGCTATCCGCTTGCCGAGGCGGACGAAGAAATTCGGCCTCTTCTCCTTATCCTTAGCCATCCGGTTACCTCGCTTCCTTGTGGACCGTGTGCTTGCGGCAGAAACGGCAGTACTTCTTCATTTCCAGACGGTCGGGATCGTTCTTCTTGTTCTTCATGGTGTTGTAGTTGCGCTGTTTGCACTCGGAACAGGCCAGAGTGATCTTGACGCGGTTAGCAACAGCAGCCATATTAGCGGCACCTCCTTAAAAAATTTGCCTCCCTTTGGAGTGGGGGATCTCCGCATGGGAAAAAGCCTGTCGGCAGCTTTTTTTGCACACAAAAAAAGAACCCCACACAAAGGTACGATAATCATACCACAGCGCGGGGCTCTTTGTCAAGACAAATACCGAAAAATATTTCGTTTTTTCCGCGCTTTCGGCGCGGGAAGCGCGTCTGCGGCGGGACTTCCGTGCCGCGCGGACGGCGGCGCGGCGTCCGCCGCCGCGCATAACGATGATACCACCGCCCGCCGCGCCTGTCAAGCGCCGACGAGCTCTATGTCGTCCGTCCTGGATATTATCGACGCGACGGCCTTCACAAATTCCTCCTCCGTGAGGCGGTTCGCCGTGACCGACACCTGCGCGCCGCCCAGCTCGAAGTCCGCAAGGTAGACGTCGTACCACCCGGAGGGCTCGTGCGTATCCGGGTCGTAGGGACCGTAGGAGAGCGAACAGTGACCGAAGACGACATCCGTGCCGAAGACGTCGCTTGTCTCGGTCGAGTCGGTCATGTAGACGCAGCAGCGGCTGAGACCGAGCCGCGACGCAGCAACCGTAAAGCCGCGCTTTATAGGGTCGGGATAGTCCTCGTCCCGATAGACGAGGCAGAGTTCGTCCCACACGACTTCGCCGCTTTCCCGGTTTACGGTCGCCTTCAGGCCGCCGTCCGAGAGGAGCGCGAGGTCGCCCGGCCACCACGCGGACGCGAAGCTCCGTCCGAAGTATTCGGATACCGCATCCGCGTCCCAGCGCTCGTCGCGGTAGAGCGCGGGGTCGTAGTAGGGAGCAATGTCGCTTACGATGCCCTCCTGCTCGTTTATGTGTATCGCGCCCATGTCGAGCAGAAATGGCTCCGACGCGTCCGAGACCGCCGGAGCTTCGGAGGTCTGCGGCGCGCGGCTCGGGAGCATGTACGGGCTTTCGACGGGACCGGGCTCGCCCGAGCCGAGCAGGACGTCCCCCTCGGACGCGCCGCGCCGCAGCGACGCGAAAAACACCGACGCTATGAGCGCGGCGGCAAGGCACGCCGCGACGGCGACGCCGATATGCCGCGGGCGGCGCTCTGTCTCCGCGCCGAACGGTATCCTCCTGCTCTCCGAACCGACTGACATTGCCTCCGCGACGAACCGTTCGTCTATGCCGCCGAGACTTTTCAGCAGATTTTCTCCGTTCATACGTTGAATCCCTCGCTTTCAAGATGCTTTCTGAGACGCTTCCGGAGGCGGAAAAGGGTGGTCTTGACCTTGCTCTCGCCTATACCGAGGCGCTGCGACACCTCGCTTATGCTGTCAGCAAACCAGTACCGCCGCAGGAAAATGACGCGCTGCTCCGCCGGAAGATCCGCAAGGAAGCGGTTTATAGATTCTGCGAGCTCGCTTTCGTCCGCCTCGGTTCCACTCCGGGGGTCGGGGATGCAGAGTTCCATCTCCGCCGTAAGTTCGACGAGCTCCGCCAAGCGCTTCTGCGCGGAGCGGCGCTCGATGCGCTCGAACGCGGCGCGGCGGCATATCCCCGCGAGGTAAGCGCCGAGACTTGCGGGGCGCGCGGGCGGAATGGCGTTCCAAGCGCGGAGAAGGGTGTCGTTGAGCGTCTCCTCCGCGTCCTCGCGCGAGCCGAGGAGCCGCCGCGCGAGGCGCAGCAGTGCCGCGCCGTACTTTTCGCTCGCGGCCGACAGTGCCGCCTCATCCCGCGCGAAGAACAGACCGGTTATCCTCTCGTCGTCCAAATGACCGCCTCCTTTCGTTCTCACCCTGTAAGTGAGGTTTTGAAGCGCCGGGGTCACACCCGGAGCGTAATTTTCCGAAAAAAGAGCGGAGACCGCGCGGTCTCCGCTCCGTGTGTATGAACGGACTTATTTCTTGAGGTATCTGTCGAACCACTTCAGCATCTCGTCGAGGCGGGAAATGCGGTTCTTCGGCTTGCCGGAGCGGCTGAGCTCGTGATTCTCGTCCTTGAAGATGCAGAGCCGCGCGTCCACGCCGTTCTGCCGTATCGCGTTGTACATCTGTATGCCCTCCGCGAACCAGCAGCGGAAATCGTGGTCGGAGCAGATGAATATAGTCGGGGTGACGCACTTATCCGCGTACTTCAGCGGCGAGTGATCCCAGAACACATCCGCGCCCTGCCACGGGTCGGTCTCCATCTGAGTGAGGTTGTGGTAGTGGCCGATGTCGGTCGTGAGGCACTTCGTGAAGTAGTTTGAGATGGAGCGCTGACTTGCGGCGGCGGCGAAGCGGTTCGTGTGGCCGATAATCCAGTTCGTCATGAAGCCGCCGTAGCTCCCGCCGAGGACGCCGAGCCGCTTTTCGTCAAGCTCGGGCTCGCGGGCGAGGACCTCGTCCGTAAACTCCATCACGTCGCGGTAGTCTATCGTGCCGAGCTTGCCGGTGATGTCGGCAAACTCGCTTGTCCGTCCGCTCGACCCGCGCGGGTTGCAGAAGAAGACGTAGTACCCCTGCGCCGCGTACGCCTGCATCTCGTGGTTGTAGGCGACGTTGTATGCGGCCTTCGGACCTCCGTGTATCTCGAGAAGGCCGGGGTACGAGCCGCCCTTCTCCCAACCGGCGGGCTTTATGACAAAGCCCTCTATCTCCACGCCGTCCGAGTTCATGAAGGTGAAGCGCTCGGCGGGGATTATCTCGTGAGTTTCGACATATCCGTCGTTTATCGCGCTTATCCACTCGACCGCGCCGCCCTCGACCCTTCCGAACTCCTGCATCCCGTCCGGACGGTCGCCGGTGAGGACTATCTCACCGTCCTTCACGTCAAAGCCGGTGACGCTGCCGGGCGTCGAGAGCGAGTACACTATCTCGCCCGCGCTGTTCATCGCGCCTATCCGGCTGTGGCTCCACTCGTCGTGGCAGAAGTAGAGGAGGTTCCCGTCCCGCACGGTCTGGTATATGGCGAGGTCGTGCGGGAACTTCGTCATTTCCCGCGTCGTGAGGTCGTAGCGGTAGAGGTCGGAGGCGGAGTGGCTGTCCTTGCAGGGATTTATGCCGATAAGAAGCGTGTCGTCGTCCCAGAATGCCGCCTTGTCCACGCAGGAGGTGAGCGGGTCGATGAGCGTCTCGGTCTTTCCGGAGGCTATGTCGCAGACGAACAGCCCGCCCTGACGGCGCTTCGCACCGACAAGCTCAGAGCCGGTAAAGGCGATCTTTGTCTTGTCGGGGGAGATGTCCGCGCCGCCGGCCTCAAAGAGAGGAGAGGTGAAGCGGGTGAGCTTCCCGGACGCGCGGTCGAATATCGAGAGCGCGGGACGCTTCTTGTTCGTGACGCCCATGCCGTTTATCCAGAACGGTATCTCGTCAAAGACCTGATACCCCTTGCGCTTAGGACGCTCGTCCTCGGGCAGGGCGTGCTCGAAGGAGCGGACGAGGAACAGTCCGTCCTTTATCGGGGTGAGGGAACCGGCGGTCGGAAGGTCGAAGTAAAACTCCGCCTCGCCTCCGTCCGGGAATATGCGGAAAAGGTGGGTAACGGGGTCCTCCGGCTTCGCACCCTCGCGCTTCGGCGCGCCGGGACGGCCGGAGGCAAACACGACAGCGCCGGTCTCCTCCTCCCAGTACGCGAAGCGGTCGGAGCCGGAGCTTGTGAGACGCTTCGTCCTGCCCGTTGCCTTCTCGTAGAGCCAGAGGCAGGTCTTGTAGCCGTTCTTCTCCTCGTCCGCGCTGTTCTCGGTGAAGACGGCGTACCTGCCGTCCGGCGACCACTGCGCACCGGAGACCTGCGAGTATTCGTATATATCGCTGTATGCTACGCTCTTTTTAGTCATTTCTCCTGCGCCTCCTCGGGATGAAGATACTTTTCAAACCACTCCCGCATCTCCTCGATGCGGCTTACGCGGTTATTCGGCTTGCCGGAGCGGCTGAGCTCGTGGTTCTCCCCCTCAAAGAGGCAGAGGCGGCTCTCAACGCCGTGGAAGCGGAGCGCCGTGAACATCTGAATGCCCTCGACCATCCAGCAGCGGAAGTCGTTGTCCGAGTGGATGAAAAGCGTCGGGGTCTTCACCTTATCCGCGTACTTGAGCGGGGAGATGTCCCAGAGATAGTCCCAGTTTTCGTGGGTGGAGGTGCGGTGGTTCATGCGGGTGAAGTTGAAGCCGATGTCGCTTGTGAACTCGAAGGAGGTCCAGTTCGCGATGGAGCGCTGACTCGCGGCGGCGGCGAAGCGGTCGGTGTGACCGATTATCCAGTTTGTCATGTAGCCGCCGTAGCTTCCGCCGAGGACGCCGAGCCGCGCCGGATCTATCGACTTCTCGCAGGCGAGGGCGCTGTCGACAAACGCCATGATGTCCTCGTAGTCTATCGTGCCGTACCTGCCCCAGATGTCCGCGAACGCGTCGCCGCGTCCGTCCGAGCCGCGCGGGTTGCAGAACAGGACGAAGTAACCGGTGTTTGCGAAGACCTGCATCTCGTGGAAGAACGCCTCGCCGAACGCGGTGCGCGGCCCTCCGTGTATCTCGAGAAGCGCCGGATATTTCTTTCCCGCCTCGAAGCCCGCAGGGTGGAGCATCCAGCCGTCTATCAGGAGCCCGTCCGCGTTCGTGAAGGGTATGTACTCCGGCGCGACGGTCTCGTACTCGTCGAGCGGCGCGGAGAAGTCGGTTATCCGCCTGCTGTCTATATACAGCTCGGGTGTGCGGACGGGGGAGAGCTCGATCGCGGCGATGCTGCCGCCGTCGCAGACGTCAAACGAATCTATGCCGCAGCGCTCGGAGAGGACGGTCTCGATACCGCCGTCCGAAGTGACTTTCTTTAAGGAGTTCTTGTAGCGGTCGAGGCTCACGAAGTACAGCTCGTCGCCCACCATTTTGGTCTTCATGCCGCCGCCGAGGCGCGCGTCGCTTCCGACGGCGCCCACCGGCACGACCGCGCCGTCGCCGAGCGGACGGAGCTCTTTTGTCGCAATGTCGAGAGTGTGGAGCGTGCCGCTCTCGGTGTCGCCGTACTTTGCACCGTCGGTGCAGGTGAGGAGGACGTCGCCGCAGTCGCGAAGCTCGGCAAAGCCGAGCTTGAGACGTCCTGGCTCGATAAGCGTCTCGGTCGACCCGGAGGCTATGCCATAGAGGTAGAGGCCGGATATCCTCATATCGCGGACGCGTCCCTGCGCCGAGCCGGTGTAGACTATCTTTCCGTTCTTCGCGGATGCGGAGCGGACGTCGAAGCCGTCCGGAGTCACCTTGGTTTCCTTGCCGCTCTCGCGGTCGTAGAGAAAGAGGGCGCTCGTCATACCGGCGGTAAATCCGCTGCCGTTTGACCAGAACGGCGTGTCCTCTATCCCACGGTAAGCGGGGGAGTTGTACTGTTCGAGCGCCTTGTCGAAGCCATCGCTCCCCGCCTCGGGGTACGCCTCGTCCGTGCGGGCGGTAAAGAGGTAAAGGCTGCCCTCGACGTGGCGGAGCCCGGATGCCGGATGTTCGAGCGTGAAAGCCTTCACCGCCTCGCCGCCGTCCGGGGATATCTCGTAGTAGGATGTGAACTTCTCGCCCTTGCCCGAGCGCTTTTTGTCCTCCGGCGTGCGGGAGGCGGGAAAGAGGATCTTCCCCTCCGGCGTCCAGCAGAAGGACCCGCCGTCGCCCATGGCGGTGAGCCTGCGCGGGGCGGAGCCGTTCTCACTGAGCCAGATGTCGCTCGAATAGCCGGTGCGCTCACCGTTCACGTTCTTCACGACGAACGCGGTATAGCGTCCGTCCGGCGAGAAGCGCGGCTCGGAGGGAAACTTCAGCTCATAGAGAGTTTCCGCCGTTATCTTTTTCTTCATTTTCCGCATCACCCTTTCAAAACGATATTTTATACGTTATACGCGGCCGTTTTTCATTGCCGCGAGATAGCCTTCGAGTATCAGGCTTGCCGCCACGGCGTCGACGGTGTTCTTCCGCTTTGCGCCGTGAAAGCCCGCCTCGGAGAGAATGCGATGCGCGTCGACGGTGGTGCGCCGCTCGTCCCAGAGGTCGCAACGCACGCCGGTTCGCTCCGCGAGGACGTCCCGCAGCTCGCGGCTCCGCTCGCTCCGCGCTCCGGCGGTGCCGTCCATGTTCAGAGGGTTGCCTATAACGACGCGGTCGGGACGCTTCTCCCCGATGAGCTCCGCGAGCTTTGATTCGGCGGCGCGCGGACCGTTTGCGCGTATGACGAGCGTTTCGCCGGTGAGCGTACCGCTCGCGTCGCTTATCGCGACGCCGGAGCGCGCGTCGCCGTAGTCGATAGCAAGAACACGCATAATATACCTCTCAGCCGTCCTGTAGTTTTCCGAAATATGTAAGTCTCTCCAAACAGAATTAAAGCCCCATCCGAATATGAGATGGGGCATTTGACGCCGGAGGAACCGCGCGGCGGAGCCTGCGCGGTGCTGTTTCCGTACCCTGTCGTGGGGGTGCTTTAAATCCTGCACAACAAATGCAGGTGGGTCCGCTCTCACCGGATTTATCGCTTCCAACTTCCGAGATCCGCCGAAGCGGGTCGGGAGGCCTGCGAACGGCCGGTGAAGGCCGCGGTCCCGTTTCAAAGAGATGTGGGTTTAAAGAAACCCGCCACGAGCAGGGCAGAAGGGAATATCCCCTCCGCCTATATGATACCACATTCCCTCCGGATTATCAACAGAAAATTTCTGCTCCGGCGGGCGTCCTCGTCGATGGATTATTCCTCGTCCTCGTCGTCCGGCTGCTGGTCGAGGAAAACCTCGTACACGCGCTCAAGCTCCTCCTCGTCGTCCACGCCGACGAGCTCCTCGGTGTCGTCCTCGTGAACTTCGACGCGGAGGATGGTCACCTCTATCGCCTCGCTGTCCTCGGGAAGGTCGGCCTCGCAGAACGCGAGGTAGGTCTTTCCGTCAAGCTCTATCGAGTCGAGCAGTTCAAGCTGGTACTCCTTGCCCTCGTCGTCCACAAGGGTGACGTAGTCCGGGCCGAAGTTGGTGTTGTCGTCCATTCTGACCTCCGTGCCGCCTCGCGGGCGGCAATACGCTATGTATTTCCCGGCGATGCCGGGATGACGAAACTATTATATTGCCTCGGAGGCGCGCGGTCAAGAGGAAAAATCCTCGATGAGCCGCCAGAGCGCCTCGTCGTCCGCGGCGTAGATGCCGTCCGCAAGGCGCGCGGCGTCCTCGCCGCGCAGCTTTGCGGGCAGGATGTCGAGCGGCATGAGCAGTTCGCCGTCGAGATTATAGACGGCGGCGGAGACGCCGTCGCTCCTCACGACGTACCCTTCGGACTGCCCGGAAATAAGCCCTTCCGCCTCCGCGCTCGGTTCCGCCGCGGCGAAGCTCTCCGCCGCGGGCGGCTCGGTCGCAATAGCAAACGTCACCGTAGCGAGCACCAGCATGGCGCATATCGCAAAGCCGCCTATGACCTTCATTTCCTTTGTCACATCGGTCACCCCCGACAGGTATTTTTGACGTCTTTTCCGCTTCATATTCGCTCCTGCGGCAAAAATTTCCGCAAAAGAACGGGGCGCTCTTGAAAAAACCGCCGTTTTCGGATATAATCCTCGTATGATATACGCAATATTTCGGAGGGTGGGCCCCTCCGCATCCGGCTGAAAAGAGGTCTGATATGGCTGTACGCAATAGCTTTTCGATAAAGAACATACTTCTCTCGCTGCTTTTCCTCGTGCTTGCGATATTCCTGCCGGGGCTGGTGGCGCGCGTGCCGGGACTTGCGCCGGTACTGCTCGTGATGCACATACCGATCTATCTCTGCGGATTTGTCTGCGGCGCGCCGCTCGGGTTTGCGATAGGGATGGTCGCGCCGGTGCTCTCGTCGGTCATACTCGGCTCGCCCGCGCTCTTTCCGGAGGGCGTTGCGATGATGTTCGAGCTCGCGTTCTACGGACTGCTCGCCGGCGCGCTCTACGACACGTTCCGCCGGTCGATGGGTTCGCATCGGGTGGGCGCAAGCTACCTCGCTCTGCTTGTCGCGATGCTCGGGGGAAGGATAGCATGGGGAGCGGCGATGCTCGTGATAGCCCTCTGCACGCCGGTTACGTTCTCCTGGAGCGAATTTATCTACGGAGCGTTCACCGGCGAGGCGGCGGCGATAGTCCTGCACATCCTGATAGTGCCAGGGCTCGTCGCGCAGACGAGAAAGTAAGTCGCGGGAAATCGCAGGAGCGGGCTTTTAAGCCCGCTCCTTTACCAATTTCCCGCGAGACCGCCAGACAGAGCAAAGCTCTGCCGGCGGCAAACGCTACGCTCTGCTCCTCGCACCTGCGGCGCTTCGAAGCGCGCTCCGCGCAAGGTATTTTCGGCGACGTACACGCCGCCGAAAATGATTTAACTCTATTTCGCCGCTTATGCGGCGAAACTCTGCGAGGCTTTCAGTCAGTACGTCGGCGCTCCGCGCCGACGTACTGACTGTCAACGTAACCTGCGGCTGCGCCGCGCCATAACGTGCTCAAAGTCGGGCAATATTCACGGAGCGAATATTGCTAGCGAGGGCTGTAAAATGTCGGATGCAGAATTGGTTCGAGCCCTCGCAGTTCGCGCGAAGTTTGCGGGTAAGAAGCCTCGCAGAGTTCGCGCGAAGCGCGAATAGATTTCAATATGTTTTTTCCGACGGCGTGTACGTCGGAAAAAGCTCTTTACGCGGAGCGTGCGTCGATTTTCCGCCGAAGGCGGAAAACTCGGCGCGAAGCGGAGCGAGGCCGTCGGCAGGGCTATGCCCTATCCGACGGCTTCGCGGCAAATTGGTAAGCGAGCGCAGCGCCCGCCATTTGCCGCGAAAACACTATTTCCACTTGAACAGCAGTACGCCGCCGACCATCATCGCCGTGGCGAGGTACTTCGTCCAGCCGAAGGGCGTCTGCTCCTGCCCGAACCACCCGAACGCGTCTATCGCCGCCGCGACGAGCAGCTGCGAGATAAGAATGACCGAGATGGCGACGGTGGGGGAGAGCTCCTTTATCCCGAGCATCACCGTCACGGTGATGACTATGCCGAGCACGCCGCCGAGGCGGCTCACAAGCGTCGCCTCGCCGAAGCCGCTCCAGCCCGCGCCGCCCGAGGCGTTTCCCGCGACGAGCAGGGCGATAAGCGACAGCACGAACGCCGTTCCCTGCACAAACACGTTTGACTCGAAAAGACCTATCTTCTCAGAGAGGCGGGTGTTGAACACCCCCTGAAAGCTCATCGCCGCGCCGGCGATGATGCTGAATATTATCCCCGCCATTCGTCTGTCCCTCCCATGGCTTTATGGCGCTATTTTCCCCCGGAAATCTGTGGTGTATACTCCGGAGATTCGGGGCAGACTAGCGAAAAAACCGGGGTGAGGATATGAGAGGAAAGCGGATACTCTGCGAAAGCGCCGTGGGAGGCGTGCTGTACTTCTGCATCGAGCTTGTGTGGCGGGGAAGGTCGCATCCGGTGATGATAGTCGTCGGCTCGGCGTGCTGCTCCGCAATAGCGCTGATAAACGGCACGTTCCGGCGCGCGGGACTGCGCTTCGGACTGCGTACCCTCGCGTCGGTCGGGGCGATACTCGCGGTGGAGCTTGTGAGCGGGCTCATTATAAACGTCGCGCTCGATATGCACGTCTGGGACTACTCGCGCCAGCCCTTCAACGTCTGCGGGCAGATCTGCCCGCTCTTCGCGCTGCTCTGGACGCCGCTTGCGGCCTGCGCCCTCTGCGCGGACGACTTTGTCTGCGGCAGGAAGCCCTTCGCGCGCTGACCGCGCTCCGTCCGCCTTTGTATACGATGGGACTTTACAAGCGGGAAAAATGTGTATATAATTGTTGTAACCAAACTGTGCCGCACGGCCTCCCGCCGCGCGCCGCAGCGTGTAATCTGCAAGGGAGTCGTAAACAATGACGGTAACTCGCATAAAGGACATATTCCTCGCGCCGGAGAAGTTCGGCGGAGAGACGGTGCGCCTCGCGGGATGGGTGCGTACCGTGCGCGACAGCAAGGCGTTTGCCTTCGTCGAGCTCAACGACGGCTCGACGGTGAAATCGATACAGCTCGTTCTCGACGAAAATACCGAAAACTTCGAGATGGGACGGAGGCTCGGCGTCGGCTCGGCAATATACGCCGAGGGGACGCTCGTCCTCACCCCCGAGGCAAAGCAGCCCTTTGAGCTGAAGGCTTCCTCGGTGGAGCTCGAGGGCGCGTCCACGCCGGACTATCCGCTCCAGAAGAAGCGCCACAGCCTCGAGTACCTCCGCACGATAGCGCATCTGCGCCCGCGCTCGAACACCTTCAACGCGGTGTTCCGCGTCCGCTCGGAGGCGGCGTGGGCGATACACGAATACTTCCATCAGATGGGCTTTGTCTACGCCCACACCCCGATAATCACCGGGTCGGACGCCGAGGGTGCGGGCGAGATGTTCCGCATCACGACGCTCGACGTAAATGATCCCCCGCGCCGTGAGGACGGCAGCGTGGACGACTCGAAGGACTTCTTCGGCAAGGCCACGAACCTAACCGTCTCCGGTCAGCTCGAGGCGGAGACCTTCGCCCTCGCTTTCGGACGCACATACACCTTCGGCCCCACCTTCCGCGCCGAGAATTCGAATACCCCGCGCCACGCGGCGGAGTTCTGGATGATTGAGCCGGAGATAGCGTTTGCCGATTTGTGGGACGATATGGTGCTTGCGGAGGGACTTGTAAAGCACGTTATCGCGCACGTCCTTGAGAGCTGCCCGCACGAGATGGAGTTCTTCAACAGCTTCATAGACAAGGGGATAATCGAGCGCCTCGAGAAGGTGCGCGACGCGGACTTCGCCCGCATGAGTTACACAGACGCCATAGCCGCGCTCGAGAAGGTCAACGATACCTTCGAGTATCCCGTCCACTGGGGGAGCGACATCCAGACCGAGCACGAGCGCTACCTCACCGAGAAGGTCGTGGGCGGTCCGGTGTTCGTGTACGACTATCCCAAGGAGATAAAGGCTTTCTACATGAGAATGAACGACGACGGGAAGACCGTCGCCGCCACCGACATGCTCGTGCCCGGCATCGGCGAGCTGATAGGCGGAAGCCAGCGCGAGGAGCGGCTTGACATGCTCGAGAAGCGCATAGACGAGCTCGGACTGAAGCGCGAGGACTACTGGTGGTATCTCGACCTCAGGCGCTTCGGCGGCACGAAGCACGCCGGCTTCGGCATAGGCTTCGAGCGGCTGATAATGTACCTCACGGGCATGGCGAATATCCGCGACGTTCTGCCCTTCCCGCGCACCACCGGCACGGCGGAGTTCTGAAAGCGTTTCCCGCGCGGGCGCGGAAGCGCGCCCGCGCGAAGTTTCCCGTAAAAGCAGGTGTATCCATGAATTCCGGAAGATACAGAGGGAACGACCTCGCAAAAGTCAGGCGCATGACCGGCACGGCGATACTCGCCACCGTCGTGATAGTGGTGCAGATAGTCTGCACGTTCATCAAGTTCGGGCCGTTTTCGATAACGCTTGCGCTCACGCCGATAGTGGCGGGCGCGGCGGTGTACGGCTTCGGAGCGGGAGCGCTGCTCGGCGCGGTGCTCGGGCTCGTCGTGCTCATCACCGGTATACTCGGGCTGGACGGGGGAACGGTGCTCTTCCTCATGAGCCTCAACCCGGCGGCGACGGCGGCGATATGCGTTCTCAAGACGCTTATCGCGGGCGCGGCGTCCGCCGCGGTGTACAGGCGTATCGCCGGAAAGAGCGAGACCTTTGCGGTGCTCGCCGCCGGAGTAGTCTGCCCGGTGGTAAATACGGGGCTTTTCATCCTCGGGATGCTCGCGTTCTTCCGGGACACACTGCTTGCCTGGGGTGGCGCGTGGGCCGCGGGCGAGGGAATTGCCGAGTTCAGCCTCATAAGCTACATATTCCTCGGCCTTGTGGGGACGCAGTTCCTTGTGGAGCTCGTCTCGAACATCGTCCTTTCCGGCGCGGTGACGCGCATAATACGCGCGGCGAAGCGGTGAATTTCGCCGCGCGGACATCTCCCGGAAGGAAAAATTTTCTCACGGCGAAAAAAAGTCTTGACAACCGGGGGAAGTTTCGGTATAATAAATTTCGCTGCTCGGGAGCATAGCTCAGCTGGGAGAGCACATGCCTTACAAGCATGGGGTCACAGGTTCGAGCCCTGTTGTTCCCACCATTGTGGCCCGGTAGAACAGTTGGTTAGTTCGCCAGCCTGTCACGCTGGAGGTCGTGGGTTCGAGTCCCATCCGGGTCGCCAATTTGCCTCTGTAGCTCAGCTGGTAGAGCAGAGGACTGAAAATCCTCGTGTCGGTGGTTCGACTCCGCCCGGAGGCACCAATGGGGCGGGCGCACAGCCCGCCCCATACCTGTCTTTTTCGGCGCCATAGCCAAGTGGTAAGGCAGAGGCCTGCAAAGCCTTTACCCCCAGTTCGAGTCTGGGTGGCGCCTCCATAACAGAAAAAAGCCGCGACACTGTCGCGGCTTTTTTCAAACCGTCAAATCCAAAACGACCGCGAGAGGTGAATACGATGGACAACAAAATGACCGCAAGAGAGATAGCCGAGGGCTCGATAGTCCTTCTGAAAAACGAGGGCGGCGTCCTGCCGCTCGCTAAAGGGACGAAGGCCGCGTTCTTCGGCAGAACGCAGACAGAGTCGATACTTTCCGGCAACGGCTCCGGCGCGGCAAACGTCGAAAAACCGCAGGAGATAGTCACCGAGTGCCGCAGACGCGGCATAGAGCCGGTGGAGGAGCTTGAGAGCTTCTATCGGACGAAGCTCGCCGCGAAGGCGGCGGCGCAGCCCGCCTTTGACCTCGCGCAGCTAAAGCACATGGTCAACAGCGGCCTCATGTACGAATTTTTCGGCAGGTACACGCCCCCGGCGGAGGAGCTTGCCGTGCCGGAGGAGCTCACGGCCCGCGCGTCCGCCGAGACCGACACGGCCGTGCTGATAATAGGCCGCAGCTCCGGCGGCGAGGAGTGCGACCGCCATCTCATGGACGACTACTACCTCACCGACGAGGAAAAGACGCTTGCGGCACAGGTCGCGGCGGCGTTTCGGAAGGTCGTTCTCGTTCTCAACGTGAACGGACTTATCGACCTCTCGTGGACCGAGGAATATCCCTCGATAAAGAGCATCGTTTTCATCGGCATCCCGGGCGAGGAGGGACCGGCGGCGCTCGCGGAGATACTTTCCGGCGGCGTGACGCCGTCCGGAAAGCTCGCGATGTCGATAGCGCGGGACTACTCCGACTACCCTGCCGACTTCTCGTGGGACAAGGAGCACCCGGCAAAGATCCTCACCTACGCCGACTACGGCCTCGACGCCGAGGCGAACGGCAGCGTCAGCTATGAGAAAAGTCCCGTGACGGTGTACCGTGAGGACATCTACCTCGGCTACCGCTACTTTGACACCTTCGGCAGGAAGCCGCTCTATCCGTTCGGCTTCGGCATGAGCTATACGTCCTTCGAGACCGCCGTCTGCGGCGTGAGGAAGGAGCGGGACGGCTTCCGCATCGCCGCCTCGGTGAAGAACACCGGCGGCGTGGACGGGCGCGAGGTCGTGCAGGTCTACGTCTCGGCCGAGGGGACCGAGAGCCCGCGCGCGTATCAGGAGCTTAAGGGCTTTGCAAAGACGCGGACGCTCGCGCCGGGAGAGAGCGAAACGGTGGAGGTTTTCGTGCCGTGGCGCGAGCTTGCCTGCTACCGCGAGGACGCGGCGGCATACGTGATAGAGCGCGGAAGGTACGTCCTGCGCGTCGGGACGTCCTCCGCCACGACAAGCCCTGCGGGGTGCGTGACGGTCGAAAGCGACATCACGGTTGAGCGGTGCGAAAACCGCCTCTGCCTCGCGGACTGCAACAAGGGAAAAATTGACTTCCTGCGCCCAGAGAAGTCGGCGCATGAGACCGAGGACTGCGAAGTGCTCTTCGAACTTTCGGTGGAGGACGTCGCGGAGCGCGCGGCGGCACCGCGCGGGACCGTCCCCGGACTTGAGCGCTTCTCGGACGAGGAGCTTGCGGCGCTCTGCGTCGGATACGGCCCCGGAACTCCCTTCGCGGCGTTCAAGGACACCGCCGACCCAAACACGATATTCGACGAGAATGGGAATCCTCTCACGACGAACAGCCATCCCACCGGCTTCAACGGCTACGTCTCGCCCGCAATAGAGGGCAAGGGCGTCCGCTCGGTGTTCTACAAGGACGGGCCTGCCGGCGTCGGCGCGGTCGCGTGGCCGAGCGAGATGCTGATAGCGTGCAGCTTTGACACCGAGCTCTGCCGTCGCTTCGGCGACGCCGTCGGAGCGGAGTGCGAGGCGATGCAGGTCGACGTCTGGCTCGCGCCCGCCGTCAACCTCCAGCGCCACCCGCTCGGCGGACGGAACTTCGAGTACTTCTCGGAGGATCCGTTCCTCGCGGGGAAGTGCGCCGCCGCCGTCGCGCGCGGCGTGCAGGAGAACCATCCGGTGCTCGTCTGCGCCAAGCACTTTGCCGTAAACGAGCAGGAGACCTACCGGCGCGGAAGCGCGCGCCTCCACTATGATGCGGTGAACTCGATACTCACCGAGCGCGCCGCGCGCGAGCTCTACCTGCGTCCGTTCGAAATGCTAGTGCGCGAGGCGGGACTCATGTGCGTCATGACCTCGTTCAACAGGATAAACGGCGTGTTCGCCGGCGGGAACGCAGACCTCTGCCGCGGGATACTCCGCGACGAGTGGGACTTCCGGGGCGCGGTCGTCACCGACTGGGGCGACATGGACGTCGTCGTGGACGGCGCGGACGCCGTCGCCGCCGGGAACGACATCGTCATGCCCGGCGGACCTCCCGTCATAAGTCAGATACTCAAGGGACTTGAGGAGGGGAGAGTGACCCGCACCGAGCTGTGCGAGGCCGTGTCGCACCTCACAAACCTCCTTAAGTGCTTCGGGCGGTACGACGGCTGACGCGCCGTCCCACCGGGAAAATCGGACAAAACTATGATATGCCGGTACGGGGGACCGTACCGGCATATCCGAAAGGATGAAGAAGATGAAGACGGTATTTCAGATAATCGTTTGTGTTGTGAGCATACTCTTCGCCGCGCTGTCGCTCGTCGCGGCGCTCAGTCAGCTGAAGAGCAAAAAGGGCACGTCGTCCGCCGTGCTGATGGCCGTCGGTTCGCTGCTGCTTATAGTCGGAGCGGCATACTGCTTTGCGGGACTGTGGTTTGATTATATCCCGGCGGCCGTCGGGTGCGTCGGCATCTGCGCCGCCGCGATATGCAACGGTTTGAAAAGCGAGCAGTTCCATATCCGGCACCACGTCATACGCATCGCGCTTTCCGCCGCGCTCGTGACGGGATTGGTACTTCTCTAAGAGCACATCGGAACGGTAAATTTATCATCGGAGGAAGTACATAATGACTTCGTTTCGCTTAAAAATCATTGCGATAATTTCGATGACACTTGACCACGCGGCAAAGATAATCGGTCAGGCGGGACTGCTGGCGATATTCCCGAATGCGGTGAGCGTGACTTATGACATAATCAAAATAATGGAAGGATTAGGGCGGCTGGCGTTCCCTCTGTTTGCGTTCATGATAGCCGAGGGATGTCGGAAAACGCACAGCATGCCGAGGTATATCGGACGGCTGTCGCTCTTCGCGCTTATTTCGGAGCCGTTCTATTATTTTGCATTTCGCATGAATATGCCAAATTTCGGACTTGACAATTTTCTGAACCTCCTCATACACCTGAATCTGACAAACGTGTTTTTCACTCTGGCGCTTGGCGCTGCCGCAATTTACATATATCAACTGCTTGAGCGCAAAAACTCCAAAAAGCTCCTGCTGCTGTTCATTCCCGCCTTTCTGGTGATACTCTACTTAGCGGGACGGACACACTGCGACTACGGAATAGCCGGAGTTCTGCTTATAGTAGCGCTCTACTTTGCCCGGACGAAGAAGATGCGGGCCGTCGTCGTCGCTCTTTGGTCTGTCGGTCTGTACATACTCTATCAGGCGGATTTCGGCTTCAACGTGTCGCAGGTCTGGACGTGGCCGATAGTAAACTGCATATGCGCGGCTCTGGCGGGCGCTCTTATTTGGTTCTACAACGGCGAACGCGGCCGGCCGATGAAGTGGTGCTTCTACATATACTATCCGGCGCACCTGCTCCTTCTTTCACTGATAAGCGTGGGACTGAGCCGCATAAACCCGTAACTTGCGCGCATTCCTTTGGCCCGTGCTCCCTTGATCAGGTATCGGGGACGCACGGGTCGATTTGCATTTTTTGGACGGTTTTCCGAAAACAGGTGTATTTTCGGGACGCAAACGTGGAAATATCTTTTCGGGAACAAAACGCCGAAATGTCGCAAATAAACGCTGAAATTCATCCGTAAGAAAAAATCCGGCCCATTTTCGGCGGTATCTGTATCCGATTTTTCTTTCGGGCGTGGGAAACATAGATTTGCGCGCGCAGCCGCCTCGCGGCGGCGGGAACGCGCGTGCGATTTTTCGGAAAGGGGTGACATTTATCGGACGAAAATGGCTGAAACAGGCGCTGACGGCGTTTGTTCTCGTGCTTTTGCTGAGCGCGGCCGAGGTGCTTCCGGCGGCGTCCGCCGCGTACTTCCCGCGCGAAGCGACGGCGGCGGCCGCGACCGGGACGCGGTACCTCGTGCCGGTCGGGCGCGCCGTGGGGATGAAGATAGTGTCCGACGGTATCCTCGTCGTGGGCATGACCGACGTGACCTGCGCCGGAGCGACCACCTCGCCTGCGCGCTCCGCCGGGCTGAAGGAGGGCGACCTGATAATCTCGGTCGACTCACGCAAGGTCGGCAGCACTCAGGAACTCAAGGAGGCGCTGAACGACGCGCTCGTGGGCAGCGGCGAGGTAGAGATAACCTACGAGCGGGACGGCAGCGAGCATATCGCGGTCCTGAAGCCGGTCCTCAGCGATGAGGACGGCACCTACAAGATAGGCGCGTGGGTGCGCGACAGCATGGCGGGCATCGGCACGCTGACCTTCTACGACCCGTCGAGCGGGGTCTTCGGCGCGCTCGGACACGGGATAAACGACGTGACGACCTCCGAGCTCATGCCTGTCGCGAGCGGAACGCTCATCCGCTCGACAATATCCTCCGTGAGAAAGGGCGAGAGCGGCGCACCGGGCGAGCTCTCCGGCAGCTTTGACCTCTCGGACGAGTTCGGCGAGCTCTACGCGAACACTGACCGGGGCGTATTCGGCCGGGCGAACGCCGAGGTGCTCAGCGTGGACGTCTCTGCGGCTCTGCCGGCGGCGCGCGCGGACGAGGTGAAGGAGGGTCCGGCCGTGATACTCTCGAACGTCTCCGGCGACAAAGTGGACGAGTACGAAATAGAGATAAAGCAGGTCTCGCGTAACAGCGCGCAATCGCCGCGCGATTTGGTGATCGAGGTGACCGACGAGGAACTGTTGGCCGCGACCGGCGGCATAGTTCAGGGAATGAGCGGAAGCCCGATAATCCAGAACGGCAAGCTCGTCGGCGCGGTGACGCACGTCCTCGTCGGCGACCCTAAGAGAGGATACGGCATACTGATAGAGAATATGCTGGACGCGCAATAGACTTTCGCTGCAAATCGCGGGCGCGGATTTCATCCGCGCCCTTACCAATTTGCAGCGAAGCCGTCGGATAGGGCATAGCCCTACCGACGGCAACGCTCCGCTACGCAAGTCCCGCGCGGTCAGCGACCGCGTGGGATTCGGCGAAACTCTGCGAGGCTGCAAAAGGCAAAACTCTGCGAGGCTAGCATAAGCCCCGCCGGGAAAACTCCCGGCGGGGCTTGACTTTCTTGTGAAACTGTAGTAAAATTAAATTACCGACAAGGGTGAAAATTTTTCGTTAAAGGAGATGCGTTTTATGTCAATGCTCGTTCGCGATATCCGCCCGGCAAGCGGGAATTTCGAAACGGTCCTGCATCAGATAGAGGGCGGTATCCTCGAGGGAAGTATATCCGCAACGCTGGAAGCCTCGCAGGACTTCGGGGAGGCCGGTTCGCGGTGCTCGGTGCGCGTCTTCGAGCGGTACAGCTATCTCGGCGGCAACCGCCTCAGCATGAGCGTGACGCTCTTCCAGGAGGGAAACGGGCCGCTGCACCTCTGCGCCGTCACGAGCGGGGGAAGTCAGGCGGTGTTTTTTAAGATAAACCGCTTCGGTGAGGACGCGTTCCTCGAAAAGTTGGAGGAACTTTTGCCCGCGCTCGGCGTGTGACGCAAAAATGCCTCGCCCACGGGTAAAACAGGACAAAAATCCCGCCTGGCATTGACAGCTTTTCAGGCACAAGGTATAATTTATACGGCACATATACAGAAAAACAGGGAGGCAGAAAATTATGCAGGCAAACCTTGAATGGCTGCGCGACGTCGGCGTGTACGAGGTCGGGCGGCTTCCCGCACACTCAGACCACATCGCGCAGGCGCCGGACGACAAGCCCGGCTTTTCCTCGCTCCGCCAGAGCCTCAACGGCTCGTGGCGCTTCAGGTATTCCGAACGGCCGGAGGAGCGTCCCATGGACTTCTACGAGGAGGACTACGACAGCTCGGACTGGGACAGCATCACCGTCCCGGGACACATCCAGATGCAGGGTTACGGCGAGCCGCAGTACGTCAACACCACCTATCCGTGGGACGGACACGAGAAGCTGTTCCCGCCGGAGGTTCCGGAGCACAACCCGGTCGGCAGCTACATACTCAAATTTACCCCCACGCGGCGCGGGATGCGCGCCCGCGTGAGCTTCCAGGGTGTGGACAACGCGTTCTTCGTATGGCTGAACGGCGAGCTCCTCGGTTACAGCGAGGACAGCTGCACCCCCGCCGAGTTTGACGTCACCGGTCTCCTCCGCGACGGAGAGAACACCCTCGCCGTCGAGGTGTACCGCTTCTCGACGGCGAGCTGGCTCGAGGACCAGGACTTCTTCCGTTTCAGCGGGATATTCCGCGACGTGTACCTCGAATTTTTGCCCGAGCTGCACGTCGAGGACATACATGTCATCACCGACGTGGACGACGGCTTCGAGAGTGCCGTCCTGCGCGCGAAGCTCCGCATGTCCGGCGCGGCGGAGGGCGGCAGGGTCTATGCCGCGCTCGCGGCCTCCTGCGGACGTCCCGCGGGAGAGGCGGAAGCGGAGGTCGAGGACGGCGAGTGCCGCTTCGAGATACCGGTCGAGAACGTCGAGCTGTGGAGCGCGGAGGATCCAAACCTCTATATGCTTACACTCATAGTGTCGGACGCGAACGGAGTCACCGAGAAGGTGCGCCAGCCGGTGGGCTTCCGCCGCTTCGAGATAGTGGACAGGATAATGACCCTCAACGGGAAACGCATAGTCTTCAACGGCACGAACCGCCACGACTTTGACGCGAGCTGCGGCCGCGCTGCGACCGACGAGCACCGCCGCCGCGACCTCGTCACGATGAAGCGGAACAACATCAACGCCGTGCGCACCTCGCACTATCCGAACGGCTCCGGCCTCTACCGCATGACCGACGAGCTCGGCCTCTACGTCATCGACGAGACGAACCTTGAGACCCACGGCACCTGGGGCTACCCAGTCGGCACGCAGGAGGAGCGGGCGGCGAGCCTCGTGCCCGGTTCGAAGCTCGAGTGGCTGCCGGCCTGCCTTGACCGTGCGCGCTCGATGTTCGAGCGGGACAAGAACCATCCGTCGGTGCTGATATGGAGCTGCGGCAATGAGAGCTTCGGCGGCGAGGTCATATATCAGATGAGCGAATACTTCCGCTCGGTAGACGCGACGCGCCTCGTCCACTACGAGGGAGTCGTCCACGACCCGGAGTGGCTCAAGACCACCGACATCTACTCGCAGATGTACGCCCACCCGGACACCGTCGTGAAGTACCTCGAGAGCGACCCGGAGCGGCCGTACATCCTCTGCGAGTACATGCACTCGATGGGCAACTCCACCGGCGGCATGAAGCACTACACCGAGCTTGCCGAGAAGTATCCGATGTATCAGGGCGGATTTATCTGGGACTTCATAGATCAGGCTGTCATCACCGAGAGCGAGAGCGGACGCGTCCGCCTCGGCTACGGCGGGGACAACGGCGAGAGGCCGCACGACGGGACGTTCTCCGGCAACGGTATAGTCTTTGCGGACGGCACCGAGACCCCGAAGCTCCAGGAGGTAAAGAACCTCTACTCGGGCGTGAAGATAACCCCGGACGAGAAGGGCGTCACGATAAAGAACAAGAATCTGTTCATCAATACCGACCGCTACGCCGCGAAGTGGACGCTGAAGCGAAACGGCGTCGAGGAGGCGTTCGGGTCGTTTGACCAGAGCGTCGCGCCGGGCGGGGAGGAGTACTACCTCCTGCCGGTCACGGCGGAGGGCGAGGGAGAGTTCACCCTTGACGTGTCGCTCACGCTCCGCGCTGCCACCGCGTGGGCGGAGGCCGGCTACGAGATTGCCCACGGCGAGCACGTCTGGGGCAGCTACGTCCCGGAGGAGTGCCCCGGTGAGGCGAAGGCCGTGCTAGGGCGCGAGTGGATGGGCGTGGACGTCGGCGAGGCGCACGCCATGTTCTCGATAAACGGCGGCCTCGAGGGCTTCCGCGCGAACGGACACGAGTATTTGAAGGACAAGGTGCGCCCGACCTTCTGGCGCGCCATGCTCGACAACGACCTCGGCGCGAAGAATCAGATGACGCAGGCGTTCTGGCAGACGGCTACGCAGAACGGCGGCATTTTCACCTTCTTCGGAAGGGGAGACGCGCCTGCGTTCGACGAAAAGAACGCGGCTGTGAGCTACGGCTATACGCTTTCGATGCCGCTTCGCGCCCTCGGTGCCAAGACCCCCGAGGAGAAGATGAAGATATTGATGGAGGAGCGGATAACCGCCCGCATCGAGTACCGCGCGGAGGGCGGAAAGCTCCACTGTGCGCTGATATGGGACGGCAGGGAGGGTCTTCCCGAGATACCGAACTTCGCCCTCCGCTTCAAGCTGCCGTGTACGCTCGACCGCGTGAGGTTCTACGGCATGGGCCCGGAGGAGAACTACATCGACCGCGCGGAGGGCGCGCGCCTCGGCAGATACGAGTACGACGTGTGCGACAACCTCACCCCGTACCTGCACCCGCAGGAATGCGGCAACCGCATCGGCGTCCGCTGGGCGGAGGTCACCGACGAATCTGGCCACGGCCTGCGCTTCGAGATGGAGGACGCGCCGTTCGAGTTCGGCGCGCTGCACTACTCGAGCGAGCAGCTCGAGGCGGCGGACCACATCGACGAGCTGCCCGAGCCGGAGTACACGTTCGTGACCGTCTCCGCGCGTCAGCAGGGCGTCGGCGGACAGGACAGCTGGATGAGCCGCCCGTTTGCGC
Source organism: uncultured Clostridia bacterium (assembly GCA_947631015.1). Taxonomy (GTDB): domain Bacteria; phylum Bacillota; class Clostridia; order Oscillospirales; family JAAYOS01; genus CANRIN01. The sequence continues at coordinate 31,547 of CANRJS010000017.1, forward strand.
CGTACCTCACTCCGTCGGACAAGCCGATGACGCTGAGGTTCACGGTAGAAGCAATATAAAATTTCGCGGGAAATCGCGCGGGCTTTGCCCGCTTACCAATTTCCCGCGAAGCCGCCGGACAGAGCGGAGCTCTGCCGGCGGCAACGCTCCGCTTCGCAATTCCCAAACGCTCCTTTGGAGCGTTTGGGAGCCCTTCTGATTGAAATGCTCGGGGCAAATGAATTGCCCCTGCGCGAAGTTGGCGGCTTTGCCGCCAACTTCAACCGCACGAACCGGCGCGGGAGCGCCTGCGGCGCCCTCCGGCTCGTGCAATGTAGGGCATTCGGCGCTGTGCGCCGAATGCTGATGCGCCCGGTAGAAAGTGCCGGTGCGTAACGAGTTGAGGGGCACATTCTCTGCGAGGCTTTTGCAAAATCAAAGACGGTCTCCGCCACCGGCGGAGACCGTCTTTACACATCTGCGCGATTTGGCGCGGAGCTATTTGGCCCTTCTCTTTCTCTTGCGCTGCGAACTGTTCGGGTTGAACACTCCGGGCTTGGATGAGGTTGCGGGCTTTCTCAGGAACCCGAGCCATACGAGCACCGCCGCCATTCCCCAGAAGTAGGCGTTCATGTACGGCACCTCGAAGATATTCTCGGTAAAGCAGTGGGTGAGAACGCCGGCCATGCCCGCGAGGAGCGCGCAGGTGACGGCGCTCCACTGCGTTCCCTTCGTGCGGTAGACCGCGCGGAGGCCGGTGAATATCGTTGCCGCAAGCAGCACGACATAGCCCGCGAGCCCGATATATCCCATCTCCACAAGCGTCTTGAGATAGTAGTTGTCCATGTAGAAGTACGTGATATCGGGGTTTGTCTGATTCTGCATCGCGACCGCGCCGCCGAAGCGTCCGAGTCCGTAGCCGAGCATCTCGTTTGCGCTCCGGAGCAGACGCAGACCGTCCCTCGCGCGTCCGGCGCGCCCGCCGAACTTTGACGCGTAGGCGAAGTCCTCGGTAAACAGGAAGGTTATGCGGTTGACAACATCCGGGATCATCACGGCAAAGCCGAGCGCGAGCGCGATGAGCGCAAACAGGCGCTTGTCACGGAGCCACGCGAACGCCGCGACCATCACGGCAAAGCCCATCCACGCTCCGCGAGAGAAGGTGAGAAGGCACGCAAGGCCGATGGCTCCGACCGCGCACCACGCCGTTGCCCGTCCAGCAAGCGTCTTTGCGCGATAGGCATAGCTTGCCGCGAGCGGCGCTGTCATCACCATGAACGAGCCCATGATGTTCGGGCTGCCGATTATCGAGAACACGCGGGTGCGCACGCCGACTTCGGTGTGCGTCGTCCAGCTCTCGGGTATCTCTACGCCCACGATATACTGGAATATCCCGTGAAGCGCGGTGACGACGCCTATCGCGGTCATGACGAGCACAAAGGCGTCAACATCGCCGTCCTCACGAATTATCCGCGTGAGCACGAAGAACCACAGCATATACTGCACGACCGCGCGGTAGCCCGCGACGGCTATCGACATACTCTCCGCCGTCAGCACCATGAGGAGCAGACCGAGCCCGCAGAACGCGAGTATCGGCGTATCGAGCGGGGTGACGCGCGGCTTTTCGCTCTCCGGCGCACACATCCGCTGAAAGACGGCGTAGGCAAGGCCGAAGGCAAGGAACGCCTCGTCCCACACGGATGCGGCGGCGGCTATCGGAAGCAGGTCGCGGAGCATCCAGTCTATCGGCAGATAGAGCGCAAAGGCTGCGACGATGAAGCGGCGCATCGTGTGCCCGAAGAGGAAGCGCCATATGACTCCGCTTTGCAGCCACGGGGCGTTCCACAGCCTGCCGAGGAGGCTCGCGCGCGCCGCATGGGAGAGCGCCGCGCCGAGACGGCTCAGCGCCCGCGCCGCGGCGAAGTATGCGCGGTGATATATCGAGCTTTCGCTTGCCGTCATGTCCGCCCCGAGCGCGCGGTGCGTTATGACGCGGGTGCGGGAAGACTCCCACGCCCGCCTCCACGCGGCAAAGAACCGCCCGAGTAGACTGTGCCGCCAGTACGTGCCAAACGAGCTTATGAAGCCCCACAGCGCGCTAGAGCGGAGCACGGATAGTTTATCCGCCATAGCGCTTACTTATCGAGGTCGCCGGGATAGACCGGCTCCTCAAGACCTGCCTCGACAAACGGAGCGGGGTCGCAGTCCATTGTTTCGACGATGCCCGTGACCTCCCAGAACTGGGTCTTCACCGTGTAAGTCTTGCCCACGCGCACCTCCTGCGAGCCGACGGTGATGAAAGCATCCGGCGGAACGAGCGCTTCGATAGTTGCCACTATATCGATGCGGCTGCCGTATGTGCTCTCGACGCCGACGCCCTCACTGTCCGCAAAGATGCCCGTCGCCGGTTCGGAATAGGCGGCGGTGACGAAAGCGCCGTCTATGACTCCCTCGTTGACGGCGAGCTGCTGAGGATACCCGAATTTTTCGAGCTCCTCGAAGGCCGACTCGCGCTGGTTGGTACAGCGGACGGTGTAGGTCACTTTTACGCGGTTTGCGAGCGCCTGCTCGCGCTCGGCGGCCTCGCGGTTCTTTTCGGCGGTTTCGGCTATGCTATCGCCGAAGAGCTTCCATGCGACGACTGCGGCCACAAACAGGACAAGCAGCAGCGCAAGCAGGTCGACTATGTTGATGATACCGAAGAGCTTGCCTTTTTCGTTGATGACCTTCATCTATGTTCCTCCTTGACCGATACAGCCGGCGGCTGTATAATAACAGTATCTCTATTTTATAGCAAATCACACGTTTAGACAAGCTTTTTTTGCGGCCGCGCGGAAAGTCATGCCCTCGGCGGAACAGCCTCTGTGCCGCCGGGCAGCGGACGCCGCGCGCGTGAAAGGAAGGAACGACCGAATGAGAGTGCTGCATCTTATAGGCGGAGGAGACGTGGGCGGAGCAAAGACCCACGTTCTCAGCCTGCTCGCCGGACTGAAGGGACACGCGGAGGCGACGCTTGTGAGCTTCCGCGCGGGCCCGTTTGCCGACGAGGCGGCGGAGAAGGGGATTGACACCGTCGTCATCGAGGGCGGGATACGCCCGTCGCTTGCGGAGCTGCGCAGGCTCTACCGCGAGGGAAAGTACGACCTTGTACACTGTCACGGCGCGCGCGGGAACATGATGGGCATGCTGCTCCGCCGCTTCGAGAAGGCGACGGTGCTGACGACCGTACACTCCGACCCCAAGCTCGACTACCTCGGCCGCCCCGCGGCGGCGCTCACCTTCGGGCTGATAAACCGCTTTGCGCTGAGGAGGATAGAGTACCACGTCGCGGTGAGCGACCCGGTGGCGGATATGCTGATAGAGCGCGGATTCTCGCCCTACGGCGTGTTCCCGATATACAACGGCGTCGACTTCGGCGGCCCCGAGCCCGAGAGCTTTGACCGCGCGGCGGCGCTCGCTCGCTTCGGCGTCACGGCGGGGGAAGGGGACGTGATATGCGGCATAGCCGCGCGCCTCTCGCCCGTAAAGGATATACCGACGCTGCTGCGCGCTTTTGCAAAGGCTCCGGAAAATATGAAGCTCATCCTCGCCGGAGACGGAGAGGACACCGAGGCGCTGAAGGCGCTCTCACGCGAGCTCGGCATAGACGGCCGCGTGACCTTCGCCGGGTGGGTGGACGATATGGACAGCTTCTACCGAACGCTTGACATCAACCTTCTCACCTCGCTCTCGGAGACCTTCCCCTACGCCATAACCGAGGGTGCGCGGCGTCACTGCGCGACGATATCGAGCCGCGTCGGCGGCGTGCCGATGCTGATAGACCACGGTGTGAACGGACTGCTGTTCGAGCCGGGAAATGTCGACGCGCTCGCGGAGCACCTCACGACCCTCGCGCGCGACGGAGAGAAGCGCCGCCGCTTTGCGGAGGCGCTCTACCTCAAGGCGAAGAAGTACTTCTCGCTTGAGGCGACCATCTCCCGGCAGATGGAGATATACCGCGCGGTGCTGAGACGGAACGGATTTACCCGCGGCGACCGCGCGGAGGTGACCGTCTGCGGAGCTTACGGACGCGGCAACGCGGGCGACGAGGCGATACTCGAGGCGATAGTGTCCGAGCTTCGCGCCATAGACCCCGACCTGCGCCTGCACGTTCTCTCGCGCGACCCGAAGGCGACGCGCCTCCGCTACCGCGTAGATTCGTCCTACACCTTCAATCTTCACGCCATGCGGCGCGAGATGAAGCGTTCGCGGCTTTTTATAAACGGGGGAGGCAGCCTCATGCAGGACGTTACATCCACCCGCTCGCTCATATTCTATCTGCATACGCTCCGCACCGCACACCGCGCCGGAGCGAAGGTTCTGATGTACGGCTGCGGCATCGGCCCGATAACGCGGGAGCGCAACCGCCGCCGCGCCGGAAGGTATATCGAGAACTATGTGGACGCGATAACCCTCCGCGAGGATATGTCCCTCGAGGAGCTGAAGCGGCTCGGCGTCTCGAAGCCGGAGATCGTCCCTGCCGCCGACCCGGCGCTCACTCTGAGCCCCGCCGACCCGGCGCTCGTCGAGAGCGCGCTGCTCTCGGCGGGAGCCTCGCCGGAGGGGAAGTATCTCTGCCTCGCGCTCCGGAAGTGGAAGGGCTGGGAGGCAAAGCGTGCGGACATCGCCGCCGCCGCGGACTCCGTCTGTGAAAAGTATGGGCTCGAGGCGGTCTTCCTGCCGATAGAGGGAAAGGACGCGGAGGCGGCGCGCGAGGTCGCGCAGCTGATGCGGACGCAATCTTACGAGATAAGCGCGCAGGAGGACGCGCGCGTGGTCATAGGAGTCCTCGGCAGGATGCGGCTCGTCGTCTCGATGCGCCTGCACGGACTTATTTTCGCCGCGGGACAGGGGGTGCCGGTCGTCGGAGTGTCCTACGACCCGAAGGTGAGCTCGTTTATGAGCTACCTCGGCGCCGACCTGTGCGCCGGTATCGAGAGCCTCACGGCGGAGAAGCTCGAGGCGCTGATGGACAGGGCAATGCTCGAGGGAGAGACCTTCCGTGAGCGGACGGCGGAGCTGAGAGCGCTCGAGGCGAGAAACGTCTCGACCGCGCGGAAGCTCCTCGGGGAGCTGCCTGGCGGAGCGGCGAGGTAAGCGGCCCGCTCAAAACAGCCGATATTCGCCGCAAAATGTTGAAATGACACGCGGCGTGTGTTAAAATTAGGAGAACTATGTATACGGAGGACGATATGAAAAGAGTTCTTGTAGTTATGGGGAGCGCTTCCGACGCGGAGGCGCTGAAGCCCTGCGCGCGTCAGCTTGAGCAGTTCAGGATACCCTACGAGGTGCGCGTCGCCTCGGCGCACCGCACGCCGGAGACGGCGGCGCGGCTCGCGGAGGAGGCCCGCGCGGACGGCGTAGGCGTGATTATCGCCGCCGCCGGCAAGGCGGCGCACCTCGCGGGAGTTATCGCGGGACACACGACGCTGCCGGTGATAGGCATACCGATGAAAAGTTCCACGCTCGACGGGCTTGACAGCCTGCTCTCGACGGTGCAGATGCCGTCCGGCGTGCCGGTGGCGACCGTCGCGATAGACGGCGCGCAGAACGCCGCGATACTCGCCGCGCAGATACTGTCCCTCGGGGATGCGGAGCTCGAAGCGAAGCTCGACGCGTTCAAGAAGTCGCTCGCGGCGAAGACCGCTGAGGCGGACGCGAAGATAGAGCTGTAAGAGAGAAACTCTTGCGGCAGGAAACGGAAAATTACCGTCCGGGACGGAGAGAAAACAGATTAGGAGAGTTTACAATGGTTCATGACAGCAGAAGCGAAGCATACGCCGCCGCCGGAGTGGACGTCACTGCGGGCTACGAGAGCGTCCGGCTGATACGCGACCACGTTGAGAGCACCCGTATCCCGGGAGTTATCGGCGGGCTCGGCGGCTTCGGAGGGCTTTTCCGGCCCGACCTTAGCGGTATGGAGAGCCCGGTGTTCGTCAGCGGCACCGACGGCGTGGGAACGAAGCTCAAGATAGCCTTCGAGCTCGACCGACACGACACGGTCGGAATAGACTGCGTGGCGATGTGCGTCAACGACATTATCTGCGCCGGCGCGAAGCCGCTCTTTTTCCTCGACTATATAGCGCAGGGGAAGCTCTTTCCCGACCGCGTCGAGCGGATAGTCGCAGGCATAGCCGAGGGGTGCCGCCAGTCCGGATGCGCGCTCGTCGGCGGCGAGACCGCCGAGATGCCCGGCTTCTATCCGATAGAGGAGTACGACCTTGCGGGCTTTGCCGTAGGCGTCGTGGACGAGAAGAAGATGCTCGACCCCGCGAACGTGAAGCCGGGGGACGCCGTCATAGCGCTGCGGAGCGCCGGCGTACACTCTAACGGCTTCTCGCTCGTGCGGAAGATATTCGACGGGCGGCTCCGCGAGTATTCGGCGGAGCTCGGCGGCACGATAGGCGAAACGCTCCTCACCCCGACAAAGATCTACGTCCCGGTGCTGTCGGTGCCGGAGGTCGCGGAATACACGAAGTCGATATGCCACATCACCGGCGGCGGCTGGTACGAGAACATGCCGCGCATGCTGCCGGAGGGCGTCGGCCTCGTGCTCGACCCGAAGAAGACAGAGCGTCCCGCAATATTCGACCTCATAGAGCGCGAGGGAAAGGTGAACCGCCGCGATATGTACAACACCTTCAATATGGGCGTCGGCCTTGCGATGACCGTTTCCCCCGAGCACGCGGACGAGGTGAAGCGCGCGCTTGCGCCGTGGGGTGCGGAGATAATAGGCGAGTGCGCGGCAAACGGCGGCTCGATAGATATAGCGCTATGAGCAGGGTGAAGATAGCCGTCCTCGCGAGCGGGGGCGGGACGAACCTCCAGGCGCTTATCGACGCGCGGGACGCGGGGACGCTCCGCTCGGGCGAGCTCGCGCTCGTCGTGGCGTCGAAGTCCTCCGCGTATGCGCTCGAGCGCGCGCGGAGCGCCGGGATAGAGACGGTCGTGGTTCCGAGAAAGAAGTTTGATTCGCGTGAGGAGTTCACGCACGGGATAGTGCGCGTCCTCTCCGAGCACGGTATAGGGCTCGTGATACTCGCGGGGTTTCTCTACATACTCTCGCCCGAGTTCGTTGAGAGTTACAGGAACCGCGTGATAAACGTGCATCCGGCGCTGATACCTGCCTTCTCCGGCGAGGGCTGCTACGGACTGCACGTCCACGAAATGGCGCTCGCGCGCGGGGTGAAGGTCACGGGGGCGACGGTCCACTTTGTCAACGAGGAGACCGACGGAGGGCCGATAATCCTCCAGAAGGCGGTCGCGGTCGAGGACGGCGACACGCCGGAGACGCTCCAGCTCCGCGTCATGCAGCAGGCGGAGTGGAAGCTGCTCCCCGAGGCGGCGGAGCTCTTCTGCGCGGGACGGCTGAGGATAGAGGACGGCAGGGTGCGCATCCTGCCGGAGTGAGATAAGCCGCGGGCGGAGTTCCGCCCGCGGCGGGAATAACCGAAAGTGAGTGTTGTTATGAAGGTTTTGGTGATAGGCGGCGGCGGACGCGAACACGCCATCGTCCGCAAGCTTGCGGAGAGCGCGCGCGTCGACGAACTGCTCTGCGCGCCGGGAAACGGCGGCATCGCGGCGGACGCTAAGTGCTTTCCCGAGGTGAAGGCGACCGATCTCGACGCGGTGTGCGCCCTTGTGAAGTCCGAAAAGCCGGACTTCGTGGTGGTGGCGCCGGACGATCCCCTCGCGATGGGGCTTGTCGACCGGCTCGGGGAGATGGGCGTCCGCGCGTTCGGACCTCACGCCCGCGCGGCGGAGATAGAGGCGAGCAAGGCGTTTGCGAAGGACTTCATGCGCCGCCACAACATCCCCACGGCGGAGTACGAGACCTTCGGCGAGCTCGAGCCGGCGCTTGAGTACATCCGCAGGAAGGGCGCGCCTATCGTCATCAAGGCGGACGGCCTCGCGCTCGGTAAGGGCGTCGTCGTGGCGGAGAGCGTAGAGGACGCGGAGAAAGCCGCGCGCGACATGCTCGAGGGCGGCGCTTTCGGCGCGGCCGGAAGGCGCATAGTCGTGGAGGAATGCCTTACGGGCCCCGAGGTGACGGCGCTCTGCTTTGTGGACGGCAGGACAGTCCGTCCCATGCCCGCCTCGCGCGACCATAAGCGCGCATACGACAACGATGAAGGGCCGAACACCGGCGGAATGGGCGTCGTTCTGCCGGCCTCCGGCTACACTAAGGAAGTAGAGCAGTGGTGCATAGAGCACATCTTCCGCCCGACGCTCGACGGCCTCCGCGAGGAGGGGCGCGAGTTCAGGGGCGTCCTCTACGGCGGCCTGATGCTCACGCCGGACGGCCCGAAGGTAATAGAGTTCAACGCGCGCTTCGGCGACCCGGAGTGTGAGACGGTGCTTCCGCTGCTCGAGACCGACATCATGGACGTATTCGACGCCTGTGTGGACGGAACGCTCGGGGCGCTCGACATAAAGTGGCGGGACGAGGCGAGCTGCTGCGTCATACTCGCGAGCGGCGGCTACCCCGTAAGCTATAAGAAGGGCTTTGAGATAACCGGAATCGGGGACGTCTCGGGCGCGGAGGTGTATCACTGCGGCACGGCGGTCTCGGACGGAAAGCTTGTCACGAACGGCGGCCGCGTGCTCGCCGTCGTCGCGACGGCGCCGACGCTGCCGGAGGCGATAGAAAAGAGCTACGCGGAGGCAAAAAAGATACATTTTGAGGGCGTCCACATGCGCGGCGACATCGGAGGGAGACGGTAAAATGACGGTAGGAGCGGCTTCCATAGCGGGGATGTGGATATACATCGGCGCGGTGCTCGCGGCGATAGTCGCGGTGTTCTGGATATTCGGCCACCGCGTTGAGATGAACCTCTCCACGATGATACTCGGCGCGATAGCCTACTTCGTATTTGACACGATACTGCTGACGATGGTGTTTGACAACATCGTCGTCGGCACCTTCTCGCGCGGACTGTATGACACCATAACGACAAACCCGATGGTGTTCGTGCCTTACTACGCGATAACGCGCGGGATCTTCTACATGCTCGGGATGTACATCGCCACCCGAATGAGCATGCGTTCGGACACGCCCGGCGGCGGAGTCGCCATAGCGATAGGCTTCACGGCGGGCTTCGGCATAATGAACCGCAACCACGGCGTCTGGACGGTGTTCCAGGCGTGGAGGACGGCGCACGCCGTAAACGCACAGGGCGGCGTGGACGCGTATCTCGCCCTGATGCGTGCGGAGGAGGCCGAGGCGGAGGAGATAGAGTCGATGCGCGTCTCGCTTGACGCGCTCTGCGATACGACGATTGGCTACTATATCGTAAACGTCGTCGAAGTTCTGCTCATCATGGGCGCGCTGTTTGCGATGGCGGTGATGATCCACCTCGCCGTGACGCGCCGCGCCCCGTACCGCTATCTCGGGCTGAGCGTGCCGCTGTACATGGTGGTGATGCTGCCGACGGCGGTGATGCTCGCGGGTCTCATGCCGGGCGGGCGCGTGGTGTACGACGTTCTGCTCGCGGCTGTCTGCGGCGGAACGATAGCGCTTGCCGCCGTACTTGCAAAGAAATACATGAAAAACCCGATGAAGTGGTGACGCGGAAGTCCCGCGCCGCCGCAGGCCAGGCATGAGCAAAATAATAACTTTCGGAGGCACAGCCGCCCCGCAGATATCTGCGGGGCGGCTTATTGTGTAATATTCGGGACACATCCGCAGTTCCGCGGAACGGACGGGCCGGCGCGCCATGCCGGACGGCACGGCTTCCGCATATTCTGACATCGGGGGAATGTATTCCCCCCGCATTACTCAGGAAAGGAGACTGTGTGATGAGAATAAAAACAGGCGTAAAGGCGCTGCTTCTGGCGGCGTTCTGCCTGAATATGACGATGTTCGATTGCGGTGAGACGCCCGTGGGCGTACCGACGTCCGAAGCAGACAGTCTCACCGAAGAAAACCCTCCGCCGGAGGAGGACGGATACCTGTTTCGCGCCGCAGGGCAGAGGTACACGGTGCCGCCCGAGGGGGAATTTGCGCTCGCGAGCTATGAGCTTGTTCCGCCCGCCGGGCAGGAGGGAGAAGTATACTACGACCTGCTCACCGTCGAGATCCCGACGCCGTATGATGCGCTCGACGGGGAGTATGCCGAATACTCGCGCCACGAGCAGTCGGGAACGGACGTCCCGCCGGATGCGGTGTTTGTCTATGAAAAGGAGAAAACGGTCTACTTCATCTGGAGCGGGCTCACAATACCGGAGGGCGGCGTGCTGACGATAACGCCGTACTTCGTGTGGGAGAGCCGGCGCACGGCGGACGAGACGACCGGAGGAAGGGAACAGGTTCGGCTTGCAAAGCCGCCGTCCGCCGTGGCGGAGATCGCAGGGGCGGGAACGGTGACGTTCGCGGCCGTGCGAGGCGCGGAGAGGACCGCGTTCGACTTCCCGCGGCCGCGCCTCCGCGTTCTGCCAGTGGAGGGGGACAGCGTCTTTCGCGGCAGCCGAAGCATAACCGCCGGAGAGAGCGCGTACTTCGACGCCTATATCGAGGCGGAGGACGCGGCGGGTACCGTGCCGGATACGGCGATATACCTCTGCCTGCCGGATACGGTGACGCCGGAGGATATCGTGATAAGCGAACGGCTCACCGGCGCGGACGGCGCTTCCGAGGAGCGGGAGCTGTCGGAGGAGGACTTCACCGTCGGGTGCGAAGTGGGAGATGGATACCGGGTGTATAAAGCGGAGTTTTCCGGACTGCACGGCCTCGTCGGCGACCGAGGCGGGAAAAGACGCGCGCTCAGGCTCTCCTTCCGGCTCGTGACCTCGCCGGATATGCCGGCCGCTCTGCTCTGCGCGCACGACTTCCTGCTCGTGGACGGAGGAGCCGCGCCGGATACCGAGCCGGACGAATACGGAACGACGGACGTTCGCGACGTGAACCGTGACGGCGTCGCCGGACACCTTTTCACCGCCGCCGATACGGAGAAAAATCGGCTGAATATCCGCGAAGCTCTCCGCCTGCCGGAGGCGGAGCTGCGCGCAAGAACGGGCAAAGACGCGGCGAACGACCCGAAAGCGCCGTACTACGACTTCGCGCTTCCCGAGGGCGCGGACGGCGGTCTTGCTGCGGACGGAAGGACTATGTATCTCGACGCGGACGGAGAAACGGTGGAGCTGCTCCTTTCCGCGGAGAACGACGCCGCCGGGACGCTAGTTTTCGGAAAGGACAACGTCTGCTGCTATTATATTCCGATACCCGGAGAGTGGGACTGTCCCACGGAGGATCTCGGCGTAATTCGGAACGAACTCTCCTTCGAGCTCTCGCGGGCGGTGAGCATCTCCTGCGAGGGAGCGTCCGCAAGAACTGCGGAGACGCCCTTTGAGGCGCTCTACGGCGTCCCGAAGGAGCGGAACGGTGTTGAGAAGCTGAGTTTTCTCGCGGAGGACGAACTGACGCCGGAGACGCTGCAGGACGTTCGCGCGGTGCTGCTTCGGGCGAGACCCGGAACAGAGATGCCTCCGGGCGCGCGGATAACGGCGAAGGTGGGACTGTCGCTGAGACTTTCGAAGGAGAACAGAGCGGGGGACGTCTCCGAGTGGTATGTCTGCGGCAGAGTGTTGTCGCGGTCGGGAGAGAGCCTGGTGCTTTTCACCCAGACCGTGCGCGCCGAGCTGACAGTGCCTCCGGTCGAACCGAGCGCGGAGCCGTCAACCGAGCCGAGCACGGAGCCGTCAACCGAACCGAGCACGGAGCCGTCAACCGAACCGAGCACGGAGCCGTCAGCCGAGCCGAGCACGGAGCCGTCGGCCGAACCGAGCACGGAGCCGTCCGCCGAGCCGAGCACGGAGCCGTCAACCGAACCGAGCACGGAGCCGTCAACCGAGCCGAGCACGGAACCATCGGCCGAAC
>CANRJS010000018.1 GCA_947631015.1 uncultured Clostridia bacterium
GACTGGCTGGATTTGGGCAATCGGAAGATTCAGGTCGTTCACACACCGGGACATTCCCCCGGACATTGCTGCTTCTATGATCCTGAGAGAGAATACCTGTTTTCCGGGGATTTGATTTACAAGGGCTGCCTGTACGCGTTTTATCCGACGACCGACCCTCAGCTTTTCTATCACTCTGTAAAGCGCGTGCAAGAATATAAAATCTCAAGAATTTTGCCCGGTCACCATCAGTTAAACATCCCCGTTTCACTGATAAATGAAATTGAGGCCGGGTTTGCACAAATTGAGAGAAGCGGCAAGCTAAAACAGGGAAACGGATTGTTCGAGTTCGGAGATTTTCAGATTCAAATCTGAACTATGATTTCCCTGTTTTCCTTGCAACAGCACGGAAAACGGCGGAGCCGTCCACGTCGTATGTCGCTACAAATCATCAAGATATTCCAGAATTTACTATTTTAATGGTAAATAATAGCAAATTTGCTGCAAACCTCGAAATTTATCCCAAAATGCGCCAAAATCGAAATATAATATTTTCGCGGTATTTTTGCAGAATTAACGGCACTTCCTGCGTATTCGGAAACGATTTGCAAAATAGTCGAAAAAAGTCGATATTTTTATGCGTTTTCCTATTGCAAAATTTTTCCGAATATGCTTAAATTTAGAAGTAAAATCTCTGAAAGGATGTGCTCACGTTGGGAAAGTATTTGTATTTTCGTGAAAACGATTATGTTTTGGCAAAGAACGTTCTGCAGTCTGCGGGTATACCTCTGCTTGATGACGATAATATTTGCTCTGAACCGGGCATATCCGTCATGGTAAGAAACATTCTCCGCGATATAGGCGTGCCGGAGTACGGGATCGGCTTCTCGTACATCGAGGCCGCCCTAAAATGCGGAACGATCGAGCGCGGCGACATGACAAAGCTCATCTATCCCGAGATAGCAAAGCGCTTCGGGACGACGGTCGGAAGCATCGAAAAGGCTATACGTTTCACCATCGAGTGTACTTGGGAGAACGGAAAGGGCGGCAAATACTCCAGATATTTTGAAAACTTCAGGAGCCGTCCGGCCAACGGACAGTTCCTCAAGATAGTCCACGACATAATCATGGAACAGCTCGCCGCCTCGGAGAGCGAAGCTCTCTGAAAAGCCGTGTATGGCGGTAAAATGGGTGTTCTTTGACGTCGGCTCCACGCTCACCGATGAGAGCGCGTGCGAGGCTGCGAGGATAGCGGACACCGTCCGCGGCTCCGACGTGACGGAGGACGAATTCGACAGGCTTTACCGCGCCTTCTGCGCGCGGAACCTTGACGGGTACAACCTCGCGCGGGAGCGCTTCGGCCTCGCAAAGGCAAGGTGGAGGACGGACCTCGAGCGGCTGTATCCCGGCGCGGCGGAAATGCTTGCCCGTATGTCGGAGAAGTTTCGCCTCGGGGTCATAGCGAACCAGAGTCCGGGGCTTCGGGAACGGCTCGACGAGTTGGGGATAGGCCGGTTCTTCGCGGTCGTGGCGGGCTCCGGCGACGTCGGAGCGGCAAAGCCGTCTCCGGAGATATTTCGGCACGCGCTCGCGCTTGCGGAATGCGACGCTCGGGAAGCGGTGATGGCGGGGGATCGCCTCGATCGCGACATAGCGCCGGCACAGGCGCTCGGAATGCGCACGGTATGGGTGAGGCAGGAATACGGCGCGCTCGGGAATGCCGCTCTTCTGCCGCAGCCGCCGGACGTTATCTGCCGAAGCGTAGCGGAGCTGACTCCGGAGATGCTCTCCGGAGGAAACGGCATACTTTGATGACATGCGTGAAGCGGAGAACGCGTTGCGGCGTTCTCCGCTCTTTTCGGTTTTCAGAGACGTGCCCGCGATTTCCTGCGGCAGCGGCGGACTGCCGCAAAAATATCTTCGGACTGTTTGGTAGTTGCGATAAAGCCTTGAGTGTGCTATAATACCTTATTAGGTTATTTTATCGTATCGCTTTAACCGGAATTTTCCGGGAAACGATTTGGCCCGGGAGCCACCCGCGTGTTGACTTCCCGGCGGCGAAAGGTGAGATATGCGTAAGAAACGTGTGATACTCGGGCTCGTCGGAGTGTGTACGGTGCTGCTCCTCGCGGAGCTGTACCGTTCTAACCGGATAATCGAGCTTGAGAAAATAACAATAGTGCGCGAAAACCTCCCCGAGGGCTTTGACGGGTTCAGAATAGCGCACATCTCCGATCTCCACGGAACTCTGTTCGGCGAGGACAACGAGGAGCTTGCGGAGATGATTCGCGCGGAGGAGCCGGACATCATCGCCATCACAGGAGACTTCGTGGACACGACCTCGCGCGACGTCGATATGGTCTACGCCACGGCGCGGAAGCTCGCGGAGATAGCGCCGTGCTACTTCGTTCCTGGCAACCACGAGTACAAGGAGGGACTTGCTCCGGTGGCGGAGGAGTTCGAACGCGCCGGGGTGACGGTACTCCAGAACGAGGCGACGGAGCTCGAGCGGAACGGCGACAAAATAACCCTCCTCGGCGTGGACGACCCGAACGGCCGCGCCGACATGATAACAATGGCCGAGGCGGTGAAGCTTGCAAAGCAGCGGGAACCGGACTTCCTGCTGATGCTCAACCACCGGTACAGCCGCGCGGAGGAAGCGAGCGCGCTCGGGACCGATATAATGCTCGCGGGGCACGCTCACGGAGGACTCATCCGCCTTCCGTTTACCGACGGACTGGTGGGACCCTCGATGAAGTTTTTTCCGAAGCACACGAGCGGGCATTACAACATAGACGGCATGGATCTCGTTACAAGCAGAGGACTCGGGAACACGGGGTGGACGCGGCGGCTCTTCAATCCTCCGCATCTGCCGGTGATAGAACTCAGGACAAAGCAGCCGTCCTGAAATAAGCAGGCCGGGAGAACGGTATCATGACAAAGCGGTGGATCTTCAGACAGAACGATCCGAACGCGGAACGCGAGCTCGTGAAGAGCGGCGTGCCGCTTCTTGCCGCACGCGTTCTTTCGGCGAGAAAGGTGCGTTCGCCGGAGGCGGTGCGGGCAGTGCTTTCGAGGGACCTCGAGAGCATACCCGACCCGATGCTGATGAAGGGAATGAAGAAGGCGGCGGCGCGTCTGCGCGCGGCCGTTGAGAGAGGAGAGAAATGCGCCGTCTACGGCGACTACGACGTGGACGGCATAACCGCCGCCTGCCTCGTCTGCGAGCGTCTGCGCGCGGCGGGGCTGGACGTGAGTGTGTGCATACCCACGAGGTTTGACGACGGATACGGCGTCGCGCGGCAGCACATAGAAGAGCTCGCGCGCGGCGGCGTCACGCTTGTGATAACGGTGGATCTGGGCATCACCGCGCACGACGAGGTGGAGTACGCCAAGTCGCTCGGTGTGGACTTCATCGTCACCGACCACCACGAATGCCCCGGCCGCCTGCCCAAGGCGGACGCGGTGGTGGACCCGATGAGGCAGGGCTGTGGGTATCCGTTCAAGCCGCTTGCGGGCGTCGGCGTGGCGTTCATGCTGATGCTCGCGTTTGAGGGACGCGAGCACCTCGCGGAGCTTGTGGACGCGGTGGGCGACCTCGCGGCTATAGGAACCGTGGCGGACGTGGTGCCGATGGTGGGCGTCAATGCCACGCTGACATATCATGGACTGCAAAGGCTTTCCGAGTTTCACCGGCCGGGACTTCGCGCCCTGACGGAGGAGACTTTCGGGGAACAGAGACGGCTCGACGAGAGCACTATCGGCTTCTCGATAGCGCCGCGCCTCAACGCCGCGGGGCGGATGGGCAGCGCGGAGGACGCGGTCGAGCTGCTGATGACGGACGACGTCCGCCGCGCGGAGGAGCTTGCGGCAAAGCTCTGCGAGCTAAACCGCGAGCGTCAGAAGCTCGAAAACGATATGCTCGAGGAGATCTACGCCAAGGCGGAGACCATGCTGAACGAGGAGAGCGCCGGGGACCGTCCCGGACGGGCTCTCGTGCTCGCAAGCGACGGGTGGCACCAGGGAATAGTCGGCATCGTCGCGAGCCGCCTTGCGGAGGCATTCGCGCGGCCGGTGTTCCTGATATGCCTTGAGGACGGTATTGGGCGCGGCTCGGGGCGGAGCTTCTACGGCATCAACATACTCGAGATAATGAAGCGCGCGCCGTACCTCTTTGAGAACTGGGGAGGGCATGAGTTCGCGGTCGGATTTACCATAAAGGAAGAGAACATACCGCTGTTTGCGGAGATAGTCGGCGAGACCGCGCCGGCGCTCGTCTCCGCGCACATAGACGTGGACGCGGAGATACTTCCGCACGAGCTCGAACCGGAGCTCGTGCGCGGCCTTGCGGAGCTCGGGCCCTTCGGGGCGGCAAATCCGATGCCGGTATTCATACTGAAGGATGCGGAGCTTTGCGAGGTCATGCCGATGCGAGAGGGACGCGGCGCGAGAATGAGGATAAACGCCGGCAGAAGGAGCTTCCACGCGCTCTGCTTTAGCCGGGACGCGCTTCGCGGCGACGTCGGAGACGGCGACTCGGGAGACGCGCTCGTGTGTGTCGACCCGGTCTCGATAACGGAGGGCGGGGAGGTGCGGCTCATCCTGGAGTCGCTTCGTATGCCGCCGGACGAGTACGGACGGTACGTCCGCGAGTTCGAGCTCTACCGGCTCCTGCGAGCCGGTGCGGAGCTCGCACCGAGCGAGGCGGCGCGGCTCATGCCGGAGGTGCGCGGGGTCGTGGCGGTGCTCAGGTACCTACGCACGAGCGCGGGAGAGGACGGCGTGACGCGGGCGAGGATAAGCTCGCTCTGCCGCAGGATACGCTGCGCGGAGCATGTGGATATAGGCTACGGACAGCTGCTCGTCTGCCTCAAGGCGCTTGCCGAGAAGGAACGCCTCGAGTATAAGCGCGACGGGGAGATGGCGACCGTCCGTATGGGGGAGAGAAAACCAACCGATCTCAACACGGCGCCGGTAATACTGCGCCTGAAGAAACTGATGAACAGTGGGAAGGAGGGAGAAGCCGATGAGTAAACCGATGACAGTAGAGGATGTGAACGCCCGGTTCGAGGAGTTCATGACAAAATGCGGCAAGCTGCATCCCGACGCGGCGGCGGACATCCGCCGCGCCTACGAGACCGCGCGCGCCGCTCACGACGGACAGCTCCGCCGCTCGGGCGACCCGTATATCATGCACCCGGAAGCGGTGGCGGAGATAGCCTTCGAGATAGGCCTTGACGCGCGGAGCATCGAGGCGGCGCTCCTGCACGACGTCATAGAGGACACGTCCATGACCTATGCGGACGTGGCGAACGGCTTCGGCGAGGACGTCGCTCTGCTCGTGGACGGTGTTACGAAGCTGACGCGCGTGCAGTACACCTACAAGGAAGACGAGCAGATGGAAAATCTCCGCAAGATGTTCCTTGCCATGGCGAAGGACATCCGCGTGATACTGATAAAAATCTGCGACAGGCTCCACAACATGAGGACGGCGGAGGCGTGGAGCGAGCCGAAGCGCCGCGAAAAGGCACTCGAGACGATGGAGATATACGCGCCGCTTGCGCATCGCCTCGGAATGTCCCGCGTGAAGTGGGAGCTTGAGGACATAGCGCTCCGGTGCCTTGACCCGATAGGCTACAAGGAGATAGTGGACGTCATCACCGACAGGGAGAGCCACTACAACGACTTTCTCGAGCACGTCACCTCGGTGATACAGGCGCGTCTCGTCGAAAACGGGATAAAGGCAGAGATACACGGCAGGATAAAGCACGTCTACTCCGTCTACCGCAAGATGTACAATCAGAACAAGTCGCTTGACGAGATATACGACCTCTACGCAATACGGATAATCGTGGATGAGGTAGTCGACTGCTACAACGTCCTCGGCATAGTCCACGACCTCTATAAGCCGATGCCGGGACGCTTCAAGGACTACATCTCAACGCCGAAGCCGAATATGTACCAGTCGCTTCACACGACAGTCATAGGGCGCGAGGGAATACCCTTCGAGGTGCAGATACGCACCTGGGAGATGCACCACACCGCCGAGTACGGCATAGCGGCGCACTGGAAGTACAAGGACGGCGTCACCGAGTCGAAAGAGAACTTCGACGAGAAGCTGGAGTGGGTGCGGAACCTTCTCGAGACTCAGGAGGATACCGACTCGGACGAATTCCTGAGCATGCTCAAGATAGACATGTTCGCCGACGAGGTGTTCGTCTTTACGCCGAAGGGAGACGTCATAAGCCTCCCCGCCGGCGCGACGCCGATAGACTTTGCGTATTCGATACACTCCGCCGTCGGCAACCGGATGACCGGCGCGAAGGTGAACGGCAGGATAGTCGGCTACGACTATGTGCTGAAGAGCGGAGACATCGTCGAGGTGCTGACAAGCAAGGTCGCGCGCGGCCCGAGCCGGGGCTGGCTCGAGCTCGCAAAGACGAACGAGGCGCGCAACAAGATACGCCAGTGGTTCAAGAAGATGGCGCGCGACGAGAACATCGCCGAGGGACGCGCCCGCTTCGAGGAGCACATGAAGCGGCTCGAGATAGACCTCTCGCTGCTCTCGGACGACGTACTGCCGCAGATTCTCAAGCGGATGAGCTTTAATTCACTTGACGAGATGTACGCGGCGATAGGCTACGGCGGCATCACCGTCATGCGCGCGGTGAACCGCGTGCGCGACGAGCTCACGCGCATGGGTAAGCTCGGCGATAAGCCTGCGGAGCAGCCTGCGGCGGGCACGCCGGACACTCCGGCTCTGCCGAACAAGAAGGTCACAAAGCGCAGTGAGAATGGCGTCGTCGTCGAGGGCGTGGACAACTGCCTTGTCAAGTTCGCGCGCTGCTGCACGCCGGTGCCGGGAGACGACATCATAGGCTTCGTGACGCGCGGCTATGGCGTGTCCGTCCACCGAAAGGACTGCCGTAACGCGGAGAGCCTCTCGCGCGAGGCGGGCAGGATGGTGAAGGTCTATTGGGAGCAGATGCCGGACGAGCGCTATGTGACGGGGCTCGAGCTGTCCGCGCGCGACCGCGCGAACCTCCTCGTGGACGTCATGACGGCGCTCACGTCGCTGAAGGTCACGGTCGTTTCGATAAACGCGCGCGTCCTCGGCGACGGCTACGACGCGGTGAACCTCGTCGTCCAGATAGCGGACACGAACGAGCTGAAAACGATAATGACAAAGCTCGGGAACATCCAGGGCGTTGTTCAGGTGACGCGAAAGGGCTACGAGCACTGATATGCCGTGATAACAGACGCAAAATGTCCCGGACATTGATTGTAATTACAGGATAGGAGGAAAAATTATGGGCTACATGGAAGAATATAAGAGGTGGCTTGAAGCGCCGCAGCTTTCCGAGGAGGAGAGGGCGGAGCTTCGCGGCATCGCGTCCGACGAGAAGGAGATAGAGAGCAGATTCTACGCTCCGCTCGCCTTCGGCACCGCCGGTCTGCGCGGCACGATGGCCGTCGGTCTCAACCGCATGAACGTCTATGTCGTGCGGCAGGTGACGCAGGCGATGGCCGAGCTCGCGATAAGCGCGGGCGGGGCGGAGCGCGGCGTCGCGATAGCGCACGACAGCCGGATAAATTCCCGCTTGTTTGCGACCGAGGCGGCGCGCGTCCTCGCCGCGAACGGCGTGAAGGTCCTGCTCTTTGACGACCTCCGACCCACGCCGGAGCTGTCGTTTGCGGTGCGCAGATACGGCTGCATCGCGGGAATAAACATCACCGCCTCCCACAATCCGAGCGAGTACAACGGCTACAAGGCGTACTGGGAGGACGGCGCACAGCTCCCGCCCGAGCACGCGGGCGCGGTCGAGCGCGCCGTCGCGAAGATAGACATATTCACCGGCGCGAAGCTCTGCGACTTTGATGAAGCGGTCGCCTCCGGCATGATAAAGATCCTCGGCGCGGAGACCGACGAGGCGTTCCTCTCCTGCGCCTTCGGCGAGACGATAGACCTCGGCCCGGTGAAGCGCATGGGCGACAAGCTCTCGTTTGTCTACACGCCGTTCCACGGCGCGGGCTATAAGCTCGTGCCGGAAGTGCTGCGCCGCGCGGGATTCAAGAGCGTCGTATGCGTTGAGAGCCAGATGATCCCGGACGGACGCTTCCCGACCGTTGCGAGCCCGAACCCAGAGAACGCGGAGGGCTTCGCGTGCGCGCTCGAGACGGCGAAGGAGCACGGTGTTTCGCTCATCATCGGTACCGACCCGGACGCCGACCGCGTCGCGGCGGTGGCGCGGGACAAGTCGGGCGAGTACCGCGTCCTCTCCGGCAACCAGACCGGCGCGCTTCTGCTCGACTACATCATCACCGCTCGCCGCCGCATGGGTACGCTTCCGGAGAAGCCGTTTGCGGTAAAGACGATAGTCTCCACCGATATGGCAAAGACGATATGCGACATGAACGGCGTGAACCTCTACGAGACGTTCACCGGCTTCAAGTTCATAGCCGAGAAGATAAACGAGAAGGAAGCGGAGGGCGAGCACTCGATATTCTCCTTCGAGGAGTCGATAGGCTACCTTATCGGCGGCTACTGCCGCGACAAGGACGCCGTCACCGCGACGCTTCTCATAGCCGAGATGGCGGCATACTACGCCGAGCGCGGCGAGACGCTTGTCGACGCGCTCGAGGCACTCTACGCGAAGTACGGCGCGTTCAGCGAAAAGACGATAAACGTCGTCATGCCCGGCCTTGACGGCGCTGAGAAGATAAAGGCGCTCATGGCGCGCCTGCGCTCCGGCGAGGCGGAACTGCCGCTGAAGGTCGCAAGCTCGATAGACTACATCACAGGCGTGAAGACCTACGCGGACGGCAGGACAGAAAAGACCGAGCTCTCCGGGTCGGACGTGCTCAGCTACGAGTTCGAGGGCGGAAGCAAGCTTCTTGCCCGTCCGAGCGGCACCGAGCCGAAGATAAAGTTCTACGTCCTCGCGCGCGGCACGGACATGGCGGAGGCGGAGAAGGTGCGCGACACCCTCGCGGCGTTTGCCTCCTTGCTCTGAGAAATGCCGATAGACGAGCAGACCTTCCGTGCGGCGCTCGACGAGGTGCTGCACGGAAGACAGCTTGACGAAGGAGTGGGCGTCCTCTCGGAGAGGACGCTTCACGCCGTTCTGAAGCGCTGTTACGAGCCGTTCGAGGGGAGCCGCGAGGTTCGCCTCGGGCGGTACATTGCCGACATCTTCGGCGAGGACGGCGTTATCGAGATACAGACCGGCGGCTTCTACCCGCTCCGGGAGAAGCTGCGGGAGTTCCTGTCGGTGACGCCGGTGACCGTCGTGCATCCCATAGCCCGGAGGCGTCGGCTCTGCTGGGTGGACGCCAAGACCGGCGCCGTCGAGGAGCCGAAGCCGTCCCCTCGCAGGGGATACCCCTGCGAGATATTCGGCGAGCTTCACTGGATAGAGGAGTTTCTCGACGACCCGAATCTCCGCGTCCACCTGCTGATGGTCGACCTCGACGAGTACCGCGAGTTTACGGGCTACGGAAGAAACGGCCGGAAGATTCGAGGCAAGCGCGTCGACCGCATACCTACCGCCATCGCGGAGCAGACAGTCCTCGAGCGGCCGGAGGACTACGTCCGTCTCCTGCCGGAGTCCCTTGAGGACGGCTTCGGCTCGGCGGACTTCGCGCGAGCCGCGCACGTCGACCGTGGCACGGCGCAGACAGCGCTTCGAATACTCACAGGTCTAGGCGCGCTCCGCCGGGACAGGGACGGGCGGACGTATAAGTATAGCTTTAACTGGTAGTTTGGGCGACGGTTCCAACAGCTAAGGCAACAGATGGTTGCTTGCCTGCTCGCGGGAAAGATGCTATGATGGTCTCGGGGTGAAGAATATGGGTAAGTCGGAAACAAAGGACGTCATATACGAGCTTCGGACAAGAGCGGGACTGTCACAGCAGAAGCTTGCAGAAAAAGTCTTCGTTACGAGGCAGGCGGTCAGCCGCTGGGAAAACGGCGACACTCTGCCGAACGTCGAGACGCTGAAGCTTCTCTCAAAGCTCTTTGACGTCTCAGTGAATACTCTTCTCGGCTCGCCGAGAAGGCTCGTCTGTCAGTGCTGTGGAATGCCGCTCACGGACGACGGACAGATAAGCCGCGAGCCGGACGGGGAGTTCAACGAGGACTACTGCCGGTGGTGCTATGCGGACGGAGCGTTCGTCTACAAAAGCATCGAGGAGCTTACGGATTTTCTCGTCGGGCACATGTCAAGCGAAAGCTGGCCGCCCGAGCAGGCAAGGGCGTTCTTTGAGGCACAGCTCCCGCGGCTTGCGCACTGGAAAGGCGGGGAACAGCCGTGAAAAACGACAACGCACATTCGCTGTGGCTCGTCGAAAGCCTCCGCCGGCACGCAGGGGAGGACGCGGCGGCGGAGTTCGAGAGGCTGTACCCTCTCTCCAAAAGCGCGGACTATCTGAAAAAGTTCGAGTGGGCGAAAGAGGTGTGCCGCTTCCTAGAGGCACGCTTCGACGCGGACAGCATCGAAGCTGTCCGCCGGGACTGCCGCTGTAACGACGGACGGTCGAACGCGGAGAAGATGAGGAAGTATCTGAACCACGCGGAGAGCGTCCGGGAGTTCACCGAGCTCTTCAACCGGAGCGAGACCTTCGCCTCACTTGAATATATATCCGAGCGCGAGCTGCGCTTCTGCTACCCGCAGTGCTATTGTTCCTGCGTCAAGCGCGTCCCGGAGCGGGTATCGGGGACGTGGTGCCTCTGCACCCTCGGAAACGCCGAGGGGATATTCCGCGAGCTCTTCGGGGACACGGTGAGGGTCGCGCTCCTCGAAAGTATCAAGACCGGCGGAGAGAGGTGCGTCATCTCGGTCGGCTGGTGAAAGGACGGCAGAGCCGTTCGGCGGCGCGGATATTGCCGCGCCGCAAACATGTAAAACAAAACTTTTGCGCTGATAAAGACCCGTCTCCTTTCGGAGGCGGGTTATAAAGCAGTATTCTTGCCGAAAAAGGAAACATAGATGACTTTAGACGAGATAACCGAAGCATTCGTTCGTGAGAGCCGTGACATTCTGGGGAACGATCTCGTGGGGGTGTATCTCCACGGCTCGGCGGCGATGGGGTGCTTTAACGAGAAGAAAAGCGACATCGATCTGCTTGTGGTGGCGGAAAGGGAACTTTCCGACGAAACAAAGCTGCGGTACATGGATATGGTGGTCGGGCTGAATGACGAAGCGCCGCCCAAGGGGATAGAAATGAGCGTCGTCAGACAAGTCGTGTGCAGACCGTTCATCTATCCCACGCCCTTTGAGCTGCATTTTTCCGTGACCCACCTCGATTGGTACAGAAAGAATCCAGTTGACTATACCGAAAAGATGAAGGGCGTCGATAAGGACCTGGCGGCGCACTTTACGATAACGCTCCGGCGGGGCAAGTGTCTCTACGGGAAAGCAATCCCGGAGGTTTTCGAACCGGTAAAGAGAGAGTTTTACTTTGACAGCATCCGGAACGATGTGGCGGATGCGGAGAACGCGGTGAGCGAGAACCCGGTCTACGTTATCCTGAACCTGTGCAGGGTGCTTGCCTACGGGCAGGACGGGCTGATCCTCTCGAAGCGTGAGGGCGGAGAGTGGGGGCTTGCAAACCTCCCCGGGGAATATCACGGTCTCATTACGTCCGTGCTGGATGCGTATTCGTCCGACGCGTCCCTCGTGCCGGATGACGGGCTTGCCGTCGGATTTGCCGCCTATATGCTGGAGCGGATAAGGGACGCGCAATAAGAAATACCCGCAGATAGAATCGAATAACATGTCAAAAGACCCGTCTCCGTTTTGGAGACGGGTCTTTTGACTGTTTCACTCGAGCACGAGATCGAGGTTCAGCGTGCGCTCCTCGAAGCCGAGCGACGCGTAGAACTCGCGCGCGGCGGTGTTGAACGCCCAGACCGAGAGCTGTATGCGACTCGCGCCGAGGCTCCGTCCGAGCCGCTCCGCCTCGCGGAAGAGTGCGCGGCCTACGCCGTGTCGCCGCGCCTTCTCTGCGACCGCGACGTCGTGGATGTGAAGCCTCAGCATCGGACGGACATAATTGCCGACCCTCCGCTGAAGCTGCGGCGTGACATAGCCGACTACCTCGCCGTCAACCTCTGCGACGAGCGGGTGCATGTCCTCACTGAACCAGAAGTCGAATATCTCCGGCGTGAGGGGATCGTCCTCGGGGAGATAGTAGTCCGGCCGCGCCTCCGAGTGGACGGCGTGAAGCTCACGCATGATAGGGCGGAGCGCGTCAAAGTCGCTCCGTTCCATCGGACGTACCCTGATACTGCTTTCCGACATAAAGAACACTCCTTTTCCGGGGAAGGGCGCTAAAAAACCCGTCCCCCACAAAATAACGGAGGACGGGAGCATACCCGTGGTACCACCTCTGTTCGCCCGAGCCTCACGGCGCGGGCCTCTGCGGGTGCGCGCGCCACACAGGAGGACGCGGATACCCTGCCGCTGTAACGGGCGGCGTCCCGTCGCGCACTACTCGCTTACGCTTTCCCGCGCGCTGCTGCGGGATGTATTCGGACTTCGCACGTTCCCTGCGCCTCTCACCGTCCGGCTGCTCTCTTTTGGGTCGCCGCGAGCCTACTTGTTCCCGGTCATCGCCTTTACGCCGATATTGTATCATGCGGACGGCTGCCGTGTCAAGGCTTTTGCGTGATAGAGCACGGACGGGCCGAATATATATTTCCGGCGGACTTTTTGCCGCCGGGAAGGTCCCGCGCATGCGGCGCGGAACGCGCACCCGGCGGACGGACTTTGGGAAAGGGGAGGCGTTTCGGTGGACACTTGGATAGTGGCGGCGTTCCTGCTGTTCCTGCTCCTCAGCGGGGCGGTGAAGGCGCGGCGCGTGAAGAGCGCGGGAGACTTTGCGACGGGAGGGAAGAAGCGCGGGCTCTTTGTGGTGACCGCGTCGCTTTCGGCGGCGTTCATCGGGGGAGGATTTTCCACCGGGAACGCGGCGGAGTGTTACTCCGGCGGCATAGCGAACATAATAGGTCTGTGCGGGTTCTCGCTCTCGCAGATCCTGATAGGCGGCGTGCTGCTGCCGCGCGCAAAGATACCGAAGGGCGCACAGTCGCCGGGGGAGATAGTCGGCGCGGCATACGGACGCACGGCGCAGGTGACGGCGGGGGTGTGCTCCGTCCTGCTCTCGGCGGGTCTCATCGCCGCGCAGGTCGCGGCGATAGGGAACATCTTCTCGGCACTGCTCGGCGTGAGCTATACGTCGGGGGTGCTTATCGGCTTTTCGATAGTCATAGCGTACTCGGTGATGGGCGGCATGGGCGCGATACTCACGGCGGAAACGGCCGAGTTCTGCCTGCTCGCGGTGGGGATACCGCTTCTCGCCGCGGGCGCGGCGAGGTACGCGGGCGGCGCGGAGCACGTCCTTGAATCCCTGCCGGACGGGTTCCTCGACCCGTTCGCGAGGGGCGCCTCGCCGACGGCGGCGCTCTTTCTCACGATGCTCGTCGGCGAGGCTCTGAGCCCGACATACCTCCAGAGGATGCTCGTGGGGCGGGACGGGAGAACCATCTCCCGCGCTACGGTGCTTAGCGGGGTACTCTCGGTGCCGGTGTTCCTGCTCACCGGGTTTGTGGGGCTCGCGGCGTGGGTGTCGATGCCGGGAATAGACCCGTCCTCGGCGATGCCGCAGATGGTGCTCGCCGCACTGCCCGTGGGTGTGAAGGGCGTGGTGACGGCGGCGATGCTCGCCATAGTCATGAGCTCGGCGGACGGACTGCTCGCGGCGGCGTCCACGGCGGCGGGGGACATCATACGCCCGCTCTCGCGCCGCGAGCCGGACGGGCACAGGATGCTCCTTGTGATGCGCCTCACCGCCGCCGCCGTGGGCGCTGTCGGGATGGCGCTCGCGCTCCGCTCGGCGGACGTGTTCTCGCTGCTCATTCTGGCGTACTCCGCTTGGGCGCCGGTGATGCTCGTTCCGACGGCGGCGGCCCTCCTCGGCGTCCGCGCGGGGAAGGGCGTGTTCCTAGCGGCGGGGATATGCGGCGGCGTGACGGCGCTCGCCGTGGGAATACTGTCGCCGGTGGGAGGATACGGCGGGACGCTTGCGGGGACGGCCGTCAGCCTCGCCATATTTGCCGCGGGATGCCGCGGCAAATATGGCTTTCGCGGGAAATAGGTTGCGGGCTTGCCCGCAACCTATTTCTCGCGAGAAGTTCACTTGGAATTGCGCAGGCGCAATTCCAAGTGAAGCTGTCGGACAAGGCGTAGCCTTGCCGACAGCAGGCGCTCCGCTACGCGCCGAGTTTTTCCGCCTTCGGCGGAAAAATCGACGCACGCTCCGCGAGAAGTATTTTCGGCGACGTACACGCCGCCGCCGAAAATGATTTAACTTTATTTCGCCGCCTCCGGCGGCGAAACTCTGCGAGGCTGGCGCGGGAAATCGCGGCGATGCGGGATGTTCACAAAATGTTCAGAGAAAAGGGCTTGACAATTTGCGGAAGCGGCGCTAAAATAATTTTAGCACTCGAGGGAGTAGAGTGCTAACGGGGTGAAATTATGGCGCTGGGAGACAGAAAGAAAATAATACTGAAAGCGGTCGTTGACGACTACATCAAGACCGGTGAGCCGGTCGGCTCGAAAACGCTTGCGGAACAGCTCGGCATCAAACTTTCCCCGGCCACGCTCAGAAACGAGATGAGCGAACTCGAGAGCCTCGGTTTTCTCGAACAGCCGCATACCTCCGCCGGCAGGGTTCCGTCCCATAAGGGATACAGGATGTACGTCGACGAGCTGATGGCGGTGTCCGCAATCTCGAAGGCGGAGCGCGAGCGGATGGATAAGCTCGTAAAGAGCCGCGTCCGCGAGCTTGACCGGCTGATAAGCGAGGCGGCGGCTATCGTGAGCTACTTCACGAGCTACGCGGCTTACGCCGGCACCTTCCGCAGTGAGGACGCGAGGCTGAAAAAGCTCGAGATAATCACCCTCGACCGGAACACCTGCGTGCTTATTGCGGTATTCAGCGCAAATGAGGTCAAGAACTCCGCCGTGAAGCGCCCGGCCGGAATGGAGGACGAGACGCTTCACCGGCTCGCAGAGTCGGTGAACCGAAGGTTCGCGGGCTCGGAGGCGAGCGCTATATCCGCTGTGGCGGTGTTCGAGATAGCGCGCGAGAGCGGCGCACAGCCGGAGTTCTGCGCCGTCGTCATCGACTTCCTGCGCGAGAGCGCGGAGAGCCTCGTGCGCCGCGAGCTCACGGTCGACGGCGCGGCGAAGATGCTGTCCCTGCCGGACTTCCGCGAGCCGGAGCGTGCGCACCGTCTCATCTCCTACCTGTCCGACCGCTCGGCGCAGGATATGCTCCCCGCGCCGGAGGAAAACGGCAGGATAAAGATAATCATCGGTAAGGAGAACCTTGTGGAGGAGCTGAGCGATTCGAGCGTCGTGACCGCAAGCTACGACCTCGGCGACGGACTGCGCGGCGTGATAGGCGTCGTCGGGCCGACGCGGATGGACTACGCGAAGGTCGCGTCGCGGCTCGGGTACTTCATGCGGACGCTCGGAGGTTCCGCCGCGGAAAACGGCGAAGATAATACGGATGGAAGTGAGAACAAGTGACAAAGAAAAAGAAAAACCCGGAGCAGGACGAGGCGAAGGAGACCGCAAAGGCCGCCGCAGAGGACAAGGATAAGCCCGAGTCCGAGGCAAAGGCGGAGGAGTCGGCGGAGCCCGAGGCGCAGGACGCGCAGGAGCCCGCGTCGGAACAAAGCGAGGCGGAAAAGAAGCTCGCGGAGCTTCAGGACATGTACATGCGCCTTGCCGCCGAGTACGACAACTACCGCAAGCGCACGCAGCGCGAGCGCGAGCAGCTTTTCGGCTCGGTGAAGGCGTCGACGATAGAGGCGCTGCTCCCGGTCTACGACAACCTCGTGCGCGCGGCGGCGCAGGAAACGACGGACGAGGCGTTCAAGAAGGGCGTCGAAATGACGCTCCAGCAGTTTGACGCGAGCCTCGCGGCGCTCGGCGTTACCGAAATAGAGAGCGCGCCCGGAACGCCGTTCGACCCGGAGCGCCACAACGCGGTCATGCACGTCGACGACGAGACGCTCGGAGAGAGCGTTGTAGCGGATACCTTCCAGAAGGGCTTCGAGACCGGCGGGCGGGTCATACGCCACGCGGTCGTAAAGGTCGCAAACTGAGCGGTTATACCATGAGCGCAAGCGCGAATGGTATAATGTGCCATGTTTTGCGGTTCCGCCAAAAGGGCGGGAGCAAAACGGCATTGAATTAAAGTATAATAGCCGCTTTGCGGCTATTATACCAAGGGAACAAAACGGAAACGTTTTTGAATACACAGGCACAAAACCTACAATAACGAACAGGAGGACAATATAATGAGCAAGATAATAGGCATAGATCTCGGCACCACGAACTCGTGCGTGGCGGTCATCGAGGGCGGCGAGCCGGTCGTCATCGCGAACGCCGAGGGCGACAGGACGACCCCGTCGGTCGTCGCGTTCTCGAAGGACGGCGAGCGCATGGTCGGCACCGTCGCGAAGCGTCAGGCGATAACGAACCCGGACCGCACCGTCTCCTCGATAAAGCGCGAGATGGGCAGCAACTACCGCGTCACGATAGGCGACAAGCAGTACACACCGCAGGAGATAAGCGCGATGGTGCTCACGAAGCTCAAGACCGACGCGGAGAGCTACCTCGGCGGCCCCGTGACCGAGGCGGTGATAACCGTTCCGGCGTACTTCACCGACGCACAGCGTCAGGCCACCAAGGATGCGGGCAAGATTGCCGGCCTCGAGGTCAAGCGTATCATCAACGAGCCGACCGCAGCGGCGCTCGCCTACGGTCTCGACAAGGAGAACGAGCAGAAGATAATGGTCTACGACTTCGGAGGCGGCACGTTCGACGTCTCGATACTCGAGATAGGCGACGGCGTCCTCGAAGTCCTCGCGACGGCGGGAAACAACCGCCTCGGCGGAGACGACTTCGACAAGCGCATCATGGACTACCTCGTCTCCGAGTTCAAGGCGAAGGAGGGCATCGACCTCTCCCATGACAACATCACCATGCAGCGCCTCAAGGAGGCCGCCGAGAAGGCGAAGATCGAGCTTTCGCAGGTGACGAGCTCCTCGATAAACCTGCCGTATATCACGGCGGACGTCAACGGCCCGAAGCACCTCGACGTCACCCTCACCCGCGCGAAGTTCAACGAGCTCACCGCCGACCTCGTCGAAGCGACCCTCGGGCCGATGCGTCAGGCGATGAGCGACTCCGGCCTCAAGCCCTCCGACATCTCGAAGGTGCTGCTCGTCGGCGGCTCGACCCGTATCCCCGCCGTCCAGGAGGCAGTCAAGAAGTTCACCGGCCGAGAGCCGTTCAAGGGCATCAACCCGGACGAGTGCGTCGCCGTCGGCGCGGCCATTCAGGCGGGTGTCCTCGGCGGAGACGTCAAGGGACTGCTCCTGCTCGATGTCACCCCGCTTTCTCTCGGCCTTGAGACTATGGGCGGCGTCTTCACCCGCCTCATAGAGCGCAACACCACCATACCGACAAAGAAGAGCCAGGTGTTCTCCACCGCCGCCGACGGACAGACCTCGGTCGAGGTACACGTCCTCCAGGGCGAGCGCGAGATGGCGCAGTACAACAAGACCCTCGGCCGCTTCCACCTTGACGGTATCGCTCCCGCACCGCGCGGAGTGCCGCAGATAGAGGTCACGTTCGACATCGACGCGAACGGCATCGTCAACGTCTCGGCAAAGGACCTCGGCACCGGCCGCGAGCAGCATATCACGATAACCAGCTCGACCAATATGAGTAAGGAGGACATCGAGAAGGCCGTCCGCGAGAGCGAGCAGTACGCGAGCGAGGACAAGCAGCGCCGCGAGAACGCTGAGACCCGCAACAGCGCGGATCAGCTCGTCTACCAGACCGAAAAGACCCTCGGCGAGCTCGGTGACAAGCTGTCCGCCGATGACAAGGCAAAGGTCCAGACCGCGTGCGACGCGCTGAAGGAAGCCTTGAAGGGCGAGGACTACGCCGCGATAAAGGAGAAGAGCGAGGCGCTCACCAAGGAGTTCTACGCCGTGAGCGAAAAGCTCTATCAGCAGGCCGCGCCGAACGGCGGTGATAACGGTCAGCCGAACGGCGGCGCGCAGGGCGGCTCCGACCCGAACGTCTATGACGCCGACTACCGCGTCGTCGATGACGACGAGAAGGACGGCGGCGAGAAGAAGTAATTCCCCCGGCGAAAACACTATTGACAGGAATACCATGCGGACGGGTCTCCGTCCGCATGCTTTCCGTGAGGGCGTGAGGAAATGGCGGAACAGAAACGCGATTATTACGAGGTGCTCGGCATAAGCAAGGGCGCAAGCGATGAAGAGATAAAGCGCGCATATCGCAATATGGCGCGGAAGTATCACCCGGACGTGAACCCCGGCAACAAGGAAGCCGAGGAGAAGTTCAAGGAGATAAACGAGGCCTACGAGGTCTTGAGCGACAGCCAGAAGCGCGAGCTCTACGACAACTACGGCCACGCGGGCGTAGACCCCAACTTCAACCCGAACGCTTACGGCGGAGGGGACTTCGGCGGCTTCGGAGGTTTCGGGGACATCGGCTCGATATTCGAGAGCTTCTTCGGCGGAATGGGCGGGTCGTCCGCCCGCCGCACCGGTCCCGCGAAGGGCGAGAATGTGCGCATCCGCATGGAGATAAGCTTCGAGGAGGCCGCCTTCGGCTGCGAAAAGACGATAGAGATAGGACGCGTTGAGAATTGCGAGACCTGCGGCGGCACCGGCGCCGCCCCCGGCACGCATGCGGACACCTGTCCGCGCTGCGGAGGCACGGGTCAGGTGCGCACCACGCGGCGCACGCCGCTCGGCACCGTCACCATGAGCGACACCTGCCCCGAGTGCGGCGGGCGCGGAAAGAAGATAGCCTCGCCCTGCACGTCCTGCGGCGGCAGCGGCGTGAAGCGCGCAAAGCGCACGATAAAGGTGAAGGTGCCCGCCGGAATAGACAACGGACAGACCTTCGCCGTGCGCGGAGAGGGCCATGCGGGCGAGAACGGAGGCCCGTCCGGCGACCTGCTCGTCGACGTGACCGTCCGTCCGCACCCCGTTTTCGAGCGCGAGGGGACGTCGGTACATATCGAGCTGCCGGTGTCCTTCGCGCAGGCCGCGCTCGGCGCGGAGCTCGAGGTCCCGACGATAGACGGCAAGGTGAAGTACACCATGCCGGAGGGGACGCAGACCGGCGCGGTGTACCGCCTGCGCGGAAAGGGCATACCGAGGGTGAATTCGAGCATACGCGGAGACGAGTTCGTTCACATCGTCGTCGAGACGCCGAAGAACCTCACCGCGCGCCAGAAGGAGCTCCTGCGCGAGTTCGACGGGACGCTCGGCGAAAAGCAGTCCGAGAAGCGCAAGCGCTTCTTCGACAAGTTCAAGAAATAGTATTAAGGAACCTCTGAACAAATGCGTCTTCGGCGTCTCGCGGCTCTTTTGCGCCGCAGCATCGTTGCGCTTTCTTGAAATACGGCAAGTATTCCTGCAAAATCGCGCCTTGCTGTAACGCAAAATATCTCACGACCCGCTCTCGCCGATTTATTCAGAGGTTCCTTAGAGCTTTATGAATAAAACGTAAACCCCGTGCGCGCTATTGACGCCGCGCGGGGTTTTCATTTGAAAAATTCTTCAAAATGCCGTTGACACGGAGCATATTGCATGGTATAATACATTCATATAGGAATATGTGTTGATGTTTTTGCCGATTATTCAGAGGGAAGGGAGTGGATTACTATGGGCACACTTGGTTCTAACATATACGGTCGAATGGATGAGCGGATAGTGAAAAGAGGGAGAGAACGGTGAAAAGGAGAATATTGGCTCTTATGGTTGCCGCCGTTATGCTGGCGGGCATAGTATCTACGGCGTATGCCATGAACGACGAACGCGGCTCGATAGAACGCACACCCGCATACTGCCCGGCGTGCGGCGCTCCGCTGTGGTACGACAGGTATACCGTGACAAGCAATGTCAGCGGAGATCCCAAGGTGTGCTATGTAGAAATATCATATGAACAGCCGATGTGCTACTCGCACGGCAAGGTCTACGGCGCGCAGGAGCTGAGCCGCCATGAGTATTACCATAGCTGGGGAACCGACTATACCACCGGAAACATAAAATGCGGCAGGTGCGGAATGCTCTATGTTCTTGACGATGAGAGCGCGGAGTGCCCGGAGCCGTACACCGGTCACACATGGTTTACCGACTTCAGGAACGGATATCCGGAGTGTTCGGCCTGCGGCAAGTACGCCGTAAAGACGCCTAGGGGTGAAGACCTTGTTTGCCCGAACCACTCGAATTTCCACAGCTGGATCACCGACGAAGATACGGGACTCCCGGTCTGCGAGACCTGCGGACTTAAAATAGGGATCGAAGGCTGACCGAAGCGGTCGCGGCAAACAAAAAAACAGCCGGGGATTGGTTTCCCCGGCTGTTTTTTTATCCGAAAATCGGTTTACTCACATATTAGCCTGCTCGCATATTTTTGCGCCGCTTGAGGTACCTATCCTCGTTGTGCCCGCGGCTATCATAGCCTCCGCCGCCTCTCGGTCGCGGATACCTCCGCTCGCCTTGACGCCGACGTCCGGCCCGACGGTCTCGCGCATGAGGCGGACGTCCTCCACCGTCGCACCGCCTTTCGAGAAGCCGGTCGACGTCTTGACGAATGCCGCGCCTCCCGCGACCGCCGCGCGGCAAGCGGCGCGCTTCTCGTCGTCGGTGAGAAGGCAGGTCTCGATTATCGCCTTGACTATCGCGCGCCCCTCCGCCGCGCGCACGACGGCGCGGACGTCGCTCTCGACGGCGGCGAAGTCGCCCGATTTGGCTGCGCCGATGTCTATTACCATATCTATTTCGCTTGCGCCGTCGCGCACGGCCTTCGCCGCCTCGAACGCCTTGGCTTCGGACGCCATCGCGCCGAGCGGGAAGCCCACCACGCACGCGACTCCCACGTCCGTCCCCGCCGTGAGACGCGCGGCGAGCGGGACGTACTTCCCGTTCACGCACACCGAGGCGAAGCGGTGCTCCACGGCCTCGCGGCAGAGCCGCTCTATCTCCTCCGGGACGGCGTCCGCCCGAAGCAGCGTATGGTCGATATACCTGCAGAGTTCCATAATGCTCTCCTTTCGCGTTTCCGCGCGGATAAAAGCCGCGCCGGGTTATCAAAAAGTTTTTATAACTTCGCGCCGGAAGGCGCGAAATGAATTTCAATCCGTTTTTTCCGACGGCGTGTACAATGCGCCCTCGAACTTCTACTGCATACAACCATCTACCGGGCGCATCAGACCTCGGCGCTTCGCGCCGACGTCCCGACTTTGTACTGCGCGGAGCGCTCGCCGTCGGCAGGGCTTTGCCCTGTCCGACGGCCTCGCGGCAAATTGGTAAGAATGCGCCCGCCAACTTTTGCTGCATCCAACCGTTTACCGGGCGCATCAGCTTTCGGCGTAGAACGCCGAAAGCCCGACATTATACGCACCTAGCGAGCGCGATTTGCCGCGAGAGACGCCGCGCGTCAGATATATTTCTCTATCTCTATCCTGAGCCGCCCGCGGCGGCTCTCGCCGAGCGTCCCGCCGACGGTGAGCTTGCCGCGCCCGCGAAGACTCACGGTGTCCCCCTCGCGTATTTGCTTGGAGCAGTCGAGCGTCGGACGGTGGTTGAGCTGAACGAGCCCGCGCGCGAGCTGCGTCTGCGCGTCCTCACGAGAAAGACCCCACGCGGCGGCGACAAGCGCGTCAAGCCTCGGCGACGCGAGACTCACGACGCTCCGCTCGGTCTTCCTCTCCGGCGGGGCGAAGTCCTCGAGCGGCAGCTCGGAGACCGTGAGCGGCGTCCTCCCCGCGCGGTCAAACTGCGAGAGAAGGAAGGAGAGGTTCGCGCGCAGGACGACGAGCCTGCTTTCGGTCTCGCCCGCGACTATGTCGCCGACTACGCTCCGCTCGAGCCCCAGTCCGAGCACCGAGCCGAGAATGTCGCGGTGGGAGAGCGGCGTCTTGTGCCCGAGGCGGAGTGCGGTTATCGGACGCTCGCCGTATTCACCGAAGCAGACGACGGCGCGCTCCGCGCCCTCAAATCCTCCGTCAAAGACCGGCGGGCAGGGCAGGAGCGGTAAGATCATGCGGCAGAACTCCTGCTCGGAGGGCGAGAGGAACCCCGTCGAGACGAGAACGCCGCTTCGCGCCGCGCGCTCCGAGAGGTCGCAGAGGCGGCGCGCAAGCAGCCTCTCCGCGTCGTCCGAGGCGCGCGAAGCGGCGCTTTCGCGAAAGTCCTTCATGCGTCCGAACCTCCTTGCGGAGCGCGCCGGTCAGGGGATAGAACCGTCGGCTCCGACAGCTTTTTTCTCAGTATAGCATTTTTTGCCGTCCGCTACAAGGCATTAAATTTATTTTCGGGGCGAGACTAGCGGTAGTTGAACATCGACGCGTTTTGTGGTACAATATATCTGTAGAAATATGACCGGCGCAGGCGCCGGCGCGCGGCGGAAAGGGAGGGCGAAGAATGAAAAGAACGCGGCTTCTCGCGCTGTTTCTTGCGGTTTCGGCGCTCATGCTTTCGCTTGCCGCGCTTGCAAGCTCCGCCTCTGACGATGAGGACGAGTACTTCACCGTGCTCAACGACTCTGTGCAGCCGCTCGATGCGGCGATGATGCCGGTGATGTCCGGCGGCGAGATATACGCGCCCTACGCCATCTTCTCGGATCGCTCGCTAGGGGTGTTTTACAGCTACAACAGCGAGATGTACCGGCTGACGCTGTACAACCGCGACTATATGATAACCTTCGACTCGCTCGCGCAGACCGCCTACGACCGTGAACAGCAGTACCAGATGCGCCTCATGACGAACGGCGCGGGGACTATCTGCGTGCCGCTCACGTTCGTGTGCGAAAAGTTCGGCCTCGAGCTCCAGATACTCCGAAGTCACCCGCTCGAAACCGTGCGCGTCGTGTCGGAGTCCGACCTGAGCGCGGACAGCTTCCTTGCGCGGTACCAGCCTGAGCTCGTGGCGCTGTACCTCGCGCACATCGCGCGGCCGAGCGCCGAGCCCTCGAGCGAACCGCCGGTGTCCGCCGCGCCGAGCGCGGAACCGTCGGAGGAGGCGTCCCCGCCGCCCGAGCCAAAGGTGGTCTACATCACCTTTGATGACGGGCCGAACAGGAACACCGCATCCATACTCGATACGCTCGACGAATACGGCATGAAGGCGACCTTCTTCCTGCTCGGCAGTGAAATAGAGCAGGAGCGGGACACGGTGCGGAGAATGGTGGGCGAGGGACACTCCGTCGGCCTGCACGCGTGGAGCCATGTAGGGGGTGAGATGTACTCCTCGCCGGAGGCTCTGCGGGACGAGCTCGAACGCGCCGCCGAAGCGCTCGACGCCGTGGCGCAGATCCGCACGAGGATATTCCGCTTCCCCTACGGCTCAAGCTACCGCGAGGTCACGCCCGAAATGCGGGACGCCGTGATAGGCGCGGGCTACCGCTACTGGGACTGGACGGTGGACGCTCTCGACTACGAGCAGCCCTCCGCCTCCGCCCTTGCAAGGACTGTGATACGCGGCCTTGACGAGGCGGATTCCACGGTCGTTATCCTCATGCACGACACCTCGACGACGGCGGAGGCTCTGCCGGAGATACTCAGGCACATTGCGGGCGGGAACTTCATCGTCCGCACGATAAGCGTAGGCGACATGCCGATAAACTTCTACGGAGACGTCCGCACGTCGCCCGTGGACTGAAGTACAAAGCAAAGCAGGTACGGAAAATGGAAATGATACTCGCGAAGATGGGCGAAGTCGTCCTCAAGGGCGGCAACCGCCGTCAGTTTGAATCGAAGATGCTGCGCGTCATACGCGCGCGGCTGCGTCCGCTCGGCAGGTTCAACGTCTACGCCATACAGTCCACGGTCTACGTGGAGCCGGAAGAGGAGACCTGCGACTGCGCCGCAGCGTTTGAGACGGTGGGGAAGGTGTTCGGCATAGTCTCACTCTCCCGCGCCTACGCGTGCGAGAAGGATATAGACGCGATATGCCGCGCCGCGTGCGAACGCCTCGCGCCGGAGCTCTCGGCGGCAAAGACCTTCAAGGTGGAAAGCAAGCGCTCGGACAAGCGCTTCCCGCTGAAGTCGCCCGAGATAAGCAGTCTCGTCGGCGCCGCCGTGCTCGAGGCATTCCCGCATCTGCGGGTGGACGTTTACGAGCCGGACAGGACGGTCTACGTCGAGGTGCGCGACCTCTCGGCCTACGTACATACCGACCCCGTCCCCGGCGCGGGAGGACTTCCGCAGGGGACGGCCGGCCGCGCCGCCGTACTGCTCTCCGGCGGCATAGACAGCCCGGTAGCGGCGTGGATGATGGCGCGGCGCGGACTCGAGCTCGAGTCGGTACACTTCTTCAGCTATCCCTACACGAGCGAGCGCGCAAAGCAGAAGGTGCTCGACCTCGCGAAGATCCTTGTCCGTCACACCGGCTACATGACGGTGCATGTCGTTCCGTTCACGGCTATACAGGAGAGGATACGGGACTGCTGCCCGGAGGAGTATTTCACGCTGATAATGCGCCGTTCGATGATGCGGATAGCCGAGGCGATAGCAAAAAAGAACGCCTGCTCCGCTATAATCACCGGCGAGAGCCTCGGGCAGGTCGCGAGCCAGACAACGCTCGCGATGGGCGTCACCGAGGCGGTCGTCGGTATGCCGGTCTTCCGTCCGCTGATAGGAATGGACAAGGAGGAGATAGTGAAGGTATCCCGCCGGATAGGGACCTACGACACATCGATACTTCCCTACGAGGACTGCTGCACGGTATTCACGCCGAAGCACCCGCGCACCCGTCCGAAGCTGGAGCTTGTCGAGGAGGCGGAGGCTCCGGCGGAACTTGCGGAGCTCGAGCGGACAGCCGTAGAGAACGTCGAGGAGATAAGAATATCGCGCTGAGGGGGAGACGGGTATGTCAATAACCGCGGAAATACTTTCGATAGGCACCGAGCTGCTGCTCGGCGACATAATCAACACCGACGCGCAAGTGATAAGCGAGGGTCTCAGCGAGCTCGGGATAAACCTCTACTACACGTCGGTCGTGGGCGACAATCCCGAGAGGATACGCCGCTCGGTCGAGCTTGCAAAGAGCCGCGCTGACCTGCTGATAACCACCGGCGGCCTCGGACCCACATACGACGACATCACGAAGGAGACCGTCTCGCAGTGTTACGGGCGGAGGCTCGTCCGCCACGAGGAGACGGTGAGGCGGCTTGAGACCTACTTCAGCCGCCGCGGGATAACGCTCACCGAGAACAACTACTCGCAGGCGATGCTGCCGGAGGAATGCACCGTATTCACAAACGAGTGGGGCACGGCTCCGGGCGTCGCGTTCGACACGGAGGACGGAAAGAGCGTCATAATGCTCCCCGGGCCGCCGAGCGAGTGCTTCCCGATGTGGCGCGAGTGCGCCATGCCGTGGCTCGCTTCCAAGAGCGACGCATGCCTCGTCAGCCGCACGATACGCGTCGTCGGCCTCGGGGAAGCGCCGATGGAGGCGATGCTCCGCCCGATAATAGAGAAGATGACAAATCCGACCGTCGCGCCATACGCGAAGGTCGGCGAGTGCCTGCTCCGCGTGACGGCGAAGGCCGCGACGAAGGAGGAGGCGTTTGCAATGACCGAGCCGGTCGTTCGGGATATGTGCAGCCGGCTCGGGGATGTGGTCTACGGCGTAGACGCCGAGAGCCTCGAGGCGCGCGTCGTCGAACTGTTCGCGGAGAAGGGCAAGACGATAGCGACAGCGGAAAGCTGCACCGGCGGGCTCGTCGGCGAGCGGATAACCTCCGTACCCGGCGCGAGCAGGGTATACCTCGGCGGCGCCGTCTGCTATTCAAACGAGATGAAGACGCGGCTCCTCGGCGTGAAGGAGGAGACGCTTGCGAAGTACGGAGCCGTCTCGCGCGAGACTGCGGCGGAGATGGCGCGCGGCGTGCGGGAGAGGACGGGGGCGGACTTCGCCGTCGCGCTCACCGGCGTCGCGGGACCGTCCGAAAGCGAGTCGAAGCCGATGGGGCTCGTGTACATCGCCGTCGCGGGAGACGAAATTGAAGTCGTGCGCGAGTGTACCTTCGGCCGCGCCGGAGGGCGCGAGCGCGTCCGCTCGAACGCCGCGACGACGGCGCTCGACATGCTGCGCCGCGCGCTGCTCGGCCTCAGGCTCGAGAAGTAATTTTATCCGGGTGAACTGAAGTGGAAAGAAAAGTGTTTGTAAGCGAAAAGGAACTGGAATACCAGCGCGAATGCGCGGAGCGCGTCCGCGCCGTCCACGCGGGGGAGACCGCGTGGGTCGACACCTACGGCTGCCAGCAGAACGAGGCGGACAGCGAGCGTATGCGCGGTATGCTCCGCGACATGGGGTACATACTCGTCTCGGACGAGCATGCCGACGTCGTCGTCATAAACTCCTGCGCCGTGCGCGAGCACGCCGAGCAGCGGGTCTTCGGCAACATCGGGCACATGACGCATACCAAGAGGGAAAATCCGAACATGAAGATAATCCTCGCCGGCTGTATGGCGGGCGAGGAGACCGTGCGCGAGAAGGTGAGGCGGAGCTACCGCCATGTCGACGCGCTGCTTGACACCACATCCTTCTGGCGCCTGCCGGAGACGCTTCTGCGTCTTTACGAGGACGGCGGGAGGATAAT
The DNA here is from genome assembly GCA_947631015.1 of uncultured Clostridia bacterium. Taxonomy (GTDB): domain Bacteria; phylum Bacillota; class Clostridia; order Oscillospirales; family JAAYOS01; genus CANRIN01. The sequence continues at coordinate 26,715 of CANRJS010000018.1, forward strand.
CGAGGACGGTGAGCCGGACAGCCGCATAGCGGAGGAACTGCCGGTAGTGAGGACGTCGCCGTACAAGGCGCACGTCTCTATCATGTACGGCTGCAACAACTTCTGCTCCTACTGCATCGTTCCCTACGTGCGCGGACGCGAGCGGAGCAGGCTTCCCGAGGACGTCATACGGGAGGTGCGCGAACTCGCGGAGAGCGGATGCCACGACATCATGCTTCTCGGGCAGAACGTCAACAGCTACTCCGGCGGCGGGAAGAGCTTTGCGGAGCTGCTTGCCGCATGCGCAGAGCTCGAAGGCGACTTTGTGCTCCGCTTCATGACGAGCCACCCCAAGGACTGCTCGCACGAGCTGATAGACGTCATCGCGTCCCACCCGAAGGTGGAGCGGCACATACACCTGCCGGTGCAGTCCGGCTCGGACGAGATACTCCGCCGCATGAACCGCCGCTACACGGCGGAGCACTATATTTCGCTAATTGACTACGCGCGGGAGAAGATACCCAGCGTGATATTCACAAGCGACATAATAATCGGCTTCCCGGACGAGAGCGAGGAGGACTTCGAGAGGACGCTTGACCTTGTCCGCCGCGTCCGATACGATTCGCTCTTTACGTTCATCTACTCCAAGCGCTCCGGTACGCCCGCGGCCGAGATGCCCGATCCCGTGACCCACGCGGAGAAGGTCGAGCGGTTCCGCAGGCTTGGCGCGCTTCAGGACGCGATAACGCTCAAGGACCGCGCGCCGCTCGTCGGAAGGACAATGCGCGTACACATAGACGGCGAGAGCCGCACGGGGGAATTAAACCTCACCGCACGCACGCAGGACGGGCGGCTCGTAAGCCTCAAGGGTTCCCCGGAGCTTATAGGAGGGTGGCATACGGTGAAGGTGACGGGAGTAAGCACCTTCTCGCTTTCGGCAGAGCTCGCGTAAACGGAGGGAGGTGACGGTATGCCGATAGATACCCCGATGATGAAGCAGTACGCCGCGATGAAGGCGCAGTATCCGGACAGCCTCCTGTTCTTCCGGCTCGGCGACTTCTACGAGATGTTTGACGAGGATGCCAAGACCGCGGCAAAGGAACTCGACCTCATGCTCACCACGCGCGACAGGACCGCGCCGAAGGAGCAGCAGGTACCGATGTGCGGCGTTCCGGCGCACTCGGTGGACGGGTACATAGCGCGCCTTATAACCAAGGGCTACAAGGTCGCGATATGCGAGCAGATGGAGGACCCGAAGTTCGCAAAGGGTCTCGTTGAGCGCGAGGTGCTGAGGACGGTCACGCCCGGCACCGCGACGATGGCGGGAGCCCTTGACGACGCGAGGAACAACTTCATCGGCGCGGTGGCGCTGAACAGAGCAAAGTGTGCGGTGGGGCTCGCGTTCTGCGACTTCTCGACGGGCGAGTTCTACGCCACGTCGCTTTCCGCCGACTCGCTTGACGAGCTCGGCATATCCGTGCAGAACGAGATCTCACGCTACGACCCGCGCGAACTGATACTCAGGGACGACGAGGAGCTTCCGAGGGTGAAGCGCTGGATAGAGCGCTTTCGTGGGGCGCTCGTCACCGTCTCTCAGGCGGACAAGGACGCCGCCGAGCGCGCCTGCCGCGAGAAGTTCGGCGAGGGAGCGGGCACGATAGAGAAAACTCCTGCGCCGGAGGCGGTCGGGTCGCTCCTGCACTACATCTATCTCACGCAGAAGAGTACGGCGCCGCACATCCGCCATCTCGAATGCTACAGGTCGAGGAGCTTCATGGAGCTCGACCAGACCGCGCGGCGAAACCTCGAACTCACGGCGTCTATGCGGACGGGCGAGAAGCACGGGAGCCTCCTGCACGTCCTCGACAGGACAAAGACTGCGATGGGCGCGCGGCTCCTTCGCTCGTGGCTCGAGCGGCCGCTTGTGGACGTCGCGCGGATAACCCGCCGCCACGAGGCGGTGGGCGAGCTCGTCGCGGCCGCGCCGCTGCGGGACTCGCTCACGGAGGAGCTGAAAAGCATCTGCGACCTCGAGCGCGTAATGACGCGGATAAGCGCCGGGACGGTCGGTGCGCGGGAGCTCCGCGCGCTCGCGGACTCGGCGCGCCACCTCGCGCCGGTGAAGGCGATGCTTGCGGGAACAGAAAGTCCGCTCCTGTGCGAACTCTCCGAGCGGATAGACCCGCTTGATGACATCATCTCCGACATCGAGGCGACGCTTGTGGACGAGCCTCCCCTTATTCTTCGGGAGGGAGGGCTCATACGCGATGAGTTCTCGCCGGAGGTCGCGCGCCTGCGCCGGATATGCCAGGGCGGACGCGGAGAGACGCTTGCAATAGAGGAGCGCGAGCGCGAGCGGACGGGCATCCGCACGCTGAAAATAGGCTACAACAAGGTCTTCGGCTACTACATAGAGGTGCGGCGCTCCGGGTCGGAGAAGGTCCCGGAGGACTACATACGCAAGCAGACGCTTGTCGACCGCGAGCGGTACATAACCGAGGAGCTGAAAAACCTCGAAAGCGAGATACTTACGGCATCCGAGCGCGTCTCCGCGCTCGAGTACGAGCTTTTCTGCGAGCTTCGGGACAGGATAGCGCTCGCGGCCGAGAGAGTTCAGGAGACGGCGCACGCCGTCGCGTCGGCGGACGCGCTCGCGAGCTTTGCCGCGGCCGCACAGTCGGAGAACTATTGCCGCCCCACGGTCGACATGGGCGACAGGCTCGTCATTCGGGACGGGCGGCACCCGGTCGTGGAAAAGATGCTCGACGGCGGACTGTTCGTGCCGAACGACCTCGAACTCGACTGCGGCGCAAACACCGTCGCGATAATCACGGGGCCGAACATGGCGGGTAAGAGCACGTACATGCGCCAGGCGGCGCTGATAGTCATAATGGCGCAGGCCGGAAGCTTCGTTCCGGCGCGCGAGGCGCAGATAGGCATAGTCGACCGCGTGTTCACGCGCATAGGCGCGTCGGACGACCTCGCGAGCGGGCGCTCGACCTTCATGGTCGAGATGAGCGAGGTGGCGGAGATACTGAAAAACGCCACGCGGCGGAGCCTGCTCATCCTCGACGAGATAGGGCGCGGGACCTCCACATTTGACGGTATGGCAATAGCCCGCGCGGTGCTCGAGTGGGTCGCCGACCGCTCGCGCATAGGCGCAAAGACGATGTTTGCCACGCACTACCACGAGCTTACCGTCATGGAAGACGAGCTTGAGGGCGTGAAGAACTACAATATTGCCGTGAAGAAGCGCGGCGACAGTATAATCTTCCTCCGCAAGATAGTCCGCGGAGGCGCGGACGACAGCTACGGCGTAGAGGTGGCAAAGCTCGCGGGGCTTCCGGACGAGCTTATCGCGCGGGCGCGGAAGATACTCGGCTCGCTCGAGAGCGGCGCGAGGGACGAGACCCGCGCCGTCCCGGCGAGAAGCGAGGACGACGGACAGATGTCGCTCGGCGGCGTCGCGGCGTCCGCACTCTCGGGGGAGCTCGCGAGGATAGACCCAAACGCCCTCTCACCCTACGAGGCGTGGCAGAAGCTCGCGGAGTTCGTCTCGCGGGCAAAGGAGACCGAATAGGCGGCGCGCCGCCGCAAAGGAGCGTGATTTATGGGACGCATACATGAGCTGGAGCCGCACATAGCGGATCTTATAGCCGCGGGCGAGGTGGTCGAGAGACCCGCGTCGGTGGTAAAGGAGCTTGTTGAGAACTCGGTGGACGCCGGGGCGACGCGCATCGCGGTAGAGATACGGCAGGGCGGGCTCCGGTACATCCGCGTCACCGACGACGGCGACGGGATACTCCCCGAGGACATCCCGACCGCGTTCCTCCGTCACGCGACCTCGAAGGTCCGCGAGGCACGGGACCTCGAGAAGATAGAGACGATGGGATTTCGCGGCGAGGCATTGGCGTCGATAGCCGCCGTCGCGAAGGTGAGGCTCCTTACCCGCACACGCGGCGCGGCGGAGGGCGCGGAGTACCGCATAGCGGGCGGCGCGGGCGGCTCCGTCGAGAGCGCAGGATGCCCGGAGGGGACGAGCATCATCGTCGAGGAGCTTTTCTACAACACCCCGGCGCGGATGAAGTTCTTAAAGCGGGACATGAGCGAGGCGTCGAAAGTGGCTGCGGTGGTCTCGTCCGCCGCGCTCGCACACCCGGAAATAGCGTTCCGCTTCATACGCGAGGGAGAGACCGAGCTTCAGACGCGCGGCACGGGCGACCCTGCCGCCGCGGTCTACGACGTACTCGGCGCGACGTTTGCGGCAGGTCTCATGCCGGTGAAGAACAGCGAGGACGGCGTCACGGTCTCCGGCTTCATATCGAAGCCCGCGTTCGGACGCGGCAACCGCACAAAGCAGGAGTTTTTCGTCAACGGAAGGCCGATATCCTCGCGTCTGCTCTCCGCCGCCCTCGAGCGGGGCTACAGGAACAGCATGGTGCAGGGACGTTTCCCCGCGTGCGTGATATATGTTGAACTTAACCCGGCGGCGGTGGATGTAAATGTCCACCCCGCAAAGAGCGAGGTGAAGTTCGCGTTCGAGCGCGAGGTGTTCGGCGCGGTCTACACTGCCGTCCGCGCCGCGATAGACGAGGGCGACGTCCGCTCGCAGATAGGCTCGCGCGCGGCGCTGAGGTTCGATGCGGACACTCCGGCGGAGCAGCAGACCTTCGGTATCGGAACCGGCTTTGTCAGAACGGTACACGGCAGCGCCGCCGTCCGCGCGCCGGAGAAGCGGGAGGACGTTCCCGCGCGGCGCGTCCCGGAGGAAAGCGCCCGTCCGGCATACGGCGAAGCGGTGCGTCCCGCGCCGACGCGCCCGAGCCTCGGCGCGGACGGCGGAGGCGTCAGCTTCGGTGCGGGCGAGGTGCATTTTATCCGTCCTGTCACGGTGGAGGGGCCTCGGGAAGCGCCGCCCGACACCGAGACGGAAGCCGCGCCGGAGCGCTCGGGAGACGCACCCACTTTCCCGCGTGAGCGGCGCGCGGAGGCGGACGCGGCGGAGAACACGCGGGATGTCGCGGACGAGCTGCCGCGCCCCGTACAGACGCCGCCGTCGGGCGCCGCCGAGGAACCGGCCATACCCGAGTGGCGGATACTCGGAGAGGTGTTCGGTACGTACATACTCGTGGAGGATGCGGAGGAGCTTGTATTCATAGACAAGCACGCCGCCCACGAGAGAATGATATTCGACCGCTTTGTCGCGGCGGGGGAGAAGCCGATGGTGCAGTACCTCATCTCGCCGCTCGCGCTCATCTTCTCGCGCGAGGAGGCGGAGACGATAAACGAAAACATCGCGCTAATACGCGGCCTCGGGTTCGAGATGGAGCACATCGGCGGCGAGAGCTTCGCCGTCCGCGCCCTGCCGGGCGAGCTCGAACGGGACGACGCGCAGGGGACGCTCGAACAGATTGCGGGCGACCTCGCGGCTCACCGAAAAGTGGACATGCTCGAACAGCGCGAGGAGCTGCTTCGGCTCATATCCTGCAAGGCGGCGATGAAGGCCGGCGCCGTGACCTCCGACGCGGAGCGGCGCGAGCTCGTCCGTCACGTCATGGGTTACAGGGACGTGAAGTTCTGCCCGCACGGACGTCCCGTCGCGGCGGTACTCGGGCGCGCCGAGCTCGAGCGGCGGATAAACAGGAGAGTCTGATGCCGGATAGGATAATATGCGTGCTCGGACCTACCGCGTCCGGCAAGACGGCGCTCGCGGTCGAGCTTGCGCTCATGCTCCACGGAGAGGTCGTCGGGTGCGACTCGATGCAGATATACCGCGGCCTCGACATCGGCACGGCAAAGCCGACGCGCGGGGAGATGCGCGGCATCCCGCACCACATGATAGACGTCTGCGGCACGGACGAGAGCTACTCTGCCGCGCGCTACGTCTCGGAGGCGACCGTGGCGATAGAGGGAATACTCTCGCGGGGACATGCCGCGATAGTCGCCGGCGGCACCGGTCTGTACATGGATTCACTAATTCTCGGACGGGGCTTTTCAACGGCGGAAAATTGTGATATAATACGAAAAAGACTCAATGATTTGGGGACAAAATACGGCTCCGAGAGACTGCACAGGCTCCTCCGCGCGAGAGACCCGAAAGCGGCGGAACGCATACATCCCAACGATTTGAAGCGTATAGTCCGCGCGCTCGAGGTGTCGTTTTCGGGCGGGAGCATCTCCGGGCACGACGAAGAGTCGAGAGCCCTGCCGCCCCGATTCGAGGCGCTGAAACTGGGTCTTGACTTCCGCGACAGGGCGGAGCTTTACCGCAGGACGGACCTGCGCGTGGACGAAATGCTCCGCGCGGGACTTATGGATGAGGCGGCGCGTCTTCGGCGCGAGGGCGCGGCGACTGCGCTCCAGGCGATAGGCTACAAGGAGATGCTGCCCGCACTCGACCGTCCGGAGGAATACCCCGAGTGCGTCGAACGCCTGAAGCGCGCGACGCGGCGCTACGCGAAGCGGCAGCTCACGTGGTTCCGCCGGGACGGAGCGGTGAAGTGGTTCTACCGCGACGAGGAGGATTTCCCTTCGATAGTCCGCCGTTCGACGGCGTTTGCGGAAGATTTCCTGTATAATAGCGGCGTGGAGCGCCGCGAAGAATAGCAGCAACACAAACGCAGAACAGTAAGAGAGAAAGGAAAAAACCGTATGAAGAAGCAGAACACGCAGGATTATTTCTTGAATCAGGCGCGCACCCAGCGCATCCCGCTCACCATCTTCCTGATGAACGGGGTACAGATGAAGGGCAGAGTCGTGTGCTTTGACAGCTTTGTTGTCGTCGTCGACTCGGACGGCAGGCAGCAGGTCATCTACAAGCACGCCATATCCACGATGATACCGGCCATGCCGATAAACTTCGCAGGCGCGGCCGAGGACGAGGACGGGGAATAAGATTGCGGAAAGCCGAGCTTGCGACAAAAATAATCAGCGCGGTAGTAGTGCTCGCCGTCGTGGCGTACATGACGGTGTACATAATCAGCGCGCTTTCAAACCCGCTTGAGACCGCCGAGGCAGTCCTTGCCACGGCGGAGGACACCGTCGCGATTGACGGGTGGTTCGCGCGCACCGAGGAGCGCCTCTACGCCGCCTCCGGCGGCGCGACGCTCGCCGTGCGCGACGAGGGCGAGAAGGTCGCGGAGGGCGAGAGCCTCATAGTAAGCTACACGAGCGTTGAGGGCAGGCGCGCAAGAGAGCGCATAAGCGAGCTCGACGCGAGGATAGCCGAGCTCGAGACCGCCAGGGGCGAGAGCGGCGTGGGCGACATCAACCGAATAAACGAGGAGCTCGAGAGCAAAATATCCGACCTTGCGTACAGAGTCTCGACGGGCGCGTTTGACGCCGCCGTCGAGGACGCCGGCAAGCTCGGCACGCTCATACTGCGCCGCGACTATTCCTCCGGCCGCTACGGCGAGGATATGCTCGAGGAAGCCGTCGAGGAGCTCAAGGAGGAGCGGAGCCGCCTCGAGGCGAACCTGAGCGGTTCGGAAATCTCCGTATATGCCAAGCGGAGCGGGTACTTCTCCTCTGCGGCGGACGGGTATGAGGAGCTGCTCACCTTTGACTCGGTGCTCGACATGACTCCGGCGGACGTCCACGCGCTCGAGACCGCAGATGTGAGCGCGGGGGGAAGCTGCGGAAGGCTCGTCACGAGCTTCGGGTGGCGGTTCGTCTCCGCCATGAAGGAGGCGGACGCAAAGCAGCTCACCGAGGGAAGCTGGGTGACGATGCGCTTCAACGGCGAATTTACGGGCGAGGTGCGCGTCCGCGTGTACCAAATAGGCGAGCCGCAGGACGGCGAGTGCGCCGTCGTATTCTCCTGTGCCACCAACATCACTCCGGTCATAGGGCTCCGCCGCGAGCAGGCGGAGCTTGTCCTGCGCGAGTACGAGGGCGTGCGCGTGCCGAAGGCCGCCGTCCGCGTGGACGAGGACGGGAACGCCGGGGTCTACACGTTTGTGGCAATGCAGACAAACTTTGTGAAAATAGATATCGCCACCGCATACGAGACCGAGAACTACTACATCGTGAGCTACGACGCGTCCGACGCCGGCTCCATACGTCCCGGCGACGAGATAATCGTGCATTCCAAGAACCTGTACGACGGCAAGGTCATAGAGTGAGCGGCGCTTTCCGACGGAATGCGCTGCCTCTGCGCGGAAACGCGAGAAATATTTTCTTGCTAAGCAAACTATTTGTTGACAATCAAGTAAAAAAATACGATAATATATGTATGTACGGCCGGCTGCGAGCGGCAAGCCGTGAAGAGAAAGAAAAATCTGCGGGCAACTGCGAGGAGGAATAAGGAAATGGGAATTTTCGACAAGCTGAAGGAGATCGCAAGACCCTACGCGGAGGACTATGACTACGAGGACGAGAACGACATAGACGAGGGCAAGAAGGCGGACGATGAACTGCCGACACGCAGCCGCACTGCGGTGCGCCCGGTATCCCCGGAGCCGAGCTTCGGCGAGCAGCGCGATAAGGTCGTGAACATCCACGCGACCACTCAGCTTTCGGTCGTGGTGTTCCACCCGGAGCGCTTTGACGTGGCGGGCGACGTCGCCGACCATCTGCGTGAGAAGCATACGGTCGTCCTCAATCTCGAGAACACCCAGAAGGAAGTCTCGCGGAGACTTCTCGACTTCCTCAGCGGCGTTGCATACGCAAACGACGGAAAGATAAAGCAGATAGCAAACGCGACCTACCTCATCACCCCGTTCAACGTCGAGATACTCGGCGACCTTATCGACGAGCTCGAAAACAACGGACTATACTTCTGAGCTTCGGAAGAAGCCGGGCAGGTAAAATCGGGAGAGGGAGGCGGAAGCTATGCTGACTCCGCAGGAGATACAGGAAAAGAAATTTTCAAAGGCAGTGTTCGGCGGATACGACATGGGCGAGGTGGACTCGTTTTTGGACGAGCTTTTCGCCGACTATGAGAGCCTGTTCAAGGACGCCGCCGTTCTTAAAAGCAAGCTGAAGACGCTCGCGGAGAAGGTGGAGGAGTATCGCTCGGTCGACGAGGAGATGCGCCGCACGCTCGCTTCCGCGAAGCGCTCGGCGGAGGAGATGAAGAGCGAGGCGGAGAAGTACGCCGCCGCGACCCGCGCCGAGGCGGACAGGTACGCCGCCGAGGTGAAGGAGGCGGCCTCAAAGGCGGCCGAGCAGCTCGAGGCGAGCGTCCGCACGGAGAGCGAGAACGCCGTCTCAAAGGCGCGCGCCGAGGCAGAGGAGAAGATAGGGGACATACGCTTCAGAATAGAGCAGGAGCAGAAGCGCCTCGAGGAGGCGCGCGCGGAGTCGCGGCGTTTCGCCGCGGACGCCGTGGCGCTCAACCGCAGGCAGCTCGAGATACTGCGAAAGCTCATGGAGATGTCGCCCGCGCCCGCAAAGAGAGAGCATGAGGAGCCGGAGGCGGCCGCCGCGTGGAGCGAGACGGCCGTTCCGACGAGCCCCGCCGTGCAGGAACGTCCGGAGGAGGAGGAGCGAATTACCGGGCGGCACGCGGAGGAAGACGCCGCCGGAGCCGCCGCGACAGCCGCTGAAGCAAAAAACTCCGGCTCGATGAACGAGCCGACAAAGCGCCTGCCCATAAGGGACGATCAGCCGACAAAGCGTTTTGACGCGGTGCGCCGTGTCGACGTGGGCGGAGAGACCGTGGAAATAGGCGACATGAGCGGGGAGCAGCAGGAGGAAGACATACTGCGCGAACTGTTCGGCGGCGACAGAAAGAACGGCGAATGATGCTCCGATCCGACTAAGAAAAAACGTGAGGGTCGTGCGCCGCACGACCCTTGCTTTGTTTTAAGAGAGGAAGAAATAAAATGGCAAACGACTACAATTCCACCATCAATCTGCCAAATACGGATTTTCCGATGCGGGCAAACCTCGCGCAGCGCGAGCCGGCCATGCTCGAGAAGCTGTACGAGGACCGCGTCTATGAGGAAATGCTGAAGAAGAACGAGGGAAAGCCGCAGTTTATCCTGCACGACGGACCTCCCTTCTCGAACGGCAGCATACACATCGGCACCGCGATGAACAAGGTTCTGAAGGACTTCGTCATTCGCTACAAGGCGATGAGCGGCCACTACACGCCCTTCACGCCCGGCTGGGACAATCACGGCATGCCGATAGAGAGCGCGATAATCAAGCAGAACAAGCTGAACCGCAAGGCGATGAGCATACCCGAGTTCCGGGACGCCTGCCGCGAGTTTGCCATGGACTTCGTCTCGCGTCAGCGTGAGCAGTTCAAGCGCCTCGGCGTGCTCGGCGACTGGGACCACCCCTACCTCACCATGGACAAGGAGTTCGAGGCGGAGGAAGTGAAGATATTCGGCGAGATGTTCCGCAAGGGATACATCTACCGCGGCATGAAGCCGGTCTACTGGTGCCCGAACGACGAGACCGCCCTTGCCGAGGCCGAGATAGAGTATCAGGACATGCCCTGCACCTCCATCTACGTCCGCTTCAAGGTCGCGGACGACCTCGGAAAGCTCGGCGACATATCGAACACTTGGTTCATCATCTGGACGACTACGCCGTGGACGCTCCCCGGCAACGTCGCGATAGCCCTCGCGCCGCAGGCGGACTACGTCATAGCCGAGACCGGCACGGGCGAGCGCTACATCCTCGCAGAAGCCCTTCTCGAGAGGACGATGAAGCAGGGCGGCGTCTCCGACTATAAGATAGTTCAGCGCTTCGTCGGCTCGGACTTCGAGGGTATGACGGCCGAGCACCCGTTCCTTCCGCGCACGAGCGCCGTCGTGCTCGCGGACTACGTCACGACCGACAGCGGCACCGGCTGCGTCCACACCGCGCCGGGCTTCGGCGCGGACGACTACCTCACCGGCAGAAGGTATAACCTCCCGATGCTCGTCCCGGTTGACGACAGGGGCTACCAGACCGAGGACGCCGGGATGTTCGCGGGGATGTACTACGAGAAGTCGAACACCGCGATAGTCGAGCATCTGCGCGAGACCGGATACCTCTTCGCTTCCGAGGAGATGATACACAGCTACCCGCACTGCTGGCGCTGCAAGCACCCGATAATCTTCCGTGCGACGCCGCAGTGGTTCTGCTCGGTGGGCGACTTCCGCGATGAGACCCTCGCGGAGATAAAGAAGATAAAGTGGCTGCCCGTCTGGGGCGAGGAGCGCATCTCGAACATGGTCTCCGAGCGCGACGACTGGTGCATCTCCCGTCAGCGCCACTGGGGACTGCCGATACCCGTCTTCTACTGCGAGGACTGCGGCGAGCCGGTCTGCACGCCCGAGACGATAGCGCGCACGAGCGAGCTCTTCGGGGAGTACGGCTCGAACGTCTGGTACGAGAAGGAGGCGGAGGAGCTTCTGCCGGAGGGATTTGTCTGCCCGCATTGCGGCAAGCGCCACTTCCGCAAGGAGACCGACACGCTCGACGGATGGTTCGACTCAGGCTCCACCCATATCGCCTCGCTCCGCAGGAACAACTCAGAGCAGTGGCCCGCCGATCTCTATCAGGAGGGCAACGACCAGTACCGCGGGTGGTTCCAGTCGTCGCTGCTCATCTCGATGGCGGTCACAGGAAAAAGTCCGTACAAGCAGGTCATAACCCACGGCTGGACGGTGGACGGCGAGGGACGCGCCATGCACAAGTCCCTCGGCAACGGCATCGCCCCCGAGGAAGTGATAAAGGTCTACGGCGCGGATATGCTCCGCCTGTGGGTCGCCTCCTCCGACTATAAGCAGGACGTCCGCGTGAGCGACGCTATTCTGAAGCAGCTCTCGCAGGCGTATATGAAGATACGCAACACCGCGAGGTACATCCTCGGCAACCTCGGCGGCTTCGACCCGAACGACCCGGTTTCGCCGGAGGATATGCTCCCGCTTGACCGCTGGGCGATGGGCGAGCTCTCGAAGCTCCTCGACCGCGCCATTCGCGGCTACGAGGGCTACGAGTACCACATAGTCTACCATGCGGTGTATGACTTCTGCGTCGTCGAGCTGTCGAGCTTCTACCTCGACGTCATAAAGGACCGCCTCTACTGCGAGGACAGGGACGGCGTCGCGCGCCGCTCGGCGCAGACCGCCATGTGGTATATCCTCGACCGTCTCACGCGCCTCATAGCGCCGATACTCGCGTTCTCGTCCGACGAGATATGGCAGCAGCTCCCGCACCGCGAGGAGGACGATGCGCGCCATGTCGTGCTCAATGAGATGAAGGGCGTGCCCGCAGAATATCTGCCCACCGAGGCGGAGTCGGCGCGCTGGGAGAAGATAATCGCCCTCCGCGACAAGGCGAACGTCGAGCTCGAGAAGGCTCGCGGCGCGGGCGAGATAGGCAAGCCGCTCGAGGCAAAGGTCATCTTCTCCGCCGAGGGCGAGGAGCTTGAGTTCATCCGCGAGAACGCGGAGGATCTGAAGGTCGCGCTGATAGTCTCGCAGGTCGAGGCGAAGGAGGGCGCGGAGCTTATCGAGGTCGCCCATGCGGACGGCGAGAAATGCGAGCGCTGCTGGGCGTTCGACACAGGCGTCGGCCATGACCACGAGCATCCCGGACTCTGCCCGCGCTGCGCGGCCGTTGTAAAGAAGCTCTGATGAAGCGCTCCAAGCTGAACGCCGTCCTCACAGCGACAGCGGCGGCGGTCGTCATCGTAGACCAGTTGGTAAAATATCTTGCGCGTGAGCACCTCGACGGCGGGGTGCTCACGCTGATACCCGGATTTCTGCAGGCGCAGCTCCACATGAACAACGGAGCCTCGCTCGGGATACTCGGAGGGGCAAGGTGGCTGCTCGTCGCGGTGAGCGTCGTGATGTCGCTCGTCGTGATATGGGCGGCGTTCTTCGCAAAGAACTTCTCCGCAAGGGAGAGAGTGTGCCTTTCGTTCGTCCTCGGCGGCGCCGTCGGGAACCTCGTCGACCGCGCGGCGAGCGGGCTTGTCACCGACATGCTCTACTTCCCGTGGATTTCGAAGATACCGCTGCTGCCCGACTTTGTGTGCAACGTCGCGGATATAGCGATAGTCTTCGGCGTCGCGGCGTTCCTGATATTCTTTATCATCGAGGACCGAAAGCGCACCGCGGCAAAGAAAGCGACGGAGGCAAAAGATGCCGGAGCCGATTGAGTTTACCGTATCCGAGGCGGACGCCGGCGTCCGCCTCGACGTGTTTTTGGCGGCAGCCGCAGGTCTCACGCGTTCCGCCGCGCAGAAGGCGATAGAGGACGGGCTTGTCACCGACGGGCGCGGCGTCCCGCCGAAGAAGAATCTGCGCGTCGGGGCGGGCGCGAGATACATCTACACGCCGCCAGAGCCTAAGGAGACTGGGCTTCTTCCGCTCGAAATGGAGCTCGACATTGTGTACGAGGATTCCGACCTCGCCGTCATAAACAAGCCGCGCGGGCTTGTCGTCCACCCGTCCGCGGGGCACGAGAACGACACGCTCGTAAACGCGCTGATGGCGCGGATGGGCGGCTCTCTCTCCGGCATAAACGGCGAGCTGAGGCCGGGGATAGTCCACCGGATAGACAAGGACACGTCCGGCCTCATCGTCGTTGCAAAGAACGACTTCGCGCACCTCTACCTCGCGGAGCAGATAAAAGAGCACACCGCGCGGCGCACCTACGAGGCGGTCGTGCGCGGAGGCTTCCGGGAGGACAGCGGCACCATAGACGCGCCGATAGCGCGCGACCCGCGCGAGCGGAAGCGGATGGCGGTCGTGCCGGACGGACGCGAGGCCGTCACGCACTGGCAGGTGCTCGCGCGATACGGAGGCTGGACGCACGTCCGCTGCGTGCTCGAGACTGGCAGGACGCACCAGATCCGCGTCCACATGGCGCACATCGGCCACCCCGTCGCGGGCGACCCGCTCTACGGCGGGAAGGACGAGCTCGCCGTCGGCGGACAGTGCCTGCACGCGCGCGAGCTCGAATTTACCCATCCGAGAAGCGGGGAACGGCTGCATTTCGTCACAGACCTGCCGGACTATTTCAAAAAGGTGTTGACAAAGCTCGAAAACAATGTAAAATAGAACTTGACCGTAAACGGACGTCCCACGCGGACGTTCCGACAAGCGAATATGCGCAGGGGCGCTGGGGGTCATCCCCGGCTGTGATCGCGTCAAAACGCAGATGCGGGTCCCTTTGACCTGATCCGGATAATGCCGGCGTAGGGAAGTGCTAAGACTGCATTGATCTATACGGAAGAACAGTGTACCGCATGCACCTCATCGGGTTCGCTTGCGGTACATTTTATTTTGGGAGGCAGAAATATGTCTGCAAAGAATAGCACGGCTCCTGTAAATACCAGGAGACTGATAACCACCATCCTCGCGCTCTGCGAGGGCGCTATCATGGTGGCGCTCGCAACCGGGCTTGACTTCCTCAAGCTCTGGGAGATGCCGCAGGGCGGCTCTATAACTCTCGCGATGCTCCCGCTCTGCTTCTACGCGGTGCGCTGGGGCGTTCCGGAGGGACTTATCGCGTCGTTTGTGTACGGACTCATTCAGCTCATGTTCAACGGCGGCTTCGCGATAGGCTGGCAGAGCGTCCTCGGCGACTATCTCGTCGCGTTCACGGCGGTCGGACTTGCGGGCCTCGGCCACGGCAAGTCGGGCGGCATTTTCTGGGGCTCGCTCGTGGGATGCCTCGCGCGCTACGCCGTCCACTACGTCGTCGGCGCGACCGTCTGGGCGGAGTACATGCCGGAGATATACTGCGGCCTCAAGATGTCGAGCCCGTGGTTCTACTCGCTCATATACAACGGCATATACATGATACCCTGCACGGTGCTCGCGCTTGTCGTCCTCTGCCTGCTCAACAAGCCGATGCGCCGCTATCTTAACGGCGCGGACATGAGCCCGACCTTCGGCTTCACCTTCGGCGGACTTACCGCCGTCGTCGTCGGACTTATCGGCATCTGGTACGGCGTCGTCACGAGTAACGACGCGGAGGTCTCCGGCGCCACCGGCACCGTCTTCCTCGTCCTCGGGATAATCTTTGCCGTGGGAGGGCTCGCGCTCCTCGTCACGGGTCTCATACGCCGCAGGAAGCAGGCGTCCGCCGAGTAAGCTGTCGCGGCGAAGCGCGCCGCGTCGGCGCGAAACTCTGCGAGGCTTTTGCAAGATGAACAGACCGTCGGCACACCGGTTCCCCGGTGCGCCGACGGTCTTTTCGGTATACAATTTTTGTTGGCAGGGCGGCAAATCCGAACTTACCGAACTCATTTGAAAAATCGCAGATAAAATTGCGAGTTACAGCTCGACTTCTCCGAAAGCACAAAACCCGTTTCCCGGCACATTTCAGTAAACAGCTCCATATTCTGCGCATCTCTTTTCACAATGCCGTAGGTGGTGTGTACTACCGTTCCGGCTGCATCTACTTCAAGGCTTACATCAAAAGGAACGGGATATGCGCTCGGAATTACGGCGTCCCAGATATGGAAAGTGCCGCCCTGTTTCAAAACCCGGTATACTTCCCCGATGGATTTCTTTTGTTCTTCCCGGGACATATACATCAGAGAATAAAAGGCGGTTACGTGGTCGAACGTACACTCGTCAAAAGAAAGTGCTGTCGCGTCCATCAATATTTTCGTGCAAATGTCCGGAGCTTCGTCAAGCTCCTCCCGGAGATTATCAATGGCTGTCACCTGTTTCCGATAAACCCGGCTGATAATGCCCTCGCCGCCGCCTCCGATATCTAAAATCTTACCCGTGAGGGTCTTATCGATCTTGAGCTTATGCTCTTCTGCCATTGCAGCAATTTCCTCCTTGCATCCCGACCTGTTCAGTTCAATTCAAAAAGAATGTACCTTACACACGACTTATCAGCATATCGGCAAAATGAGTAATATCCTCCGCAAACTCCCGCGGCTGTTCCAAGGCGGTAAAATGGCCGCCTCTCGGCATGTTGGTGTATTGAACTACGGGATAGTGCTTTTCCACCCACTCCCTTGGCACCGGGAGAACATCGCGAGGAAAAGCCGCGATAGCTGTCGGTACGGTAATTTCTCCCATCGGCGGCAAGGTGAAGCTGTTCCCGTGGTAGGCACGGATAGAGGTATATCCCGTGTTCGTCATCCAGTAAAGAGTCAGGCAGTCGCAGAGGTCATCCATCGTCAGCAAAGGCCAGTCGCTCCATGCGTGGTATTTTTCCACGATCCATGCGGCCATCCCGGTCGGAGAATCACTGAGCATAAACGCCAGAGTTTGGGGCTTGGTGCTGTTGAT
>CANRJS010000019.1 GCA_947631015.1 uncultured Clostridia bacterium
GCAAATGTCATCGCGGACGGCAAAGACCCAACAACAATCGACTCCACCGACTATGCAAACGCTATGGAGCCGCACCTTGCCACAGTTTCCGGCACGCTCACCAAGGGAAAATCCGCTCTTGAGGCAGCAATGGCTGTTACCGGAGAAAACGCACAGATTATAGTCGCCAAAAACGCCGACGGAACCGTCACCTGCAAGGTTTATCCCCGTGATCTTGACCCGAGGGACCAGAGCGGCAGTGGAAACGAAGAGAAGAGCAACGCACCTACAACCGTCTCAACTTCCGCCACGGCTAACTTCAACGCAGGAACTATTAATTCTAACGCAGGAGACGGCGTGATAGCTCTTAATCCGGACGGTTCCGTATTGATTCAATTTAATAGTTCTACTATCCCAAATAAGCAGAAGGTTACAAAAATCAGCGTCAACGGAACGGATTATGCTGTCACAACTTCATCAGTTCCACTTGAAAACGGATATATTGATTTGATCTTTGGCTATAAGGCGTCCTCTTTGAAGGTCATTGGCGGTTCTCAGACGAACGTTTCTGAAAACATAACAATTGTTCTTACTGCTGGTACGGAGACATACACATTGAGGTTTACGCTCTGGACTATTTCGGAATGACTAAAATGGTACGCCAATATTGCGGCAAGTAAAGTTGCCGTGTGTACAAGGGGACGGTTCTTTTGTATCATTGAGCGCAATTAAAACCGTTCCAGCACCGATGTTGATTTGAGGAGGCAGTTTAGTGGAAAGCTCTTTGCCTCGTTCGCGGCGGCTCTACCTCATTCTTGCCGTAGGTACGCAGATTTTGAGCCTCGTCGATTTCGCTTACACGCTTTTCGGCATAGGCCGCATCCCGGGTATGAGAGAGGGCAATCCCTTCTTCGCGGCATTGCTGGGTTCGCCGTGGATGGCGGCGGCGTACAAGCTTGTCGTCATACCCGCGGCGCTTTGGGCGATGTATAAGTTTCGCTCGCATCCGCTCGCGCGGTTCGGGCTGTGGCTCTGCTTTGCAGTGTTTGCGTACCTCGGCGCAAAAGCCGCGTATATGCTCGTCGTTTACCGGCAATATCTGTTCGTATAGGGAGACAAGGGGACGGTTCTTTTGTCCCTCCGTACTCCACTCACAAATCACCTACCCCCCGATCCACTCCATCGGAAAGAGATCCGCCGCGAAACCTCGGTTTCGCGGCGGACCTCTTTATTATGCGTCTGTGCGCGCGGACTGTCCGTCAGCTCGGAGCAAAGTCTGCCCGCGCGGTTGCACGCGGCTCTATTCCGCAAGATACTTTTTCAGGAACTGCCCGGTGTAGCTCTTCTCGCACGCGGCGACCTCCTCGGGCGTGCCGCAGACGACGACTTCGCCGCCGAGGTCTCCGCCCTCCGGGCCAAGGTCGATGATGTAGTCCGCGACCTTTATTACGTCGAGGTTGTGCTCAATCACGACGACGGTACTCCCCGCGTCGACAAACTTCTGGAGGACGCTTATCAGCCGGTGGACGTCCGCCATGTGCAGCCCCGTCGTCGGCTCGTCGAGGATGTATATGGTCTTCTCGTTCGAGCGGCGGGAGAGGTAGGTCGCGAGCTTGACGCGCTGCGCCTCGCCGCCGGAGAGCGTCGTCGACGGCTGGCCGAGCTTGATGTAGCCGAGACCGACCTCGTAGAGCGTCTGCACCTTCGCCTTGAGGCGGGGCAGGCTGTCAAAGAAGTCAAGCGCCTCCTCGACCGTCATATCGAGCACGTCCGCTATGCTCTTGCCCTTGTACTTCACCTCGAGAGTTTCGCGGTTGTAGCGCTTGCCGTGGCAGACCGAGCAGGGCACGAACACATCGGGCAGGAAGTGCATCTCTATCTTGACGAGTCCGTCGCCCGCGCACGCCTCGCAGCGTCCGCCGCGAGTGTTGAAGCTGAACCGCCCCGGCCCGTAGCCGCGCACCTTCGCGTCCTGCGTGGAGGCAAAGAGGTTCCGGATGTCGTCGAAAAGGCCGGTGTAGGTCGCGGGGTTCGAGCGCGGCGTCCGCCCTATCGGGGACTGGTCAACGCTTATGACCTTGTCGAGGTTTTCAAGACCTTCGATGCGGTCGTGGCGCCCGAAGGTCGTGTGTGCGCCGTTGAGGTCGCGCGCGAGGCGCTTGTAAAGTATCTCGTTTATGAGCGAGCTCTTGCCGCTGCCCGAGACGCCGGTGACGACCGTGAAGGTCCCGAGCGGTATCTCCACGTCGATGTCTTTCAGGTTGTTCTGCTTTGCGCCGCGAATGGTGAGCTTCTTCCCGCTGCCGGGACGGCGCTTCTCGGGGAGGGCTATTTTCCGCTTGCCGGAGAGGTACTGCCCGGTGAGCGAGCGCGGGTTAGCGACGATGTCCTCAAGGCTCCCCGCCGCGATTATCTCACCGCCGTGGACGCCCGCGCCGGGGCCGACGTCGACGATGTAGTCGGCGGCGCGCATGGTGTCCTCATCGTGCTCGACGACTATCAGCGTGTTGCCGAGGTCGCGGAGCTCCCTCAGCGTCGCGAGCAGCTTGTTGTTGTCCCGCTGATGGAGTCCTATCGACGGCTCGTCGAGGACGTACAGCACGCCCGCGAGCGACGAGCCTATCTGCGTCGCGAGGCGTATCCGCTGAGCCTCGCCGCCGGAGAGCGTACCTGCGGCGCGGCTGAGCGTCAGATACTCGAGGCCGACCGAGCGCAGGAACCCGAGCCGCGACTTCAGCTCCTTGATTATCTCCCGCGTGACTATCTGCTCCGACTCGCTGAAGCGGAGCGTGTCGATAAACTCGAGCGCCTTCACCACCGAGAAGTCGCAGTAGTCCGCTATGGACATTCCGCCGACGGTGACGGCGAGCGTCTCCTTGCGGAGGCGCTTGCCCTTGCAGTCCGGGCAGGGGTGCTCGCTCATGTACTGCTCGATGTCCGCGCGCGACCAGTCGCTCTGCGTCTCCTGATAGCGGCGCTCGAGGTTCGGGATGATGCCCTCGAACGCGTGCATATACGTACCGGCGCGGCCGTCCTTGCCGTACTGCATCCTGAGCTTCTTCGTCGTGCCGTGGAGGAGGGCGTGCATCGCCTCCTCCGAGAGCTCGGAGAGCGGCGTGTCGAGCGTGAAGCCGTACTCCTCGCCGAGGGCGCGGTAGTTCATCTCCGCCATAGTTCCCGCCGTGGGCTTGCCCCACGCGCGGACGGCTCCCTCGCGGAGCGAGAGCGACATATCCGGGATTATCTTCTCCGGGTCGAGCTCGAGCTTGAAGCCGAGGCCGCCGCAGGTCGGGCAGGCTCCGTAGGGCGTGTTGAAGGAAAACATGCGCGGCGACAGCTCCTCTATCGAGATGCCGCAGTCCTCGCAGGCGTAGTTCTGGCTGAACATTATCTCGCGCTTCTCGTCCGGTATGTCGATGAGCACCAGTCCGCCCGCGAGAGCGGACGCGGTCTCCACCGAGTCGGTGACGCGCCGCGCGCCGTCCGCGCGGATGACGAGGCGGTCAATGACTATCTCGATGTTGTGCTTCTTCTGCTTGTCAAGCTTTATCTCCTCGTCAAGCGAGTAGGTGACGCCGTCGACGCGCGCGCGGGCGTAGCCGTTGTGCCGCGCGTCCTCAAAGACGTTCTTGTACTCGCCCTTCCTGCGCCGGACGACCGGCGCGAGCACCTGTATCCTCGTGCCCTCTCCGAGCGCGAGGATCTGGTCGACTATCTGATCTATAGTCTGCTGCTTTATCTCCTTGCCGCACTTCGGGCAGTGCGGGATGCCCGCGCGCGCCCAGAGCAGACGGAGATAGTCGTATATCTCGGTGACCGTTCCGACGGTCGAGCGCGGGTTCTTCGAGGTGGTCTTCTGGTCTATCGAAATGGCGGGGCTAAGTCCCTCAATGTAGTCCACGTCCGGCTTGTCCATCTGCCCGAGGAACTGGCGCGCGTAGCTCGACAGGCTCTCGACGTAGCGGCGCTGTCCCTCGGCGTATATCGTGTCGAACGCGAGCGAGCTCTTGCCGCTGCCGGATATGCCGGTCATGACTATCAGCTTGTCGCGCGGCAGCTCGAGCGAGACGTTCTTGAGATTGTTGACCCTCGCGCCCTGTATTATCAGCTTATTTTGCATATCCTTTTCTACCCCGTTTCCTTCCGTCCGACGCGGGTTTTGTCCCGCCCGCCGGCTTCCTCTTAGGCGCGGCGGACGGCGTGCCGCTCCCGCCGCCCCGCAGCTTTATTATCCTGTCCCTGAGGATGGCCGCATACTCGAATTCGAGCATCCGGCTCGCCTCGCGCATCTGCTTTTCGAGCTGCGCGATGAGCTCGGCGCGCTCGCCCGAGGTCATGCGCATCTCGCCCTCGTCGCGCTCCTCCTCCGCGGCCTTCGCTATGTCGATAAGCTCGCGGACGTCCTTGCGTATCGTCTTCGGGACGATGCCGTGCTCCTCGTTGAACTTCATCTGTATCTCGCGGCGGCGGTTCGTCTCGGTGATGGCGCGGTGCATCGAGTCGGTGACGGTGTCCGCGTACATTATCACCTTGCCCTCCGCGTTCCGCGCCGCGCGGCCTATCGTCTGGATGAGCGAGGTCTCGTTTCGCAGGAAGCCCTCCTTGTCCGCGTCAAGTATCGCGACAAGCGACACCTCCGGGATGTCCAGCCCTTCGCGCAGGAGGTTTATTCCCACGAGAACGTCGAACTCGCCCGCGCGGAGGTCGCGGATTATCTCGGCGCGCTCGAGCGTCTCCACCGCGTGGTGCATGTACCGCACGCGGATGCCCACGCCGCGAAGATGGGTCGTGAGGTCCTCCGCCATTTTCTTTGTGAGCGTCGTGACAAGCACGCGCTCGTTCTTCTCCGCGCGCTCGTTTATCTCGCCTATGAGGTCGTCTATCTGCCCGTCGACCGGGCGCACCTCCACCTCCGGGTCGACAAGTCCAGTGGGACGTATGACCTGCTCGACTATCTGCCCCGACCGCTCGCGCTCGTACTGCGAGGGCGTCGCGGAGACGTATATCACCTGATTCAGCTTCTCGCGGAACTCGTCGAAGTTCAGCGGACGGTTGTCGAGCGCGGACGGCAGGCGGAAGCCGTACTCCACGAGCGAGGTCTTCCGCGCGCGGTCGCCGTTGAACATCCCGCGCACCTGCGGGAGCGTGACGTGGCTCTCGTCCACAAAGAGCAGGAAGTCCTTGGGGAAGTAGTCGAGCAGCGTCGTCGGCGTGGAGCCGGGCGCGCGCCGCGCGAGCACGCGGGAGTAGTTCTCCACACCCGAGCAGAAGCCGAGCTCGCGGAGCATTTCGACGTCGTACTCGGTGCGCTGGCGTATCCTCTGCGCCTCGAGAAGCTTGTCCTGCGACTCGAACCACTTCACCCGCTCCTCCATCTCGTCCTCGATGTCCTTTATCGCGTCGTTCAGCTTGTCGAGCGACGTGACGTAGTGGGAGTTTGGGTAGAACGCGACGTAGTTCACGTCCGCTATTCTCTCGCCGGTGACGAGCTTTATCTCGCTTATCCTCTCCACCTCGTCGCCGAAGAACTCGACGCGGTAGCTCTCGTCCGCAAAGCTCGGCGGCACTATCTCGACTATGTCGCCGCGCACGCGGAAGGTTCCGCGCTCCTGCGCCATGTCGTTTCGCGCGTAGTGGTTATCGACGAGGCGGCGGAGGAACACGTCTCGGTCGAGGTTCTGTCCCACGCGAACGCCGGTGACCTGCGCCGCGTACTCCTCCGGGTCGCCGAGGGTGTAGATACAGCTCACCGAGGCGACGATTATCACGTCCCGCCGCTCAAAGAGCGCGCTCGTCGCCGAGTGGCGCAGGCGCTCTATCTCGGAGTTTATCGACATGTCCTTCTCGATATACGTGTCGGTATGGGGAATATACGCCTCCGGCTGGTAGTAGTCGTAGTAGCTGACGAAGTACTCGACCGCGTTTTTCGGAAAGAACTCGCGGAACTCGCTTGCGAGCTGCGCCGCGAGGGTCTTGTTGTGCGCGAGCACAAGCGTCGGCCGTTGCACGCGCTCTATCACCTTCGCCATCGTGAAGGTCTTGCCCGAGCCGGTAACGCCGAGCAACGTCTGCTCGTCGAGACCGTTCTCGACGCCCTCCGCGAGGGCTTCTATCGCCTGCGGCTGATCCCCCGCCGGCTCGTATTTGCTCACGACCTCAAACTTTGCCACCGCGTCTGCCTCCCCTCGCGTGCGCTTTCCACACCGCTATTATAGCGCTCCTTTGAGCGCGAGAATGTCACAATTATCGGAAAAATGTCACTTTTCTTTGTTCCGTTTCGGCGCGGCGCGGACTTCCCCGCCGCGCGCCTCCACGGCATAAACATTATAGCAGAACATACGTTCAAAATCAACCCCGAACGCCGGGCAATTTTGCCGAAAATGTATCTCTCGCAGTCCGAAGCGTTGGCGTCCGTGTCGAAAAATTCGGCGTGACTCTTGACAATTTCACAAAACACGGTTAATATAATAGCGGGTATATGGGTAATACCCGGAGTTCTATTTTGTGGGAGGAATCGGAATGGATAACAATAATCAATATCAGCCCCAGTACCAGCCGCAGCCGCCGGTAGTTCCGGGCAAGAGCAATGCTACCTGCGCGCTCGTCTGCGGTATCATCTCGCTGGTGTTCGGCGCGTGGCTCGGCTTCGTTACCCTCGGCATCGGCTCGATAGTCGCTCTGGTGCTCGGCATCGTCGCGTGCATCCAGGCCTCTAAGGCGAAGAAGCTCCTGCCTCAGGGTCAGACCGGCGCCGCCACCGCAGGCCTCGTCTGCGGCATTATCGGCATCGTTCTCTCGGCCATAGGCACCATCTGCGGCATAGCCACGGCTATCACAGCCTGCGCCATTACAAGCTCTGGCGCTCTCTCCGGCTTCGACTGGTAAGTTTCGCAAAGCATTTCAAAACAAAGAGCCGCCGTGCGCGGCTCTTTGTCGTATAAGGAGAAGTCCATGCATCCCTACTTCCGAATCTTCGGATATGATATCCCGGCCTACGGCACGATGGCGCTCGCGGGCGCGGTCATCGCCGCGCTGTTTGCGGTATTCCACAACCGCCGCAGCCGCTATATCGCACAGCGCGACCTCGGCCTCGCCGGAGCCTACGCCCTCGCGGGTATGCTCATCGGTGCAAAGGCGCTCGCGCTCATCACCGAGATACCGCTCTTTATAGCGAACGCCGAGGAGATATTTGCGTCGGTGGAGAGTGGAGTCGCCGCGTTCATGAACGGCTGGGTGTTCTACGGCGGGCTCATCGGCGGCATAGTCGGAGTATATATGTACTGCCGCAGCTTCAGGGAGGACTTTCGCGGCATGGCCGCCGCCGCAACGCCGTCGATACCGCTCTTTCACGTCTTCGGGCGGATAGGCTGTTTCCTCGGCGGGTGCTGTTACGGCGTTCCGTGGGAGCGCGGCGTGGTATTTAGCGACTCGCTCTCCGCGCCGAACGGCGTTCCGCTTTTTCCCGTTCAGCTCGTGGAGGCGTGCACGGAGGCGCTTATCTTCATCGCTCTGCTCATCATACAGCATCGGGCACGGGAGAAGTGGATAGTCCTCCCCGCCTACCTGCTGATGTACGCGCCCGCGCGCTTTATCATCGAGTTCTGGCGCGGGGACGCCATTCGCGGCGTGTTCCTGCTCTCCACGAGCCAGTGGATAAGCATAGCTCTCGTTATAGTGACCTCGGTAATGCTTTTCCGGTATTTCAGGCAGAAAACGGCGGCGGACGCCGCCGGTGTGCAATAACTTTCAGGTAAAGGAGCTGTTTTTATGGAATATGTGACCGCCGGGCGCGAGCCCGCAAAGGCTCTCTGGTTCTTCGAGGAGATATGCCGCATCCCGCACCCCTCCGGGAACGAGGAGAAGATCGCGGACTACCTCGAGGCGTTCGCGAAGGAACGCGGCCTCGAGTGTCTGCGGGACGCGTCAAACAACGTCGTCATCAAGCGCCCGGGCAAGGGCGCGCCGGTGATACTTCAGGGCCACACCGACATGGTGAGCGCCGTCGCGCCGGAGAAGGGCGTTTCGGACGCGAAGGCGTACCTCGCCGAGCACGGCGTGACGCCTATCCTCGACGGCGACTGGCTGCACGCGGACGGCACGACTCTCGGCGCGGACGACGGCGTCGCCGTCGCGCTGATGCTCGCCCTGCTCGACAGTCCCGAGATAGAGACGCCCGCGCTCGAGTGCGTCTTCACCGTCTCCGAGGAGGTCGGTCTTGACGGCGCGAAGGCGCTCGACCCGTCGTGGCTCCAGGGCCGCAGAATGATAAATCTCGACAGCGAGTCGATGGGCTCGCTCACCGTGAGCTGTGCCGGCGGATGCCGTATGAAGCTCGAGCGCGAGTTCCGTCCCGCGCCCTACGAGCCGAAATACGCCCTCCGCGTGGACATATCCAACCTCAAGGGCGGCCACTCCGGCGGCGCGATAGACAAACCTCACACGAACGCGATATGGCTCGCGGGACGGATAGCGGGTCTTCTCCGCATAGGCGGAAGTCTCGCGTGGATACGCGGCGGCGAGGCGGACAATGCCATCCCGCGCAGCGCCTCCGCGCTCGTCTGCTACCCGAACGAAGCGCTCATGCTCGCCGCCGAGAAGCGCTTCATGGATCTGCTCCCCCTCAAGGTCGAGGGCGAGCCGACGGCGGAGGTCAGCGTCACCCGCGCCGAGCCCGAGCCGTCCTACGCGGACACCGAGGATCTGTTCGAGCTCATCGCGAACGTCCCACGCGGGGTACAGTCGAAGAACGAGCAGCAGGGCTTCGTCGTGACGAGCCTCAACTGCGGCGTGATAAAGAGCGAGGGCGGCAAGGTGACGCTCACCTTCGCGCTCCGCTCGTCGATAGCGGCCGAGCTCGAGGCTCTGAAGGATAAGGTCGCGTCCTGTGCCGAAAGCTACGGCTTCTCCGCCGAGCCCGGCGCGCAGTATCCCGGCTGGGCGTATGCCGAGGTCTCTCCGCTCCGCGACACGGTCTGCGAGGTCTGGCACGAGATGACCGGCGGCACGATGACCGTCTTCAGCATCCACGGCGGCCTCGAGTGCGGCATCTTCTGCGACAGGCTGCCGGGGCTCGACGTCGTCGCCCTCGGGCCGACGACGCGCGGCGCGCACACCCCGGAGGAGCGTCTGTACCTCCCGAGCTACGCGCAGACGTGGGAGCTCATAGTGAAGGTACTCGGAAGGCTCACCGACAAGTAAAATGCCGTCCTTTACGCGGAGTGCCCCGCTCCGCAGACGCAGGACAGAAATAAAAGTCATCCGCGCGGCAGAGTCGTGCGGATGACTTTTTGTCGAATATTGAAATGTTATAACGCTATGTAGACGATCAGAGCCCGCGCGTGAGATAGTCCGTGAGTTCGGCGGGCGTCTCGACCGTCGCGACGGCTCCGGCCGACATCAGCTCCTCGCGCGTCCCGAAGCCCCAGAGCACGCCGAGGGTCTTGACGCCCGCGGCCGCCGCGCCCTCCACGTCGTAGAGGCGGTCGCCTATCATCAGCGCGTCCTCCGGCGCGGAACCCAGCGCCTCGAGCGCGTACCGCACGACCTCCGACTTCTCCGAGCGACGTCCCTCCGCCTCTCCGGCGACGAGGTCGAAAAGCGGGAGCAGTCCGAAGCGGTCGAGCAAACTGACGGCGCTCGACTCGCGCTTGGTCGTCGCTACGGCGAGGCGGAAGCCGCTCTCCCGCAATGTACGCAGGGTGCCTTCTATACCGTCGAACGGCTTGTCAAGGTAAGCGAATTTCGCGTGATACTCGCGGTAAATAGCTATCGCTTCCTCGCATTCCCTCTCGCCGAGGCCGAAGAAATGCGAAAAGGAGTATTGGAGCGGCGGGCCGATGCACTTCCGCATATCCTCGAGGGCAAGATTCTCGAAGCCGTACCGCTTCAGCGTCTCGAGAAACGCTCCTCCCACCGAGGGAAGCGAGTTACCGATAGTTCCGTCGAAGTCAAAGAGAAGAGTTCCGTACATTCAAAGCTCCTTTCGCCGGGCGCACGGCGCTCCGGCAAGTCGCGGCCGGCAGGAAGACCCGCCGGTTTCCATATTATTATAGCCCGCCGCCGCGCGAAAAGCAATCCGCGCTCCGCACAAAAGCGATTGACTGCACGGGCGTTTGGGTGTATGATATTTTCAGCAGGGAAGCCCCCTCGGAAAGGATGGAAAGAAGATATGGCACGTTTCACCTGTAACTTTATCTCCTACACGCTCTCGCGCGCGGTAGACATCACCGTTGTCGTCCCGACCCCCACCATACCGGACAGCATGATGGCCGCACAGCAGGGCACGAAACTCTCGCACACGCCGGAGCATCCGTACCCCGTGCTCTACCTCCTGCACGGCTTTGGCAACAACCATGCTACATGGGCGGGATATGCCCGCGTCGAGCTGTTCGCGGAGGAGCACCAGATAGCGGTAGTTATGCTCTCCGCCGAGAACAAGGGCTACATCAACCAGCCGAACGGCGGCGACAAGCACTATGACTTCCTCGCAAAGGAGCTGCCGGACTTCGTCGGCGGGATGTTCCCGATATCCAAGCGTCCGGAGGACACCTATATCGCCGGACTTTCGATGGGCGGCTACGGCACCCTCGTTCACGGACTCAGCCACCCCGAGCGCTTCGCCGCCATCTGCCCGCTCTCGGCGGCGGTCTCGATGCGCCGCGACGGGGATTCGGACGTCTCGCTCGACTACGACCCGCCCACGCTCGCCGAGCGTATCGCGAAGAACGGCGGGAAGTTCCCGAAGTTCTACATAGCCTGCGGCAAGCAGGACTTCCTCTATGACGCGAACGTCGCCTTCCGTGACAGGCTCCGCAGCCTCGGCGCGGACGTGACGTGGGACGAGACCGAGGAGCACGGCCACGAGTGGCGCTTCTGGGACCTCGAACTCGAGCGGCTGCTTGAGTGGCTCCCGCGCACCGACTTCTACGCGGGGAAGAAGCGCAAGGTCTAAAAACAACTTTTTCAAACAGCAAAGCGGCACGGAAATCCGTGCCGCTTTTGTGTGCTTCGGGTCAATTTTTCCTCTATGTGGACAAATTGCCATTTGGGGGTTATAATATCGATAGAGTCCGATACCCGCACCTACGGAGGAAATCATGAAATACAACCGTTTTGAACGCTTCTGCGCGCGTCACGAGAGATGGGGCGTGCCGAATCTGATGCTGTTTGTCATCGCCGCAAACGTCGTGCTGTTTCTGCTGAACAGCACGGTGTACGGAGCGGCGTTCGTCTACCGGTGGCTGACGTTCATACCGTCCGAGATAGCGCGCGGACAGATCTGGCGCGTCATCACGTTCGTGCTTATCCCGAACGTGGGCGACATATTCTCGCTTGCTATCTCCTCGCTCTTTTACTTCTTTGTGGGCAGAGCGCTCGAAAACGAGTGGGGACGCCTCAAGTTCACTATATTCTACTTCACCGGCGTACTGCTCCAGGCGGCGTTCGCGGGCGTCATGAGTATATGGTACGGCAACAACGTTGCAAGCTACACGCTCACCGGCGCGCATTACCTCAACATGTCGCTCTTCCTCGCGTATGCCGTTCTGAACCCGGACGGCATGGTGCGCCTCTACTTGCTCATCCCGATAAAGATGAAGTGGCTCGCGCTCATAGACCTCGCGTACATCCTTGTGGGCGTCATAGCGAACCCGTTCCCCGAGAATATGTTCCCGCTCGTGGCGATACTCAACGTCGCGATATTCTTCGCGGGCAAGGCGTATCACACGCTTAGGCGGAAGAACTTCGAGCATTCGAACAAGATGGAATTTGAGAAGAAGACGAAGGAGATAAAGAAGCGCGGCTACACTCACCGCTGCATCGTCTGCGGCAAGACCGACGTCTCGAACCCCGAGGAGGAGTTCCGCTACTGCTCACAGTGCAAGGGCTACGCCTGCTACTGCTCGGAGCATATAAATAACCACACGCACATAAAATAGTTCGCGGAAAATCGCAGGAGCGGGCTTTGCCCGCTCCTTTACCAATTTTCCGCGAAGCTGTCGGATAGGGCAAAGCCCTACCGACAGCGGCACTCCGCTACGCGCCGAGTTTTCCGCCTTCGGCGGAAAATCGACGCACGCTCCGCGAGAGGTGTTTTTTGCCACGTACACGCCGCGGCAAAAACAGATTTAACTCTATTTCGCCGCTAAAGCGGCGAAACTCTGCGAGGCTTGGCTCACCGTCCGCGCCGGTTCGCGCGGTTGATGTTGCCGAAGGCAACATCGCGCAGCCGGAATTCATTTCCGGCGAGCATTTCAATCAAAGGGGTCCCCAAGCGGCGTGAAACGCCGCTTGGGGAAGCATTTCAATCGGAAGGGCTCCCACGCGGTCGTCCGCCGCGTGGGAATTGCGGAGCGTCAGTCCTTCTTTCCGTCCTCGTGGGTGACGTAGACGTCGAGCTTGTTGTAAGGTATCTCGATGCCCGCGGCGTCGAGGCTGAGCTTTATCTTCTCGTTGAGGTCGAACTTGAGGGTGAGGTAGTCCGAGCCCTTGCACCACGGACGCGCGCCGATGATTATGGCGGAGTCGCCGTGCGCGTCGACGGTGACGGATGCTGCCGGAGCGTCCAGCACCATCGGGTTCTTCGCAAGCTCCGAGGAGATGACCCGCTTCGCCTCGGCGATGTCGGCGGTGTATGCCACCGAGAAGGTGAGGTCGAGGCGGCGGATGTCCTCGCGGGAGTAGTTGACTATCGTCTTGTTTATGAGCTGTCCGTTCGGGATGATTATCTGGCTGTTGTCCGGGGTGAGGAAGACGGTCGAGACAATATCTATCTTCTTGACGGTGCCGGTGCGTCCGTCCACCTCCACAAAGTCTCCGGTAAGTATCGGACGGGTTATCAGCAGGAACATCCCGCCCGCTATGTTCGCGAGGCTTGACTGCATGGCAAGCCCTATCGCCACGGCACAGCTCGCGAACGCCGTTACGATGCTCGTCGTGGGTATGCCGAGCTGGGAAAGCGCGGTTATCGCCGCGAGGACGCTTATGCCTATTCTAAGCGCCGTCGCGATAAACGCGACAAACGACGCATCGAGATGGCTCTTTGAGAGCACCCGCGTGACTAGGCGCGACGCCGCGTATGCGAGTAGTATCCCCGCGCCGAGTATCACGAGCGCGATAAGTATGTTTATCCCGGTCGTTGTGAGCAAGGTCTGTATCATCGGCCAAAGTTCTTGATTATCCATACAAAGAACGCCCTTTCCTCAGATATTTCGGTGGCTTATTTTAACATACGGCGCGAAACTTGTCAATATACGGCGCTCCCGCGCGGACGGCGTCTCTTGACAATCGCCTCGGAGCGGGGTAAAATGTATACGTTTACGAAAGCATTCGGAGGGGATAGAAATGGCGGTGCTGGTTCGGGACAGGTCGTTCTATAGGACGCTTGCGGCGCTGGCGGTACCGATAGCGCTGAAGAACCTCATAACGCTGTCCGTAGGTCTTGCGGACAACGTGATGGTCGGGAGCCTCGGGGACGCGTCGCTCGGCGGCGTGTACATGGCAAATCAGCTCACGAACCTTCTCCAGACGATAGTCGCGGACGTCGCAACGGCGACGGCGATACTCTCCACGCAGTACTGGGGCAAGCGCGACGTCGAGCCGATCAAGCGGATAGTCGGAATAGGCCTGAAGATAGCGATGGTGCTGGGGCTCGCGGCGTTCGTGATGGGCTTCTTCTTTACCGAGACGACGCTCCGCCTCTACACGCCGGAGGAGGCGGTCATAGCCGAGGGCATGAGATACCTGCCGGTGATAAGCGTCGGGTTCCTCTTTTTCTGCGCGACGGAGATGCTCGTCGCGAGTATGCGCTGCGTTGAGAGCGTCCGCATAGGGCTTATTCTCAGCATATCCACCTTTGTGATAAACGTCGGGCTCAACTGGGTGCTCATCTTCGGGCACCTCGGCGCGCCGGCGATGGGCGTGCGCGGCGCGGCCGTCGCGACGCTCACGGCGCGGATAAGCGAGTTCGTGATAATCTCGGTGTACGTCCGCTTCATAGATAAGAAGCTCCGGATGCGGCTCCGCGACCTCTTCAAACGTCCCGGCGTGTTGCTGCGCGACTACGCGCGCTACGGACTTCCGGTGATAGCCGGAGGGGTCATCTGGGGTCTCAACATGAACGTTCAGGGTGCGATAATCGGCCACCTCGGAAGCGAGGCGGCGATAAGCGCGATAAGCGTCGCGAACACCGTATTCTCGATACTCACGGTATTGGTGTTCGGCGTGAGCGCGGCGGCGGCGATAATTATCGGAAAGACCGTCGGCGAGGGAGACGTCGAGCGCGTAAAGCTCTACGCCAAGACCCTGCAGATAATCTTTCTGTGCATGGGCGCGGTGTCGAGTGCGCTTATCTTCGCGTCTCGGCAGGTCGTCGGGCTTATATGGAGCGGGCTCGACGCGGAGAGCATCGAGATGGTGAAGCTGTTCCTCCTCGTCCTCACGGTGACCGGCTTCGGCTCGAGCTATCAGGCGTGTACCCTCACCGGGATAGTCCGCGCGGGCGGCGCGACGCATTTTGTCTTCCTCAACGACACATTCTGGGTCTGGTGCGTGGTGATACCCTCCGCCTGCATTGCGGCGTTCGTGTTCCACGCGCACCCGGCGGTCGTGTTCGCGCTGCTGAAGGGCGACCAGATATACAAGTGCGCCGTCGCCTTTATAAAGACGAACCGCTTCAAGTGGATAAAACCGCTCACGCGCGAGAACGCGGCGGCGTAGACGTCCCCCACTTGTATCGCGCGGGGAAAAGATGTATAATAAGTTCAGGTTCCAAATCAAACTTTATAAAGGAGGACTTATGCCATGACTGTCAAGGTAAACGGAATGCATTGCCCGCACTGCGAGATGCGCGTCGAGAAGGCCGTCCGTGCCGTCGAGGGCGTCACTATGGTGAAGGCGAGCCACGAGCGCGGCGAGGTCGTCTACGAGGGCGGAAGCGACAGCGCCGTCCGCGCCGCGATAACCGCCGCCGGTTACGAGGTGAAGTAAATGCTGCCAAGGAAGATAAAGCGCACGGTCACCGTCGAACAGGGGACGTTCGAGGGGATACCGCAGGGCAACCCCGCCTACACCGTCTTTAAGGGCGTTCCTTACGCGAAGCCGCCGGTGGGCGAGTGGCGCTTCCGCTGGGCACAGCCGGCAGAGCCGTTCGAGGGCGTGCGGAAGTGTGACACGTTCCCGCCCACGGCGGTGCAGGACAAGGGCCGCGAGGCGGGCCTTTACAACAAGGAGTTCTTCCCCGCCGAGGTCGAGCAGAGCGAGGACTGCCTGTATCTGAATATCTGGACGCCCTCCGTCGAGCCGGAGGAGCCGCTGCCGGTCATGTTCTGGATACACGGCGGCGCGTTCAGCGCGGGTTACAGCTACGAAATGGAGATGGACGGCGAGGCGATGAGCCGCCGCGGCGTCATACTCGTGACCGTGACCTACCGTCTCGGCGCGCTCGGCTTCTTCGCGCACCCCGAGCTGTCGCGGCGCTGCCCGATAGGCGTCAGCGGCAACATGGCGGTAAGCGACTGCATCGAGGGTCTGAAGTGGGTACAGAAGAACATCTCCGCCTTCGGCGGCGACCCGGAAAACGTCACCGTCTTCGGACAGTCCGCCGGCGGCGCGATGGTCCAGGTGCTGCTCACCAGCCCCGCGAGCGAGGGACTGTTCCGCCGCGCGATAGTCCAGTCCGCCGGAGGGATAAACACCCTCGGCGGCGAGACGACGATGTCGGGCCTCGAGCGCGCGGGCGAGACAATATGCGAGGGGCTCGGAAAGACGATAGACGAGGTCATCGCGATGGACGCCTACGAGTTCAACAACCGCGCGCAGGCGATACTCGCGGAGAAGGGTATGTTCATGGGAATGGCTCCCTGTGTCGACGGCGTCCTGCTGAAGAAGGCTCCGGGCGCGGCGATAGCCGCAGGCGAGCATCACAAGGTCGACATCATGACCGGCTCGGTATCGGGCGACGGCGCGCTCTTCGGCGGCTTCCCCGTAACCACCAGGGAGGAGCACGAGGCGCTCATCCGCCGCACCTACGGCGCGGACGCCGAGCGCGTCCTTGAGCTGTTCGGCGTAAAGAGCGATGCGGACGTTCCTGCGGCAAACGAGGCGCGCGCCCGCGTCGGCGGCCGTGTCACTCCCTACGCGTGGGCGATAGCGGAGGAAAAGAACGGACGCAAGCCTCTGCATATCTACTACTTCGACCGGCACATGCCGGGTGGTGACGACCCCGGCGCGTTCCACTCGAGCGAGCTGTGGTATATTTTCGGCACGATCGACCGCTGCTGGCGCTCGCTCGAACCGGGCTTCGGGCCGGGCGACTACGTCCTCAGCCGCGCCATGACGGACTACTGGACGAACTTCGCAAAGACCGGCGACCCGAACGGCGCGGGACTTCCGCGCTGGGACGCGTTCACCGCCGCGAACCCGCAGACCATGTATCTCACCGAGAAGTCGGTGGAACAGCGCGACATGACGGGCGACAGAGTCGCCGACGGCCTTGCCGCCATTCAGGTCGAAAACGCACTCGGAAAGTAAACGGAGCTCAAGCGGCGGCGCTTTGCGCCGCCGCTTTTTTCAAATTACGGGTTGAGGTGATAAGGGGTCCCCGAACGGCGCGAAGCACCGTTTGGGGCAGAACGGGCGAGCGGTATTATCCGCTCGCCCTTTTGCTGCCTCGGCGCTGTCGGGGGACAGTCCGTGTTTCGGAACTTTTTCGCCCCGGCCTTGCCGACTGGCGCGCGCCGTGCCTCCAGAGCCCGGCCGCACACTTTGCGGTTACTCTATGCCTCCAGAGCATTTTCGCCGTCTTTACCGCGCCCTCGTCCGCATCGCGCGGGCGGGACACCCTTGACGGTGACTCAGGTGACCATTCGGAGAGATGTTCTCCACCGGTCTGATTGCCGTTTCTTCACCGTCCGAGCATAGTATGACCGCCTCCGCCGCAAATATCAGGGTTAAACTTTGCCTTCAAAGGAAAAAATTATATTGCCGTCCCGACGGACATATACATTATATCGAGATACCGAGAAGACAAAGGAGGTTGATTCCATGGGTATATTCAAGTTGCGGCCGCCCGCCCCGGAGGAGGATGAGCGCCGGGAGCTGCTCGATGCGCTTGCCGACACCAAGCAGCGCCTCGAGACCGCGAGGAACTGCTTCGAGTACGTCTGCGAGCCGGAGCTGGTGGACGCGACGGCGTTTGAGATAAAGTCTCTCGAGGCGCGGTACAGCTATCTGCTGCGCCGCGTTCGCGAGGAAGGATACGACAACCGGCCGGCCTTCAAGCCGCTGAGATAGGAGGGCGTAATGGACAACGGACATATCTCCCGCGTCTCCCGCGCGGGCGGCCGCGCCGGGAGCGGCATAAGGAGCAGGCTGCGGCCGGAGCGACTTCCGGGGCTTGCGGCGCGGTTCATACTTCGGTCGGCAGGATGGGCGGCGGCGCTGCTCGCCTTCGACCTCGCCGCGCCGTACACCGGCGTGAGCGTCGCCGTAAACCCGCTCACCGCCGCCGCCTGCGGAGCGCTCGGGGTGCCGGGCTTCGGGCTCGTGCTGTGCGCCGCAGCGCTCTTTATGTAATCGGTGCGCGATTGACAAGGGAAGCGAAAATGTGGTATCATAATTAAAAAATCAGTGAAAGTGTGATACCCGATGAGCTACTCCAAGCAGGAACGCCGCAGAACAATGATGCTCACGATGCCGATACCGTCGCTCGTGCCGCGTATGGCGGTCCCGACGATAGTTTCGATGCTCGTGACCAGTTTTTACAATATGGCGGACACCTTCTTTGTGTCCAAGCTCGGCGACGCGGCGACCGGCGCGGTCGGCGTGAATATGTCGCTTACGAGCATGATAAGCATGATAGGCATGGCCATAGCGGTCGGTGCTAACAGCTACATAGCGCGTCTTCTCGGCGCGAACCGGGACGAGCAGGCGCAGCAGACCCTCTCCACGTCGTTTTTCACGGCGTTCGGGATAGGACTTCTGCTGACGGCGGCGGGGCTCATTTTCATGGACCCGCTTGTGCGTCTGCTCGGAGCAAAGGACCCCACTCCGTTTCTCGGCGTCGATGCGGAGCAGTACGCACTCTACTCCGCGCTCGAGGGATACGCCAAGGACTACGCGAGCTTCATGCTCTTCGCCGCGCCCATCTACGCCTCGCAGTTCGTGATGAACCAATGTCTGCGGGCGGAGGGCAACGCCTTCTTCTCGATGGTGGGGCTCGTGAGCGGAGCGGTGCTGAATATCGCGCTCGACCCGCTGCTGATACACGTCTGCAAGCTCGGCGTCCGGGGCGCCGCGATAGCGACGGCTATATCCCAGCTCGTGAGCTTCTCGATACTTCTGTCGACATACCTCCGCGGCAAGTCGCTCCTGCGGATAAGCATACGCAAGGTACACTTCTCACGCGAGATAGTGGGCGAGGTCACGAAGATGGGCAGTCCCGGCCTTTTCCGCAACGGACTCACGACGATAGCGACCATCATCACGAACAACATGGCGTCCGGCTTCTCCGTAGCGGCGCTCGCGGCCATCTCGATAGTCAACCGTATAATGATGTTCATAACCTCCGCCATACTCGGCTACGGACAGGGCTACCAGCCGGTGGCGGGCTTCAACTGGGGCGCGAAGCGCTACGACCGCGTGCTCGACGCGATGCACTTCATGCAGTGGACCGGCACCATCGCGATAAGCATACTTGCGCTGGCGGTGGGTATTTTCGCGCGGCCTATTATCGGCGTGTTCAGCACGAATGAGGAGACGATACGCGTCGGCGTGTTCTCGCTTGTCCTCCAGTGCGTCGCGCTGCCGATACACGCGTGGTGCATCGTCACGAACATGACCTACGCCGCGCTCGGCAAGGCCGCCGGAGCGGCGGTCCTCAGCCTTTCGCGCCAGGGGATATTCTTCATCCCGGCGGTGGCGCTGCTGCCGCTCATATTCGATGTGTACGGTCTCGCGAGCGCTCAGGCCGTGGCGGACATACTCTCGTTTGCGCTGACGCTGCCGCTTGCAGTGCGCGTCAGCCGGGAGCTGAAGCAGAGAGCTGCAGAGGCGGGTCAGCCGGTGAACAGCTCGCTCTTCTTCATTGAACGGAAAGGAAAGTAAAATGGAAAGTGAGTTCTCGCACGAGTTCGGAAGAATGATAAACAGGATACAGCGGCGGAAAAAGCGCTTCATGACGGCGCGGCTCGCGTCTAAGGGTCTCGGCGGGTCGCTGTATCACTATATGCTCGCGATAAACCGCAACCCCGGCGCAAGTCAGGACTTTCTTGTCGGGTACTTCTGCGCGGACAAAGGAAACGTCGCGCGGGCGGTAAAGAAGCTCGAGGACGAGGGGTACATCCGCCGCGAGCCGGACAGCGCCGACCGTCGTCAGAACCGCATCTTTCTCACCGAGAAGGGTGAGGAGGGCATGAAGGAGATATTCACGCACCTTGCGGACTGGAACCGTCTGCTCACCGTGGGATTCAGCGACGAGGAGCTTCGGAACGCGCACGAGGTTATAGCGCGTATGGAGAAGAACGTGGCGGACGCGCTCGAGGGAAAGCAGGGCTAGCCCGCCGCCGCTTTCGCCGTTCGACGTCATCGCCGCGCTCGTATCTTCACGGAACACGCACAAAACAGGCCGCCGCGAAACTTCCGTTTCGCGGCGGCCTTATTATCGTTTTACAGTCGAAAACGGCAGAATGCAGGGTGCGGCGGAGCGCTCCGCTGCATCTTCGGCGAGCCGGAGCCATGACGCGGCTCCAGTGTCCTCCGTAATGTTCACTCCAGCTCATCCGCTATCGAGCGGAAGAATCCCGCGCTCCCTCCGTCCCTGCGGAAGAAGGCCGCCGGGTTCCCCGGCAGCGACTCCACGGTATGCGGCGCGCCGATGTAGTCTCCCCCGCTCATCAGGTGTACCCACGAGCCCTCTGGGAGTGCGACCTCCACCGTTCCCTGCTCAATGTCGCACACCGGTGCGACGATGAGGTCGCGCCCGAGCATGAACTGGTTTGCCGGCACCCTGCCCTTCAGCTCCGGGTATACCTCCTCGGTGCGGCGTATCGGCGGAAGCCCGCCGTCCACAAACTCGTTGATACAGACCGCGATATACGGCGCGAGGAGAACGTGCAGCCGCGCCATGCTCCACACGAGCGCCATGTCGGACTGCTCGAGCGTCACAAGGTCGTCCCTCAGCGCCGGCAGACGGAAATGCGGCGTGAACGCGGCGAGTTCCGCCCAGCGCACAAGCTGCTTTGCCCGCAGTTCCTTCGGCGTGCGGTGGAACTGCGCGCCTGCGTCGCAGTAAGCGACGCCGACGCCCACGTCCGCGAGGCCGAGCAGTCCTCCGAGCACCGACCTCAGGCCGACGCCGAGCTCCCAGTCCGCGCCTATGCCGCTGACCTCGCCCGCATCCGCAAGGCCGAGGCCTGCCCCGCTCGACGCAAACACCGCTCCGCCGGACTTCTCCGCCGCCTCGCGGCAGACCTCTATCCAGCGCGCGGCGCGGCGGTTGTGGAACAACGACGCTCTGCCCGCTATCGAGACCGCGCTTGCGGGCTCGACCTCCGCGCATTCCGCCTGCACCGCCGCAAAGCCGCGTCCGAACACACCGCGCCTCAGCTTCTCCGCCGCCCACGCCCTCGCCTCGGGATTCTCGAGGTCGAGGTGGGCGGTCATTCCTCCCCGGTCGCTCAACGCGGGCATGCCGTCGGCGCCGAGGAGCAGAAAGCCTCCGGCGGCGGCCTCCGCGTACCCCTCACCGTCCACCGACAGCAGCGGCGCCACGCGGGCTATGCCCTGTATCCCCCGCGCGCGGAGGCGCTCGAGTATCTCGCTCATACGCGGATAGAGCGCGGCGGAGGGCGTGTAGTCCTCGAACACCGCGCCGTTCGATCTGAGACCGCTCCAGTCACGGATATACACCGCCGAGGGGCGCGCGCCGCCGCGCACCGCGCGGTCGAGCCGGAGAAGAAGCTCCTCCTCGCCTCCGACAACGCCGACCGTCACCCCTTCGATGCTCCATCTCGGAGGACGGCCGCGCTTCGCGCCGAGCAGAGCCGAGCGCCGGTATATCGCCTCCGCCGACTCCTCATATCCGAGGAAGATGCTCTCGGGAAGTCCCCAG
Organism: uncultured Clostridia bacterium; assembly: GCA_947631015.1. GTDB lineage: Bacteria > Bacillota > Clostridia > Oscillospirales > JAAYOS01 > CANRIN01. The sequence continues at coordinate 21,086 of CANRJS010000019.1, forward strand.
AGCTCTATGTCGCGGCGGCCGCTCTTCGTCACCTCCACCGCGAGCCCGCCCGCGTGCTTTGCCGCGGCGAAGTACCCGTCCGAATCATGGAAAAGGGGCTGCGGCGCGGCGCTGCCGCTCTCGGAACGTCCCCGGCGCGAGCTGAGCGCTTCCCGAATGTTCACGCCGCCGTACCGTCCCGGATCCGCCGCCCAGAGCACGGTGCGCCGTCCGCGCAGACCGTCCGCAGCGGCGTCTCCGCCGCCGCGCACCTCCGCTTTTTCCGAGCCGTGCAGGTGCAGGACGACGCGCCCGAAGTCCTGCGAAGCGTCTTCCAGCCTGAGCTCCGCCGCACCGTCCCGCTCCGCGAGGACGAAACGCAGCCACCTTCTCGTGCTCGAGAAGGTGACGGTCGAGCGCTCCTCGTCCCACTCCGCGTGGGGCAGCGGCTTTGTGGGCAGTCCCCTGCTCCGGAACGACCGTCCGACCGTCGTGTCGCGCACCTCCGGCACGGAAATGCCCGTTGAGAACAGCGGCGCGGTCGGACTGTGCTCCGCTATCGTCCTGTCCCCCACGAGGATGCGCAGAGAGCGGCCCTCCGTCTCTACCCTTACCATACGCCAATCATCGAGAAGAACAGCCATGCCACAAAGCACAGCACCGCCGCCACGCCAATGAGCGCCGCCGCCCGCTTCCAGACAGGCGTCTTCCCGTCCTTTCTCTCGTTCATGATTTCTCCTTACGGTATAGGTATAGCAAAAGAACCCGAGCCGTGCCCGGGTTCACCTTGCCTGTCTTCCGTTTACTTCGCGTTCCTGTTGCGGCGGCCGGTATCCTGCTTGGGCAGCTCGTAGTTCACGAGCTCGAGGATGGCCATTTCCGCAGCGTCGCCACGGCGCGGACCGGTACGCATGATGCGCGTATAGCCGCCGTTGCGGTCGCTGAAGGACGGTGCGATCTCGCTGAACAGCTTCGTCACAACGTCCTCCTTGGTTATATAGCCGAGTGCACGGCGGCGCGCCGCCAATGTACCGGTCTTGCCGACGGTGATCATACGCTCGGCGAGCGGAGCGACTTCCTTGGCACGGGTGAACGTGGTCTGGATGCGACCGTGCTCGAAGAGGCTCGTCACCATTCCGCGCAGGTCGGCGCGACGGTGGGCGGTGGGACGCCCGAGCTTCCTTGCCATACTAAAAACCTCCTATCAGCTTCTGATCTCAGCCCGCGCGGCGGGAAGCTCTCCCGCGCGCCGCGCACCCTGCCGTCTGCCGGAGCGGACGGCGGTGCGCCGGGTGAAACTCTTGTCGGGAATTTTTCCCGGCGACACGTCAGTTGTCCTCGTGTGCAAGCGAGAGACCCATGTTCTCCAGCTTCTGAATAACCTCGTCAAGAGACTTCCTGCCGAGGTTGCGGACCTTCATCATATCCGACTCGGTGCGGTTGATGAGGTCCTGTACCGTGTTGATTCCCGCGCGCTTGAGGCAGTTGAACGAGCGCACCGAGAGGTCGAGCTCCTCGATGGTCATTTCAAGCACCTTGTCCTTGCGCGCCTCGGTCTTCTCAACGACGGTGGATGTTGCGCCTATCGACTCACTGAGGTCGGTGAACAGGCTGAGCAGGTCGCAGATTATCTTTGCGCCGAGCGACACCGCGTCGCGCGCGGAGATCGTGCCGTTCGTCCAGACCTCGAGAGTGAGCTTGTCGTAATCGGTCATTCCGCCGACGCGCGTGTTGTCGACCGTGTAGTTGACCTTGCGCACCGGAGAATAGAAGCTGTCCACCGGGATATCGCCGATTATAGTCTGAGCACCCTTGTTCTGCTCTGCGGGGACATATCCGCGTCCCTGATTGAGCGTGAGCTCAAGGGAGAGGGAAGCGTTCTCGCCAAGCGTGGCAATACAATGCTCCGGATTCAGTATCTCCACCTCGCTCGAGCCCTTTATCGAGCCCGCCGTGACGACGCACGGCCCGACAGCGTCGATATAGACCTTGCGCGGCTCGGGAGAATGGAGCTTTGCGATAATGCCCTTGATGTTGAGCACTATCTCGGTCACGTCCTCCTTGACGCCGGGGATAGTGGAAAACTCATGCTGAACACCGGCTATCTTCAGATTGGTCGGCGCGGTACCGGGCAGAGAGGACAGCAGCACGCGGCGAAGGGAATTTCCCAGCGTTGTGCCGTAGCCACGCTCAAGCGGCTCGATCACGAATTTTCCGTAGCTCGGGTTTTCTTCGTCCGAAACGCACTCTATTCGCGGCTTTTCGATTTCTACCATTGAAGACCCTCCTTGTCCTGTGCGGGGCGGCAGGCCCCGCCCTGTAAGCGTCCTGGGTCGAGGGTATCCGCCTATTACTTGGAGTACAACTCGACGATGAAGTGCTCCTCGATCGGCAGGTCGATATCCTCACGCGCCGGAGCCTGTATAACGGTGCCGCGCAGCTGGTTCTTATCGCCCCTGTCAAGCCACTGGGGAGTAGTCACTATGATAGCGTCCTCGCCGACGAAGCGCTTGAACTTCGGCGACTGGCGGCTCTTCTCACAGACTTCGATGACGTCGCCGACCTTGACAAGGTAGGACGGGATGTTGACCCGCTTGCCGTTGACGGTGAAGTGACCGTGGGTGACTGCCTGACGCGCCTCGCGGCGGGTCATGGCGAAGCCGAGACGGTACACGACGTTGTCGAGACGGCGCTCTATCATGGTAAGCAGGATCTCTCCGGTGTTGCCGTGAGCGCGGGCGGCCTTCTCGTAGTAAGCACGGAACTGCTTCTCGAGTATGCCGTACACGAACTTGACCTTCTGCTTTTCGGCCATCTGCATCGCGTATTCGCTCTGCTTGCGGCGGGACTGCCCCTTCGGGTCGCGGGTCGTGGTCTTTTTAGCATAGCCCATTGTCGCGGGCGAGATGCCGAGCGCCTTGCAGCGCTTTGCGACAGGCTGCATGATCTTTGCCATTCTTCTATACCTCCTGTATCAGACGCGGCGGCGCTTGGGCGGACGGCAGCCGTTGTGCGGGATCGGGGTAACATCCTTTATCATGTTGACCTCGAGCCCTGCGGACTGCAACGCGCGGATAGCGGCCTCACGGCCGGCGCCGGGTCCCTTGACATAGACTTCAACGGTCTTAAGACCATGCTCCATCGCTGCCTTTGCTGCGGTCTCCGCCGCCGACTGAGCGGCAAACGGAGTGCTCTTGCGGTTGCCGCGGAAGCCGAGGCCGCCCGCGCTGGCCCAAGAGAGGGTATTGCCTTCGAGATCGGTGATAGTCACCATCGTGTTATTGAAGCTGGAATGGATGTGGACCGCTCCACGCTCAACATTTTTACGTTCGCGGCGGCGCTTTATGACCGCCTTACCTTTGCGTGCTGCTGGCATTTACATTCCCCTCCTTACTTCTTCTTGCCGGCGACCGTGCGCTTCGGACCCTTGCGGGTACGGGCGTTGGTCTTGGTGCGCTGGCCGTGTACCGGGAGTCCGCGGCGATGGCGGACGCCGCGATAGCATCCGATCTCGGTGAGGCGCTTGATGTTCATCGCGACTTCGCGGCGGAGGTCGCCCTCGACCGTGTAGTGATGCTCGATGAACTCACGGAGCTGGGAAGCCTCGTCCTCGGTGAGGTCTTTTACGCGGGTGTCCGGATTGATACCGGTGGCCGCGAGCGCTTCGCTCGCGAACTTACGGCCGATGCCGTAGATATAAGTGAGACCTATCTCGATACGCTTATCGCGCGGAAGGTCTATGCCTGCTATACGAGCCATTTACTCAAGCACCTCCTGTTAGCCCTGCCTCTGCTTATGCTTCGGGTTCTCGCAGATGACCATAACTTTGCCCTTGCGGCGAATTACCTTGCACTTTTCGCACATGGGCTTGACCGACGGTCTGACTTTCATTGGATATAACCTCCTATCACTTCGACCGCCAAGTGATGCGTCCCTTGGTCAGGTCGTAGGGGGACATCTGGACGGTCACCTTGTCACCGGGAAGTATGCGGATGAAATTCATCCGGAGCTTGCCCGAGATGTGGGCGAGGATCTGATGTCCGTTACCTATTTCAACTTTGAACGTAGCGTTGGGCAGGCTTTCGACGACCGTGCCCTCCAGTTCTATTACATCTTCTTTTGCCAAGAATTACCCTCCTTCTTGCGCTTCACCCAGGAACTCTGCCATACCTTTCCGCAGCTCCGCCGAATGAACGGTCTCTCCCGCACGCAGCTTCATCGAAACCTTACAGTCGGGAGCGCCTATTCGGCGCAGATGCTTCAGCTTTTTACGCTTAGGTGCGCCCGCGCGCCGCATACGTCCGTCCGCGATGAACGCGTATCCGTTTTCAACTCCGAGCACGAAGAACATCCTACCCGAGTCGCGGCCCGCGAGCGATAACACTACATCGCCTGCTTTAGGTTCCATCTCAAAGCTCCTCATCGCCGACGGTGAGGATCTCCGGCTCGCCGCGCGTTATGAGGATCATGTTCTCATAATGCGCTGCGGGCAGTCCGTCCTCCGTTATCACGGTCCAGCCGTCCGGCAGCTGGCGGATGAGGTGCGTGCCCATGTTGACCATGGGTTCGACGCATATCACCATCCCCGGCACGAGGCGCGGACCGTGACCCGGGCGTCCGTAATTCGGAACTTCCGGTTCCTCGTGCAGCTCGCGTCCTATGCCGTGACCGACGTAGGGGCGGACTACCGAGAATCCGTTCTTTTCAACGTGCGTCTGAACAGCGTGTGAGATGTCGCCTATCCGGTTCCCGGCGCGGCAGAACTTGAGTCCCTCATAGAAGCTCTCGCGCGTGACGCGCACAAGGCGCTGCTTCTGCTCCATATCGCGGCCGCCCTCGACGATGAAGGTGGCGGCGTTGTCGCCGTGAAAGCCCTTGTACTTCGCTCCCACGTCGAGCGACACAACGTCGCCCGGCTCAAGCCTGCGGTGTCCGGGGATGCCGTGGATCACCTCGTCGTTGACAGATATGCAGGCTCCGGCGGGAAACCCGTTGTAGCCCTTGAAGGAAGGGGTCGCTCCGTGTGAAGTGATGAACCGCTCCACAACGGCGTTGACCTCCGCAGTGGTCGCACCGGCGCGGACGGCATGGCCGCCTGCTATGAGCGCGTTCTTGGAAATGCGCCCCGCCTCGCGCATAAGCGCGATCTCCTGCTCGTTTTTTATACTGATCATTATTAGCCCCTCAAAGCGGCGAATATCTCCGCCGCCGCCTTGTCGAGCTCCTGCGTGCCGTCAACGCTCTTCAGGATGCCGCGCCCCTTATAGAAATCCACGAGGGGCTCCGTCTGAGTGTGATATACGTGAAGACGCTCCCTGACGGTCTCGGGCTTGTCGTCATCACGCTGCACGAGCTTCTCGCCGCAGTTGTCGCAGATACCTTCGACCTTCGGCGGAATGTTGGTAACATGATAGGTGTGTCCGCATTTGGGGCAAACGCGGCGGCCGGTCATACGTTCCATTATGACCTCGTCCGGCACGCCGAGAAGGAGCGCACAGTCGGGCGGCGCGACCTTCTCGAGCGCTTCGGCCTGCGGGATGGTGCGGGGGAACCCGTCAAGCAGGAACCCCTTCGCACAGTCCGGCTCGGCAAGCCGAACACCTATCATTTCAAGGATCAGATCGTCCGGGACGAGCTCTCCCCCGTCCATGAACGCCTTGGCTTTGCGACCCAGCTCATCCTCCGCGTGCAGATGCGCGCGGAGCATATCTCCGGTCGAGATGGCGGGAATGCCGAATTCCTCGACTATCCTCGCCGCCTGCGTACCCTTGCCCGAGCCGGGCGCACCGAGCAACACTACTCTCATGCTTCGTCTCCTTCTTATTCGAGGAAGCCCTTATAGTTGCGCATGAGCATCTGCGACTCCAGCTGCTGCACCGTCTCAAGCGCGACTCCGACGACTATCAGCAGCGAGGTACCGCCGAGCGCGAGGCCGTTTATCGAGACGAACTTATTGGCAATTATCGGGATTATCGCGATGATGCCGAGGAAAAACGCACCGAAGAGCGTCACTTTGTTAAGCACACGAGCAATGAAATCCGCCGTAGGACGTCCCGCGCGGAAGCCAGGGATGAAGCCGCCGTTCTGGCGCAGGTTGTTCGCGATCTCTACGGGGTTGAACTGGATAGCTGCATAGAAATAGCTGAACGCCACGATGAGCACGAGCAGCACTATGGCGTAGACTATCGACTCGTTGGAGATTCCCTCCAGGAAGTTGTACCAGAAAGTCCCTTCCGCCGGCTGCGGGAAGAACGCCGCGATGGTCGCCGGGAAGGAGGCTATCGACTGGGCGAAGATTATCGGCATGACGCCGCTCATGTTGACCTTGATCGGAATGTGCGACGACTGACCGCCGTACATCTTGCGGCCGACAACGCGCTTGGCGTACTGGACCGGTATCCTGCGCTCCGCCTGCGTGATGAATACGACGAACGCAATCATCAGCACCATAACGATAAGGATTATCGGAATGGCGACGGGGTGGATCACCTGCACGCCCGAAGCTCTCAGCTCGTCGGTAAGCTCGACGTGGTTTGCCCAGTTCGAGACGCCGGAAGCAAAGCTGCCGATTATCGACGGGATGCGGGAGACTATCGACGCGAAAAGGATTATCGAAATGCCGTTGCCGATACCGAACTCGGTTATCTGCTCACCGAGCCACATCACGAACGCGGAACCCGCGGTGAAGCTCAGGATTATCACTATCGCCGCCCAGACGCCCTCGTTTGCAAGCGCGCCGGCGTTGCGTATCATGGTGTAGTACGCGAAGCCGAGGAGCAGGCCGAGGAGGACCGTGACGTAGCGGGTCATCGAGGCTATCTTCTTCTGACCTTCCTCGCCGCCTTCCTTCTGCATACGCTCGAGGGCGGGGATGGCGATGGTCAGAAGCTGCATGATTATCGAGCTGTTGATATACGGCTGGATGCCGAGCGCGAACAGCGTTGCAAGTGAGAACGCGCCGCCGCTCATCATGTTCATCATTCCGAAGAGCGTGTTGTCATACCGGCTGAAAGCCGTGCCGAGGACACTCGTATGAATGTAGGGCACCGGTATTGCGGAACCGAGGCGGTATATCAGCAGTATGAAGAGGGTGAAGAGTATCTTCCGACGAAGGTCCTTCACCTTCCACGCATTCCGCATGGTAGTAAACACTTAGACCACCTCTGCCTTTCCCCCGGCGGCTTCTATCTTCTGGCGAGCCGAGCCGGAGAAGGCAGCCGCATTGACGTTGAGCTTCTTCGTGAGCTCTCCGTCACCGAGTATTTTAACACCGTAGCGGCACTTGGAGATGATGCCGCGCTCAAGAAGAGTGTTTGCGTCAACGGTATCGCCGTTGTCAAACACCTCAAGGGAGGAGACGTTGACCGACTCCAGCGGGCGTGCGAATATATTGTTGAATCCGCGCTTCGGGAGGCGGCGCGCCATCGGGAGCTGACCACCCTCGAAACCACGGCGGACACCGCCGCCGCTGCGGGCCCACTGGCCCTTGTGACCACGACCGGCGGTCTTGCCGTTGCCGGTGCCTATGCCGCGTCCTTTGCGCTTCGACTCCTGCGTCGAACCGGAGGCGGGTGCAAGATCGTGAAGTTTCATTTTGCTTGCTCTCCTCCTTACTTTGTGACTTCCTCCACCTCGAGCATGTAGCCGATGAGGGCTACCTTGCCGAGAGTGGCGGCGTTCTTCGGCTGGCACACGGTGTCGCCGATATGCCTGAGTCCGAGCGACTCCGCAGTCGCCTGATGGTTCTTGAGGCGGCCGGACGTGCTCTTCTTCAGGGTGATTTTAAGAAGCGTTTCATTGTTAGCCATTTCAGCGCTCCTCCTTAACCGAGTATCGAGGCGGCGGTCTTGCCGCGCGTCTGCGCGACTTCCTCCACGCTCTTCAGCCCCTTCAGACCCTCCATCGCCGCCGAGACGACGTTCTGGGGGTTGTTGGAGCGCAGGCACTTCGAGCGGATGTCATGGATCCCCGCCGCTTCAGCGACGGCACGGACGGCGCCGCCGGCGATAACGCCGGTACCGGGAGCCGCCGGCTTGAGGAGAACTTCACCCGCGCCGAACTTGCCGACTATCTCGTGCGGGATCGTGGTACCGTAGAGGTTCACGCGCACGAGGTTCTTCTTCGCGTCTTCGATGCCCTTGCGTATAGCGTCCGGCACCTCCGCCGCCTTACCGAGTCCGAAGCCCACGAGACCCGCGCCGTTTCCGACGACGACGAGCGCCGAGAACTTGATGACGCGGCCGCCCTTGACCGTCTTGCTGACGCGGTTCAAAGAGACGACCTTCTCGGTCAGTTCGAGAGTGTCCGGGTCGAGCCCGAGCAGTCTGTTGTAAGCCATAATGTCGTCCCTCCTTTAGAATTTGAGGCCGCCCTCACGGGCGCCGTCTGCGAGTTCCTGAACGCGGCCATGGTAGATATAGCCGCCGCGGTCGAACACGACCGTCTCAACGCCCTTGGCACGGGCGCGCTCGGCTACGAGCTTTCCGACCTCGCGGCTGACTTCCTTCTTCGTGCCCTCGGCGTCCTTGATGTCAAGGCTCGAGGCGGCGGCGAGGGTCTTGCCGGCGACGTCGTCTATGACCTGCGCGTAGATGTGGTTAAGGCTGCGGAAAACGCACAGGCGCGGTGTCTCGGGCGTGCCCGAAATCTTACCGCGGACGCGCTTATGCCTCTTGAGGCGCGCGGCCTTTGTATTCGGTCTGTTAATCATCTAGGCACACCTTCCTTTACTTCTTCTTGCCGCCGGCCTTACCGGCCAGACGACGGACATGCTCGCCCGCATAGCGGATACCCTTGCCCTTGTACGGCTCGGGCGGACGCTTCTCGCGCACCTCGGCGGCAAACTGACCGACCTTCTGCTTGTCGATGCCGTTGATGATAACGCGGTTCGGGGCGGGAACGTCAATGGTTATCTCGTCGGTGTCCTCAAAGAACACCTGATGCGAAAAGCCGAGGTTCATGACGAGCTTCTTGCCTTCCTTGGCGGCACGGTAGCCGGTGCCCTCGATCTGGAGCTCCTTGCTGTACCCCTCGGTCACGCCGACGACCATGTTGTGTATGAGCGAGCGGGTGAGGCCGTGGAGCGCACGGTTCTCCTTCTCGTCATCGGGACGGGTGACGTGAATGACGCCTTCGTCCACCGTGATGCCCATGTTCGGGTCAAAGCTCTGTGAGAGAGTACCCTTCGGGCCCTTGACCGTGACGGTGTGTCCGTCGACCTTGACCTCGACGCCGGCCGGTACGGTGATGGGCGATCTGCCGATTCTAGACATGGTTTTCTCCCTCCTTACCAGACGAACGCAAGGACTTCGCCGCCCACATGCTCGCTGCGAGCCTGCTTGTCGGTCATGATGCCCTTGGATGTCGAAATGATGGCTATGCCGAGGCCGCGAAGCACCTTCGGAAGCTCGTCGGTGCCGACGTAGATGCGGAGACCCGGCTTGGACACGCGGCGGATGCCGCTGATGGAATGGACCTTGTTGTTGTACTTGAGGGTTATGCGGATAACTCCCTGTCCTCCGTCCTCGATGAGCTGGTAAGCGGAGATATAGCCCTCATTTGCGAGTATTTCCGCGATCGACTTCTTCATCTTGGAAGCCGGCACGTCAACCGTCGCGTGCTTCGCGGAACCTGCGTTGCGAATACGGGTGAGCATATCCGCAATCGGGTCGGTGATATGCATAATTCTCTCCTCCTTTTACCAGCTTGCTTTACGGACTCCGGGTATCTGGCCCTTGTACGCCAGCTCCCGGAAGCAGATGCGGCAGATACCGTAGTCGCGCAGATACGCGTGCGGGCGGCCGCAGAGCTTGCAGCGGTTGTACTTGCGGGTCGAGAACTTCGGCTCGCGCTGCTGCTTAAGGATCATAGATTTCTTAGCCATTTGTCGCTGCCTCCCTTACGAGCGGGCGAACGGGGCGCCGATGAGCGAAAGGAGCTCGCGCGCTTCCTCGTCCGTCTTTGCGGTGGTGCATATAACGATGTCCATACCGCGTATCTTGTCGATCTTGTCGTACTCAATCTCCGGGAAGATGAGCTGTTCGGTAAGGCCGAAAGCGTAGTTGCCGCGCCCGTCAAAGGAGTTGGGGTTGATGCCGCGGAAGTCGCGGACACGCGGAAGCGCTACGTTGAAGAGCCTGTCGAGGAACTCCCACATCCTGTCGTGGCGGAGAGTGACCTTGACGCCTATCGGCATACCCTCACGGAGCTTGAAGTTTGCCACCGACTTCTTCGCGCGGGTGATGACGGCCTTCTGTCCGGAGATGGCGGTGACGTCGTTCACGACGGCCTCGAGACCCTTCGGGTTGTCGCGGCAGTCGCCGCAGCCGACGTTGATAACGACCTTCTCGACCTTCGGGATCATCATGACGTTCGGATACTCGAACTTCTTCTGAAGGGCGGGGACTGCCTCGGCCTTATACTTATCGTTCAAACGTGCCATAGCTTCGGTTCCTCCTCCCTCATATCTCCGCGCCGCATTTCTTGCAGACGCGGGTCTTGGTTCCGTCTTCCTTTATCTTGTGGGCAAGACGGGTGGGCTTATTGCACTTCGGGCAGACGCGCATCACCTTGGAGGCGTTGATGTAGCCCTCGCGCTCGATTATACCGCCGGTCTCGCCCTGACGGCGCGGCTTGGTGTGGCGGTGGACGATGTTGACGCCTTCGACAAGCACCATTCCGGTCTTCGGCTCGGTCGCGAGGACCTTGCCCTGCTTGCCGACATCCTTGCCGGAGAGCACGACGACGGTGTCGTCCTTGCGGACATGCAGGTTATTCATTCCGTATACCCTCCTTATATAACTTCCGGAGCAAGCGACAGTATCCTCATGAACTCGTGCTCGCGAAGCTCGCGGGCGATCGGCCCAAAGATACGGGTGCCCCTCGGGTTCTTATCCTCACGGATGAGAACCGCGGCGTTGTCGTCAAAGCGGACGTAGCTGCCGTCCGCACGGCGGATCGGCTTGGCGGTGCGGACTATGACCGCACGGACGACTTCGCCCTTCTTGACGCCGCCGCCGGGGGTGACCTTGCGCACCGAGGCAACTATAACGTCGCCAATGCTGCCGTATTTACGGCCGGAACCGCCGAGTACACGGATGCACTTGAGTTCCTTTGCGCCGCTGTTATCGGCAACGCGCAGTCTTGTTTCCTGCTGTATCACTTCGGTTCCCTCCCTTACTTAGCCTTTTCGATTATCTCAACGAGGCGCCAACGCTTATCCTTCGACAGCGGGCGGGTCTCCATGACCCGGACGCGGTCGCCGACGCCGCACTCGTTATTCTCGTCATGCGCCTTGAGCTTGTAGGTGCGCTTGACTATCTTGCCATACAGGGGGTGCTTTACGCGGTCCTCTATGGCAACGACTATCGTCTTGTCCATCTTGTCGGACGTGACCATACCTACCATGGTCTTTCGGAAAGCTCTCTCGCTCATGTCTTATCCTCCTTACGCGCCCGCGACGCGGTGCTCGCTGATGACGGTCTGGACCCTTGCGATGTCCTTCTTTATCGCGGCGATCCGCTGCGGATTATCGAGCTGATTCGTGGCGTGCTGGAGCCTGAGCTGAAAGAGGTCCTTCTTGAGGCTGCCGAGCTGCTCTTCGAGCTGCGCCGTGGTAAGGTTCCTTAACTCTTTAGCCTTCATTTTCGTCACCACCAGTCGAATCTTCCCGCTTGACTATCTTGCACTTGAGCGGGAGCTTGTGCGAAGCGAGACGGAGCGCCTCGCGCGCTATGTCGTCTCCGACGCCGGCGATCTCAAACATCACGCGGCCGGGCTTGACGACTGCGACCCAGTACTCGGGAGAGCCCTTGCCGGAGCCCATTCGGGTCTCGGCCGGCTTCTGAGTTACCGGCTTGTCCGGGAATATCTTTATCCAGACCTGACCGCCGCGGCGGGTGTAACGGGTCATTGCGACACGCGCCGCCTCTATCTGGCGGGAGGTGACCCATGCGGGCTCGACGGCCACGAGGCCGTAATCACCGTAGGTGACGGTGTTTCCGCGGGTAGCCTTGCCGGTCATGCGGCCGCGGTGTACCCTGCGGTATTTGACGCGCTTAGGAAGCAGCATCAGCGCTCTCCTCCTTCCCTGTTGCCGCCCGGCGCCGCCGGACGCGAGCCGCCCTGACGGTTGTAGCCGCCCTGGCGATTATTGTTGTTGTAGCCACGGCGCTCGCCGCCGTTATTGCGGTCGCCGTTCCGACGGTCGCCGCCCCTGCGGTCTCCGTTCCGGCGGTCGCGGCGGTCACTGCGGCGGTCACTGCGCGGAGGACGCGGAGCCTCGAGCGAACGCGAGAGCTTGCGGCCGGTGGTCTGAAGCACTTCGCCCTTGTATATCCACACCTTGATGCCGATCTTGCCGGAGGACTGCGCCTCGGCAAAGCCGTAGTCGATGTCGGCGCGGATGGTCTGGAGCGGAATGGTGCCCTCGTGATAGTGCTCGTAACGGGCTATCTCGGCGCCGCCGAGACGGCCGGAGGCCGCTATCTTGATGCCGCGCGCGCCCATGCGCATGGCACGGCCGATGGCCTGCTTCATCGCGCGGCGGTAGCTGACGCGCTTCTCTATCTGAGCGGCGACGTTCTCGGCCACGAGCTGCGCGTTGAGGTCGGGGTTGCGTATCTCGATGATGTTGAGCGCGACCGGCTTCGAGATCATGTCCTCGAGCTTCTTGCGGAGGACCTCGATGTCGGCGCCACCCTTGCCGATGACCATGCCGGGACGTGCGCAGTGCAGGAACACGCGGACGCGTGCGCTGTCGCGCTCGATCTCGACCTTCGGAATGCCTGCGGCGTAGAGGCTGCCCTTGAGGTACTTGCGGATCTTGTTGTCCTCAACGAGGAGGTCGCCGACCTTCTCGTTGGAGGCGTACCAGCGGCTGTCCCAGTCTTTGATGACGCCTACGCGCAGTCCGTGCGGATTAACTTTCTGTCCCATAGCCTTACTCCTTCTCCGAAAGCGTGATGGATATATGAGAGGTGCGCTTGTTTATCCTGTACGCCCTGCCGTGCGAGACCGGCTGGATACGCTTGAGTATCGGGCCGGGGCCGACATGGATGTAGGAGACGTAAAGCTTCTCGGTATCCATTTCGTGATTATTTTCGGCGTTAGCGACCGCGCTGTCGAGGAGCTTTATGACGCTCTCGCTCGCAGCCTTGGGGGTCTGCATGAGTATCGCGCGGGCGGTGGAGGCGTCCTTTCCCCGGATGAGGTCGCAGACGATCTGCGCCTTGCGCGGGGAGATGCGCAAATACTTAAGTGTTGCTTTCGCTTCCATGTTTATCCTCCCTCACTTCGTGGTCTTGCTGCCCGCGTGACCCCTGAAGGTGCGGGTCGGGGCAAACTCACCCAGCTTATGGCCGACCATATCCTCGGTGATATAAACCGGGACGTGCTTGCGTCCGTCATGGACGGCTATCGTGTGCCCGACGAACTGCGGGAAGATTGTGGAGGCACGCGACCAGGTACGAACGACCTTCTTGTCGCCGCTCTCGTTCATCTCCTCGATGCGCTTGAAGAGCTCGGGGGCAACGAAAGGCCCTTTCTTAATGCTTCTGCTCATAGCTTCTCAGTTACCTCCCTCACTTGGCGTTCCTGCGGCGAACGATAAACTTATCGGTCGGGTTCTTCTTCTTGCGGGTCTTGTAACCCAGAGTGGGCTTGCCCCACGGAGTGACAGGTCCGGGACGGCCGACCGGGCTCTTACCCTCGCCGCCGCCGTGCGGATGGTCGTTCGGGTTCATGACAGAACCGCGAACCGTGGGACGGACGCCCATGTGGCGCTTGCGGCCGGCCTTGCCGACCTGCACGTTCTCATGCTCGAGATTGCCGACCTGGCCTATTGTGGCCTTGCAGTTCATGGGGATCATGCGGACTTCGCCGGAGGGAAGGCGGACCTGGGCGAGCTTTCCTTCCTTTGCCATGAGCTGGGCGGCCGTGCCGGCGGTGCGGACGAGCTGAGCGCCCTTGCCGGGATGCATCTCGATGTTGTGGATAAAGGTGCCGAGCGGGATGTTCTCTATCGGCAGGCAGTTGCCGGGCTTGATGTCCGCAGAGGCGGAGCTGACGACGGTGTCGCCGACCGAGAGGCCGATGGGCGCGAGGATGTAGGCAAGGGTGCCGTCCTCATACTTTATCTTTGCGATGTGCGCCGAACGGTTGGGGTCGTACTCGAGCGTCTCGACGATGGCGGGCATATCGAGCTTGTTCCGCTTGAAGTCGATGATGCGGTACTTGCGCTTCTCGCCGCCGCCGTGGTGACGGACGGTGATGCGGCCGTAGCTGTTGCGTCCGGCGGTCTTCTTTATAGTGGCGATAAGGCTCTTCTCCGGCTTGACCTTGGAAAGGCCGGAGTAGTCTATCACGGTCATGTGACGGCGCGACGGCGTCGTCGGCTTAAACGCTTTGATAGCCATTTCTTAACTCCTTCCTTAATACATGCCTTCGAAGAACTCTATCGGCTTGGAGTCGGGAGTGAGAGTGACGTAGGCCTTCTTCCAATTCGGACGGCGGCCCTGGGTGTAACCCTGCCTCTTGAGCTTGCCGGTGTAGTTCATTGTGTTGACCTTGGAGACCTTGACCCCGAAGACCTCTTCTACGGCCTTCTTTATCTCGATCTTGCCCGCGTCGCGCGCGACCTCAAAGGCATAGCGCTTGTCGGCTGCGCCTTCCATGGATTGCTCGGTGACTATCGGGTGCTTGATGATATCGTAAGCAGTCTTCATTTTACGCGTAGACCTCCTCTATGCAGGCAACGGCGGCGCGGTCAACGATGAGCTTGTCGCCGTTCAGCACGTCGTAGACGTTCAGCACGGGCGCTATCGTGGTGTAGACGCCGGGGATGTTGCGCGCGCTCTTTATCACGTTCTCCTTCGGCTCGGAGGTAACTACGAGAGCTCCGTTGGCGGCTCCGACCGCTCCGAGGAACTTCACAAAGCTCTTCGTCTTTATCTCGTCCATCTTCAGCTCGTCGATGACGATGAGCTCGCCCGCCGCGGCCTTGCTCGACAGCGCGCTCTTCAGCGCGAGCCTGCGGAGCTTCTTGTTGAGGGTGTAGCGGTAGGAGCGGGGCTTCGGTCCGAGCGCTATGCCGCCGTGAGTCCACTGCGGGGCGCGGATGCTGCCCTGACGGGCGCGGCCGGTGTCCTTCTGGCGCCACGGCTTGCGGCCGCCGCCGGAGACCTCGGTACGGGTGAGCGTGGACTGAGTGCCGTGACGGCGATTGGCCAGATGATTGACGACCACCGCATGCATCGCCGGTACGTTCGGCTCGATGCCGAATATGCTCTCGGAAAGCTCGATCTCGCCGACCTGCTTGCCGGACATATCGTAAACAGTTGCTTTAGGCATTTCTTGACTCTCCTTTCATCAGCGACGCGCAGAGGCCTTCTGCGGGTTGATGCGCCTGGGCTGATTGGAAACGTTCTTCTCGCGGTGGGTCTTGACGGTGTTCTTGATATAGACGAGACCGCCCTTCGGGCCGGGGACCGCGCCGCGTATCGCGATGAGGTTCAGCTCGGGATCGACCTTGACGACTACGAGATTCTGAGCCGTGACCTGCTCGGAGCCCATGTGACCCGGCATTTTCTTGCCCTTCATGATGCGGGACGGGGTGGAGTTAGCGCCCATCGAGCCCGCGTGACGGTGAACCGGGCCGCCGCCGTGAGAGGTGGGGGTGCGCTGGCCGTTCCAGCGCTTGATGGTGCCCTGGAATCCCTTGCCCTTCGAGGTTCCGGTGACGTCGACGTACTCGCCCTCGCCGAACATATCGACCGTCAGGGTGTCGCCGATGTCGAGCATCGAGGTATCCTCGAGGCGGAACTCGTGCAGGTGGCGCTTGAGGGGCAGGTCGTTCTTCTTGAGATGACCCGCTTCCGGCTTCGAGAGCTTCTTCTCGCTGGCGTCCTCAAAACCGAGCTGCACCGCCTGATAGCCGTCCTGCTCCGTGGTGAGGAGCTTCGTGACTACGCAGGGGCCGGCCTCGATAACGGTGACGGGGACTACCTTGCCGCTCTCGTCGAAGATCTGCGTCATGCCGACCTTCTTGCCGATGATTGCTTTCTGAAGATTCACTTCGATCTTCCTCCTTAAAGGTTATTGGTTGACTCTTCGCCAACTTGACCCGCTGCGGCGTACCCTTCGGCCCCGCAGCAAGGGACATACTGATTTACAGCCTTATCTCTATCGCGACGCCCGCCGGGAGCTCGAGAGAGGTCAGAGCCTCGAGAGCCTTCTGGGACGGGTTCAGGATGTCGATGAGGCGCTTGTGCGTCCTGCGCTCGAACTGCTCGCGGCTGTCCTTGTCGACATGCGGCGAACGCAGGATGGTGACTATCTCACGCTTGGTCGGCAGCGGTACCGGGCCGCTGACGCGCGCCCCCGTGCGGGTCGCCGTTTCAACGATGCGCTCGGCCGCCTGGTCGATAAGCTGATGGTCGTAAGCCTTGAGCCTGATACGAATGATGTCCTTCGCCATTTGTTTCTTCCTCCATTATGCAGATTTTTGTGGCTTTGGATTTTTTGGTGGATACTGACAAATCCGTCCGCATACGGGAGGGAAAATCCGTACACCTTGCCGTGTGTTTCTCGTCCTTTGCAGAAATAAAGCCGGCCCGGTGAGCCGGCAACACGCACGCAATACTGCTACGGTCTCCGCTCCGCCCGATTATCGGACATACTCCGCAGAAGTGACCCGCCTCCTCCGATTTTCGGCGAATACCGCTGAATTATCGGTATATGGCGGCAATCTCCCGCTTCATCGCATAGTGCGCCCCGTCAGGCGCTCTACTAGAATATCACACCGTCCCGTGCGTGTCAAGTGTATTTTTGGAATTTTGAAAAAATTTTTTCCCGAGAAAATCACCGTGCGGAGTCGGACGTACTTGTAATTTTCGCCCGATAGTGGTAGTATATAAGGTACCCCGTTTGATTTGAGCCGCCGTCCCGGCACGCCGTTTCCCGAGGCGAAGGCCGGTCGCTTTTGACTTATATTCGCCTTGTCCGGACGCTGCGGCGTATCCCGCGCGCCGGATATACATTATAATATATGTTTGCCGTCCGGTCAATACCCGTCCGGAGGGCTGAGAGGGTCAGGTCGAGTGGTCTTTTCCAGCTTCACATTTCTGTTTCTTTTTCTTCCGGCAGCGCTTGCGCTGTATTTTCTTGCGCCCGGAATTACCGCGAAAAACGTCGTACTCACCCTCCTCTCGCTCTTTTTCTACGCCTGGGGCGAACCTGTGTGGGTCGCGCTGCTCGCGCTCAGCGCCGTAATAGCCTACCTCTGCGGCCTTGCCGTAAACCGCTTCCGCGGAAGGTGGTTCGGGACGTTCGCGTTCGTGCTCGCGCTCGTGGTAGACCTCGGGATACTCGCGGGCTTCAAGTACCTCAACTTCTTTATCGGCAACATCAACCTGCTTTTCGGGCTTTCCGTACCGAAAAGTCCGCTTGCCCTGCCGATAGGCATATCGTTCTACACATTCCAGACCCTCTCCTATGTAATAGACGTCCGGCGCGGACGGGTGGAGGTACAGCGCTCCTTTCTCCGCTTCCTGCTCTTCGTGTCTCTTTTCCCGCAGCTGATAGCGGGGCCGATAGTCCGGTACAGCGAGGTAGCGCCGCAGCTTGAGGACAGGCACACGTCGCTCCGCGACTTCTCGCAGGGCGCCGTCCGCTTCGCGTGCGGGCTTGCAAAGAAGGTCCTCATCGCAAACTACGCCGGCTCCGCCGCGTCGTCGCTCCTCGAGGGCACCGTCACCGGCGGAACGGCGGTGAGCGGCTGGCTCGGGATACTTCTCTACGCCTTCCAGATATACTTCGACTTCTCGGGTTACAGCGACATGGCGATAGGGCTCGGGCGCATATTCGGCTTCCGATACGCCGAGAACTTTGACCACCCCTACGTCTCGCTGAGCATCACCGAGTTCTGGCGTAGGTGGCACATGACGCTCGGTTCCTTCTTCCGCGACTACGTATATATCCCGCTCGGCGGCAACCGCAAGGGGCTGCCGCGTCAGCTTCTCAATATGCTCGTCGTCTGGGCGCTCACCGGCTTCTGGCACGGCGCGAGCTGGAACTTCGTGCTGTGGGGACTGTGGTTCTTCGTGTTTCTCTCTGTCGAGAAGCTTATCGGTCTCAAGCGGCTCGAGGTCATACCCTCGCCGATACGCCTTGCCTGCACCTTCTTCCTCGTTCTGCTCGGGTGGGTGCTGTTCTACTTCACCGACCTCGGCTCGGCGTGGGAGTGTGTCAGAGATATGTTCGGCGCGAACGGCTTCATCAACGGCGAGGCGCGGCTTGCGCTGATACAGAACCTTCCGCTCCTCGCGCTCTGTGCCGTCGGGGCAACGCCGCTCGCGTCGCTCTGCGGAAGGGCTCTGCAAAACTCCGCCGAGCGCGGCGCGCTCCCCTTCGGGCTGTACGCCGTACCCGCGATGTTATTTATCGCGGCCATTCTCTCGGCGTGCGCCGTGAGCCTTGCGGGTTCGAGCTTCAATCCCTTCATCTACTGGAACTTTTAAGGAGGCGGCAATATGCCAAAACACGTATACCGGGGCAGAAAGCGCCACACCGGATGGTATATAGCTATAATAGCCGTTTTCGCCCTGCCGCTTATCGCGGTAGGAGTGTACTCCCTTGTCGACAAGGACCCGACAGGCAGCGAGAGCGAGCGGCGCGACTTTGAGAGCCCGCCTCCACTCACCGCCGAGAGCTGGCTTTCCGGCGAGTGGGCAAAGGCGTTCGACAAGTACTATGCGGACACCTTCCCCCAGCGCGAGAGCCTGCTCGAGGTGAACCGTGAGCTGAACCGCTTCTACTACTTCACGCCGTCCGGCGTGAACAAGGGTAACGGCGACGAGGTCATACTTTTCGTGCCCGGCATCGACCACGAGAACGACACCGGCGAGGGCGCGACGCCCCCGCCCTCCGACTTGACGGCGGAGCCGTCCGCGCCGACGATGCTCGCCTCGCCCTCTCCCTCGACGAGCGCGCTTCCGAGCGCCGAACCGAGCGAGGAACCGACGCCGACTCCGACTCCCACGCCCGAGCTCCCCGACCTTGCGGATAACGAGCTCGACGTCAAGACCTCGAGCGGCATAATAATCGCCGGCGGGCGCGCGATGGAGCTCTGCGCGAGCTTGGAGGCCTCTACCGCGAAGTATGCGGACGCCGTAAACCTCTACGCCGAGACCTTCCCGGATTCGCGCGTGATAAACATCGTCGTCCCGAACGCCGGCGGCTTCTACGCGCCGGAGGAGTACCGCACCGGGGCATACGACCAGCAGGCGGCGATCGCGACAATGCAGTCCAAGCTCAGCGAGTCGGTCGTGGCGGTAAACGGCTACGACGCGCTCCGTCCCCACACCGACGAATACATCTACTTCCGGAGCGACCACCATTGGACGCAGCTCGGCGCCTACTACGCCTACCGCGCGGTGATGGACGCTGTAGGCGAGACGCCCTATGAGCTCGACGACTTCGAGCAGGGTGAGGTGAACGGCGACTTTCTCGGAACGCTCTACAACTGGTCGGCAAGCTACCCGCAGTCCTCGGTGATAGCGGAAAATCCGGACAAGGTGTACTTCTGGCGTCCCGTCCGCGACTTTACGACGCGGATATACTCCGACCTCACGATGAACGAGGCGACTGCGTGGAACGGCTACGCGATAAGCTCCACCGTCCAGGGCATAGCGAACAAGTACATGGCGTTTATGTCGGGCGACCAACCGTTGATACACGTCTCCACCGACGTCGGAAACGGAAAGAGCGTCCTCGTCCTCAAGGAGAGCTACGGCAACGCCTTCTGCCCCTACCTGATAAATCACTACGAGAACGTCTATATCGTCGACCCGCGCAAGTACAACGGCGACGGACTGCCCTCCGGAGACCTTGTGAGTTTCATCACGGAGCACCCGATAGACGACATCATAATTATCGACAACCCGTTCCCGATGAACACCTCGAGCTATATCCGCCAACTGAACGACCTTATAAGCTGACGCCATCTGCGGACGAAGCCCGCAACCGCTTCACGTGTAAGGCGAAGCCTCACCACCGCTTTGCAGGCTGTGCCGCCCCACTCCCATCTAGCGGGGAAGCCCCGCGAGCATTTGCGGGGCGAGACCCCGCATCCCTAAGTGAGGCAGAGCCTCACCGGCAGATGTGGGGCTTGCGCCCCACTCCCATCCAGCGGGGAAGCCCCGCGAGCATTCGCGGGGCGAGACCCCGCATCCCTAAGTGAGGCAGAGCCTCACCGGCACCTTGCGGGGGCGCTGCCCCCGCACCCCCGGCGGGGCTGTGCCGCCCCGCACCCCTGCGCTACTTTTTGCACGCGCAAAAAGTAGCCAAAAGTAGCCAAAAGTAGCCAAAAAGCGCGCTTAAGGGAGAGGGCTTCGCCCTCTCCCTTAATAATCCCTCTCCTGAATACGACACA
>CANRJS010000020.1 GCA_947631015.1 uncultured Clostridia bacterium
CGCGGCATACCGTCCGGCCTTCTTGAATCGACATTATACCAATAATGTCGATTCTTTTTTATGCCGTTCGCCGCCTGCCCGACGACGGTCGGTACTCCGTGTCCGGGATGAGGTCGAGCTGTTCCAGCATCGCCCTGTGTTCCGCACCCGTCGTCATGATATAGATGCGCGTCGTGTTCACGCTACTGTGGCCGAGCACGTCCGCGAGCTTGGCAATATCATGACTTCTTTCGTAGAACATCCGGGCGAACAGCTTCCGCAGGTTGTGCGGGAACACCTTTGCCTCCGGGACGCCTGACTTCCGCGCGAGCCGCTTCATCATCGCCCAGACCGTTCCGCGACCGACGGGCTTTCCGCTTCGGTCGAGGAAGATCGCGCCGGAAGTGATACCCTGCTCGCCCGCGAACTGCAAAAGCAGGGTTTTCAGCTTGTGCGTGAGAAGAATTGAGCGGGTCTTTCCCTTGCAGGTGACGGACAATGCACCGCGCCGCACGCCCTCGACGGTGAAATACTTCAACTCAGAGATTCGTATTCCGGTCGAACAGATCGCCTCGAGGATGAGACGCTCGCGGGACGACGCCGCGCCGAGCAGGCGGAGGTATTCGTCGCGGGTGAGCTCGCGTTCCTCGGGGCGGAACGCTTCGCGCTGGACGCGCGTCCGCTCGGCGCGGCAGTCCTCCCGTCCGACAAAGCGGAACAGAGCATTGAGCGACGCCAACATCGTGTTGACGCTCGAGGGAGAGTAGCCCGCGCCGAGAAGCGCGTCGCGATACTCAAGCGTCAGCTCCGGGGAGACAGGACGCCCCGCGAGGAACCGCGCGAACTCGCGCGCGTCGTGCAGGTACTTCTCGCGCGTGCAGACGCTGCGGTGCTTCGCTTCGAGCTCGCGCGCGAACGCGGAGATCAGCTCCGGTGTAAGAATCAAATTTGTCATTTTCATAGAGACTTCCTTAGGAGTAAGATTGATAATGTTATGATACATTATATCTTTTGCCCCTGAGTCTCAATTTTACGAGGCAAAAAGCCCCCGCGAAACATACGTTTCGCGGGGGCTTTTTATGTTGACGCCTTACTGATGATTCGTAATGTTGATGGTGAGATCCTTCAAATCCGTGTCGAGCTGGCGGTCGGTGCGGCGCGCGTCCACGACCTGATCGACCGAGTACATGATGGTCGAATAGTGCCGCCCGAGCGCGCGCCCTATCTCGGGGAAGCTCAGCTTCGTCATCGTCCGCATGAGGTATCCCGCGACCTGGCGGGCGTGCGCGGTGCGCGCATCGCGCCGCTTGCCCGCAAGCGACCCGCGGTCGAGGTCGAAGAACCGCTCGACCTCCTCGATGATGATGTCCGCCGTGGGCTCGCTCTTCTCGGTGAACACGTCGCCTATCGCGTGCTGCGCCGTCGCGACGGTTATCGGCTCGCGGAGCAGAGCGGAGTAAGCGCCGAGCTTTTTGACGACGCCCTCTATCTGCCGGACGTTGGAGGTGATGTTCTCCGCGACGTACATCGCGACCGCGTCCGGCATGTCCATGCCGATGGCGCTCGCCTTCGAGCGGACTATCACCACCCGCGTCTCGAGGTCGGGCGGCTGAACGTCGCATATCACGCCCCACTCGAACCGCGTGCGGAGCCGTTCCTCGAGGCGGCTCATCTCCTTCGGCGGACGGTCGGACGTGAGGACTATCTGCTTGCCCGCCTCGTGCAGGGCGTTGAAGGTGTTGAAGAACTCCTCCTGTGTCGCCTCCTTGCCCGCGATGAACTGTATGTCGTCGACGAGGAAGAGGTCGCTTGAGCGGTACTTCTCACGGAACTCCCGCTCGCGTCCGGCGCGGAGACGTCCCTCGCGAATAGCCTCGATGAGCTCGTTTGTGAAGTCCTCGCCGCGAACGTAGGTCACGCGCTTCGCGGGAAAGCGGCGGCGGAACTCGTTTGCTATGGCGTAGAGCAGATGCGTCTTGCCAAGGCCGCTGCCGCCGTAGATGAAGAGCGGGTTGTAGCTCGTCGCCTCCCCCGCCGCGACGGCCTGCGCCGCCGCGTGTGCAAAGCGGTTCGACCCGCCAACGATGAAGTTTTCAAACGTGTACTCGCTTCCGACGCCCGCCGCGTCCGGCTTCTCCCGCTCCGCGATGTAGGCGCGCGCCTCCTCCTCGCCCGCGAGCAGGCGAAGCTGTACCGGCGCGCCGACCTCCTCGAGCAGGAGCCGCTCGATGTTCTGCCGCTGACTGCGCTCTATCCAGTCCCGCGAGACGGTGTTCTCACAGCAGAGCACGAAGTATTCGCTCGTGATATCCACGCCCTTGGCGTACTCTATGTAGGTGTCTATGACGAGGCTCGACAGGTCGCCGCGAAGGGCGTTCATCACCGAGCGCCATACCGCCTGCGCGCGTTCCGTATTACATCTGGGCATCTTGAGGTTATCTCCCTTAATTCCTTGTTTTTGGGGACTTTTCCCCATACACGGCATCGTTCTGCGACAGGTAATCGCGGATGAGGTCGTAGTCCGCCTTTTTGCGGTACGCCTCGGCGAACTCCTCCGCCGTCACGCCGTAGCAGACGAGCGTGTCCGCAAAGTACATCATGACGTCGCAGAACTCCTCGACGAAGTGATCCCGCACCTCGCCCGGGGACATGTACCGCTCCGCCGGGGCTTTCTTTATGACGTCGATGACCTCGCCTATCTCGCCCACCATCCAGAGGAGCTGACGCAGCCCGTGCTCGACGGTGAGCCCGCCCCACTCGGGGTGCGCGGCGTGGAGACGGCGCTGTATCTCGAGCATCTCGGCCATGTCGAGGGCGGACGCCTTGCTGTTACCGTCCATTTCGCGTTACCAATGCGAGTAGTAGTGAGCGCTGCCGAAGGCGGCGCCGACAAATATCGCCATGCAGAGAACTATCAGCAGTATTATTCCGACCCAGATGCAGACGCCTATCAGCGCGCCCTTTCCGGCGCTCTTTGCGCGAAGCGGCAGCTCGTCCCGCCAGACGAGCCAGAGAATGAATCCCACGAGCGGGAAGAACAGCCCGAGCACGAGGAAGCCCGCGTTCGGCGCGTCCGTGGGACGCACCGGGGTATAAGGCGGATAATTGTATCCGTACTGTTGATTTTGCACGGAAGGATACTGTCCGTTGTTGAAATTTGTATTGTTTGCGGCGTTTACTGCGGCGCCGCACTCGGGGCAGAACTTCGCCCCGTCGGGTATGCTTTTTCCGCACTTCGTACAGAACATGACGTTTACCTCCCGAAGGATTTATGACTGCCCGCGGCTTACGGGGCGGAGGACATTTGCGCTCCTCAGAGCGCGGAACACGGCGGTGAGAACGCCCGCGAACGCCGGTATCGAAACGAGCCGCCACGGCAGCTTGCCGGCAAGCACCGCGCGCCACGCGTTTCCGTAGAGTATCGAAAGAAAGAGCGGCATCATGCCGAGCTCCACCGCGACCGTGACCGTCGCGACCGCCGTAAGTGAGCGGAGGAATCCCGGCTCTTTCTTATAGAGGAAGAATCCGTATATCGCGCCGCGCGCCGCACATGCGAGCGTTATCAGCGGCATGAAGCCGGAGGCGTCCGGGTTTAGGAGCATCCCCACCACGTCGCCCGCGACGCATATAAGCGCGCCGCCTATCGGCCCGAATATCGCCCCCGCGAGAGCGTTCGGAAGGAACTGGAGGCTTATGCGGTCGAGCGCGCCCGGCGTGTAGAAGCGGAGAAACCGCGCGAATATGACATCGAGTGCGATGAGCAGTGCCGCCGTGACGAGCATCCTTGTGGGGAACTTGTGTTTGCTTTGCAATGCCGACGTCCTCTCCCGAAACCTTCGCGTATGTATGCGCCGGAATCGAGCCCCGGCGACAAATGGACAGATTATATTGTAACACGTTCGACGGGTATTGGCAAGCAGGAATATTCTTCCTTGCAAATTCACAAATTGTTCACCGCAGTATAGACACATGTGATATAATAATCGCAAAGCGATTATTATATTTGATTTAATGCCGTTTTGCTCCCGTCCTTCGGACGGAACCGCAAAACACGGCAATATCATATCGCTCCGCGATATGATATAATACCATTATACAATAGAACATTTTATGCGTCGCGGGAGAAGCGCCCGCGCGCGCCCGGAGGTAAATATGCCTAAGAAGATGCTCATAGTCGAGGATGACGAAAACATAGCGGAGCTTGTGGAGATATACATGCAGCGGGAGGGATTCACCACGACGATCTCCCCCGACGGCGAGGACGCGCTGAAGCAGCTGCGGGTCTTCCGCCCGGACATCGTGCTGCTCGACGTCATGCTCCCGAAGCTCGACGGCTGGGGCGTGCTCGCCGAGATACGCGCGACGAGCAAGACGCCGGTGATAATGCTCACCGCCAAGGGCGAGCTCGGCGACCGCGTGAGCGGCCTTCAGGCCGGCGCGGACGACTATATCACAAAGCCCTTCGAGATGAAGGAAGTGATAGCGCGCGTCCATGCGGTGCTCCGCCGCGCCGGCTCGGCCGAAAGCGCGCCCGAGCGGCTCGTCTTTGACAACCTTATCATAGATATGTCGAGCTTCGAGCTCACCGTGGGCGGAAAGAAGGTGGACACGCCGCCGAAGGAGCTCGAGCTCCTCGCGTACCTCGCGTCCTCCCCGAACCGCGTCTACACCCGCGACCAGCTTCTCGACGCCGTGTGGGGCATTGACTACTTCGGCGACAACCGCACGGTGGACGTACACATCAAGCGCCTGCGCGAGAAGCTTGAGGGCGCGAGCGAACACTGGCAGCTCAAGACCGTCTGGGGCGTGGGCTATAAATTCGAGACCGACGGAGACTAGGTCGCCGTTATACGGAGGCGTTTTCATTGAGAACGATATTCGGAAGGACCTTTTCCGCGACGGCGGCGCTGCTCATAGCGAGCTTCCTGCTGCTCGGCTCGTCGGTGTCGCTGCTCGCGCTCCGCTCCACCCGCGCCGAGCGCGAGGATACCATGAGGCAGTCCGCGGAAAACATATCCCGCGTCGCTCAGAGCTATGTGCGTAACGGCACGGTCGCCATGAGCAGCACGCTCTCCGGCTCGGCGCGGCTCGCAAGCGACATGAGCGGCTGCGAGGTCGTCATCGCCGGGAAGTACGGCCGCGTCGTCGCGACGCCGGAAGGAGTGGAGTGGGACTATACTCTCTACATCTCGCAGGGCGTCATAGAACGGGTACAGCGCGCCGGAGAGTACGTCGCGGCGGGCGACCTCGGCGGCCTCTACAAGAGCGACTACTTCACGGTGGGACTGCCGGTGCGCTCGGAGGAAGGCGAGTTCTGCGGCGCGGTGTTCGTCTCAACGACGACCGAGGCAAGCCAGCGCCTGCTCACGAACTTCCTCCGCCTCTTTGTGATAATGGCCTTCCTCGTGCTCGCGGTGGCGGGCTTGTGGGCGTACTTCTACACGCGCCGCCTCACCCAGCCCCTCAAGGACATGGCGGAGACGAGCCGCTCCTTCGCGCGCGGCGACTTCTCGCCGCGTCTGGACGAGGACGGCGGGCAGGTCGACGAGATACGCGAGCTTGCGCACAGCCTCAACCTCATGGCGGAGTCGCTCGACCAGTCGGAGGCGCGGCGGCGCGAGTTCATAGCGAACATCTCCCACGAGCTCAAAACGCCGATGACGAGCATCTCCGGGTATGTTGACGGCATCCTCGACGGCGTGATACCGCCCGAGAAGCAGGAGCGTTACCTCGGCGTCGTGAGCCGCGAGACGAAGCGCCTCAGCCGCCTCGTCACGCAGATGCTCGAGATAAGCCGCATGGAGGCGGACGGCGGCGACCCGCTGAACCTCACGACGTTCGATTTGAGCGAGACCGCGCGGCAGGTGCTCGCGGGGCAGGAGGAAAAGATAAACGCAAAGCGCCTCACGCTCGCGCTTGACCTCGACGAGCCGGCGGAGGTCACGGGCGACATGGACTATATATACCGCGTGGTGTGGAACCTCGTGGAAAACGCGGTGAAGTATTCGGACGAGGAGACGGCGCTCGAGCTCTCGATAAAGCGCCGGGGCCCGCGGGTGACGTTCTCCCTCTCGGACATCGGGCCGCCGATACCGCCCGACGAGCGCGAGCGGATATTCGAGCGCTTCCACAAGACCGACCGCTCCCGCAGCACCGAAGGCATGGGTCTCGGGCTCTACCTCGTAAAACGGATACTCGACCGTCACGGAGAGAGCGTGGAGTGTATACCCGAGGGCAAAAAAACGACGATGCGGTTCGGCCTGCCGGCCGCAAAATAACCGCGCCCGCGCTGTCGGCCGCAAAAAACCTGACCGCATAAATCGAAAAAACGGCAAATCGCTGTAAATTGCCACTAGCCAAACGGGAAAGATTGTGCTATAATTACGGGGTTAAAGCCAGAAGTGTGCTCCGCGCCCGTTTTCGCAGCGATGCGGCCGGCGCGCACGGCAACCGAAAGGACGGTTTTGCAAATGATCGAAGTCAACCGCCTGACAAAGCTTTACGGCGACAAGCGGGGCGTGACCGACATCTCCTTCAAGATAGACGAGGGCGAGATAGTCGGCTTCCTCGGGCCGAACGGCGCAGGCAAATCCACAACCATGAACATAATCACCGGGTACCTCTCGGCGACGAGCGGCTCCGCCTCGATAGGCGGCGTCAACGTGCTCGAGGATCCCCTTGAGGCGAAGAAGCAGATAGGTTATCTTCCCGAGCAGCCGCCGCTCTACCTCGACATGACGGTGAAGGACTACCTCGACTTTGTGTATGACCTGAAGGGCGCGAAGTCGCGCGAGGCGGACAGGAAGAAGCACATCTCCTCGATATGCGAGATGGTGGGCATCACCCAGGTCTACAACCGCGTGATACGCAACCTCTCCAAGGGATACCGCCAGCGCGTCGGCCTCGCTCAGGCGCTGATAGGCGACCCTGAGGTGCTTATCCTCGACGAGCCGACCGTCGGCCTCGACCCGCGCCAGATAGTCGAGATACGCGACGTTATTCGCGAGCTCGGCAAGAAGCGCACGATAATCCTTTCGACGCACATCCTGCCCGAGGTCGAGCAGATATGCGAGCGAGTCCTCGTCATCAAGGAGGGACGCATTATCGCGGACGATACGCCGCAGGGACTTCAGGCCAACGTCGCGCAGGGCCACGCGCTCACGCTCCGGTGCGCCGGCGCGCGCAGCGCCGTCGCGAACACCGTCCGCAGCGTGCCCGGCGTGCGCGTGGTGACGCCGCTCCCGGACCGCGAGGAGGGCGCGTGCGACATGCTTGTCGAGTCGGACGGTCAGGTGGATATCCGCAAGCCGCTTTTCCGGGCGCTTGCGCAGGCGGGATACCCGATACTCCAGCTCCGGCCGCAGGATCTCTCGCTTGAGGAGATATTCATGACTCTGACCGAGGACAGCACACCGACAGAGGTAAGGAGGTAATCGGCTTTGCTCGCTATATTTAAGCGCGATTTGAAGAGCTACTTCACAAGCCCGCTCGGCTACGTCTTTATCGCGGCGTTCCTCGCGGTCATGAACGTGTTCTTCTATCTGTACAACGTATACCCGGCGCAGTCGTCGCTTTCGACTGTGTTCAACTTCATGGTCTACATACTCATCTTCGTCACGCCGCTGCTGACGATGCGCCTCTTCAGCGAGGAATTCAAGCAGAAAACCGACCAGCTCCTTCTCACGAGCCCGGTAAGGATAAGCGGTATTGTCGTGGGCAAGTTCCTCGCGGCGCTCGCCATCTTCGCGATAGCGCTCGCGGTGACGCTCGTGTACGTCGTCATCATCGCGGCGCACGGACAGCCCAACATCCGCGAGCTGCTTGCAAACTACCTCGCTATGTTCTGCGTCGCCTCCGCGTTCATCGCGATAGGCGTGTTCATCTCGTCGCTCACCGAAAACCAGCTCGTGAGCGCCGTGCTCACGCTCGCGGTGTTCCTCGTGCTCTACCTCGTCGATACGAGCGGCTTCGGCGCGGATAACGCGATACTCAACAACATCATCTATTCGATATCGCTCTTTGTCCGCTATACGACGATATCGAACGGAGTTCTCACGCTTTCCGACATTGTCTTCTACATCTCGGTCGCGGCGGTGTTCCTCTTTGCCACCACCCGTGTCATCGAGAAGAAGCGCTGGAGCTGAGGAAGGGGGCGCTTGAAATTGGATAACAAGGGAAACAAGAAATCGGTCTTCTCAAAGCAGAGGACCAAGTACGGAACATATACGGTGGTGCTTATAGCGCTCGTGCTCGTCGGGGCGATAGTGATAAACCTCCTTGCCGTGCTGCTCACGCAGAAGCTCGGCCTCCGCGCGGACATCACCGACAACCGCCTCTACACGATAAGCGACACGACGGTCGAGCTCCTCGAAAACCTTGAGGAGGATATCGAGGTCACCGTTCTCACCACCGAGTACAACTATCAGAACACATCCTCGTACCGTCCCATCCGCGAGGTGCTTATGCGCTATGAGCAGCTTTCCGGCGGGAAGCTGCATGTCCGCTATGTCGACCCGTATGCAAACCCGGACATAGTCGCGCAGTACAGCGAGCTCTCCACGCCGAACGAGGCGGACATCATCATCGCGAGCTCGAAGCGCTACACTTCGATAGTCCCGAGCGACCTCTATGACATCCGCATAGATTACAGCGAGGGCACTCAGCAGCAGGGTCTCCAGGCGGAGCAGAAGTTTTCGAGCGCCATCATGTACTGCCTCGCGGACGAGCTGCCGGTGGCGGTGCGCACACGCGGTCACGGCGAGAGCGAGCTTTCGAGCCTCAACACGCTTCTCACCACCGCGAACTACACTCTCGATACGGTCAACCTCGCCGTGGGCGAGCTGCCCGAGAGGACGGCTCTGCTGATAATCACCAACCCGCAGAAGGACTTCACCGACGAGGAGATAGCGGTTCTTGAGGACTACCTCAACAATTCGGGCAACATTATCATCTTCTACGACTACACCTGCCCCGACCTGCCGAACTTCGAGTTGTTCATGGAGGACTGGGGCGTCCGTCCGATGGACTACATCGTCTGCGACAGCGAGTGGAACTACACTTCCCCGCGCGCGGTCATCCCGCAGCTCAACAGTACCCACACCATGACCTCGGACGTCCGCAGCAGCACCGGCGAGTACGTCGTGAGCGTTGACAGCCGCCCGTGGGAGCTCATCTGGGGAGACGGCGTGGTGACCGGCTTCCGCCGCACCACCGCGATAATGACCTCTACCGCCACGAGCTATGCCAAGAGCACCGAGACGGGCGAGAATATCCAGAGCTACCAGAAGGCCGCGGGCGATGTGGACGGCCCGTTCTACATCGGCGTCCTCGCCGAGGAGTCGAACGACAACACCGGCAACCGCTCGAACATACTGTTCCTTTCGAGCGGCGTCGCGGGCGACACGCTGATAGATCAGGACGTCTTCCTCAACCGCAACCTCCTCATACACGCCGTGAACTTCATGAATGAGGATGCCGACGCGCTGATAGTCGAGGCGCGCTACGCCACCTCCTCCGCCCTCTCGATAACCGGGGCCGACGCGCGGTTCATTTTCTGGTCGCTGTGCGTCGCGGTACCCGTCGCGGTACTCGGCGCCGGCGTCGTCGTCTGGTTCAGGAGGCGCAACCGCTGATGAAAAAGAAGCTGATAATCGCGGCGATAGTCATAGCGCTGCTCGCGGGCATCACCGCCCTGGTGTTCCTGCTGCCGGACAGCGAAGCGAATACGGACGTTTCCGCCTCGCCGGACGCGAGCTCCGCGCCGGTACAGACAAAGTACCTCATAAACGAGAAGTTCAGCGACCTCAGCTATATCCGCGTGTACGATGCGGACGGTACGCTGATAAACACCGTCCTTCCCGACGGGAACGGCGACTACACGGTGGAGCCGAAGCGCGAGGGCTGGAACTACGACCCGGACGCCGTCCGCGCCTCCGCCATAAATGCGTCGACGCTTTCGAGCCTCTCCACCGTGGCGGAAAACCCGGACGACCTCTCGCAGTACGGCCTTGACGCGCCGGCGTGGCGCATAGAGGTGCGCTTCGGCGAGGGCAGAGACTATACCCTCCAGGTAGGCGCTCCTACCGCCCTCAACAACAGCTATTACTGCTCCACGGGCGACGGGAACGTCTACGCCGTCGGCGCGTATTCGATAAGTCAGCTCACCCGCCGCGAGATGGACTACCGCACCTACGAGTTCTTCCCGGACTACTTCGACACCGACCAGATGACCTACGAGACGAACGGAGAAATAACCTATGTCCGCGCCGTCGACCCCGCGACGGACTATGAGATGCTCGTCCGTGCCGCCACCGAGGAGGAGCGCGGCGAGCTCTCCTCCGGCTTCTTCATGGAGGAGCCGTTCGAGGGTCTCTGCACCGACGATGCGGTCGAGAACAAGCTGATAAACGTCGCGGTCGCGATAACGGTAAACGGCATCTTCATCGACGACCCGACCGACGAACAGCTCTCCGAGTACGGCTTTGACGCGCCGCGCGAGGTCTGGCTGAAGAACGTCGGAGGCGACGAGGTGCATTACTACATCGGCAAGACCGTCGGCTCGAACGCCTACGTCATGGTCGAGGGGCTTGACACGATACTCACCGCAGAGAATGTCTCGGATGCGCTGTTCAGCGTGAACTATGTCGACCTGCTCTTCAAGCTCCTTGTCACCGAGAACGTGCGCGACGTCGCGAAGGTCGAGTTCTTCACGCCGGAGGGCGAGCATACCCTCGAGCTCAGCTATGAAGAGCCGACCGAGGAGAACAAGACCGGCACGGTCTCCGGTACGGTCGACGGCAAGGCGATAAGCTCCCAGAACGCGAGCCGCCTGTTTGCCCACGTCATAGCCGTTCAGGTCTACGAGGCGTATGACCCCGACGAGGTCACGCTTCCGGCGAGACCGGCGTACCGCTTCGTCGTCACGAGAACCAACGGAGAGACGGTCACGCTCGAGCTCTACGAGCTGAACTCGCGCCGCTACGCGGCCTTCCTCGACGGAGAGGAGACCGGCTTTGCGGTCCACAGGGACGTCCTGACAAAGATCTCCGACGCGTTCACTATTCTGGACGAGGGCGGCGAGCTCCCGAGGCCGAACTGAGCCGCGTCAACTCGCAGACAAAATAAGAGGGGCGGTGCGAAAGCACCGCCCCTGATTTTATTTGTGGGCTTTTTACCCGCGCCGCACTAAAATGTGCTCGAAGTTGGACAATATTCGCGAAGCGAATATTGCTAGCGAGGGCTGTAAAGTGTCGGATGAGGAAAAGGTGCGCGCCCTCGCGGTTCGCAGCGGTTAAATTCGGCGCGGAGCGCCGAATTTGCGCAGGACGATTCCCTACCGTGTTCGGCTTTGCCCGCAAAGCGGGCAAAACTCACGAGGGCCGAATATGTTGTTTTGCGGAATATGTCGGCGCCCTCGTGTTCCGCACGAGCATTTCAATCAAAGGAGTCCCCAAACGGCGTGAAACGCCGCTTGGGGAAAGTATTTCGATTGGGAGGGTTCCCAAACGGTCTGCTGACCGTTTGGAATGGCAAAAGCACCGCCCATGCCCTTATCCTTATGCGAACTTTTTTGTCTCGGCGACCGCGAGCTCGTCGCAACGGTTGTTCCACTCGTTCTCGGCGTGACCCTTGACCCAGTGCAGCGTGACCCGGTGGACAACCGTGAGCTCGAGCAGCCTGTCCCAGAGCTCGGGATTGAGCGCGGGCGCGCCGTCCTTGCGGCGCCAGCCGCGCTTCTTCCAGCTCGCCGCCCAGCCCTTCTCGAGGCCGTCCACGAGGTAGCGGCTGTCCGAATACAGCTCGACCTCGCACGGCTCGTTGAGCCGCGAGAGCGCCTCGACCGCCGCGGTGAGCTCCATGCGGTTGTTTGTCGTGGACGGCTCTCCGCCGGAGAGCTCGAGCTTGTGTTTTCCGTACATCAGCACCGCGCCCCAGCCCCCCGGGCCGGGATTGCCGGAGCAGGAGCCGTCGGTGTAGATCGTTACCTTCTTCATGTCTTCCCTCCGTCAGTTATAACATATATGTTATCATACCGGCGGTTCGGTGTAAAGTAAGTAAAGTTAGCTTTTTCGGGGTTGTCACGGCGGGCGAAATGTGGTACAATACAATAGTAAAGGAAATTCAACCGGCCGCAACGGTCGTTCAGTCTGCGAGGAACCGGCGCTCGCGCCGGCCGCACGGATGCGTATATGAATGGAGGTTTTCCGTATGACGATGGGTGAGAAGATCCGCCACGCGCGCCAGTCGAAAGGCATGACCCAGCGGCAGGTCGCGGGCGACCGGATAACCCGCAACATGCTTTCCAAGATAGAAAACGGCTCTGCCACGCCCTCGATAAAGACGCTCAACTATATAGCGGAGCGCCTCGGGCTGCCGTCGAGCTATTTCCTCAGCGGGAGCAGTGAATCCGGCGGCGGAGAGAAGCGGGGCGTCGAAGGCGCGCGTGAAGCATACCGCCGCGGCGACTTTACACAGGCGCTCGCGCTGCTCGAACAGTCCGAAGGCGCGGAGGCCGAGCGCTCGGACGAGATAGCGGCGCTCCGTGCGCTCGCGCTTGTCGGCCTCGCGCGCGGCGAGTACCGCCGCGGCGACATGAACCGCGCCCGCGCATACGCCCGCGAGGCGCTCAAGCACAACGAAAGCAGCCTCTACTATATGGGCGACGTCGCGGTGGAATGCTACCAGATAATAATGCTCTGCGCCGTCCGCTCGAAGAATCCGTCGATAGTGGCGGACGGGCGTGAGGCGGCGCGCCTCCTGCGCGAGGAGGAGAAGCGCGGCGGACTTGCCGAGCGCACCGGAATAATCGAGCAGTTCTGGCTTGCGGAGCGGTTCGAGCACATTGAGTCGGAGCAGCCGGCCGAGCACAGCGACGCGTGGGCGCGCGCCATGCGCCACTACCTCAGGGGACGCTCCCTGCTCGCCGAGGGTAGTGCGGACGCGGCGGCGGAGGAGCTGCGCGTCGCGGAGAGCGCGGCGGCAAACGACGGCGGCCTCATGCTGCTCGACGATATCTATGCGGCTCTCGAACAGGCCAGCCGCGAGCGGAGCGACTACCGCGCGGCATACGAGTACGCGGCAAAGCGCCTCGCGCTGCACACCGAAAACTGATACGGAGGAGCTATGCTTAAACGTTTGATGCGCGGAGCGCTGGCGCTGTCGCTTGCCGCCGCTCTGCTGATGAGCGGCGGATGCGTCTCCGCAGCTATATATTCTTTTGAGGCCGAGGGCGACCTCTCCATGGAGTTTACAAGCGACGACGAGTTCTACTTCTACGGCGACTCGTCCCTCTTTGCGGAGGCGTCGCCCTCCCCTGCAAAGCTCGTGACGCCGGAGCTGGTGCTCGACGTGGCGCTCACCGACACGACGGCGATACTGCTCACCGCGAACGGGCTCTACGGTGCGGGCACGATAGCCGACCTGCCGTTCGGAGACGCTTCCACCGTCTCCACCGACGGGATAGTGAGGTTCGCTTACGACGAGAACGCCGCCGACCCGGACGTCGAGGTGCGTATAGTCCCGACGGATCTCTCGCAGGCGCAGCAGATAGCCGCCGGCGCGAAGTATGTCCTTGTCCGTATGCTGGACGGGCGCGTCTACGGCTGGGGCGACAACGCCGCGGGTCAGCTCGGCGCCGACCCGGAGACTCTGCGCTTCTCGAATGTCCCCGTCCGCGTGGGCGAGCTGGAGGGCATAAGTCAGATCGCCGCGGGGAGAGACGGCCTCTGCGCCGCGCTCGACATGGACGGACACGTCTGGGTCTGGGGCGACTGCGTGGACGCGCCGGAGACCGCCGTCGGCGGCGCGGTGATGCTGCCGATAGAGCACGCGATACAGGTCGTCTGCGGCAGCGGCGCGATGGCCGTGCTCGATGCCGACGCAAAGGTGTGGCTCTGGACGCCGGATGTCGGCGTAAAAACCGGATTTGAGGACGCGCCGGCCGTGATGAGCTCGCTTCCGGATTCGTATTCGCTCGTCGGCGGAGACGGGTTCTTTGCCGTGACCGACGGCGACGGGAACGTCCGCACCTTCGGCCGAAACGACGAAGGTCAGCTCGGCCGCGACACCGGCGGCGCGCCCGACTGGACGCCCGGTACGGTCGAGGGTCTGAAGGAGGTCATCAGCCTCTCCGCCGGACGCGCGCACGTCATGGCAATGACGAAGAATATGAACATCTACCTCTGGGGCTCGAACTCGGGCGGACAGCTCGGCCGCGACGGCGAAAACAGCTCGTCGCCGCTCGAAGCGCCGCTCATCAGAATGAGCCTCGCGGCGGGAAGATAAAAATTTCGCGGGAAAGAGGTCGCG
The DNA here is from genome assembly GCA_947631015.1 of uncultured Clostridia bacterium. Lineage (GTDB taxonomy): Bacteria > Bacillota > Clostridia > Oscillospirales > JAAYOS01 > CANRIN01. Next base: position 14,287 of record CANRJS010000020.1, read on the forward strand.
GGCTTCGCCCGCGAACCTCTTTCCCGCGAAGCCGCCGGACAAGGCACAGCCTTGCCGGCGGCAGCGCTCCGCTCTGCAATTCCCACGCGGTCAGCGACCGCGTGGGAGCCCTTCCGATTAAATGTGCTCGGCGGAAATGAATTCCGCCTGCGCGATGTTGCCTGCGGCAACATCAACCGCTGCGAACCGCGAGGGCGCGAACCAATTCCTCATCCGACATTTTACAGCCCTCGCTAGCAATATTCGCTTTGCGAATATTGCACAACATTGAGCTAATTAGAATGCGGAGCCGCCTTCGGCGGAAAATCGACGCACGCTCCACGCAGTACAAAGTCGGGACGTCGGCGCGAAGCGCCGAGGTCTGATGCGCCCGGTAGAGGGTGTGGCGCGGTATGAGTTCGCGGGCGCATTGTACACGCCGCCGAAATTTACGAATTGAACTTTATTTCGCCGCCTGTCTATGACAGGCGGCGAAACTCTGCGAGGCTTTTCTGGACGTCGGCGCGGAGCGCCGAATTTGCGCAGCCGAAATTCATTTCCGGCGAGCATTTAAATTAAAGGGGTCCCCCAAACGGCGCTCTGCGCCGTTTGGGGATTGGGCGAAACTCTGCGAGGCCGTTGAAAAAATAAACCCTCCTGCCCGTGGTAACGGGCAGAGGTTTTTTGTTGTTACACGGCGCTACCGCGCTTCTATTCTTTCCACGGCGACGCACTTTCCCGTTTTGTCGTCGAGCTCAAAGCGCGCGCCCATCAGCACCGCGCCGCCCTTTGCCTGACGCGTGCCGCCGTACAGCTCGCCCACGAACCGCGCTATCGAGGCCTCCGGCGCTATCCCGAGCACCGACTGCTCCGCGCCGGTCATGCCGACGTCGGTGATGAAGCCGGTGCCGCCCGGCAGTACGCGCGCGTCTGCCGTCGGGACGTGCGTGTGCGTGCCGAACACTGCGGACGCGCGCCCGTCCACATAGTACGCGAACGCGGCCTTCTCGCTTGTCGCCTCGGCGTGGAAATCCACGACTACAAACGGCGTACCGGCCTCCGCGAGTATTCTGTCCGCGAGGAAGAACGGGTTGTCGAGGTTTGAGTCCATGAAGAGCCGCCCCATGAGGTTCACCACGGCGACGCGCCGTCCCCCGTTCGCGTCGAACACTCCCCATCCCCTGCCGGGTGCGCGGGAGGTGAAGTTCGCGGGGCGCAGGAGGTACGGGTCGTCCTCGAGCCGCGCCGCTATCTCGCGGCGCGCAAATGCGTGGTTGCCGAGCGTCACGACGTCCGCGCCCGCGACGTACAGCCGCTCCGCGTCGCGGCCGGTTATGCCGGTGCCCTCGGCGTTCTCTCCGTTTGCGACAACGAAGTCTGCGCCGTAAAACCTTCTCAACCCGCCGAGCAGCCGCTCCGCACAGCGCAGACCGGGCTCGCCCACAACGTCTCCGATGCACAGCACCACCATCCGCCGCCGCCTCCTTATCCGTCTTTTCCTCAATCCTACCACGTTATGGGCGCCCGGTCAAGCGAAAAGGTTGACCGTCCGTGCCGCATGGTGTAAAATGTGTGGGTAAAACTGCTTACGGAGGGCAAACAATGAACGAAACGGCACAGGTAACGGCGACGCAGGTACTCGTGATGTTCCTGCTGATGTCGGTGGGTTTTATCGCAGTAAAGACGAAAATGCTCACCTCGGAGGGCAGCGCGCAGATGAACAGGATATTGCTGAACTTCGTCACGCCGGCGGTGCTCATGAACAGCTTCAACCGCGAGTTCGAGTGGGAGCTGCTGCGCGCGCTCGGCATGGGGACTCTGCTCTTCGTGCTCGGCATGGCGCTGGCGCTGGGCTGCGCCTTCCTGCTGATACGCGGGAGAAGCGAGCGGAGCCGCGTCGAGCGGTTCGCGGTGGTGTTCTCGAACTGCGGATTTATGGGCATACCTCTGATACAGGCCGTCCTCGGGGACGAGGCGGTGGTGTTTGCAAGCTGCGGCGTCATGGCGTTCAACATCGGCGCGTGGACCTTCGGTCGGATGATCCTCGCGGGCGGAGGCGGCTCCGCCCGCGAGACGGCGCGGAAAGCCGTCCTCAACCCCGGCGTGATAGGCTCGCTTCTAGGCATACTCCTGTTCTGCCTGCCGGTGACGCTTCCGCGCCCGCTCGCGAGCGCCGTCGGCCACGTCGCAAACCTCAACACGCCGCTCGCGATGATAGTGATAGGCGGATTTGTCGCGCGCGCGGACATAAAGTCGGCGCTCGCAAGCCCCGGCGTGTGGAAGGTCGCGGCCCTGCGCCTGCTCGTCGTCCCGGCGCTCACGATACCCTTCTACATACTCCTAAAAGCTCCGCACGACGCGGCGATGGCGAGCTACATCATGACCTGCGCGCCGTCGGCGGCGCTCGTCAGTATGTTCTCGAACCTGCTCGGACTTCGCGAGGGCGAGCAGTACGGCTCCGCCATCGTGAGCGTTACGACGCTCCTCAGCATCGTAACGATACCCCTGATGATGCTCCTCACACCCTTCTTTATATGAGGTTACGTTATGCCTAAACTCTACGAAAGACTTCTCGCCCGCGCCGCGCGGGACACGCTTCGCGGCCACATGCCCGGTCACAAGGGCGTGCCGCGCCTCGGCGTTCCGGCCGAGACGATAGACTTTACCGAGCTCTCGGACACCGGCGACCTCTACGACCCGGAGCCGAACGTCATCCGCGAGGCGGAGGACGAGGCGGCGTCCGCCGCCGGCGCGGACTTCTGCGTCTACTCCGCCGGCGGCTCGACGCTCGTGATACAGGGCATGCTCGGCGCCGTCGCGCGCCGTGCGGCGGAGGCGGGTCACACGTTCCGCGTGCTCGCCGCGCGGGACGCACACCGCGCTTGCTTCGCGGCGCTTGGAATGCTCGGCGGCGAGGCGGACTATATATACCCCGAGTACAACAATGCGTGGAATATATCCGTCGGTATTTCGGCGGACGCGCTTTCACGCGCGCTCGCCGCGCGGGAGTACGACGCGGTCTATGTCACCTCGCCGACCTACTACGGCGTAATGAGCGACATCCCCGCCATAAGCGCGGTGTGCGCGGACGCGGGTGTCCCTCTGCTCGTCGACGCGGCGCACGGCGCGCACCTCGTTGGGGACGGCTGTCTGTTCGGCGTCGACCGCCGCTGCGAGGCCGTGTTCGCACTCTCGGCGCACAAGACGCTCTCGAGCCTCGGCGGCGGCGCGTTTGCGCTCGGAAACGTCCCGCACGGGCGCGCGCCGGCGGTGAAGCGCGCGATGCTCGAGTCGATGCGTCTCTTCGGCTCGTCGAGCCCGTCCTACGCGGTGCTCGCGAGCCTCGACCTCGCGCTCGCGGAAGCGTCGTCCGCCGACGGCCGCGCTGCGCTCGACTGCACGGCGGAGCGCGTCGCGCGGCTCCGCGAGGAGGCGGCGGAGACGCCGGGTGTGCGCGTCCTCGGCGCGCCGCATACTATACATAATGTGGGCGTCACAGCGCTCGATCCCTGCCGCTTTGTTTGTTCGTTCGACGGCGCGGACGGTCACGCCGCCGCCACGTGGCTCGAGCGCGAGCGCGGAGTCGCGGCTGAGATGGCGGACGCGCGGAACGTCGTGTTCATCATGACGGCGTCGGACACGGAGGAGACCTTCGCGCGTCTCCTAGCCGCGATCCGCGCCTGCGCCGCAGAGTTCTGCGGCGCATCGGCGGCGGACGTCCCGCTCCCAGCCATGCCGCGCCCGGAGCGCATGTGCGGCGTGCGCCGCGCGATGTTCGCGCCGTCCGAGCGTGTCCCGCTCGCGGGAGCGGCGGGACGCGTCGCGGCGGACGCGATAGCGCCCTACCCGCCGGGCATCCCCGTCGTCCTGCCGGGTGAGAAAATTTCACAAAAAACTATCGCATTTCTCCGCGGAATAGGTTATAATGTGGATAAGGAGGTGCGCGTCCTCTCAAGCGCGCCCGAAACAGAGACAAGGGAGGAACAGACATGAAGCTGATATTCGCTATTGTAAGCCATGACGATTCGCAGCGCGTCATACGCGAACTGACGCACGAGGGCTTCCAGGTCACCAAATTGGCGACGACCGGCGGCTTCCTCATGGCGGGCAACGCCACGATAATCTGCGGCGTTGAGGACAACAAGGTAGACGAGGCGCTCGCGGTGATACATAAGTCGAGCCGCAGCCGCCGCCAGACCATCCCGATGCGGCCGGACACGTCCACGGCGATGGCGGGCTACCACCCGTCCGTGCCGGTGGAGGTCACGGTCGGCGGCGCGACGGTGTTCGTGCTCTCCGTCGACCGCTTCGAGAAGATGTAAACCTATCGTAAAAGTTGAGGTAAAGCGGCAAAGTGGGTATTTTGGGCGGACTTCACGCTTATATCGTGACAGGCGGGAGCGAGGCCGCGCGTGAAGCTCTCGCGTTCCGCCTCGCGCGTGAGGCGCTCTGCTCCGCGCCGGACGCGCCTTGCGGCGTCTGTGAGGACTGCCGCAAGTCGCTTGCCCGCGCGCACCCCGACCTGCACGAGGTCTCGCCGGACGAGCGCGGCGCGATAAAAATAGAGTCCGCGCGCGCCATGCGCGAGGCGGCGCAGGTGAAGCCGAACGAGGCGGCGCGCCAGGTCTTCCTCGTCCACGGCGCGGACGGGATGAACGTGGCGGCGCAGAACGCCCTGCTCGCTACAGTCGAGGAGCCGCCCACGCCCTGCGTATTCATATTTGTGTGCGAAAACGCGCGTGCGCTGCTCGGCACCGTCCGCTCACGCTGCGGCCTTGTCCGCGCGGAGGATGAGGAGGACGAAGCCGCACCGGCTTCCCCGGAGGGGGAGGCGCGGGCGCTCGCCCGTGCGTTGGTGCGCGGCGTCCGCTCCAAGAGCGGGCTCGCGGAGGCGTTTGCACCGTTTACAAAGCTGAAGGGAGACGGGGCCGTTCGGAGACTCGAAGAAGCGCGCAGCACGCTTGCGGGTGCGGCGGCGGCAAGTCCGCAGCTCGCGTCCCGTGCCCTTCGGGGAGCCGACCTCGCGTCCCGCGCGGAGGACATGCTGAGAGCCAACGTAACCCCCGCACAGGTCGCGGCATGGCTCATAGCGTCCTTAATATAGAACTTTTTTCGGCCTCTAATCCAACATTTCACCAAAGTTGCAAAAAATCACTTCTATTACACTTATGTTACAAATCGGCTTCCCCCCTTGCAATAAGGGGGGAAGTGGTGTATTATCCGAATTGTGGCAGGAGTGTCATGCCAAAAACACCAAACAGGAGGAAAAGAACAAATGAAGAACCTGAAGAAAGTTCTGTCCCTGGCTCTTGCGTTTGCGATGGTGCTGGGTCTGTGCATCGGGGCAATGGCCGCCGATACCAAGACTCAGAACGTCACAACGCTCAAGGACTGGGCAGACGTAACCAACAAGGACGCGGCACAGCTTCTGAACGCGTTCAACATCATGCAGGGCGACGGCAACGGCAATTTCCGTCCGGCCGACCCGGTCACCCGTGCAGAGGCCGCGAAGATGATTGCTGTCGCTCTTTGGGGCGGCGCGGATCTTTCGGCCAACTTTACCGAAGTGGGCGATGTCTTTGCCGATGTTAAGAGCACCGACTGGTTTGCCGGCTATGTAAACTACGCCGCGACCATCGGCATCGTCGCCGGCCGCAACGCCACTACCTTCGACCCGCAGGGCAACGTCACCGGCTACGAGCTTCTCAAGATGACCCTTACCGCTCTCGGCTATGACCAGGATGATGAGGGTCTTGTCGGCGCCAACTGGAAGATCAGGACCATGGCTCTTGCTATGGGCAGCAACGGTCTTGCCGACCTCACCAAGGACGTCAAGGTCACTAGCTGGGACGCTCCGCTCAACCGCGACAACACCGCGAAGGTTGTTGCGAACATGATCAATCGCACTATCGTCAAGTACGACCGTGACGGCTACATTGATGAGACCAGCACGAAGACCTTTGGCGTTCAGTACCTCAAGCTTGAGGAAGTTCCCGGTATTCTTGTTGCTAACTCCTACGCTGCTATGCCTAAGAATCAGTACAAGAACTCTGAGACTGAGACCGTTACCGGCAACTTCGAGGTCAGCGATCCGGATCATTACAACTCCGTCCTTCTGCCGATAGTGGATGGCAAGTACGGCACGCCGATAGATGTCAACACCACCAGCGGCCTGTATGACCTCGGCTCTTACGCTACCGCTTACAAGAACAACAAGACCCCGATTTCTGTTGCTATCACCCCCGCTACCGTTGTTACCAATCCTTACGCCGGCACGGACTCGTCCACGGCTCTTACTATTGGTTCCAACACCAGCACGGCTTACACCGCTGTTACCAAGCTCGACACTGACGGCAACGGAAAGACCAACGTTACCATAACCGTGAACTATGCTGCCGCTATCTCGGATGTCAAGGCTGTCATAGAGAGCGAGACTTGGGGCACCGTGTACCAGACCGGCAACGTTGCTTGGCGTGACGCTTATGAGGACGCCACCACGCTTCCGCAGAGCATCAAGGCTATTAAGTTTGTTACCGGCGCTGCTGCCGCTAAGGACGACAAGGTTCTTACGGTTGAGAGCACTAATGCAAGCAAGAAGACCGTCACTCTGGGCGCTGCTCTTGAGACCGTCGAGGGCACCAACACCCGTATCAACGACACCGACTACTACATTGACGGTGTCAAGTATACCAACAAGGTTGCGTCCAGCTCGAATGTTACTCTCGGATTCGGCGCTACCGGTGTCTTCTACACTTATCCGGGCTCGACCAATATAGTCACTGCTAAGATAAGCGGCGGCGCAGAGACCAGCGTTGCACTTCTCTATGATGCCGGATACACCGCAGAGAGCGGCACGAGCGCTATGGGCGGCGGCACGAACGCTGCTGTTATGACTGTTGCGGCTATCCTGCCGGACGGCACCAAGGGCACCTACACCGTTACCCAGTATGGTACCGGTGAGCAGGCCATAAAGCTCAACAAAAAGGACAAGATTAATGAAGTCATTGGCGTGAACGGCGACCTCAAGAACCTTAGGGAGCATGACGACAACGGCGCGCTGGCCAACACCAATGAGGCCAACTATCTTGTTGAGTACTATCTTGACAAAGATGGCAACATGATAATCACTGCGGCCTGCAAACTCGACGGGACCGGCATTGTCAACCAGGAGGTTAAGACCACTACCACGAGCGTTTCGGTTGGTAATACCAGCAAGTTTATCACTTCTGAGACCGTCACCTTCGTCCAGACTTCGACGAACACCGCGTATACCGCCGAAGATTGGACCGTCTACGTTGGCAGAACCGTCAGCTACACCGTAAAGGCGGGCGGCAAGGTTGATATCGTTCTCGGCGCCTACAATGGCATTGCCGATGCGGCCATTAAGTATGCCACCGTCGAGGCGAAGGACCTTGTAGCCGCTACCGGCGTGACCGAGGACTTCTACTATGTTATCGCTGACCACGGCCAGATTAGCGCTGACTATGATGAGTTTGTCGTATTTGATGCCAGCGCGGGCAAGGTCATCACCATCAACGTTGCTCACTCCAGCGCGAGCGGCATAGATGAGGGCGAGTTCTATACCAAGTATGACGGCAGCACGCTTACCGTAGAAAAGTTCTTTAACACCGATAACGATATCAAGGGTTATGTCACCAACTTCGCCAACGACATAGTAGTTGTCTCTGGCTTTGGTAAAGAGAACAGCGGCGAGTATCCGTTCGATATCAAGGGCGCTTATGTTGTCAACGACAAGACCAAGTTCTTTGTTATCGGCGATGAGGAGACCAGCGCGAAGATAACTGCTGCTGACGTGGCAGTTCAGGGTCCGACCACCGAGCCGGCCAAGAGCGCTGATGGTACCAAGCTCTCGACTCCGTATCAGGCGATCGTAGTTGTTGACGGCGGCGTTGCTACTACTGTTATCCTCTTCGCGGAGGAGCAGGCGCTTGAGACCACAATCTCCACCGGCCGCTAAGTCCCCACAGCAACACACACGTTAAAACGCTTTGGCATGGCGTGAAAACCTGCAAAGAAGCCGCCTCGGGCATACTGCCCGAGGCGGCTTTTCGCGCTGTTCGCGGGAAATCGCGCGATTCCCGCGCGGTCGCCGACCGCGCGGGATCCTGATGCGCCCGGCAGAATGTCGCGCTGTGCGGCAAGCCGGCGGGCGCATTCTCCGCGCTGTGCTGTGCCGGGACGCGCGGGCGGGGTGCGCGCCGCAACGGCGGCGCGCACGGCGGCGCGGCGGTGACGAGGCCGGGCGCGGAGCCGAAAGCTCGCGGGTGCGGCGCAGGTTCGCGCGGTGCCGAGAGCCGCATCCGCCGCACCGCCGCCTAGGGCGCGCTCGCGGCCGCGAGCGCGCCCTAGGCGCACCCCGCTTCCCCCGCCGCAAACGAAACCGCCCCCGAGCCGAAAGGCTCGGGGGCGATCCTCATTTGCAGGTTTTCACGCCATGCCAAAGCGTTTTAACGTGTGTGTTACTGTGTGGGACTTACTCGGCTGCCGGAACCTGCTCCTCCGCGAAGAGGATAACGGTGGTAACAACACCCTTATCAACCTCGACAATCGCCTGATACGGAATAGTAGTTTCGCTCTTGGGCTCGCTAGTCGGACCCTGAATAGCAACGTCAGCCGCAGTTATCTTCTCGCTAGTCTCTTCGTCGCCGATGACGAAGTACTTGGTCTCGTCGTTGACAACGTAAGCCTTGTTCTCAAGGGCATACTCGTCACCAGTCGATGTCTTTGCAAAAGACGAAATAACAATGATGTTATTGGCGAAGCTGGAGACATAGCCCTTGGGAGCGCCAGCAAAGGTTATCTCATCCGAGAAGTTGTTGTTGGCGAATGTGGTATAGAACTTGCCCTCTGCCGGCTTGTTCGACGCACCGGTCGCCACATTTACGGTCTTGACCTCGTTGGCGCTCGCGTCAAAGACGACATACTCGTCATAGAGGGGCGAAACCTGGCCGTGTGCGGCAATGATGTAGTAGAAGTCATTGCTCTTACCAGAGTCAGGAACAAGGGAATTGGACTTGACAACCGCGTACTTAACAGCAGTATCCTTTATGCCGTTGTAGTCGCCGAGAACGACTGTAGCTGTGTTATTCTGGGCGATGCTGTAATTGACAGTCCTTCCGACGTAGGCAGTCCAATCCTCAGAGGTGTTAGTGCCGTTAACAGAAGTCTGAATGAAGGTGACAGTCTCCGGGGTGATCAGCTTGCTCGCACCACCAACCAAAACGCTCGTGGTGCTGGTCGTGATATTGGTCGCAGCGGTAGTGCTGCCGATCGTTCCGCCAGTCGTGCAAAGCTCGGTGATTATCATATTACCGTTTTCGTCAAGATAATAGTTGACGAGGTAGTTGTTGTCTCCTCCAGTAGCGCCAGTTATGCCAACGGTTACCCAAGAGTTAGTGTTCAGCCCGTTCAGTGAATTGCCCGAGCCAAAGACATTGATAATACCGTCATTGCTATTGAGGTCGGTGGTTCCGAACTTGGTAGCAGTGTAAGTACCCTTGGTGCCGTCCGACAGGATAGCCGCAACGGTGACAACCGGCTTGGTGGCAGTGCCGCCGATAGCAGTGCTTCCGCCGCCCGGGGTCAAACCTGCGTCATAGAGAAGCGCAACGCTAGTCTGTGCACCGCCGCTTATCGTAGCAGTGACAATTTCGGTCGTGCCCGGATAGGTGTAGAAGACTCCGCTGACGCCGAACCCGGAAAGGTCAACGTTCGACCCGGTTTTGTCGGTATACTCAGTGCCGTCAATGTAGTACTTGGGAGCGTTAATGCGGGTGTTTGTGCCCTCAACGGTCTCCAGAGCAGCGCCGATGACAACCTTGGTCGCAGGAGTAGTAGACGAAATCAGCGTGCTCTCAACCGTAACGACCTTATCGTCCTTCGCGGCAGTAGCGCCAGTGACAAACTTGATTGCCTTGAAGCTGTTCGGAAGCGTAGCCGCATCCTCGTAAGCGTCACGCCATGCAACGGAGCCAGTCTGGTAAACGGTGCCCCAAGTCTCGCTCTCCACAACGGCCTTGACGTCAGACAGCGTCGAGTAATGGACGGTTATGGTGAGGTCGGTCTTACCGTTCGCATTGGTATCGAGCTTGACGGCGGAGGTGTACTTGGCGCCGCTTTCTGTACCAATGGTAAGTGCCTTAGCGCCCGTGTCCGTACCCGCATAGGGGTTAGTCACAACGGCAGCGGGGGTTATGGCAACGGAAATGACGGTATCGCCCTTCTTGTAGGCGACAGCCTTGGAGCCGAGGTCATACAGACCGCTGGTGGTGTTGACGTCGATCGCATTGCCATACTTGTTGTCCACTATCGGCAGAAGGACGGAGTTGAAATGCGCCGGATCGCTGACCTCGTAGTTGCCCGTAGGAGCAGCCGTACCGGTAGCGGCATTATAGTACTGATCCTTAGGCATGGTAGCATAGGCGTTAGCCACAAGGATGCCCTCGACCTTTTCGAGCTTGAGGTACATCTCGCCAAAGGTCGGAATGGGAGCAGTAGCGGTGCTTTCAATGACGTAGCCGTCACGGTCATACTTGACGGTGGTGGCGGTTATCATGTTAGCGATGACCTGCGCGGTGTCCTCACGGTTGATCGGGAGATTCCAGTTGGCGATATCAACGCCCTCGGTCAGGTCGTTGCCCGTGGCGAGGATCATCGTCTTGGTCTGCCAACCGGCACCGACGAGGCCCTCGTCCTCCTGCCTGTAGCCGAGAGCAGTGAGGGTCATCTTGAGCAGCTCGTAACCGGTGACGTTGCCCTGCGGGTCGAAGGTGGTGGCGTTGCGGCCCGCAACGAGCTCGGAAGTCGCAGCGTACTTCACGTAGCCGGCAAACCAGTCGGTGCTATTAATGTCGGTGAAGGTAGTGGTGCCGTCCTTGAAGAGATCCTTGAGATCATCGCCGCCCCAAAGAGCGACAGAGATCATCTTGGTGGCCTCTGCACGGGTGACCGGGTCGGCCGGACGGAAATTGCCGTTGCTGTCGCCCTGCATGATGTTGAACGCGTTCAGAAGCTGTGCCGCGTCCTTGTTGGTTACGTCTGCCCAGTCCTTGAGCGTTGTGACGTTCTGAGTCTTGGTATCGGCGGCCATTGCCCCGATGCACAGACCCAGCACCATCGCAAACGCAAGAGCCAGGGACAGAACTTTCTTCAGGTTCTTCATTTGTTCTTTTCCTCCTGTTTGGTGTTTTTGGCATGACACTCCTGCCGTGTCCTGCAAAAAATCATTCAGGAGGGACTTTCCGCCCGTTTCGCGCGCTGCCCGTCGCGCCCGGGGGACGAAACTACAGCCGCCCGCCGTGCGTCCTCGCCCCGGAGCCGCTGAAACGCCGCCGCCGCGCGGGTTTCGCGCCCTGCCGCATACAGCGACGTTACAGCGACGCCGCCTGTGACGACCCGTACAGCAGCTCCGCGAGCCGGTCGACACACGCGCGCTTCTGACCCGGCAGCGAGTGCGTGTAGATGTTGAGCGTCATCTGCGTGTCCGAGTGGCCGAGCAGCTCGCTCAGGCTCTTGATGTCCAGCCCGCTTTCGACCCAGCGTGTCGCGAACGTGTGGCGGAGGCCGTGCAGAGTGACCGGCGGCAGACCCGCCTCGTCCTCGACCGAGCGGAGCAGGCGGCGGATGTCTGTCCCGTCCGACAGCGCGCCGGTGCTTGTGAGGAAGAGAAAACCGCGCTCGAGCCACGTTCCGTCCCACCGCGGCGACGCGCGCCACCGTGCTGCCGACCGCCGTATCATCTCGGCGCGGCGGAGCATCGCCGCGCGCAGCAGCTCCGCCGTGAACGTGTCTATCGGGATGGTGCGGCGGCTCTGCCGCGTCTTCGGATCGCCCTCGCATATCGGCGCGCGCCCTGTCCCCGGCATGCGGACGCGCCCGACCGTCCGCCGCACGTGCAGCTCCTTCCGTTCGAGGTCGACGTCCTCGAGCCGCAGCCCCAGCGCCTCCCCTATCCGCAGACCGGTACGGAGCAGCAGCACCGGCACGGCGGCGAGCCATTGGCGCGGGAACCGGCTCATCGCCGCGAGCTCGAACCGCCGCTGTTCCTCCGGCGAGAAGACCAGCCGCTCGGGCTTGTCCGCCGGAGGCAGGACGAGCCGCACCGCCGGGTTCTTCTCGATGTAGCCGAGATCCGCCGCCTTTTGCAGCGAGGTCTGGAGGCGCGTCCGCAGATGCGAGACGGTCGAGCGTGCGAACCGGCCGAGCTCCCGCGCGAGGAAGCGCTGAAGCGCCTCCTCCCGGAGGAGATACAGCGGCGTCTCGCCGAGCGCCGGGACGATGTGGCCGTACAGCTCCGCGTGATACGCGGCGTAGGTTCGCGGACGCACCGTCGGCCGGACGTACACCTCGAGCCACTCCGAAAGCCACTCGCCGAGCGTCCGCGTGTCCGCCGGAGGCGGAGACGCCGCTGCGCTCCGCAGCAGCGCCGCCGCCTCCGTCCGGGTGTGTGAGTAGAGGTATCGCCGCCGGCCGTCCGGCGCGGTGAACTGCGCCGTCCACAGCCCGTCCCGGCGGCGATAGATGGAGCCCTCACCGTTTGCGCGTCTTTTTGTCATACTTTATCCCTCCTGAATAATATAGCTGCCGGGGGGGCGGACCCATGGTGCTCCACGCGGGCGCTTTTCTGTTTGTCGTCGCCGGTTTGCGCCGGCAATACCGGCTCCTCCGCGCAGAAAATCATCCGAAAACCGCTCCGCGTGGAGTGCAGGCAGTTTCCGGCGGCGGAATTGCGTCCGGCGGGAAAAAGCCCGCCGGGAATACTGCCGTATTTCCAAGGGCTCCGGCGCCGCACGGGCCGGATTCGCCGTCGAAAACCACTATGGGTTCGCCTCCCGGCAGCTATAGCGCTGTGCGGGCGGAAAACCGCCCGCACAGCGCCGATTTGCAAAATTTATTGACATGTTTGTCCGAAAGAAGTATACTTTATGCAGGGTCGGGCCGCGTTGCCCGCATGGAAGGGAGAAGAAATTATGGACGAAAACAGGAACGAAGTCGCGGAACAGCAGACCGAGACTCAGCCGCAGGCCGAGCCGCAGCAGTATCAGCAGCCGCCGCAGCAGACATATCAGCCGCAGTCGCACCAGCCGCAGCCGCCTCAGCAGCCGACGTATCAGTCACAGCCGCAGTACGGGTATCGTCCGCAGCCGCAGTACGCCGCGCCGGTGCAGTACCCGCAGTACATACCCGAGGACACCTCAAGACACGGCAAGGGCGGCGGCTGGATAGCGTTCATGCGCGTCATAACGTGGATACTGTTCGTGATAGTTGAGCTGGCGGTGGTAATAGGCGGCGCGGTGCAGATAATGAGCGCGTCGAACCCCTACTACTACAACGGGGGAATGGTGATCTCGGGAATACTCACCATCATTGTCGGGACCTTCCTGGCGTTTCTCATGATAGCGGGAACGATGATCTTCCTCGACCTCGCGAAGAACGTGAAGAATATCGCCTCAAGCACTGCCGACACTAACGCGAAGCTCGACGACATCTCGCGCCGGCTCGGACATTGACCGCGCCGTGCGGCAAACTTTCCCCACAGCGGAAAATCGGGAACGCCAAAGGCGTTCCCGATTTTTTGCGCTTCTTCAATCCTTCCAGAGGCTCTGCTGGTCGTCGTCCGGCTTCTCTTTGCCGCCGTGTCCGCTCAGAAGCTCGTCTACGAGCCGTTCCGCGTCCCGCTCCGCCTCCGCGAGGTCATGCATCTCGGGGAACTCGAACGCGAGCGGAACGTCCTCCACGGGCAGGCCGGGATCCTCCGCCGCGCCGTCCGGAGCTAGAAGCTCGCCGGTTTCGAAGTAATGGTCGAAGGTCTCGGAGTCCATCGTCTCGTACTCGAGCAGGTACCCCGCCACGCCGTGGAGCCGCATAAGCTCGCTTGTGAGTATCTGTTCACAGCGGGCGTATGCCTCGTCGACTATCTTCTTTATCTCGACGTCTATGCGCGCCGCGACCGCCTCGGAGTAGGTCTGCATGTGGCCTATCTCGCGGCCGAGGAACACCTCGTCGTGATCCGAGCCGTAGGCTATCGGGCCGAGCGCCTCGCTCATGCCGTAGCGCGTGACCATCTTGCGGGCGATGTCGGTGGCGCGCTCGATGTCGTTCGAGGCGCCGGTGGATATGTCGTCAAGGACGAGCTTTTCCGCGACGCGCCCTCCGAGCAGGCTCACTATCTGCTCGAACATCTCGCTCCTGCTCATGAAGCTCTTGTCCTCGTCCGGCAGGGAGATAGTCATGCCTCCGGCCTGACCGCGCGGGATTATCGAGATCTGATGGACCGGGTCGTGGTGGACTAGGCACTTCATCACGACGGCGTGGCCCGCCTCGTGGTATGCGGTGAGGCGGCGTTCCTTCTCGGATATGACGCGCGTCTTTTTCGCGGGACCGGCGATGACCTTTATCATCGCCTCCTCGATGTCCTCGTTAGTTATCACCCTCCTGCCCATGCGGACGGCGAGCAGCGCCGCCTCGTTCATGAGGTTTTCGAGGTCTGCGGGGCTGAAGCCGCCGCAGGTCTTGGCTATGACCGAGAGGTCGACATCCGCGTCGAGCGGCTTCGCACGTGAGTGTATCCGCAGGACCGCCTCGCGCTCGCGCACGTCGGGCAGACCGACGTATACCTGCCGGTCGAAGCGCCCCGGACGCATGAGCGCGGGGTCGAGGATGTCCTGCCGGTTCGTCGCCGCCATGACGATTATCCCCTCGTTGTTCGAGAAGCCGTCCATCTCGACGAGGAGCTGATTGAGGGTCTGCTCGCGCTCGTCGTGACCGCCGCCGGTGCCCGCGCCACGGTGCCGTCCGACGGCGTCGATCTCGTCTATAAACACTATCGACGGGGACGCCTTCTTCGCCTGCTCGAACAGGTCGCGGACGCGGCTCGCGCCGACGCCGACGTACAGCTCAACGAAGTCCGAGCCGGATATCGAGAGGAACTGCACGCCCGCCTCGCCCGCGACGGCGCGCGCGAGGTAGGTCTTGCCGGTGCCCGGAGGGCCGACGAGCAGCACGCCCTTCGGGATGCGCGCGCCGACCTCGGTGAACTTCTTCGGGTCGCGGAGAAAGTCGACGATCTCGCGGAGCTCCTCCTTCTCCTCGACCGCCCCGGCGACGTCCGCAAAGGTTATCCTGTTCTTCTCGTCGGAGGCGAGGCGCGCGTGCGCCTTGCCGAACTTGTTCGCGGGACCGTTGCCGCCGCCCGCGCCGCCCGCGCGGTTCATCACGAAGAACCAGCCGCCGAGGAACACCGCGATAATGATGATATACGGAATGAACATCGCCCACCACGGCGTCTCGTAGCCGGGAACGCGGTCGAGCAGCTTTATCGTCCCGTCGTCGAGCTGGCGGCGTATCGTTTCGCCGAGGTCGTTGTAGAACCATGAGATGTTCGACTCGGTGTAGGTCGCCGTGGTGCCGTCCGCGAGGCCGAGGGTCATGGTGTCGCCCTCCATATACATCTCGCGCACCTGGCCGCTCGTAAACCAGCGGTACACGTCGCTGTAACTCGCCTCGGGCGGCCGCGAGGAGCTGAACAACACCCACACCGCCATTACCAGCACAAAAATGATGATAATGTAGAAAAGTATGTCCTTAAATCCAAGTTTCCTTTTCAAAAGCTATCTCCTTATCAAACAATTATGCGAAAACCAAAATCCCGGGGAAATCACAATAACCCGCTCAGCCTTCCGGTATCCGAGAAGAGCGTCTCCCCGCCTCGCAGAGAATGCGCCCCTCAACTTTTTGCGCACCGAAACTCTCTGCCGGACGCATCAGCATTCGGTACTCCCGTCCGAAAGCCTCGCAGAGTTCGCCGCCGAAGGCGGCGAATAATTTTAAATCCGTTTTTTCCGGCGGCAATGCGCCCGCGAACCCATACCGCATCCGACCATCTACCGGGCGCATCAGACCTCGACGCTCCGCGCCGACGTCCCGACATTCTGCGAATTGTCGGAGTCGAAAAAACACCTCTCGCGAAGCGTGCGTCGAAGACGGCAAAGCCGTTCCGCGCCGGCGGAATTCATTTTCGCCGAGCATTTCAATCGGAAGGGCTCCCACGCGGTCGCCGACCGCGTGGGAATTGCGCTTGCGCAATTCCAAGTGAACTTCTTAGCTGTACACCTTCGGGTCCAGCACCCCGATAAACGGCAGGTTGCGGTACTTCTCGGCGTAGTCGAGGCCGTAGCCGACGATGAACTTGTCGTCTATCGTGAAGCCCTTGTATGCGGGCGTCACATCCGCGACACGGCGCGCCGGCTTGTCGAGCAGCGTGCAGATTTTTATCGACGCCGCGCCGCGCTCCGCGAGTATGCCGCTCAGATAGCTGAGGGTCATGCCGCTGTCGAGAATGTCCTCGATGACTATTATGTCCCGTCCGGCGATATCTACCTGCAAGTCCTTGATTATCTGCACCGCGCCGGTCGTCTTTGTGCCGCTGCCGTAGCTCGAAACGACCATGAAGTCGAGCTCGCAGGGCAGGTCTATCGCGCGCACGAGGTCGGCCATGAACACAAAGGAGCCCTTCAGCACGCCGACAAGCAGAGGACTCTTCCCCTCGTAGTCCTTTGTTATCTGCGCGCCGAGCTCGTGCACACGCGCGGAAAGCTCCTCCTCGCTGTACAGCACCTCCGATATATCCTTTATCATCGGCATATCCCTCCCAAACATTTGTAAAAGCGGAAAACATTTCCTCCGCAGGGAAATCATTCACCTCATTATAACATATATCCCGGGAAATTTCACTACATTTTCCCGCAGAGCGAAAAGATAGCTGACGGGTGCGAACCCATGGTGCTCCACGCGGGCTTTTTTCGGCGCTTTTCTGTTTGTCGTCGCCGGTTTGCGTCAGCAAAACCGGCTCCTCCGCGCAGAAAATTATCCGAAAATAGCTCCGCGTAGAATGCAGGCAGTTTTCGACGGCGGATTTGCGCCCGTGCGGCGTCAAATCCCTTGGAAATACGGCAGTATTCCCGGCGGGCTTTCCCCCGCCGAACACAAATCCGCCGTCGAAAACCACTATGGGCTCGCACCCGTCAGCTATAACGCCCGCTCACTCTGGTCGGGACGCTTCTTCGCCGGAGGGAACGTCCTCCTTCGCGAGGAGACGTACCTCGACGGCGGCCTCGCCCTCGCGCGCGGCGAAACCCTCCGCCGCCGCGTAACCGGGCACGGCGGCGACGGCGCCGTTCTCGTCGACGACGAGCGGGAAGCCGTCCCGCTCGCGCGCCGGTATCTTCAGTTCGATCATCAGCTTCTTTACGGGCTTCGTGACGCCGCGTCCCGCCGCGCGGAACCCGTCCCCTACGGCGCGTGTGCGGACGGAGTAGCGCCGGTCCGCGCGGAGAAAGACCGCGCGGCCGGAATCAAAGCCGCCGCCGCTTTTCGCCTTCGGCGCGACTGTCTCGCGGAAGCAGACGGAGTACCGCCGCGAGCCGCCGCGAGAGAATACGAGCGCGACGTAGACGCGGCGGGCGGTAATGCCGTGCGGCAGACTGACTGCGGCGGAAGGGTCGCTTGAGCGGCAGAGCGCGTACAGCGCCTCGGTGTGCGTCCGTTCGAGCGAGCCGCCGCCCGCGCGGACGTGCGCGAGCCGCAGGGCGCGGAGCGCCACCGGCCTCGGCGCGGCAAGCACCGTCTCTACCGAAAGAGAGACTTCGCCGTCCGCGCACTCGAGCTCGGCCGCGTCGAGAAGTGCCGAAGCCTCGCGCGCAAGGTGCTCCTCGTCCGCGCGGAGCGACTCCGCCGCGGCGCATATATGCTCGACGGCGGCGCTGTTCGCCGCCGTGAGGCGCGGCATCACCTCGCGGCGGATGAAGTTCCGCGTGTAGTCGGTGGAGGCGTTCGTGCTGTCCTCGACGTGCGGGATGCCGCGCTCCCCGAGGAACGCAAGTATCTCCGCGCGCGTCGCCGCGAGCAGCGGACGGACGACCGTCACCCCCTCCGCGAGCCAGCGCTCGGGCGGGATACCGGCGGCGCCGGCGGCGCCCGCGCCGCGTATGAGGTTCATAAGGACGGTCTCGGCGTTGTCGTTTGCGTTGTGCGCCGTCGCGACGCGCTCAAAGCCGCCGGCGCGCGCGGCGCAGACAAGCTCCTCATAGCGGACGCGCCGCGCGGCGTCCTCGATGCTCTCGCCGCGCCGCGCCTCGGCGCGGACGTCGCGCCGCGCGGCGGTGAAGGGAACGCCGAGCCTGTGGCAGAGCTCGCGGCAGAACGCCTCGTCGCGGTCGCTCTCCGCGCCGCGCAGACAGTGGTTGACGTGCGCGGCGGCGATCGTCTCCGCGCCGAATTTTTCGCATAAAGCGGCAAGCAGCGCCGCCGAATCCGCGCCGCCGCTGAGGGCGACGAGTAACCTCGCGCCCCACTCGGGACGGTATGCGCGTAAAAGGTGGGCTGCCTGCATATTTGTCTCCTGTTTTGGCCGCGGACGCGGCGTTTGTTTGCTTTCCGCCGGCGGCTATCCGGGCTCGCTGCCGTCGTACCGGTTCTCCGGTTGTGTAAAGAGCGAGAACTGCGGCATGAACTTCAGCCTTATCGTGCCGGTCCTGCCGTGGCGGTTCTTTGCCACGTTCAGCTCCGCGAAGCTGCGGTTCGGGGACTCCGGGTTGTAGTAGTCGTCGCGGTAGAGGAACATGATGACGTCCGCGTCCTGCTCTATCGCGCCGGACTCGCGCAGATCGGAGAGCATCGGGCGCTTGTCCTGACGCTTCTCGTTCGCACGGGAGAGCTGGCTGAGGCAGAGGACGGGGACGTTCAGCTCCTTTGCCATTATCTTGAGCGAGCGGCTCATCTCGCTCACCTCCTGGGTGCGGTTGTCGCTTCTGCGGGAGCCGGTAGTCATAAGCTGGAGGTAGTCTATCACTACGAGGCCGAGATTCTTTATCCGGCGGCACTTCGCCTTCATCTCGGCGGGGGTGATGCCCGGATTGTCGTCTATGAGTATCCCGAGACGGCTGAGACGTTCGGACGCCGGCGCGACCTCGTTCCAGTCCTCGGGCGAAAGCGTGCCGGTTATCAGCTTGTTCGAGTCGATGAGGCTCTCTGTCGCGAGCGCGCGGGTCGCAAGCTGCTCTGCGGACATTTCGAGCGAGAAGAACACGATGTCCTTACCGCTCTTCTTCGCGGCGGAGAGAGCCATGTTGAGCGCGATGGTCGTCTTGCCCATACCGGGGCGGCAGGCGATGAGCACGAGGTCGCTCTTGTTGAGGCCGGTGATTATCTGGTCGAGTTCGCCGAAGCCGGTGGTGAGGCCGGGAAGCTCGCCGGGGTGCTGCGCGAGCTCGTCGATGCGGTCGTACACCTCGACGAGCACCTCGCCCATCGTGCGGAAGGAGCCGGTGGTCCGCCCCTGACGTATGTCGTATATCCGCTGCTCCGCGTAGTCGAGGACGGCGGAGGCGGCCTCCTCGCCCTCGCGCGCCATCGAGTCTATCTCTCCCGCCGCCTCGAGCACCGAGCGCAGGAGCGCCTTGTCCCGCACTATCTCGGCGTAGTAGCGGACGTTCGCAGAGGTCGGCGTGACCTCGAGAAGCTGCCGTATGTAGTCCTCCGAGGCCTCGCTTCTAACGCCGCGCGACTCCATGCGGTCGAGCAGCGTTATCGGGTCTATCGGCTGAGAGAGGGTGAACATCTGGTGAATGGTCGCGAATATCTCGCGGTTCTCACGCAGATAGAAGTCCTCCGGCTTCAGCAGCTCTATCACTTCGGCAACGCAGCGGCTGTCAAGGATCATCGAGCCTATGACGGACTGCTCCGCCTCGACATTCTGCGGCGCGCGGCGCGCGTTGAATTCATCCATCCTGCGGTATCCTCAGATCACTCCGTGACCTGGACTATTATCGTCCCCTCTATCCCGAAGCCGAGGCGGGCGGGCACCTGAACGGTGCCGTACTGCTTTATCGGGTCGGGGAGGACTATCTTGCGCTTGTCTATGGCGATTCCGTGCTGACGCTCGAGCGCGTCCGCTATCTCCTTGGAGGTGATCGAGCCGAAGAGCTTTCCGCCAGCGCCGGCCTTCGCCTCAACGCGCACGCTTATGCTCTCAAGCTGCTTTGCGATGCTCTCCGCCGCCGCCTTCTCACGAGCTTCCTGGTCGATGCGCGCGAGCTCCTTCATCTTGGCGGTGTTGAGCGCGTCTGCTGTGGCGGGCTTGGCAAGCCCGCGCGGGAAGAGAAAATTCCTCGCGTATCCGTCGCTTACCTTGACTATCTGACCCTTCTTGCCCTGACCCTTGACGTCCTCCAAAAGTAATACCTGCATTATATATGACCTCCGATCATTTTATTCGACTGCGAAACGGAACCCCGCCGTCCCCGGAAACGACCCGCGTCGTGCGCCGCGGGCTCCGCGTCCTAACCGGGCTTGTTTGCGTTCTGCTTTGCGGCGCCTTCGTCCGCGAGGTAGTTGTCGATGGCGCGGTACAGGCGTCCCATGACTATCTCGGGGCTCTCGCCGGTTATCTGCGCGCCCGCCATGTTGAGGTGGCCGCCTCCGCCGAGCTTCTCAAGAATGACCTGCACGTTTATGTTCCCGAGCGAACGCGCGGAAATTACTATCTGCCCCCCGGACGGGAACACGATGAAGCTCGCCTGAACACCGGTTATCGTCAGCAGCTCGTCCGCCGCCTGCGCCGCCGTGACACGGTCTTCCTCCTCCTCGCACAGCACCGTCGCCATGACGCTGCGGTAGAGCGTCGCCTTCGCGGTGATGCGGCAGCGCTCTGAGTACTGCTCTATCGGCGTCTGGAACAGCCGCTTTATCTCGATGGGATCCGCACCCGCGAGACGGAGCGACGCTGCCGCCTCGAAGGTCCGCACGCCGGTGCGCATGGTGAAGCTCTTGGTGTCAAGCTCGATGCCGGCGAGCAGCGCCTCGGCCTCGGAGCGGAGGAGCCTCGGCGCCGGTTCGATGTAGCTTATCAGCTCGACGACGAGCTCGCTTGCGGAGCTGGCGTAGGGCTCGTGCAGATTGAGCGCGGCGTTTGAGATGTAGCTCGCGGCGCGGCGGTGGTGGTCTATGACCGCGATGCGGTTCGCGCTCTCGAGCAGCTCCTGCGCCTCGGTGACCTCGGGACGGTTCACGTCCACTATCACGAGCAGCGACTTCGGGTCGAGCGCTATCATCGCGTCGGAGGGCGAGACGAACACCCCCGCGTACTCGGGCTGCCGCTCGAGCTTTTCGACGAGCACGCGCGCGGCGGTGACGTTTCGGTCAAGGACTATGTGTGCCTCCACACCGAGCGCGCGGCAGATGCAGACAACGCCCGCCGCCGCGCCTACGCTGTCGAGGTCGGAGTTCTTGTGGCCCATCACGAACACGCGGCTCGAGTCCCGCGCGAGGCGGCAGAGCGCGTTTGCCGTGACACGGCTGCGTATCTTCGTGCGCTTTTCGAGCTCCTGCGTCCGTCCGCCGTAGAAGGAGAAGTTCAGCTTGTTCTTTATGACCGCCTGGTCTCCGCCGCGGCTGAGCGCCATATCTATGCCGAGCGACGCGAACCCGAACATCTCCCGGAGGTTCGCGCCCTCTACGCCGAAGCCGATGCTGAGCGTCACGGGTATGTCCCGCGAGACTATCTGCTTTGCCGCGTCGAGTATCGAGAACTTGCCCTCGATGAAGCGGTCGAGCGTGGAACGGTCGCAGAGCATGAGGTAGCGGTCACGGTCGTACTTCTTCAGAACACAGTCGCTGTCGCCCGTCCACTCGTTTATCTTGTCGTCGACGGCGGCGAGGATGGCGCTCTTCTGCGTCTCCGAAATGTCCTTGTTTATCTCGTCGTAGTTGTCTATCTGGATTATGCCGACAACCGGGCGCGTCGCCGCGTATATCTCGCGCAGGCGGTGGAACTCGGTGCAGTCGATGAAGTAAAGGGTGCCTATCACTCCGCGCCCCGCGCCGCTCACGTCGGTGGAGCCGCAGACGGTGTACCACTTCTCGCCGATGCGGACGGGGGACGGCGCTTCGTTCCCGCCGTCGGTGAGCCACGCGAGACTGAAGTCGGGCAGGACGTCCGCAAGACGGAACTCAAACGAATGCTCGCGCTCGCCCGTCATCTGCGTGAAAGCGGCGTTCGTCCAGATTATCTCGCCCGAGCCGGTCTGGATTATCGCGGTGGGGAACGGCGTCTCTATAACCGCGTTCTTCGCCTCGTCCACGCCGCCGGCGATGCGGTCGATGTAGCGCATTATCTCGGCCTTGCGGCGGTTCGCGTAGCGGAGGTAGGCGGCAAACTCCGCCGCGCCCAGAGCTATGCCGATGACGGCCATCACTGTCATCGTGATCTTGTTTCCGTCGAGCAGAGCGACGACCGTCAGCGCCGCGCAGTAAAGGAAGAACACGATAAAGTAGCTGCGAAGTCCCGGTTCGATGAACCGCTGAAGCCTCGACCGGCGTTTTGCCATCCGGCATCACCCCTTTCCTCCGCGCCTTCGGCTCCCGCGCACGCCGGCCGAAGGCGAAAATAAATTGCGACAATTACAGATACTATATTATAGCACGGATTTCCGCGGCTTGCAATCTTTTTGCGCGCGCCGCCTGCGGACGCGCGGCGCGGCGAAAAATTTTCCTGCGCGCGGGCTATGTTAGTATTGACAAACATGGTATAATAATCGCAGAGCGATTATTATACTTTGATTCAAAGCCGTTTTGCTCCCGCCCTTCGGGCGGAACCGCAAAACATGGCACATTATACCATATCGCTCTGCGATATGGTATAATAATCGCAGACGGATATTGCGCCGCGACGGAGGGCATTTTGCCCCGGCGAGCGTGTTAGAAAGAGGAATGACGATGGAAAAACGCAGAATTTATGCGGACAACGCGGCGACGACAAAGCTCTGTGACGCCGCGTTCGAGGCGATGCTCCCGTGGCTGCGCGACGACTACGGTAACCCTTCGAGCGTATACGAGGCGGCGCGGGTATCACGCCGCGCGATAGAGGCCGCCCGTGCGGACATGGCGGCGGCGCTCGGCGCGAAGCCGAACGAGATCTACTTCACCTCCGGCGGCACCGAGGGAGACAACTGGGCGATAAAGGGCGTTGCCGCAAACGCGAAGGACAAGAAGCACATCATAATCTCCGCGATAGAGCACCACGCCGTGAGCGAATCCGCGCACGCGCTCGAGCGTTACGGCTTTGAAGTGACCGAGCTCGGCGTGGACGAGTACGGGCGCGTCTCGCCGGACGACCTCAGGAGCGTCATACGGGACGACACCTGTCTCGTCTCGATAATGCTCGCGAATAACGAGATAGGTACGATAGAGCCGATAAAGGAGCTCGCGGCGGTGGCACACGAGCGCGGCGTCCTGTTCCACACCGACGCGGTGCAGGCCGTCGGCCACATCCCGATAGACGTGAAGGAGCTCGGCGTGGATATGCTGTCGCTTTCGGCGCACAAGTTCCACGGGCCGAAGGGCTGCGGCGCGTTCTACCTCCGCACGGGGCTCCGTATAGCGAACCTGATAGACGGCGGGGGCCACGAGCGCAGAAGGCGCTCCGGCACCGAAAACGTCGCCTCGATATGCGGCATGGCGGCGGCACTGAAGCAGCAGACCGAGGGCATGGAGGAGCGGAACAAGCGTCTTTCGGCGCTCCGCGACCGTCTCTACTCGCAGATACTCGAGCTGCCCTACTCTCAGCCGACCGGCCACCCGACCGACCGTCTCCCGTCCTGCGTGTCGGTAGTGATAAACGGCATCGAGGGCGAAGGAATGATCCTCGGCCTTGACGAGCTCGGCATACAGGCGTCGAGCGGCTCGGCATGCACGAGCGGCTCGCTCGACCCGTCCCACGTCCTGCTCGCGATAGGTCTCAAGCACGAGATAGCGCACGGCAGTCTGCGCCTCACCTTCGGCGAGGACGCGACCGAGGAGGACATCGACTATATCGCGGACTCGGTAAAGCAGGTCGTCGGGCGCCTGCGCGCGATGAGCCCGGTCTGGGACTCGGCAAACAACAAGCCGCTGGAGTTCAAGGCGTAAATACTTTTTGTCATACACGTCAGGATATATACCATTCGTAATACAATACCCGCAAAAGCGGCGCGGACGCGCACCGTCCGCAGACCGAGCTTTAGCGGCAGTCGAGAGAAAGGAGAACACTATGCTCTATTCCGAAAAGGTCATGGATCACTTCGCGCACCCGCGCAACGTCGGCGAGCTGCCGGATGCGAACGCTGTCGGCACCGTCGGCAACCCGAAGTGCGGCGACATAATGCAGATGATGCTGAAGATCGAGAACGACGTCATCGTTGACGTCAAGTTCAAGACCTTCGGCTGCGGCGCGGCGATAGCCACGTCCTCGATGGCGACCGAGCTCGTCAAGGGCGCGACCATTCAGGAGGCGCTCGCGCTTACGAACAAGGCGGTCATGGAGGCTCTGGACGGGCTTCCGGCGGTCAAGGTACACTGCTCGGTGCTCGCCGAGCAGGCTATACGCGCCGCGATAAGCGACTATTACCGCCGCCAGGGCATCGACCCGGTGCCGATAGTCGGCGAGCTCGAGGACCACGATGAGGAGGTCCCGGAGGACTAAGTCGCGGGCGAAGTCCGCTGCCGCTTCACGGAGCAAGCCCCGCACCCATCCAGCGGGGCAGACCCCGCAGGCATCTGCGGGGGCGACCCCGCGTCCCTGATTGAGGCAGAGCCTCACCGGTACTTTGCAGGGATTGCATCCCCACTCCTCTAGCGGGGAAGCCCCGCAGGAATCTGCGAGGGCGACCCCGCGTCCTTGGTAGAGCGGAGCTCTACCGACACCTTCGCGGGGCTGTGCCGCCCCGCACCCCTGCGCTACTTTTTGCTCGCGCAAAAAGTAGCCAAAAAGCGCGCTTAAGGGAGAGGGCTTCGCCCTCTCCCTTAATAATCCCTCTCCTGAATACGACACAACACCATTACCCCCAGAGTATGACGATACTCTGTATCAAACAAATTTATCATCCGACCGGGTGAGTTTCTGGGGATACAACATCCGACTTTCCCACTGTATTCGACAACATCGAACAGTTCCTGCGTAGTAGAAATAAAAGTCCGGTCCTACGCTCACACTATAAGCGTAATGCAGACACCATCCCAAGAAAACGGAACTTTCGGTTCTAGTGGAAAGTATGAGCGGGGCACGTTTTTACTAAGCTACGGACATACGTCCCGCGTAGCAGAGGCCTTCCGGTCAAAGGAAAGAGGGGTACAAAGGGGAGAAAACTTTGTTTTCTCCCCTTTGTGTGCTTTTTGGTTACTTTT
>CANRJS010000021.1 GCA_947631015.1 uncultured Clostridia bacterium
TCACGCCGCAAACGTGGGTTCGATTCCCGCACGGGTCACCACCAAACAAGCGCTGAGGCAGACGGTGTCCGCAGCGTGACAGTGAGATTGAAAAGTGAATAACGACTTACTGCAAGGGCGGTAAGGAACGAAGACGACGTTCTTCGCTGCTTACTTCCCTTGAAGGGAAGTAAATGTAGTCGGTGTCGATTAGGGCGAGGGTACACCCGTTCCCATTCCGAACACGGAAGTTAAGCTCGCTTCTGCCAACGATACTTGTCTGGTGACGGACCGGAAAAATAGGTGATGCCGACATAGAGAAGCAGTCCTGCGGGACTGCTTCTTTTTATCTGTTCAGCCACCAGACCCCGAAATTGAGGTACGCGGCATAGAGCACCCAGACAAGGTACGGGATCTGCAAATACGCGGCCTTTGGGCGGGCGCGATAGAAGAACACTATCATCGTTATGACGAGGCCGATGAGCAGAAGCAGCCAAAGGAACGCGAGCAGATACGCGCTCTGACGGAAGAACAGAAACGGCCATATCAGATTCACCGCAAGCTGCACGGCGTATATGAGCAGGCTGTCGCTCCGCTCCTTTGAGGGCGGCAGAACGTATATCAGATACGACGATATTCCCATCAGGATATAGAGGATGCTCCAGACTATCGGGAAAACGATGCCGGGCGGCGAAAGCGGCGGCTTCTCGACCGCGCGGTAGAGCGTGACGTCCTCACGGAGCAGTATCCCCACCGCTCCGCCCAGGATCAAAGGTATCGCGATGCACACTATTAGCGGCTTCAGGCGCAGACTGTGTATTTTCAAGACGATCGCTCCTTCCGTAATTCGCTGCGGAACGTGTGCCGGCGCAGACGGCCGGCTGTGTAGAGTATATGCAGCACATTCCCGCTTTAGCCGAAAAGCCTTGTGTCGAAGTTGAGTTCGTGATACAATATGGATACAAAGCCGCGCCGCGCGGCCTGTGAGCGCGGCGGGATACGATCTTACACTTGGCGGTGTGAACGATGAAGAAAAAGAAAATGAATATCGGTTTTAAGACGATAGCGGCTTGGGGGCTCCTCATACTGATGGCGGTGGGAGTATTCCTGCCGTGGTACTCCGGCTCCTCGCTCGCGGGACTGCTGCGTTACGGCCTCGGTCTCGGCGGCTCGCTGAGCGGCGTCAGCTGGGGCGAGCTCGGCTCGCTCGTGACGATGCTGTTTGTGATAGTTGCGGCGGCGACGGTCGCGTCGCTGCTGTTCGCTGTCCGCGCGGCGGTGACGTCGCTCTACGGCAGGATAAAGGGTCTCACCCCGGCGGGGACGCTCATGAGCGTGCTCGCGATATGCGTTCTGGTTCTCGCTGTGATGCTCGACGGCATCGGGAGCGTGCAGGTCGGGCTGTGGCTCTGCCTCATTGCCGGCGCCGCCGAGACAACGTGGGGCATATTCAATTGAGCGGCCTGCTTTACCATGTCTCACCTCAGGGCGGACTCGACGCGCTTGAACCGCGAGCCTCGACCCACGGCGTCCCCTACGTCTACGCCGTGCGCGACCTCGCGGCGGGACTGCTCTTCGGCGCGAAGCAGGACGACTTCGACTTCATCATCTCTACCCTTCCGGACGGGCGCACCGAGCTCTGCGAGTGTTGGGAAGGAGCGCTCGAAGCGCGGTATGCCAGGCGGGAATGCTCGGTTTACACCGTCGCGGAGGACGGGTTCCTCGAAGGAATGACCGGCTGGCCGGCGGAGCTCGTCTCGGAACGCGCCGTGGCCGTTCTCTCGGAGGAGAGAGTGGGCGACCTCCTTGAGCGTATACTCGCGGAGGAAACGCGCGGCGCGCTTGCGGTGCGGCGTTACAGCCGGGATCGCGAGTACCGCGCGACGGTCGCGCGCCACATTACCGACCGGCTCATACGCTTCGACGTCGATATAGAGAACTGTCTTGACGGCGGCGACGAGCGGTTCCGGCGGCATTACGCAGGCATTGTGCGCGCGCTCGCGGCCGCGCGGGACGGCAGTCTCCTTTGACTGCGCCCTCGCCGCAAAACAAACGAAAAGTCCGGATGTCTTTCGACATTCGGACTTTTTGCTGTCCCACATAAGCAAACTGGCGGTTCGCGGCGTTCAGTTCGCCCCGAAGCCGCCGTCTAACCGAAGTTCGAGCGGTACGAACACAGCGCCTCCGCGCGTCTGCTCCACACCAGCGGGGCGGAAGCCAAGCCGCTCGTAGACGTGCGCCTCCGAGGGCGAGGGGCTGGCGATGAGTACCGTGCCGCCGTGCGTCAGCGCCTCCTCGCGCATCGCCTCGACGAGCGCGGCGTCGAGTCCGAAGCCCCGGTAGGGCTCGGCGACGTAGAGAAAAACGATATCCCTCCCGCCGCGAAGCGCGCCGACGGCGCGCAGCTCGCCGTCCGCGCAGCCCCAGAGCTTGAGCTCGCCCGCGAGCATACGCCCGAAAAAGGAGGAAAATTCGGTGGCGCGATAGAAAAGCGCGCGGCTCGCCTCGGTGACGTCCTCCGTCTCGTCAAAGCATCGGCGGGCAAGCGCCAGCGCGTCAAAGACCGAGTCGCGTGTGATTATCGGAGCGGTACTGAGCGGCATTTTGTTCCTCCTTTCGGGCGGTTCCGTCTTGCGTTCGGCGGCGAAATAATGTAAAATAGTATATGTCGGTTTACATAAGTCTCTATGAAACTATTATACAGCAAAATATCGCAATACACAACAATTTCGACGAAAAAAGGGAGGCAGCCTTATGAAGAAGTACATACTTGCGCTCGACCAGGGAACGACCTCGTCCCGCGCGATAGTGTTTGACGCGGGCGGCAGAGCCGTATCTGCCTCGCAGAAGGAGTTCCGGCAGATATACCCGCAGGCGGGATGGGTCGAGCACGACCCGGACGAGATATGGCAGAGCCAGCTCGAGTGCGCGCGGGAGGCGCTTCGCCTCGCGGGCGCGGCGGGGGACGAGGTCGCGGCTGTCGGTCTCACGAATCAGCGCGAGACGACGATAGTCTGGTCCGCCCTCACCGGGAGGCCGATATACAACGCTATAGTCTGGCAGTGCCGCCGCACGGCGGAGCGCGCGGAGGAGGCGGCGTCCGGCCCGCTCGGACGGCTTGTCCGCGAGAAATGCGGCGTCGAGCCGGACGCGTACTTCTCTGCGACGAAGATAGAGTGGATACTGCAAAACGTCCCGGGTGCGCGGGAGGCGGCGGAGCGCGGCGAGCTCCGCTTCGGGACGGTCGACTCGTGGCTGATATGGAAGCT
The DNA here is from genome assembly GCA_947631015.1 of uncultured Clostridia bacterium. Taxonomy (GTDB): domain Bacteria; phylum Bacillota; class Clostridia; order Oscillospirales; family JAAYOS01; genus CANRIN01. The sequence continues at coordinate 3,249 of CANRJS010000021.1, forward strand.
CACCGACGGCCGCGAGCACCTCATGGACCGCACGAACGCCTCCCGCACGATGCTCTACGACATCCGCAAATTTGAGTGGTGCGGCGAACTGCTCGACGCATTCGGCGTGCCGCGCTCGATGCTGCCTGAGGTGCGTCCGAGCGGCGCGGGCTTCGGCATGACCGCGCCCGAGCTGTTCGGAACGGCGATACCGATAGCCGCCGCTGCGGGCGACCAGCACGCCGCGCTCTTCGGACAGTGCTGCTTTGCGCCGGGCGAGGCGAAGAACACATACGGCACCGGCTGCTTCCTTCTCATGAACACGGGCACGGAGGCGATAGAGTCGAAGAACCGCCTCATAACGACGCTCGCCGCCACCGAGGACGAGCGGCCGGAGTACGCGCTCGAGGGCAGCGTCTTTGTCGCGGGCGCGGCGGTTCAGTGGCTGCGGGACGAGATGGGGCTTATAAGCTCGGCGGCGGAGAGCGAGCCGGTCGCGCGGAGCGTTCCGGACACCGCCGGGGTGTACCTCGTGCCGGCGTTTACCGGCCTCGGCGCGCCCTACTGGGACGCCTACGCGCGCGGAACGATCGTCGGCATCACGCGCGGCGCGGGGCGGGCGCACATCGTCCGCGCGGCGCTCGAGGGGATAGCGTATCAGGCGGCGGACGTCCTCCGCGCCATGGAAGCGGACACGGGGCGGCGGCTCCCCTCGCTCCGAGTGGACGGCGGCGCGAGCATGAACGCGTTTTTGATGCAGTTCCAGGCGGACATCCTAGACGTACCGGTGCAGCGCCCCGGCTACGCAGAGACGACGGCGCTCGGCGCGGCGTATCTCGCGGGGCTGAATGTCGGAATGTGGAGCGGCCGGGACGAGCTCTGCTCGATGGCGGCGAGCATGACCGAGTTTACGCCGTCCATGGAACAGAGCAGGCGTGAGGCGCTGCTCGACGGCTGGCGCGCCGCGCTCGGACGCGCCCTGCGCTGACAGTAACAAACAATTACAAAAGGTTTACAAATTATTACAACTTTATAAACTCACTTGAAATTAAAATTTGATGGTGTATCATATATGACAGCGGCGCGCCGCGATTTTGCGGAACTTTTTGGCGCGGCGCTCGTCTAAAGCTCATAACGGCGCGCGGACGGGCTGTCCGGGCGGAAAAATCAAGTGTCGGGAGGAATTGCCGTGAACGAGAACGTAAACACAGCCGGGGCGGCCGAGGTCGTCGACCCCGTTGCGGCTGCGCGTGAGCAGAAGCGGATGGAGGCGGCGAAGCGCCGCCGCCGCAAGAAGATAATCAAGCGGATAGTCATACTCGTGATACTCCTCGCGGTGGCGGGGCTCATCTGGTTCGGGGTGTACGAGCTCTTCCTCAAGCCCGAGCCGGTGCCGGCTCCGCAGACCACGTTCTCCTATCGCGGCGGCTTCAGCTCGAGCGTGAGCGGCTACGGTCAGGTAAAGGCGAACCGCACCGAGAGCGTCTCCGCCCCGGCGGAGGGACAGCTGCTCCAGCTCCTCGTCGCGGAGGGCGACACCGTAACCGAGGGTCAGCCCCTCTTTACGATGGACGACTCGACGCTGCGCGCGCAGATAGAGGAGCTCGAGAAGAAGATAGAGAGCATCAACAAGAGCATTGACGACGCAATAGAGTCCCGCCAGCGCACCGCCGAGACCCGCGCGGAGGTCTACGAGAGCCTTGCGGACTATGACAAGCAGATAGCCGAGGCGGAGGAGAAGGTCGCTTCGCGCAACCTCACCGCGCCGTTTGCCGGAAAGCTGCTCGACGTCGGCGTGAAGAAGGGCGACACCGTAACCGAGGGGCAGGAGATAGGCACCCTCGTGCGCGACGGCGAGATGAAGCTCACAAGCTACTTCAGCTACGCCTATGAGAACGCGGTGTACCTCGGCCAGACCGCGAAGGTCTCGATACCCTCGAGCATGGAGGTCATAACCGGCAAAGTTACCCGCATCGACAAGGTGCGCTACATAACCGAGGAGGGCGGCGTCCTGTTCGCGGTTGAGGTCACAATTCCGAACCCCGGCGCGCTCACAAAGGACATGAACGCGATGGCGGTGCTCGTCGGCACGGACGGCAGCGAGATAACCCCGGCCGAGCAGTCCGCGCTCGAGTATGCCGAGACCGAGACACTTACCGCCCCCGCGAAGGGCAAAATCCTTGACCTCAACATGACCGCCTTTGCGGAGTACGCCGAGGGCGCCGTGCTCTACACCCTCTCGGACGACGGCTACGCCGCCGATATCGAGAGCCTGCGCGACTCGAGCAAGTCGGTTCGCGACCAGGTCGAGGGCTACGACGAGCAGATAGCGGGCTATACCGACCAGATAACCGAGTTCGAGAAGCAGATAGCGGACACCGAGGCGGAGATAGAAAAGCAGAACGAGCGCTTCGACCTCTTCAACGGCGTCGCGCCGATGAGCGGACTCGTCACCGCAGTCACGGCGATGGAGGGTCAGACCCTTCAGGAGGGCGGCGCGATACTTGCCATCAGCGACACGAGCGCGATGACCGTCTCGATAGACATCGACGAGATGAACATCGGCAACGTCTCGGTCGGCACTCCCGTGAACCTCACCCAGACGACGAGCGAGGGGGAGATGTACTACTCCGGCACCGTCACCCAGATAGCGCTCGAGGGCAACTACGACTGGGGCTACACCTACTACCCCGCGACCGTCACCATAGACGGCGGCGACGGGCTTCGCGCGAACTCCTCCATGTACTACGAGATAATCATGAGCCAGAAGGAAGACTGCGTGCTCGTTCCGATAAACGCCGTCAAGTACACCGAGGCCGGCCCGTGCGTGTTCGTCCGTATCCCGGAGGGCGAGAGCGCGCCGGACAATGCGATAGAGCTTGCGGAGGGCGTCGTGCCCGACGGCTTCTACGCCGTGCTCGTCGAGACCGGACTTTCGGACGACGCGCAGGTCGAGATAGTGAGCGGCATAGACGAGGGCGTCGAGCTCTACGTCGCGGAGGGCATCCCCGGGCAGGACGGCGACGCTATGATGCCGGTCGGCAACACGGTGACGACGGTCGTCTACGGCTGAGCGGAGGGCAGAAAATGACGAACACCAGTGTTGCGCCCCCCGCCGACAGGCTGATAGAGCTTAACGACGTATACAAGATATACGGCGAGGGGCTTGAGAGCGAGGTGCGGGCTTTAGACGGAGTGAGCCTGCACATTGACAGAGGGGAGTTCACCGCGATAATCGGCTCGTCCGGCTCGGGCAAGAGCACGATGATGAACATCCTCGGCTGTCTCGACCTCCCCACCTACGGGGAGTACTACTTAAACGACGAGCGCGTGAGCGACCTTTCGGACGTAGAGCTCTCGCGGATACGGAACCGCGAGATAGGCTTCATCTTTCAGGGCTTCAACCTGATACCGGCGCTCACGGCGCTTGAGAACGTAGAACTGCCGCTGGTATACGCCGGTGCGGGAGCCCGCGCGAAGAAGGGCGCCGTCGGGGACGAACGGCTGCTCCGCAGCCGCGAGGAGCTCGCGTGGGCGGCGCTCGAGAAGGTCGGCATCGACCACCGCGCCCATCACCGTCCGGCGGAGATGAGCGGCGGCCAGCAGCAGCGCGTGGCTATCGCGCGCGCGATAGTCACGAATCCTCCGCTGATACTTGCCGACGAGCCGACCGGCAACCTCGACAGCCGCACCACCGAGGACGTCATGAAGATACTCCGCGAGCTGCACGCCGCGGGCTCGACCGTCGTGCTGATAACGCACGACCGCGAGATAGCCGAGGCGGCGGACAGGACTGTCCGCCTGCTCGACGGAAAGATAGTCTACGACTCCAAGCGCGACGGAGACGACGGCAGCCGCGGCGACCCGCTCGGCCTCGGAACGAAGGGGGGCGCGGGAGCATGACGTTTGTGCAGTCGGTAAAGATGGCGGCAAAGAGCATAGGCTCGAACAAGGGCCGGAGCTTTCTCACGATGCTCGGCGTCATAATCGGCATCGCGGCGGTCATAATCCTCGTCTCGATAGTCCAGGGTCAGCAGGACGCCATCATGGAGCAGTTCGAGAAGATGGGCACGAACCAGATGGAGGTCTACTACTACCAGTGGAGCGGCAACACGCCTGACCTCACCGACGAGCTCCAGCAGTTCTGCGCGGAGCTCGGACCGGAGCTCGTCATAGGCATTTCGCCGCAGAAGTACGCGTGGAGCAACAGCATCCGCTACGAATCCAAGCAGGCGGAGTACCCGAACATCTACCTCGCAAGCGACACCTACTCGATATGCGCGGGCTTCACCATCGCGAAGGGACGAGACATCAGCTATCTCGACGTGAAGAAGCTCAACCGCGTCTGCGTGCTCGGCAGTAAGGTCGCGGCGGACCTCTTCAACTACGCCGACCCGGTGGGCAAGAAGATAACCATTTCGGGCGACGAGTACACCGTCATAGGCGTGTACGCGTCGAAGGGCGTGAGCGAGGAGTACGGCGGGTCGTATCAGGACAACGTCGTCATCGTTCCGTACACGCTCGAGAAGCGCGTCAACAAGTCGAGCGGCAGCAGCTCGTCGTCCTACGAGTTCCTTGTCAAGGCGGCGTCGAGCGACGTAATAGAGGAGGCTATGGGACGCATCCGCGCCTTCCTCGAGACGAAGATAGACACGAACAACGGCTATGTCGACGTCTACTCGAACAGCTCCTGGCAGGAGAGCCAGACCGAGGGCTTTGCGGAGCAGGCGGTCCTGCTCGGCTCGATAGCGGCTATTTCGCTGCTCGTCGGCGGCATAGGAATAATGAACATCATGCTCGTCACCGTCACCGAGCGTACCCGCGAGATCGGCATACGCAAGGCGATAGGCGCGCCGAGAAGGGCGATAATCACACAGTTCCTCATAGAGGCGTCGATGGTCTCGACGATGGGCGGACTGATAGGCATGATAGTGGGATGCCTCGGAACGGTGGTCGCGGGGAAGCTCATCCTTGACACGATACTCGCGCCGCCGGTGTACATACTTGTGGTGGCGTTCCTTGTGTCTGTGGCGTTCGGCGTGGGCTTCGGCGTCTACCCGGCGATAAGGGCGAGCCGCCTGCAGCCGGTCGAAGCTCTGAGGAATGAGTAATGAGGGAGGAAAAGTGATGAAAAAGAGGTTGATTTCGCTCCTGCTCGCGGCGGCGCTCGTCGTGGGACTTGTGCCGGCGGCGGCCGCATTCGGAGACGTGCCGTCGGGCGAGCTCTCCGCAAAGCTGGAGCTCTTGCAGCAGCTCGACATAATAGACGGATATACGGACGGCACCTTCCGCCCGAACAACACGCTCACCCGCGCGGAGTTCACGAAGCTCATCGTGACAATGCTCGGCGGCGGGGACGCGGCGGAGCTCTACTCGGGCTACACCATCTTCACCGACGTTACGAGCGGTCACTGGGCGGCGGGCTGCATCAACTACGCCGCAAAGTCGACGGAGAGCGGCGGACTGAGCCTCATCAAGGGCTACACCGACGGCAGCTTCCGCCCGAACGCGATCATTAAATTCGGCGAGGCTGTGACGATAGTCCTCCGCGCGCTCGGATGGAGTGACGCGACGGTCGGCTACAACTGGCCCGCCGACTATATCACGAAAGCATCGCAGAGCGGTATCAGCGACGGGGTGACGCTCTCGGCCGAGCAGCCGGTGACGAGGGCAGACGGCGCGCGCATCTTCTACAACTCCCTCTTCGCCGCCAAGGCGGACGGAACGCACATTATCGACGGGCTCATCGGAGAGACGATTGCTTCCGCCGTCATAGCCGATGTGAGCGCGGACGGCGTCTCGCTGTACGGCTATACGGGGACGTTTGCGAACGCCGCGGGTCTCGTGCGGGACGACGTCGGCAGGCGCTATAAGGTGACGCTCTCTAAGGACGGCGGCACGATACTCCGTGCCGAAGCTCTCGAGGAGAGCGGCAGTTCTGTGACGATAACCTTCGCCTACTACTCCGGCGACGAGGTCACGGCGGTGGACGGGACGGTGTACAAGGTCACGGCGGACACCGCCGCCTACGCGAATAAGGACGGCGAGGACGCCGGGGCCACGACCTTCGGCGCCATACGCGACGATTTGAGCTACGGCGACACGCTGCGGCTCGAGATGGACAGCCGTGGCAGGGTGACGAGCGTCGTCGCCCTGTACGGTGAGGCCGCGGTCGCGGTATACGAGCCGGGGGACACGCAGAGCACGGTCCTCGCGGCGCTCGGAGCGCCGAGCGGGGTCAGGATATACAAGAACGGCGCGGAGACTGAGTTCTCCGCGCTTTCGGAATACGACGTGCTGAGCTACGTTCCGGGCGGAGCCGTTGTAGTGAGCGACTTCAAGCTGAACGCGGTCTACACCTACGCCGTCCCGAACAGCGCCGCGCCGAACAGCATACGCGTTTACGGAGAGATGATTCCTCTCGCGCCCTGCGCGAAGGAGAGCGTCGCGGCGTTCAAGCCGAACGCCCGCCTCTGCCTGCTCTTTGCGGCGGACGGGCGCATCGCCGGAGCCAAGGATCCCGACGGGAGCCGCGCGGTCGGGATGTACACCGGCAGCTCGGTGCAGTTTGTCGGCGGGCCGGAGGTGTCGATGACGCTCGAAAAGACAGAGACGGGCGAACTCGTTGAGGTCTCGGTCGACGGAAAGGGCGCGCCGAAGGCGTCCGCCGTGAGGAACAGCGCGCCGGACAAGGATCTCGACCTTGAGAAGATGACCCTCGGCGGCGAAGCGCTCGCACCCGACTGCGCGCTGTACGAGCGCGCGGCAGCGGGCGTCCTGCCGGTGCGTATATCCCGCTCGGACATCACGGCGGACACCGTCGCGGCGAAGGATATAGTCCACGTCGGGCGCAACTCGGACGGCAGCGCGAACCTCGTCATATTCGGAGACGTGACCGGCGACCGCTACGAGTACGGCAGGATGAGTTACAGGACGGAGTCCGTATCGGTAGGATTTGTCGGCAGCACCGAGGTCATGACTACCGAGCGGGAGATAACGCTTGACAACGCCAACGGCAGTACCGAGGCTCCGGCGCGTCCGTCGCTTCAAATGCCCGCCGGACTGCGCGAGAGCGTGGGTGAGCAGAATTACTATTACATCTGGGCGGGCGTTCTGAAAGGAAGCTACACGAGCGCCGCCGGCAGGACGGACGAGCGTATGCTGGAGGCGAAGCCTCTCGAGGAGAAGTACGAGGTCGGCCGCGCCGGCTTCGACGGTTCGTCGGCGGTGATGCTCGACGGAAAGCGCGTGCCGATAGCGCCTGGCGTGCAGGTGTTCATTGAGAGCGTAGGCAGCTTTATGTCGCCGAGTGACTTCGGCGGGAGCGTAGCTCAGATGGTGAGCGCCGCCCGCGCGCAGAGCGACAAGTTTGACGTGTACACGGCAAACGGCAAGGTGCGGGTGATAGTAGTAAAGTAATCTCGACGCGAAATGTGTTCGTGGCTAATTCGAGCGCATCGACATATTCCGCATCTGACCACATTCGCCCCTCTTGGGCTTTGCCCGCTTCGCGGGCAAAGCCCACTCCCATCTAGCGGGGAAGTACCGCGAGCAAGCGGGCAGAGCCCACACCCATCTAGCGGGGAAGCCCCGCGTCCCTAAGTGAGGCAAAGCCTCACCGGCACTTTGCGGGGATTGCATCCCCACCCCTCTAGCGGGGAAGCCCCGCGAGCATTCGAGGGGCGAGACTCCGCGTCCCGAGTGGGCAGAGCCCACACCCTTCCAGCGGGGAAGCCCCGCGAGCATACGCGGGGCGACCCCGCGTCCCTAAGTGAGGCTGAGCCTCACCACTACTTTGCGGGGGCTGCGCCCCCGCACCCTGCGTTACTTTTTGCTTGTGCAAAAAGTAACCAAAAAGCACACAAAGGGGAGAAAACTTTGTTTTCTCCCCTTTGTACCCCTCTTTCCTTTGACCGGAAGGTCTCTGCCACGCGGGACGTCCGTCCGTAGCTTAGTACAAGCTTCCCCGCTCATATTCTCGATTAGAACCGAAAGTTACGTTTTCTTGGGAAAGCATCTGCATTACGCTTATAGTTTAAGCGTAGGAGCGGACTTTTTGTATCTACTACGCAGGAACTGTTCGATGTCGTCGACGACAGTGGGAAAGTCGGATATTCTTCCCCCAGAAACTCACCCGGTCGGATGATAGATTTGTTGGATACAGAGTATCGTCATACTCTGGGGGTAATGGTGTTGTGTCGTATTCAGGAGAGGGATTATTAAGGGAGAGGGCGAAGCCCTCTCCCTTAAGCGCGCTTTTTGGCTACTTTTTGCGCGAGCAAAAATGTAACGCGTGCAGGCTTGAACCTTTTCCGCATAGATACATTCTACAGCCCGCACTAGCATTGTCCGCTTCGCGGACAATGCCCAACACTTTCTTCACGAAACCGTGCAGGGCGGCACAGCCCCGCCGGGGGTGCGGGGGCAGAGCCCCCGCAAAGTGTCGGTAGAGCTCTGCTCTACCTAGGGACGCGGGGTCTCGCCCCGCGAATGCCCGCGGGGCTTCCCCGCTAGAGGAGTGGGGATGCAATCCCCGCAAAGTACCCGTGAGGCTCTGCCTCACTTCAGGTCGCGGGGTCTCGCCCCGCAGATTCCTGCGGGGCTTCCCCGCTGGAGGGTTGTGGGCTTCGCCCACGGATTGGGGAGGGGCGCACAGCCCCCGCAAAGTCTGTCAAAAAGTTCGTCAGAACTTTTTGGCAGACGTAAGCGGAGAGGGATATTCCCTCTCCGCCTTCTCGTTTTTGAGTTTTGCCGCGCTCAGCGCTTGCCTGTGATGTCGCGGTAGAGCTTGCGGTACTCGAGCGCGCTCTTCGTCCAGCTGAAGTCGCGGCCGAGGTCGCGCAGCATCATCTTCTCCCACTCGGGACGGTTGTCACGGTAGAGCTGAGTTGCGAGCCACAGGACGTGGACCATCTCGTCCGCGTTGTAGTTTGCGAACGTGAAGCCCGCGCCGGTGCCCTCGAACTCGTTGTACGGCTCGACGGTGTCCTTGAGGCCGCCGGTCTCGCGGACGACCGGGATTGTGCCGTAGCGCATGGCTATCATCTGCGAGAGACCGCACGGCTCCTTCTGCGAGGGCATGAGGAAGATGTCCGCGCCGGAGTATATCCGCCGCGCGAGGCTCTCCGAGAAGGTGATGCAGCTCGCGATGCGGCCGGGATAGCGCTGCGCCGCGCTCGAGAAGAACTGCTCGTAGCCCTGCTCACCCGTTCCGAGTATGACGAACTGCACGCCGAGGCTCATGATGGCGTCCATCCGCGCGAGGACGAGATCCATGCCCTTGTGTGCGACGAGCCGTCCGACACATGCGACTATCGGCGTGTCCGGCTCGACCGCGAGGCCGAGCGACTGCTGAAGCTCCGCCTTGCAGACGGCCTTGCCCGAGATGTCCTTTGCGGTGTAGTTTTTCGCGATGGCGGCGTCGGTCTCGGGGTCGTAGGACTCCATGTCGATGCCGTTGAGGATGCCGGTGAAGCGGTCGCGTATGACGTTCACGACGCCGTCGAGACCGTATGCGTAGTAGGGATAGCGCAGCTCCTCGGCGTAGGTCGGCGAGACTGTGCTGACCGCGTCCGCGGTGAGCATGGCGCCCTTCATCAGAAGGATGTCGTGGTCATACTCAAGCCTGCCGGAGGTGTACCAGCCCTCGTTGAGACCGAAGAGGTCGGTGAGAAGCTCGCGTCCGTAGCGACCCTGATACTCGATGTTGTGGATGGTGAACAGCGTCTTGATATCGGCGAGCGAGCCGTCCATGCCCATCATGTCGTGGAGGTATATCGGCACGAGCGCGGTCTGCCAGTCGTTGCAGTGGAGGATGTCCGGCCGCCAGTCTATCTGCCAGAGCAGCTCGGCGGCGGCGCGGCTGAAGAATGCGAAGCGCTCGCCGTCGTCAAAGTGGCCGTAGAGGCTCTCGCGCTTGAAGTAGTACTCGTTGTCGAGGAAATAGAAGACGGTGTTGCGGTACTTCAGCGTGAAGATGCCGCAGTAGACCTTGCGCCAGCCGAGGGTGACGTAGAAGTTCTTCTCGTAGGTCATCTGCTTGCGCCACTCCTCCTTTATCGAGCCGTAGAGGGGCATGACGACGCGGCAGGAGCAGCCGGGCATGTTCAGCGCTTCGGGAAGCGAACCAGCGACGTCTCCGAGTCCGCCGCTCTTTGCAAACGGAGCGGCTTCGGAGGTGATAAACAGAACTTTCATATAGAATTGCTCCTTTCCTTGAAAGTATTGAAGGCTGACGGCGCAGCCGAGAAAGCGGGAAAGCGCCGTGGGACGGTTTTTTACACCTTGGAGCCCTTGGCGATTATGATGGGATAGCTCTCGTGACCCGTGAGCATGCGGCCGGCGGCTATCTCGGTGTCCTTATCGGCGATGACGCAGGTGAGCTCCGCGCCCTCGCACACGACGGCGTTCTGCATGAGTATGCAGCCGCGCAGCTTCGCGCCCTTGCCTATCTTGACGCCCCGGAAGATGATGCAGTTCTCGAGGTCGCCCTCGATGTAGCACCCGTCCGAGACGAGGCAGTTGCTCACGTTCACGTCGGAGGAGTAGTAGGTGGGCGCCTCGTCGAGCACCTTCGTGAGGACCGGGCGGTCGGCGGGGAAGAGGTCGCGGCGGACCTCGCGCCTAAAGAGCTCCATGCTCGTGTCATAGTAGAGGCGGGTGGTGTCCGGCCGCGCGACAAAGTCATGCACGACGTAGCCCATTATCTTCAGTGTGTCGTGCCGCGCGAGGAGCACTCCGTCGGTAAAGCTGTACTGCGCGTGCGCGACGCATTCGTCCACAAGCTTCAGCAGAAGCTCGCGCGAGAGGATGTATACGCCGACGCCGACATATCCTTCGCCGTTCTTTGCACCCTTCTTGACGTCCACAGCGCGCCCAGTATCATCGAGCGTGAAGCGGACGCGAGGCTGGAGGAACCTGTCGTCCGCCGCGCAGATGCAGGTGATATCCGCGCCGGTGGAGAGGTGGTACTCGTATGCCTTCGAGAGGTCGAAGCTCGACACGAGCATCGCGTCCGCAAGGACGATGTAGTCCTCGCGTATCCTAGCAAGATAGGTGCGGATGTTGTCGAGCGCGTCTATATGGCCGAGGTATGCGGCGCTCGAGTGTGTGTGACCCATGCCGAACGGGGGCAGCAGCTTGAGGCCGCCGCGCTTGCGCACAAGGTCCCACGTCTTGCCCGAGCCGAGGTGGTCGAGCAGCGACTGATACCTCTCCTCGAGCACGACGCCGATGTCGGTGATGCCGGCGTTGGTCATGGCGGAGAGAATGAAGTCGATTATGCGGTAGCGTGAGCCGAAGGGTATGGACGGTGCGGTACGGGTCTCGCCAAGCTCGCCGAGCCCCGCGTCGCCTACGTATCCGAAGATTATACCGTGGAGATTTTTCATCTTACTTGCCCTCCTTTGCCTCGATGTCGCTGTCTATCATCTTGCCTGCGGGCACGGCGGCGTTCTCGCCGATGTTCACGTCCGCGGCGATGACCGCGATGCCCCACTTGTCCGGGTCGACCGACTGCGGGTCGCCGCCGACGTGCGCTCCGGCGTGGATGTGCGCGCCCTCCGCGACGATGGCGTATTCGACCACCGCGCCCTCGTCTATGACGGCGCCCGGCATGACCGCCGAGTAGCGCACGACCGCGTCCTTCTCGACCGTGACGCTGTGGAAAAGCACCGAGTTTTCGACGCGGCCGTATATCTCACAGCCCTCGGGGATTATCGAATGCTCGACGTGCGCCTCGCGCGAGATGTAGTGCGGCGGGGCGGTGGGGTTGCGGGTGTATATCTTCCAGTTCGCGCCGAACGCGTCAAGCTGGGGATTTATGAGCATATCCATGTTCGCGTCCCACAGGCTGTTTATCGTGCCGACGTCCTTCCAGTAGCCGTCGAAGCGGTGCGCGACGACGGTCTCTCCGGCGGCTATCATCGCGGGGATGATGTCTCCGCCGAAGTCGTTCTTGGAGTTCGGGTCAGCCTCGTCGCGCGTGAGATAGTCGCGGAGCTTCTCCCACGTGAATATATATATGCCCATCGAGGCGAGGTTCGACTTCGGCTCCTTCGGCTTTTCGGCAAACTCGATGATATTGTCGTTCTCATCGACGCTCATGATGCCGAAGCGGCTCGCCTCCTCCCACTCGACCTCGAGCACGGCGATGGTGGCCGCCGCGTTGTGGCTCTTGTGCTGGTCGAGCATCTTGGAGTAGTCCATCCTGTATATATGGTCCCCGCCGAGGATGACGACATACTTCGGGTCGTACTGCTCGATGAAGTCCATATTCTGATAGATGGCGTTCGCGGTACCCTTGTACCACTCGCCGGTGGAGCCGGTCATGTACGGCTGGAGGACGTGGACGCCGCCGTTTTCACGGTCGAGGTCCCACGGCTGGCCGTTGCCTATGTATGCGTTCAGCTCCTGCGGGCGATACTGCGTGAGCACGCCGACGGTGTCTATGTCGGAATTGGTGCAGTTGGAAAGGGGAAAGTCGATTATCCTGTACTTTCCGCCGAACGGCACGGCGGGCTTTGCCACCTTAGTCGTAAGCACATACAGGCGCGAGCCCTGTCCGCCCGCGAGGATCATTGCCACACATTCCTTGCCCTGACCCATGCTTATACCTCCTTTTATCTGTCAGAAGGGGACTCCGCCGCCTTTGCGGCGCCGCCAAAAGAGGCTCAGCCCCCACATTGGTTAAATTATACCATATTCCTCTGCCCTTGTCGATACTTTTCTGCAAATTCGACAAAAAGAATTTGCAAACGACGGCAGAGAAATGGCAAAACCTCACCTCGCTTTTAGTTTGCCAGATTGATGACTGGCTTTCCCAGCCTCCGCGCATAATTTACCGTATCCCACGCGCCGCCGAAGTTTCTGTAGACGCAAGCGAGAACGATATCCGACTGATTGACCATCCACCGATTTCTCAATCCGATTGCCGCCTTGCGGTGAGCGGCGTCTGATGTCGACGGTATTATGATCCCATCGAAAAGGGCTTCGTAGTATTCTCTGTCGGCGTTCAAGCGGTTTGAGGGGTATGGAAGAACCAGCGTCAGGGTGATGTCTATGTCCGGGTGGCGTCGTTTGGCCGCGCGCACGGCGGCACTTGCCATTTCATCGAACTGTCCCATACCGCCGCTCAGAAATAAAAACTTGTTGTCTGTTTGCAACAGCCGTTCAATCTCGTCCGCCAATCTCATTTCTATGCCGGGAATGAGCACCTCCCGATGTCCCGAAAATACGCAGGTAATCATATCAGCCTCCCGATATATGCCCAATATTAGAGCATAGTCTATGCCTATTATATCGAGCATAATAAGAATATGTCCGCGCCCGTTCGCGCGGTTGAAGTTGCTTGCCGCAGGCAAGCAACTTCGCGCAGGCGGAATTCATTTCCGCCGAGCATTTCAACCGAAAGGGCTCCCAAACGACGCGACTGCGTCGTTTGGGAAGGTGCGCTATGATTGTTTACGACCCGCTTTGGGACACGATGACAAAGAAGGGCTTCTCAACCTATACGCTCAGGTTCAAGCTTGGGATGAGCGGCAGCACGGTGCAGCGTCTGCGGAAGAACATGTCGGTTTCGACGAACACGCTTGACGACCTGTGCCGGATGCTCGACTGTTCCGTTGAGGAGATAGTGAGGTACGTCCCGGATGCGTCGCCCGCCGCCGGGCGCGGGGTCGAGTAGGGAAGAACGCCAAAGCGCAAGGCTGTCCAAGCGGCGCGCCACGCCGTTTGAGACAGTCTTGCGCTTATCCATCGAATATGATACAATTCCAACATGGCCACAACTATTGCAAACCGGAGGAAAGGAAACATGAAGTACATAGAACGAATAGCGAGCGCGGATCAGTCGAAGCGGAAGCAGGCTATCAAGGATATACTGGGAGAAATCGGCGTGAAATACACCATGCAAGACGTCCATATCGGGGAACACGACGTGACAAACATCGTCGTTTCCTTCAACCCGTCCCCGGCGAGGCTCGTCATAGGTGCGCACCACGACAGCGTCGAGAACAGCACCGGCTCCAATGACGATGCGAGCGGGTGCAGTGTCCTCCTTCACCTGATAGAGCGGCTGAAGGGCACGAAGCGCAGCATAGACTTCGTATTCTTTGACCGCGAGGAAGTGATGGATCACGGCAGCGACGCCTATATGGACACCGTCGGGCAGGAGAACATAGCGGCGATGATAAACCTCGACATGTGCGGCTGGGGAGACATCGTGACGGTTTCGGACAAGGGCAACCTTGGTAATCCTGCGTTCGGCGGCGTCCTTGACGAAAAAGTGATAGAGAAGCATGGCGTGAACGTCGTGGGCTTCCTGCCGAACGGGGACGACAACAGATTTGCTGCGAGAAACATCCCGAACATCTCGGTCTGCACGCTCTACGGGAAGGACGCCGCGTTCTTCCGTCACCTCGGCGAGAAGATAAAGAGCGGTGAACCGCTCACCGACGAGGACAACAAGGGCTTCCGCAACCTCGAAGTCGTGACAACGATGCACCTCGGCCCGAACGACAACATCGGCTCCTGCCATCAGCTCGCGGTGGACAAGGTGACCGAGTGGATAGCGGACGGCCTCGCGGAATAAACCTTCCACACAAACACAAAACAGGCGTCCCTGCCGACGGCAGGGACGCCTGTTTGTCTTATAGTCTTATGGCAAAAGCCTCGCAGAGAATGCGCCCCTCGGGATATACTGCAATCAACCCTCTACCGGACGTATCGGCATTCGGCGCAAAGCGCCGAATGCCCTACATTGCACGAGCCGGAGGGTGCCGAAGGCGGTTCCGCCTTTTCATTAGCCCAATGTCGGTCAATATTCGCAAAGCGAATATTGCGAGCGAGGGCTGTAAAATGTTGGATAGGGAATTGATTCGCGCCCTCGCGGTTCGCAGCGGTTGAAGTTGGCGGCTTTGCCGCCAACTTCGCGCAGCCGGAATTCATTTCCGGCGAGCATTTCAATAGAAAGGTTCCCACGCGGTCGACGACCGCGTGGGAATTGCGAAGCGGAGCGTTTGCCGACGGCAGAGCTCCGCTCTGTCCGGCGGACTCGCGGGAAATAGGTTGCGGGCGAAGCCCGCACGATTTCCCGCGAAGTTTTACTTTTTGTCCTTCTTTAGCTTCCGGTCGAGCTTCAGCACGACGCCGCCGAGCGGCGGGAGCTTTATCTCGAGCGAATGCTCGCGCTCGTGGCAGGGCGCGGAGGAGGAGTATATCGGCTCGGAGTTGATGTGCGCCCCGTCGCCGCCGAACTCCTCGCGGTCGGTGTTGAAGACCTCGGTGTAGACGCCGCTGTCCTGAACGCCGACGCGGTAGCCGTCCCGCTCCATCGGTGAGAAGTTTATCACGAAGATGAGCTCGCGGCCGTCCCTGTCGCGGCGGATGAAGGAGACGGTGTTCGCCTGGAAGTCGTCGTGGCAGATCCACTCGAAGCCGTCCCACGAGAAGTCGATCTCCCACATCGCGGGGTGCGCCTTGTAGAAGGCGTTCAGCGCCGAGACGAAGTTCTTCAGCTTCGCGTGGCGGTCAAAGTCGAGCAGCAGCCAGTCGAGCCCGTTCTCGAAGTTCCACTCGATGAACTGTCCGAACTCCTGACCCATGAAGAGCAGCTTCTTGCCGGGGTGCGCGAACATGTAGAGCAGGAACGCGCGGACGCCCGCGAACTTCTGCTCGTACTCTCCGGGCATCTTGTCAAGCAGGGAGCGCTTTCCGTGGACGACCTCGTCGTGCGACACCGGCAGCAGGAAATTCTCGCTGAAGGCGTACATGAACGAGAATGTGATGTCCTTGTGGTTGAACTGGCGGAAGTACGGGTCGAGAGCGGCGTAATGCATCATGTCGTTCATCCAGCCCATGTTCCACTTGAGGTTGAAGCCGAGACCGCCGTCGTGCGGGGGCTTGGTGACCATCGGCCACGCGGTCGACTCCTCGGCTATCAGCGCCACGTCGGGGTGGCGCGCGAACATGACCTCCGAGAGCTTGCGGAGCATCGAGACCGCCTCGAGGTTCTCGTTGCCGCCGTACTTGTTGGCCTTCCACTGACCGTCCCGGCGGCCGTAGTCGAGGTAGAGCATACTCGCCACCGCGTCAAGACGGAGCCCGTCGGCGTGGAAGCAATTAAGCCAGAAGTCGGCGCTCGAGAGCAGGAAGGAGCGGACCTCGCTGCGCCCGTAGTCGAAGATGCGGGTGCCCCAGTCGGGGTGCTCGCGCATTTGAACGTCCTCGCCCTCGTACAGTCCGGTGCCGTCGAAGTCGACAAGGCCGTGGCCGTCGCGCGGGAAATGCGCCGGCACCCAGTCGAGGATGACGCCGATGCCCGCCCGGTGGAGCCTGTCGATGAGGTCCATGAGGTCGGCGGGGGTGCCGAAGCGGCTCGTCGCGGCGAAGTAGCCGGTGACCTGATAGCCCCAGCTCGCGTCAAGCGGGTGCTCCATGACGGGCATGAACTCGACGTGCGTGAAGCCGGTCTCCTTGAGGTAGGGGATGAGGTCGTCCGCGATCATGCCGTAGCTGTAGAACTGTCCGTCCGCGCCGGGGGAGACCTTCTTCCAGGAGCCGAGGTGCATCTCGTAGATGCTCATCGGCCGGTCAAGGAGGTTGGAGGAGGCGCGCTTCTTCATCCACGCGCCGTCGCCCCACTTGTGGCAGCCGTCTATCGGATAGAGCTTGGAAGCGTTCGCGGGGCGGGTCTCGGCGTGGAAGGCGTAGGGGTCGCACTTGTCTATCACGTCCCCGCGCTTTGTCTCTATCGAGAACTTATATGCGTCGTAGGTCTGCGCGCCGGGCACAAAGGTCTCCCAGACCTCGGGATCCTCCTTCGTGCGCTTCATGGGATGCGCCGTGCGGTCCCACTCGTTGAAGCTGCCTATCACAGAGACGCTCACGGCGTTCGGCGCCCAGACGCGGAATATGTACCCCTCCGCGCCGCGCTCGGTGTGCGGATGCGCGCCGAGCCACTCGTAGGCGGCGCACTCGCTCCCCTCGTGGAAGAGGTAGATGTGGTCGCCGAGCTCGCGGCGAAGCGCCGCGCGGCTCTTATCCGCAGGCTTCTTTGCCGGCTTTTCGGCAGGCTTTTTTGCTGTTTGCTTTGCGGCCGCCTTTTCGGGCGCGGCCGAATCCTTCTTACGTCGGGATGTGTTTTCCGCCATACCGACACCTCCAAAAATCTTTATATTTCCGCTGAGTACCTGTGCCGCCGTGTTACTTCTTTATGACGGTGCCGTAGGTCTCGCTTCCGAGGCAGCAGGCGTTGCCCTCGTCAAAGTCGATGTGCATGGCGAGGCTGAAGCTGGGGCTCACGCGGATGACGACCTCGTCAAACACGAGCGCACGCTCACCCTCGACGCGGACGCAGACGGTCTCCTTATCCGCAAAGCCGTACTTCTCGGCGTCCTCGGGGGTCATATGTATGTGGCGCTTGGCGACTATGCAGCCCTCCGGGAGGTCTATCGAGCCGTTCGGGCCGATGACCTTTATCGGTGCGGAGCCGGCGAGGTCGCCGCTCTCACGGACGGGCGGGGTGACACCGAGCGCGCGCGCGTCGGTAAAGCTTACTTCGACCTGCGAAGCCTTGCGGACGGGGCCGAGTATCGAGACGCGCTCTATTTTGCCGCGCGGACCCTCGAGAGTGACCTTCTCCTCGGAGAGGAACTGGCCGGGCTGGCTAAGCGCGCGCTTGAAGTGGAGCTCGTAGCCCTCGCCGAACAGCTTTGCGAGATCCTCGGTGGTGACGTGTACGTGACGGGCGGAGCCCTCTACCAAAACCTTCATCTGTTCCATATTTACAGCTTCCTTTCGTCTTTGTCGGAATTTATGCGGAACCGTCCGCATACCTTGTCTATATTGTATCACACGCGGCAGGACAACACAAGGACTAAAATTCCGTCTGAATGAGGCGGATTTTGTCCTTTACAAATCGTTGAAACGGATTTATAATAAACGTACTGTTGTGCCGGACGGGCGAGGCAGCGGAGGCCGCCGCGTCGCCGCGCGCCGTGGCGCGTATGCGCATAAATGAGGGATAGGGAGTTGGGGGATTTGTCGGTACAGAATACGGATTTTCCGCGCACGCTTTCGCTGCTGCGCAAGGAAAAGGGCGTGAGCCAGAAGGACGCGGCGGCGGAGCTGGGAGTTTCCCAGGCGCTGCTCAGCCACTACGAGCGCGGACTGCGCGAGCCGGGGCTGAGGTTTGTCGCGCTCGCCGCCGACTACTACGGCGTGAGCGCGGACTTCCTGCTCGGCAGGACGCAGTCGCGCGACGGGTCGGACGTCGACCCGACCGAGTATTTCGACGTCAGCGCCGCGAGCGACAACCGTCTGCGCGGCTCGGCGGCGGCGATGTTCTCGAAGAAGGTGCTCTCAAACGCCATGAGCGTCCTTTTCGACATTGTCGGCAAGACCGGCAGTCAGGCGCTGCTCGGCGGCTGCTACAACGTCCTTGCCTCGACGGTGTACGGCATCTTCCGCGAGATATACGAACACTGCGGCAGCGAGCCGGACAGATTTTTCGCGCTCGACAGGCGGGAGTCGCGCCGGGTCATAGCGGCGAGAATGCAGATGGCTTTGAGCTCGCTTGAGGCGGAGCTTGACCGCCGCGAAGCGCAGCTCGACCCGCTCTCGCACGATCTGCTCGTAAAGAACTGGCCACAGGCGGCAAACTCCGTGATGTCGATAATCCACTCGGCGGAGAGCGCCGCCGCCGCCATGCGCGACGCGGTCGAGGCCGCGGAGGAATGAGCGCAGACTTTCGAAAAAGACAACAGGAAGGGGACGGCTTTCGCCGTCCCCTTCTGGTTTCATATTTTACAGATCTATCGTCGTTGTAAGTCCTTCGCACGGATATTTCACGCCGTCGATTTCCGCCGCAAGACCCGCGAGCGGCTTTGTCGCGGAGACGGTGAATTTGCCGCCCTCGCGCGTGACGGTGACGAGCGCGTCGCGGACGCCGGTGACGTTCGGTATCTCGCGGGACGCCGCGCCATCCCCGGGGAGGTTTATTATGAGCGTGAGTGAGTCGGTGTAGTCGTAGTCCGGGCGGGTCTCGGTGCTGCCGACCGGTATCACCGCGCCGGGACGGACGAGCAGCGGCAGGGAGAAGTAGTCGAAGGTCTCTTTGTACCATCTGCCGCCCTCGTACTTCTTCCCGTCGAGGAGGCTCCGCCACTTGCCCTGCGGGACGTAGAACTCCGCCGTGCCGTCCGGGCTGAACACCGGCGCGACGAGAAGGTCGTGCCCGAGCATGTACTGCCGGTCGAGGTAGGCGCAGGCGGGGTCGTCCGGGAACTCGAACGCCATCGGACGGATGACCGGCACGCCGGTCTCGTGCGCCTCTATCGCGTGCTCGTAGATGTAGGGCATGAGGCTGTTCTTGAGGCGGACGAAGCGGCGGAGCACCGTGCTCGCCTCCTCGTCAAAGCTCCACGGCACGCGGTAACTCGACGAGCCGTGCAGGCGGGAGTGGCTCGAGAGCAGTCCGAAGGCGCACCAGCGCTTGTAGAGGTCGGCGGGCGCCGTGGCCTCGAAGCCGCCGATGTCGTGGCTCCAGAAGCCGTAGCCGGACACCGCGAGCGACAGTCCCGCGCGCAGGGTCTCCGCCATCGAGGGGTAGTTGCCGGCGTTGTCGCCGCCCCAGTGGACGGGGTACTTCTGCGTCCCGGCGGTCCCGGAGCGGGCGAACACGACCGCCTCGCCGATGCCGCGCTCGCTCTCTATCGCGCGGAAGACGGTGCGGTTATACAGCTCGGTGTAGTAGTTGTGCATACGGACGGGGTCGCTCCCGTCGTACCACTTCACGCCTTTCACGGGTATGCGCTCGCCGAAGTCGGTCTTGAAGCAGTCGACGCCCATCCGCATCATCTCGCGGAGGTAGCCCGCGTACCACTCGCAGGCGGCGGGATTCGTGAAGTCGACTATGCCCATGCCGCTCTGCCAGAGGTCGGTCTGCCAGACCGAGCCGTCCTCCTTCTTCAGGAGGTAACCGTTCGCCATGCCCTCGTCAAACAGGCGGGACTGCTGGGCGATGTACGGGTTTATCCAGACGCATATCTTCAGGCCCTTCTCGTGGTAGCGGCGGAGCATGCCTTCGGGGTCGGGAAACATCTCCGGATCCCACACGAAGTCGGTCCAGTGGTTGCCGCGCATCCAGAAGCAGTCGAAGTGGAAGACCGAGAGCGGAATGTCCCGCTCGGCCATGCCGTCGATGAAGGAGGTGGCGGTCGCTTCGTCGTAGTCGGTGGTAAAGGAGGTCGAGAGCCACAGCCCGAAGCTCCACGCGGGCGGGAGCGCGGGACGTCCGGTGAGCAGCGTATATCGCTCGAGCACGTCGGCGGGCTTCGCGCCGTACATCACGAAGTAGCGGAGCGTCTCACTCTCCGCCGTGAACATGACCCGCTCGACCTTCACCGTGCCGACCTCGAAGTTGATGTCGGCGGGGGAGTCGACAAACACGCCGTAGCCTCTGTTTGAGAGGTAGAACGGGACGTTCTTGTACGCCTGCTCCGAGCCGGTGCCGCCGTCCGCCTGCCACATGTCGACCGACTGACCGTTCTTCACTAGCGGGCCGAAGCGTTCGCCGAGGCCGTATATGCACTCGCCGACGCCTATTTCAAGCTGCTGGGAGGTGTAACCCGCGCCGCTTTTGCTGTCGTAGAAGTAGGCCGCGCTCCGCGCGGCGGAGGAGGTGAGCGGCTTTCCGCCGCCGACAAATTCCATGTTCCAGCCCATGTACCCGCCGTGGCGGACTATCCTTGCCTCGAGCTCGCCCGTGCGATAGACGAGAAGGTTTTCCTCCTCGCGGAGTTCGGGGGAGGTCTGCTCGCCGCCGAGCTCGAAGTCGGGGCCGCGCTTCGCCTCGCCCCGGAAGTGGGTGACCTCGACGCCGATGACGTTCCTTGCCGGCGAGGTGAGCTTTACCGTGAGCATCGGCCCGCCGAGGCCGCCGCGCGAGGCGTTCGGCGAGGGCGAGGTGAAGAGGGTGAGCGCGCCGCCCTCAAACGTGTGGGTCGCGACGCTCTCGGCAAAGGTCGGGACGATGCCCGGCTCGTACATCCAGTTGCCGTTGTAGAAGCTCGCCTTCTTCGGATTTTTGAAAAAGTCCATAGAATTCCCTTCCTTTCTTGCGCCGTTCGGACGGCGGTTAGTAGCAAATCGAATCGGAAGCAGCCCGCGCACCCGCCGGCGGACGGTCAGTGGTGCGCGTCGTAGTCCGCGAGGATGAGGTCGACGACCTCGCCGTAGCTCTTCACGCCGGAGGGCTGCGCCATCGTCTTGAGATAGCCGTCGTTGACGGCGGTGGCGGCCTTCTTTATCTCCCCCTCGAAGCTCTGCCAGTACGCGTTCCGCGCGTGCAGCTCGTCCACTACGCTCTCCGGGAGCATGTACCAGCAATCGAACGCCGCCTCGCGGTCGACCTCGACGAGCTGATTGTAGCAGTACACGAACGCCGCGAGCAGCCCGGAGTAACGGGCGTAGGGAGAGGAGCTTCCCCGGCAGGCGAGGTAGGCGGCGAAGTTTGCCTCGTTCTCGGCGGCGCATCCGAGCGAGTGAGCGAGCTCGTGCGCCATCGTGAATATCCGTCCGGAGTCGCGAAAGTCGCGGTTCACGTTCGCCTCGCCGGTGAAGGCGACGAAGATGCCGGTAAGCCCCATATAGCTGAGCGCGCGGCTCGCCGCGACCGGCTTCACGCGGACGGGGGACGCTCCCGCAAAGTACGGCTCGGACTCGGCAAGCTCCCGCCATGCCCCGCGCGCGATGTCGCTCTGCTCCGAGAAGGACGGCCAGACTATCTCGCCGCCCGCGTCCTTCGGAAGCTCCGACTCCGCCGCCGCGAGGTCGAGCGTTATCTCCTCGAGCGCGGCGCGGAGCGTCTCCGCCGGGCGCTCGTGGACGTCGAGCCCGAGGGAGTACCCGAGCCCCGCCGAGTAGTAGTTGACGCCCCAAGTGAGTATGAACACCGCGAGCATCGAGGCCGCTATGCGGGAGGTATGCGAGAGCCAGCGCGCGAGACGCTTCACGCCGCCTCCGCAATTCTTTGCAAGGACTATCAGCGCCACGGCGCCGCACGGGACGGCGAGCAGGGCGGCGTACAGCAGAAGCTCGACAAACGAAAACGGGAATATGCCGAATATCGAGCCGAGGACATGCTGCGCCGCGCGGGAAAAGCGGACGTAGCGCGCCGATATCCACTCGGGATAGCGGCTCATCACGGCCGCCGTGAGCATAGCCGCGCCGAGTATCAGAAGCGCCTCCGCAAAGCGGCGGACGTTCGGGGACCGGCGGAAGAAAGACCGCCGGGATTTCTCCTCGGACGGAGCTTCCGGCGAGGAGACCGCTTCCGCGGCCGCGCCGGGGCGCGCAGAGTCCTCCGCGAGGACGGAGACCGCCTCGGCGGACGTGACTTCGGTATTTTCCGGGGAGACCTCCTGTTCGGTCGCGCCGGCGTATTTGCGGGGGTCGGGGGTAGTCATCTCTGCTCCTTTGCAAACGGACTGCGTATCGGCTTCAGGCTGTCGAATATCCGCAGGATAAGCGTGTTCGAGAGCAGGAAGCCCTTTTCGGTGAGCCGGACGGAGTCCGGCAGGTCCTCGACGAGCCCCGCCTGCGCGAGCGCTTCAAGCTCGTCCTTTGCGGAGTCGGGGTCGAGGCGGTAGACGTTTGTGAGGCGGCGCTTCGAGATGCCGTCCGAGGTGCGGAGGCCGAGCATAACGTACTCGAACGCGCGCTCCGAGTCGGGGATGCGGTCGTAGTCCTCAAAGACCTCGCCGCCCGATTCGACAGCTTCTATGTAGCGCATGATGTCGCGCGGCGCGGCGCTGCGGACGCCGAAGCAGTCCGAATGCGCGGCGGCGCCGAAGCCGCAGTACGGCTCGAGCCGCCAGTAACGGAGGTTGTGGCGGCTCTCGTATCCCGGCTTTGCCCAGTTGGATATCTCGTAGTGGCGGTAGCCCGCGAGCGCGAGGACGCGGCAGGCGGTCTCGTACATATCGGCCTGCGCGTCGTCCGACGGGAGGAAGACCTCCCCGACGCCCGCGCGGCGGGCAAGCGGCGTGCCGGGCTCCACCTTCAGCCCGTAGGCCGAGATGTGGCGCGGTTCGAGGGCGGCCGCCGCGCCGAGCGTCCTCGCCCAGCTCTCCTGCGTCTGACCCTCTATGCCGTACATGAGGTCGATGCTGATGTTCTCTATCCCGGCGCTCCGCGCCGCCTCGACGGCGGCCTTCGCGCCCTCGAAGTCGTGCAGCCGCCCGAGCGCTTTCAGCTCCGCGTCGCACGCGCTCTGAACGCCGAAGGACACGCGGTTCACCCCGGCCTTCCTCAGGCGTTTGAGGAGCTTTTTGTCGGAGGACTCGGGATTTGCCTCGCAGGTTATCTCGGCGCGCTTCGTTAGCTCGAAGCGGCGTGATATGAGCTCGAGCAAAGCCGCGAGCCTGTCCGCGCCGAAGACGGTCGGCGTACCGCCGCCGATGTATACGCTGTCCACCGGGTCGGCTATAGTGACGGAAGTCTCCTCCATCTGACGCAGGAGCGCCGCGAGATAGCGGTCCATGAGCGCCGCGTCGTCCGCGCGCTCGAGCGAGTAGAAGTCGCAGTAGGCGCATTTGCGGCGGCAGAAAGGAATGTGTATGTACAGGCCGAGCGGCGCGCCGGGACCGCTGCGGCGTGTGGCGTCAGTCCTCATCGAGCTTCAGAACCGCCATGAACGCCTCCTGCGGCACTTCGACCGTGCCGAAGGTGCGCATGCGCTTCTTGCCCTCCTTCTGCTTCTCGAGGAGCTTCTTCTTGCGGGTGATGTCGCCGCCGTAGCACTTCGCGAGGACGTCCTTGCGGAGCGCCTTTACCGTCTCTCGCGCGATTATCTTGCCGCCTATCGCCGCCTGGACCGGTATCTCAAAGAGCTGGCGCGGGATGTTGTCCTTGAGTTTTTCGCATATCTTCCGCGCGCGGGGGTACGCCTTGTCCTTGTGGACTATGAAGCTGAGCGCGTCGATGATGTCGCCGTTCAGCAGGATGTCGAGCTTGACGAGGTCGCTCTTGCGGAAGTCGCTTATCTCATAGTCGAGCGAGGCGTAGCCGCGCGTGCGGCTCTTGAGCGCGTCGAAGAAGTCGTAGATTATCTCGCCGAGCGGAAGGTCGTAGTGGAGCTCGACGCGCGTTGCGTCGAGATAGGTCATGTCGCGGTAGACGCCGCGCCGCTCCTGACAGAGCTCCATTATCGCGCCGGTGTACTCCGGCGGGGAGATGATGCTCGCCTTCACGAACGGCTCCTCGGCGTAGTCGAGGGTGGTGCCGTCCGGAAAGTCGAGCGGGTTCTGTATCATTTTCTCGGTGCCGTCGGTGAGGTGGATGTTGTAGCTGACGGACGGCGCCGTCGTGATGAGGTCAAGCGAAAACTCGCGCTCGAGCCGCTCCTGAATGACCTCCATGTGCAGCAGGCCGAGAAATCCGCAGCGGAAACCGAAGCCGAGCGCCGCCGAACTCTCCGGCTCGAAGGTGAGCGACGCGTCGTTGAGTCGGAGCTTCTCGAGCGCGTCGCGCAGGTCGGGATACTTCGCGCCGTCGGCAGGGTAAACGCCGCTGAAGACCATGCTCTGCACCTTGCGGTAGCCGGGAAGAGCCTCCGGCGCGGGCATGTCGGCGTGGGTGACGGTGTCGCCCACCTCGCAGTCGCGCACGTTCTTTATCGAGGCGGTGAGGTAGCCGACCTCGCCCGGGCCGAGCTCGCCCGTCGGGACGAGGTTCCGCGCGCCGAGGACGCCGCACTCCACTACGTCGTACTCCGCGCCGGACTGCATCATCAGGACGCGGTCGCCGGTGCGGAGGGTGCCGTCGGTCACGCGGAGGTAGACGATGACGCCCTTGTACGGGTCGTACTGGCTGTCGAATATCAGACAGCGGAGCGGCGCGGACGGGTCGCCCGTGGGCGCGGGGATGTTATTCACGATATACTCCGGCACCGC
The DNA here is from genome assembly GCA_947631015.1 of uncultured Clostridia bacterium. Taxonomy (GTDB): domain Bacteria; phylum Bacillota; class Clostridia; order Oscillospirales; family JAAYOS01; genus CANRIN01. The sequence continues at coordinate 28,181 of CANRJS010000021.1, forward strand.
CTCCATGCCGAGACCGGTCTTTGCGCTCACGCGCGGCGCGTCGAGCGCGGGGATGCCGATGACGTCCTCAATCTCGTGCGCGACGCGGTCGGGGTCGGCTGCGGGGAGGTCTATCTTGTTTATGACGGGCAGCACCTCGAGCCCCGCGTCTATGGCGAGGTAGGTGTTCGCGAGCGTCTGCGCCTCGATGCCCTGCGAAGCGTCCACGACGAGCAGAGCCCCTTCGCACGCGACAAGCGACCGGCTCACCTCGTAGTTGAAGTCGACGTGGCCGGGGGTGTCGATGAGATTGAGGGCGTAGGTCTCGCCGTCCGACGCGGTGTAGCTGAGGCGGACGGCGCGCGCCTTTATCGTGATGCCGCGCTCGCGCTCGAGCTCCATGTTGTCGAGAAGCTGGTCCTCCATGTCGCGCTCCGCGACGGCTCCGCACATCTCGAGCAGACGGTCCGCGAGCGTACTCTTGCCGTGGTCGATGTGCGCCACTATCGAAAAGTTCCTTATCTTTGATATGTCCTGCAAGGGTTTCACCTCAAAAAGCCTTTATGGAATGGATACATCATTATAACACATTCAGGGGGCAAGTTCAATTTGCGGGGCAAGATTTTTCGCGCGTTCGGGCGACCGATATGTGCCAAATATTACATTATCTGCATCCGGACGGCTTTCGACACGCCTTCCGCAAAAATTTTCTGTTTTTTTGCGGGAAAGGGTGTGTACATTTTTGAAAAATCCTGTATAATATAGAAGCTTGTGACTTTGCCCGGAGCGGCTTGCGCTCCGAAAAGAGAGGGGAAGAACATAATGGCAACCAACGAAATAGTACGCAGTGAAGTTATCGAGGCGCTCAAAGAAAAACTGCGCCTGAACTTCGGATGTGAGCCGCGCGAGGCGGAGCCGATACAGGTGTTCAAGGCCTGCGCGCTCATCATGCGCGATATAATGGCCGCACGGCTCGTCGATGCGGACAACCGCACCGAAAAGACCGAGGCGAAGCAGGTCCACTACCTGTCGCTCGAGTTCCTGCTCGGCCGCTCGCTCGAGAAGAACGCCTACAACCTCGGTATGCTCGACATAATCGAGGACGCGCTGCGCGACCTCGGCTTCGATCCCGCCGAATTTTTCGAGATAGAGACCGACGCGGCGCTCGGCAACGGCGGCCTCGGCCGTCTTGCCGCCTGCTATCTCGAGGCGATGACGACCCGCGGCCTGCCCGCGACCGGCTACTCGCTCCTGTACGAATACGGCCTCTTCCGTCAGAAGTTCATAGCTAACGAACAGCAGGAGCTGCCGGACAAGTGGCTCGACGTTGACGACGTATGGCTTATCCGCAACTATGCCGACAGCTACACCGTCCGCTTCGGCGGCACGGTAGAGTACAAGTGGTCGGGCGATAAGATGACGCCGGTGTATCACGACGCAAGCGAGATAATCGCGAGCCCCTCCGATATGCTGATAAGCGGCTATGCTACCGACACTGTCAACCGTCTCCGCCTGTGGAGCGCGCGCGTCGAGGACGACATGGATATGGGTCTGTTCACACAGGGCCAGTACCTTCAGGCCGTGCAGAAGCGCGCCATGGCGGAGGTGCTGACGAAATGCCTCTACCCGTCGGACGATCACTTCGAGGGCAAGATGCTCCGCCTCCGCCAGCAGTACTTCTTTGTCTCCGCCACCGTGCAGGACATCGTAAAGAAGCACCTCGAGCAGTACGGCACGCTCTCCAACTTCCATAAGAAGCACGTCCTCCAGATAAACGACACGCATCCGACGCTTGCCATACCCGAGCTCATGCGCATCTTCCTCGATGAGCACGGCTATGACTGGGACCGCGCGTGGCACATCGTCTCGCAGTCGGTCTGCTACACGAACCACACCGTCCTGCCGGAGGCGCTCGAATGCTGGCCGCAGAACATCATGCAGATGCTCATTCCGCGCATATACGACATAATCGCCGAGATACACCGCCGCTTCGACCTCGATATCGAGGCGCGCTTCGGCGGCGACCCCGCAAAGAAGAGCGCGCTCTCGATACTCTACGGCGGACAGGTGCGCATGGCAAACCTCTGTATTGCCGGCTGCCACAAGATAAACGGCGTTTCGGCTCTGCACACCGACATACTGAAAAACAACGTCTTTGCCGACGCGAACAGGATGTTCCCCGGAAAGATAGAGAACGTCACCAACGGCATCGACCACCGCCGCTGGCTCGGCCAGGCGAACCCGCGCCTTGCCTCGCTTATCGACGAGCTTATAGGCGAGAACTGGAAGACCGACGCCTCGCTTTTCAGCGGCCTTATGAAGTATACGGACGACAAGCAGGTGCTTCGTCGCCTAGCCGAGATAAAGCACGCGAACAAGGTGCAGATGGCGGATATAATCAAGCGCAACTGCGGCGTCACGGTCGACCCGGACTCGATGTTCGACGTGCAGGCGAAGCGTCTGCACGAGTACAAGCGCCAGCTCATGAACGTCATGCACATCCTCTACCTCTACCTGAAGATAAAGGACGGCAATGCCGGCGGCCTTCAGCCGCGCACCTTCATCTTCGGCGCGAAGGCGGCGAGCGGCTACTACGTCGCAAAGCGCATAATCAAGATGATAAACGACGTCGCACAGATGATAAACTCCGACCCGGACGCGAGCAAATATATCCGCGTGGCGTTCCTCGAGAACTACAACGTCTCCCTCGCGGAGCGTCTGATGCCCGCAAGCGAGCTCTCCGAGCAGATATCCCTTGCCGGCAAGGAGGCGAGCGGCACCGGCAACATGAAGTTCATGATGAACGGCGCGCTCACGATAGGCACCATGGACGGCGCTAACGTCGAGATGTGCGAGCTCGCCGGACGCGAGAACATGTTCATCTTCGGCATGAGCGCGGACGAGGCGGCACAGCTCGCCGCGGGCGGCTATAACCCCATCTCGATGTACGAGTCGAACGCGATGCTCAAGCGAGTGGTCGACTTCATGCGGAGCGGCTTTGTCGCGGGCGAGGGGTATGCGGACATCGTCCACTCGCTCCTGAACGACGATACCTACCGCCTCTTTGCCGACCTTCCGAGCTACACCGCGGCGCATCAGCTCGCGGAGCAGGCTTACCGCGACCCCGAGCGCTGGAACCGCATGTCGCTGATAAACATAGCAAAGAGCGGCCACTTCGCCGCCGACCGGTCGATAGCGGAGTACGCAAATAAAATCTGGCACGTATAAAACGTCGCGGCAAATCGAAGGAGCGGGCTTAACAGCCCGCTCCGCGTTTATTGCTCCGCGAGCGTCGAGCCCATACTTCGATAAAAAAGCAGACCGAAAATAACGGTCTGCTTTTCGGTATTCAGTTTTAATGGGACGATGATAAACGGAAACTTAGCTTTTCATCGCCTGAAATTCATCTTGAAGTAATCCGTACAAATACAGGTCTACCCAATTCCCCTCATTGTTTTGCGTCTGACTTCTCTGTACTCCCTCGCGCTTCATGCCCAGCTTTTCCATCAATCCAACTGACTTCACACCGTCAATGGCTTCTGCAACTACTTTATGCAATTTCATGTCAGAAAAGCCGTATTTCATTACTGCGGAGCAGGACTCATACGCATAACCCTGACGCCAATATTTTTTATTAAATATCCAGCCAATTTCATAGACATCATCTTCCCACGGCTTAAATAGGATATAACCAATTACTTTGTTGGTCTGTTTCAGTACCGCCGCGAGTGCGCCGCTTTTTCCAATGCAAAATTCATTCAGAAATTGCCGCGTCTTTTCAAACGTATATGCAGGCTCACAATTTTTCATTGTTTCGCTGTCGCCGAAAATTTCATGTAAATCATTTATATCGTTTGGAGTAAAATCCCTGACATACATTCTTGATGTTTCTATCTGCATATTAGTCACCTCACTAAATTTGAAATTCCATTTCAAACTTGTTGAACAGGTAAAGACGC
>CANRJS010000022.1 GCA_947631015.1 uncultured Clostridia bacterium
ATCAACATCTACTACAATTTCGTAGGCTTTGTGGAACTGTAAACCCGTCATGCTTTATGCAAGGTTGACTAACGAGTGGTATGCCGCCCAGACCAGCAAGAAGATCCGAGCGGTGTGGGCCATGAAAGCATCCAAGGGGAAACGGATCAGCTCCGCCGTGCCATACGGCTATGTGAAAGACCCCGACGACCATGAGAAGTGGCACATCGACGAGCCTGCCGCCCAGGTGGTGCGGAAGATATACGCCCTCTGCCTCGCCGGACGGGGGCCGATGCAGATTGCCAATCAGCTGGGAGATGAGCATATCATGTGCCCCACGGCGTACAGGCTCAATGCTGGACGGCCAGGAAGTCATTTGCCGCCAGCGGACCCGTATATCTGGGAACCCAACACCGTATCGCGGATACTGGCTAACCGACAGTACACCGGCTGTACGGTCAATTTCAAGAGTACCAGCGTCAGTTACAAGGTCCACAAGGCGGTCTACAAGCCGGAAGACGAGTGGCAGATCATCCCCAACACTCAGGAACCCATCATCGACGAGAACACCTGGCTTCGGGTGCAGGAGCTTCGGAACAACAAGCGCCGCAACACAGCCACAGGCCGGACAAGCCTGTTTTCCGGACTGGTCTACTGCTACGACTGCGGTGCCAAGCTCCACTTCTGCGCCGCCAAGAGCCTGAGACGGGACCAGGAGCATTTCAGATGCTCCAACTACAAATCCGGGCGGGGAAAATGCTCGGTGCATTTCATTCGGGACGTGGTGTTGGAGAAGATCGTCTATGAGGCTGTCTCCGGCTTGGCCGACTTTGTGCGGTGCTATGAGTCCGACTTCCTCATCATGCAGGAGCAGAAGGAAACCGTCATGCGTAAGAAGGAGCTTCAGGCCGCAAAAAAACAGTTGGAGCAGGCCAGGCGGCGTGTGACCGAAATCGATCTCATTATCTCCCGCATCTACGAGGACAACATCTCCGGTAAGATCTCCGATGAACGCTTCAGCAAGATGTCCGCGACCTATGAGGCGGAGCAGAAAGAGCTGGAGAAGTCCATCGCCGCCTGCGAGGAAAGACTGAGGGAGGCAGACAAGGCCGCCATCGACCTGCGGATGCTCTTGAATGGCCTCAGAGAGTTTTCCATGGTCCGTGAACTCACCCCCACCATCGTCAACACCCTCATCCAGCGCATCGAGATCCACAACAACGACAAATCCAGCGGACATTGTTACGTCAAGGTGGACATCTACTTTACCGCCGTCGGCATGATCGACATCCCCACGAAGCAGGAATTGGAGCGGCTTCGAGCCGACTACCTCAAGAGGATGCAGTCCGCGTAAAACGGACAAGGTGCAGTCCCGAAAGACTGCACCTTGCCGTACATATCAAATGTTTCCTTATCCGGCCCGCCCAAAAGCGGCGAATTTTTTCTGTTCCGGAAAGCCGGCGGCGTCCCGGGACAGTGACGAGAGAAGAGCGGACTACCCGAGCGCCGCCGGGTGCTCCGCGCGGAGAAGGTCCTCCGCCTCGCGGTAGAACACGTCGAGCTCGCCGAAGTAGTTCTCCTTCCACGGCTTGTTGCGGCCGCAGTAGTGGATGATGAGCGAGTTTTTTCGCACCCAGTCGAGGTCAAGGCCGCGCTCGAACGGCGCGTGCAGAAGGAACAGCCGCTCGGTCATGTTGTAGCGGAAGGGGTCGAGCGAATATATCCGGCTTCCGTAGAGACCGCTGATGATGTCCTGGTCGGGGAGAACGAGGATACTTTTGTGCCGCTCGATGAAGTCGAACACGTCCTCGTAGTTCTGCTCGCGGCGCAGGAGCGCGAGGTTCATCAGCATCACGCCGGAGTTTATGTAGGGGCTCTCCTCGTCCATGTCGAGGCGGAGCGTGTTCATTCTCCGCAGCAGATTGCCGGTGTGGCTCGCCGCCGCGAAGAAGTAGTTCTCCATCGGCATGTTGTACAGCTCCGCAAGCGAGCCCGCGACGACGAGGTCGGGGTCGAGGTAGAGCACGCGGTCGAGCGTGTCCGGCAGGAAGCGCGCGGCAAAGATGCGGAAGTATATCTCCTTAGGATAGCGGGAGGTGGTCGGCGCGTCCTCGAGGGCGAGGCCGCTCGCCTCGGTGGGGATGAGCCGTCCCGCTTCGCCGAGCACCTCAACGGTGGAGCGGAGCGCGCTCTCGCGTATGCCGGAGTGGAGGAGGTAGACATCAAACGAATATTCCGGGTTGGAGCGGAGGAGCGTGAAAAGCATCACGTTGAGGCGGGGGATGTAGTTCTCGTCGAGAGTGACGAGTATGTTCATCGTCTTTCCGTCCATATTATTCCTCCGTGTCCTCCGTGCGGACGGGGCGGGTGTAGCCGTCAAATTCGCGCCAGAAGTCCTTTGTCGCCGCTTCGTAGCCCTCGGGGTCGACGAAGTGGCTCATGCCGTGGTCTGCGCCGGGGACGATAAACAGCTTCTTCGGGGAGACGCACGCCTTGTAGTTCTCGTATGTCATCTCGACGGGGACGAACGTGTCGTCGGTGCCGTGTATCAGAAGCACCGGGACGGTCGTGTTCTTCAGAGCCTCCGTAGTCGAGTAGTCGCCGGAGCCGTAGTCTATCATGCGGCGGCAGATCTCGTCCGCTATTTTCCCGCGCAGGCCGAAGGAGATGTGCAGGTTGTCGTTTGCAATGTGGCGCCATATCGCGTCCGGCGAGGTGAAGCCGCAGTCCGCGCCGATGCCGTGGACGTTCGCCGGCAGGTCGAGACCCGCCGCCATCAGCACGGCCGCCGCACCCATCGACACGCCGCAGAGATATATCGGCAGCTCCGCGCCGAAGCGGCTGTTTACCCAGTTCACCCAGTCGAGACAGTCGTAGCGCTCGGTGAGGCCGAAGCCCATGTAGTCGCCGCCGCTGCCGCCCTGACCGCGCTCCTCCGCGTAGAGGACGCTGCACCCGTTCTCCCGCCAGAAGTCGGCCATGGTGCCGAAGTCGTGGTACCACGAGGAGCGCCAGCCGTGCATGGCTATCAATATGCGCTTGGGGAAGGCGCAGGGCATCCAGTGACCGACGAGCAGGGTGCCGTCGTGCGCGGTTATCTCGACGGTCTCGTGCTCCCGCGCGCGGAGGCGTTCCCCCGCGCTTGTGAGCGCGGCGAGGAAGGCGTTGTCCTCCATGCTGCCGGCGATGAGACGGTCGGCGCCCTTCGGCGCCTTCGGCGCTTCGCGGTCGAGCGCGACCTTCATGAGATATTTCGTCGCGGTAAACGACGTCGCCGCCGCGACGGCGGACGCGCCTATCACCGCGCCGGTTATCATAAGCAGCTTGCCTGTCGATTTTTTCATAGGCGAACACCTCTCAATGTTTATATATGATAATCAAAAAGCGAGGAAAAACACGGACAAAAAAGATTTGTGCCCGAAGCTCGGGCACAAATCGCGGCGGTCGAAGAACTGTCTGTGGTTCGGCTGGGACGGCGAAATGCGCCCGAAACGCTTAGAATGACTGCAAATATCAGAACGGATTGCCGCAGTCGCGGGAGGAGAAGCCGAAGTACGCGAGGGCGCGCTGTATCGTGAGGTCCCAGAACCGCCACTCGTGCTTGTAACCCTCGAACTCCTCGAACTTCGCGTCGAGACCTATCTTCAGAGCGTGCTCCTTGAAGGTCGTGTAGACGGGCAGGAGCATATCGTCAAGCCCGCACGCGAAGTAGAGCTTCGGCAGCTTGCCGGTGCCCGCGAGCTCGGTGACGGCGCGCCAGCTGTTCGAGACCGAGTTGATGTATTCGTCGAGACCGCCGGCGTTCGCTATGGCGTTCTGCGTGCGCTTGTCAAGCGTCGTTATGTCTATCTCGCGGTACTTCTCGATATTTCTCGGCGCGGAGGAGAGGACGGCGCAGCCGCCGAACTTCTCGGGGTGCTGCGCGGCGTAGAGTATCGCTCCGCCACCGCCCATCGAGAGACCGGCGATGAAGGTGTCCTCGCGCTTATTGCTCGCGGGGAACCAGTTCTCTATCATCGGCATAAGCTCCTCGGTGAGATAGGAGTACATATCGTAGCCGAGGGCGAAGGTCGGCCAGTTGGAGTAGTTGGCGTTGAGGCCGCTCGGCATGACGACGATGAGGTCGTTCTCGCAGGCGTAGAGCTCGATGTTCGACTTGCGTATCCAGTCGGTGTGGTCGCCGAAGGTGCCGTGCAGCAGGTAGAGGACGGGGTACTTCTTGCCGGAGGTGTAGAAGTCCTTCGCGTCCGTCTGCCACGGGCGGTCGGGCAGTATCACGCTTATCTCGTGGTTGACGCCGAGGTACTGACTCTGAAAGTTCATGTTGACAAGTGCCATTTTTCGTTCCTCCCATAGATGTTGACCGTGAAAAAGCGGAGCCCGCACGGGGCTCCGCTCCTGTTCCGATAAGCCCCGCACAGAACCGCGCGCCAACGTCCCGACAAAGTGCAATATGCAGTGCGCTTCGAGCGGCGAAGCCGAACCGCGCGAACCGGCACGGACAGTGCAATCAAGCCTCGCAGAGTTTCGCGCCTTTGGCGCGAAATAAATTCAAATCCGTAAATTTCGGCGGCGTGTACGGCGAAATTTACACCTCTCGCGGAGCGTGCGTCGATTTTCCGCCGAAGGCGGAAAACTCGGCGCGTAGCGGAGCGCAAGGCACCGGCAGAGCTTCGCTCTGTCCGGTGCCCTCGCGGCGAATTGGTAAGCGAGCGCAGCGAGCGCGATTCGCCGCGAAAGTTATTACTCCCAGACCTGCTCGGGCAGGGGTTCGCTCTTCGGACGCGGCTGCGCGGGCGCGGAGTCGCGGCGCGGACGGTCGCGGCGATCCCTGCGGTCGCGGTCGTCGCGGCGGTCGTTCCTCTCGCGCTTCTCGCCCTTGCCGCCGCCGGGGGTGTAGGCGACGACGACCGCGCGGCGCGGTTCCGCGCCGGTCGAGAAGGTGCTGACGTCCCGCCACTCTTGGAGGGCGGTGTGTATGACGTGGCGCTCGTAGGCGTTCATCGGCTCGAGGGTGATGTTGCGGCGCATGCGGACGGCCTTCATCGCGGTTCGGTGCGCGAGCCCGCGAAGCGCGTCCTCGCGCTTGGAGCGGTAGCCCTCCGCGTCGACGACGACGCGGACGCGCTCGCTCGAGCCCTTGTTTGCCATGTAGCCGGTGATGTGCTGTATGGCGCCGAGAGTCTCTCCGCGGCGGCCTATCAGCATACCGACGTTCTCACCGTCGAGATTTATCGCGATGCTCTTGTTCTCCTCGCGTATCTCGGAGGTGACGTTTGCCTCCGCGCCCATGCGCTCGAGCAGTCCCTTCAGGAACTCCTCCGCGCGCACGCGGCGAGCCTCGAGCTCCTCCATGGAGACATTCGGGATCTTCTCCTCGTGCTCGACGTGCTCCTGCGCGGGAGCGGACGCCTGATGCTCCTGCACAGGACGCTGCTCGCGGCGGGGCTGCTCGGGCTTCGGCTCGCGGTGCGGCTTCTGCTCGCGCTCCTGCTTCGGCTCCTGCTTTGCCTCGGGCTTCGGCTCGCGCGGACGGCGCGGCTGCTGAGCCTTCGGCTCCGCCTTTGCGGGCTCGGCGCGGAGCTCCGAAACGGGCGACGGTGCGGCGGGAGCTTCCTCGACGCCGTCGTCGTATATGGCGCGCACCTTCGCGGGCGACGCGCCTATGCCGAGAAAGCCGCTCTTCGGCCGCGCGACGACCTCTATCGTGACATCCGCCTCGTCGCGCGAGACCCCGAGCATCGAATATGCGCTTTCTATCGCGTCTTCGATAGTTTTTCCGGTGGCTTCGACTGATCTTGTCATTCTCTGTTTACTCCTTTTCTTCATCGTCGTCCGGCTTGTCGTCCGTGAGCTCCGGGCCGCGCAGCGCCGGTTTTTCGGTCTTGTGCTGCTGCTGTGCCTTGAGCTGACGGTACTTCTTGGACGACATGTTGGAACGGTTCTGCTGCTGCGGTCCCTCGGTGCGGAGACGCTCGAGCCGCTCCGCGCGCTCCTCGGCGCGGCGCTTTGCCTCGGCCTTGGCGGCCTCCTCTTCCTCACGGAGCTGCTTGGGGCTCTTGAGGTTCAGCTTCTTGCGGTAGTAGAGGGTGAGCAGCGCCTCCTGAAGCGTGGAGATGAGCGAGTTTGCTATCCAGTAGATACTCATGGCGGAGGGCCAGCTGTAGCCTATCATAAGCGAGATGACGGGGCCCATCCAGACCATGAACTTCATCGAGCCCTGCTGTTGCTGCTGCTGTTGGACTCCCTGCATCCTCTGGAGGATGAAGCTCGAGAACCACGAAGCGGCGGCGGAGAGTATCGGCAGGAACCAGTAGACGTTGAGGTACTGCCAGTTCGGTACCGTGGCAAGGCTGATGCCGAAGAAATCGAGGTTGATGTTCGAGAGCTTTGCCGCTATGTCGGGCAGGAACTGCTGCACCTTGTCGAAATTCGCGTTTATCGCGTCGACAAGCGGGAGCTGGTTTGCGGCGACGGTCGCGGGGTCGAACGCCGCGCCGATGCCGGAAAGGAAGCTCGTGAGTGTGCTGACCTCGCCCGCACTGAGGTAGAACATGTGCGTGAGCGGCAGACGGAGCACGCCGTACAGAGCTATCAGTATCGGGAAGGGGAGCAGCGTCCACAGGCAGCCGCCCATGGGGTTGACCTTCTCCTCCTTATACAGCTTCTGTACCTCGGCGTTGTAGCGGTCCTTGTCGTTTTTGTACTTCTCCTCGAGTGCCTTCATCTTCGGGGTGAAGGCGGTCATTTTCATCATACCCTTCTTGCTCTTCATGGCGAAGGGGAGAAGTATTACCTTCGACAGTATCGTGAAGAGTATGATGGCAAGGCCGTAGTTGTCCACAAGCTGACACAGCTTGAGCAGACACCAGCCGAGCCCGTTAAGAATTGACGTCCACACGGTTAAACCTCCGTAGGGGGGATCTCTCCCCGTGGTTTGCGGCCCTTCCGATAGGGTCCGCGCGGTCACGCGTTACGGAACCGGGTCGTAGCCGCCCTTGTGAAAGGGGTGGCACTTCAGTATCCGGCGCAAAGCAAGCCAGCCGCCCTTCAGCGCTCCGTATTTCTCGATTGCCTCCATGGCGTACTGGGAGCAGGTCGGGATGAACCGGCAGCAGGGCGGCTTCATGGGCGAGATATATTTCCTGTAAAAGGAAATGGCTTTAAGCATGACCTTCTTCATCGACTTTGCCGTTTTGCGGCGCGCGAAAAAGCCCGAGCGAGGCAAACGCGCGGGAAAGCTCCGCCCCGAGCTTTCCGAATTCCAGACCGACGGCGCGGCTCCGCGCTACGATAACGACATCATACCCGAGCTTCAGCTCGGGCTCGACGGCGCGGTAACACTCGCGCAGTCTGCGGCGAACACGGTTGCGCTCGACGGCGCAGCCGAGCTTCGCCCCGACCGTGAGGCCGAGACGGTTGAAGCCGCATCTGTTTTTGAGGCAGTACACCGCCATCGCGCGTCCGGACGCGCACTTGCCCCGGTAGTACAGCCTTCGGAACTCGTGATTTTCCTTTAACGATTCGGTATGAAGCAAGCTTTAGTGCGTGAGACGCGCGCGACCCTTCGCGCGGCGGCTGGCGAGGACCTTGCGGCCGTTGGCGGTAGCCATGCGCTTGCGGAAGCCGTGCTCGCGGGAACGCTGACGCTTCTTGGGCTGATAGGTACGTTTCATCTTCGGGACACCTCCTTCAAGTTCCTGCGTCCTCCGGAATGTCCGCTCGTGGGCCCGATGCCCCGGCAGAGCGACGCATTATGAATTATACGCCAAAAAGCCCCGTTCTGTCAAGAGTTTGCCGCACGGAAGTCAAGTTTTTCTCGCGGAGAAAGTTTCGGGACGTTTCCATCGCCTCCGCCGCGCGGGAGGGAAACCGGTCGAGAAAACAAGAAATGTCGAGAAAAAGTTCAGAGTTTACATAATTGTTAGACGTAATGCGAAAAAATGTCGTTAAAAAATCAGGAGAATTTTATAAAAATATCTTGCGCACCGGCAAAAACTGTGGTATCGTTTGATTAGCAATTTACGGCACGTTCCGGCGCAAAAGACAAAGGATACGGCAAATATACGCTAGAAAAGTGTCGAAAATCAGAGAAATCAGAATGGAGGTTTTTGTATGAACGGAAGAACTGCGATAGTGGCGGATGCGAGCGAGACCTCGCGCGAGACGATAACCGAGGCGTTGAAAAGCGCGGGTATCGACGTGGTGGGCTGCGCAGCGAGCGGAGAGGAGGCGCTGAACCTCGTCGAGGAGAAGAACCCGCGTCTGCTCGTGACCGAGATGATACTTCCCGAATTAGACGGGCTCTGCCTCATGCGCGAGCTGCGCGGACGTGAAGACGCGCCGAGGATGATAGCCGTGGGGAACTTCGTCCGCGAGGACACGGCGCTGCTCGCCTACGACGCCGGCGCGGAGTACTTCGTGGCGAAGCCCTTCCGCGCCTCGACCATGCAGGCTGCGGCGGAACAGGTGCTCGGACGGAGCGCGGCGGCGAAGAGCGCGAGCCTCGAGAGCCGCGTCACCGAGATAATGCACGAGATAGGCGTTCCCGCGCACATCAAAGGCTACGGCTACATACGCGAGGCGATAATCCTCTCGGCGGAGACGCCGGAGTACATCAACGCAGTCACAAAACAGCTTTACCCGGCGGTCGCGAGCCGATTCGGCACGACGCCAAGCCGCGTCGAGCGCGCCATCCGCCACGCGATAGAGGTCGCGTGGGACAGAGGCGACCTCGAGGTGCTGCAGAAATACTTCGGCTACACCGTCTCAAGCGTCAAGGGCAAGCCGACAAACTCCGAGTTCATAGCGATAATCGCCGACCGGCTCCGCCTCCAACGCGGAGCGGTGAGGTAGAGACTTGCGGAAAACCGCGTGAGCGCGGCGCGTGAAAAGCGCCGCGCGGGTATCTACAACGGACTGCGGCGGGCGCATCTGCGCCCGCCGCTCTGCCGCGAAAAAATTTTTTGAAATTTCAAAAAATTTTTGTCCTCAAAACGCCTCCTTCGGACATATACAGTCAGAACACCGGAAAGACCGGGAGAAGGAGGTAGTCTAAATGAAAAAGAAGATACTGTTTGCGGCGGCGACGATATTGGTATTTGCCGCGCTTGCAACGGCGGAGGTGCTCGTGCTCCGGGCGCGGGACCAGAACCCCGAGTTCGGAATGGTGCGCGACGTGTACACCTTCAGCGATCCCGAGACGCCGATAACGGACTGCGAAGGGGACGTTGACATCCTCCGGGCGGAGAGCATCGTGTGGGACCGAATGCAGTATGCGATGTACGACGAGGCGGGGGTGAGACTCGCGGCGTCAAAAGAGATAGCCTTCACATCGGCGCTCTACAGGAACGGAAGAGCGGTGGGTGATGAGGACAGCTATCCCAAGAGCCATATAGACCGCCTCGAGGACGGCGAGTGGGTCGAGTACAACGACGAGCTCGCGGTCGATTTTACGAGCCTGCTGATGTTCGGCGAGCCGCCTTATGCGGGCATGGGAGCGGGGGAAAGTGTGTGGACTTTATTCGGCATACCCGTAAGCGACCCGGGAACTTACCGCTGCACGCTGTATTTCCGGGAGTCGGAGACCATGGAGTATTACGAGTACACAACCGGCGACGAGCTGTATCACATCACATTTACGCTCACCGTTCCCGAGGCGACGGAGAAGCGGTTCGACGTGATCTCGGCCTGCCTGTTGTACGATCCGAACAATGTTGCCGCGATGGACTTCATCATACGAAGCAACGACGGCACGGGCATCTGCCTCGACCGCGCAAAGGCCACCCTCGAGATGCTGAAGGACGGAGAGTGGCAGGATGTGAGCAACCTTGTGTTCAGGACGGAGGAAACAGCCGGAAGCCGGTACGTCAGCGATATATGGACAAGCGGGAATAAGTATTTCTGCCAGGTGCTCTTCGAGCGCGAGGTTCACAAGACCATGGAGACCGAGTACCCGTACCGTCTCACGCTGGAGTTCTGCGAGAACGACGACGGAACGGGAGAGAGGTTCTTCCTCACGGTGAATCTGCAATTCACGTACTGAACGCGCGGGCAAGCGGGCGGAGCCCACACCCATTGAGCGGGGAAGCCCCGCAAGTATTTGCGGGGCGAGACCCCGCGTCCCTAAGTGAGGCTGAGCCTCACCGGCACTTTGCGGGGATTGCATCCCCGCGCCCTGCGTTACTTTTTGCTTGTGCAAAAAGTAACCAAAAAGCACACAAAGGGGAGCAAACTATGTTTTCTCCCCTTTGTACCCCTCTTTCCTTTGACCGGAAAGTCTCTGCTACGCAGGACATCCGTCCGTAGCTTAGTACAAGCTTCCACGCTTATACTTTCGCCCAGAACCGAAAGTTCCGTTTTCTCAGGGTGGTGTCTGCATTACGCTTATAGTGTGAGCGTAGGACCGGACTTTTATATCTACTACGCAGGAACTGTTCGATGTCGTCGAATACAGTGGGAAAGTCGGATAGAAACTCACCCGGTCGGATGATAGATGTGTTGGATACAGAGTGTCGTACTGTTATGTGGGTTGCGGTTGTGTGTCGTATTCAGGAGAGGGATTATTAAGGGAGAGGGCTAAGCCCTCTCCCTTAAGCGCGCTTTTTGGTTACTTTTTGCGCGAGCAAAAAGTAATGCAGGGGTGCGGGGCGGCACAGCCCCGCGAAGGTGTCGGTAGAGCTCCGCTCTACCAGGGACGCGGGGGTCGCCCCCGCAGATTCCTGCGGGGTCTGCCCCGCTTGATGGGAGTGGGCTCCGCCCACTCGGTTGCGGGGCTTCCCCGCTGGATGGGTACGGGGCAAGTCCCGTGAAGCGGTGGCGGAGCTGCGCTCCGTTATGCAATGACGCTCCGCGCGGCCGCCGCTATATTCTTCGCCGAGAGACCGAAATGCTTCAGCAGGTCGGCGGCGGGGCCGGACATTCCGAACTCGTCGTTCACACCGACGCGCTTCACCGGAACTGGGCAGTTCTCCGAGACGAACGAGCAGACCGCCTCGCCGAGGCCGCCGATGACGCTGTGCTCCTCCGCCGTGACTATCGCGCCGCACTCGCGCGCGGCGGCGGCGACCATGCCGCAGTCGAGCGGCTTTACCGTGTGCATGTTTATCACGCGGGCGGAGATGCCCTCCGCCGCGAGCGCCTTCGCCGCCTCCAGTGCCTCCGGCACCATTATCCCGCAGGCGATTATCGCGACGTCGCTGCCCGGACGGAGCAGGACGCCCTTGCCTATCTCAAACCTTGCCGAGGGGTCGCTTATCACCGGGGTCGCGAACCGGCTCACCCGCAGGTAGACCGGCCCCTCGCGGTGGTACGCGGCGCGGGTCGCGGCGCGGGCCTCCGGCTCGTCCGCGGGGCAGAGTATCGTCATACCGGGGATGGTGCGCATGAGCGCGATGTCCTCACAGCACTGGTGGCTCGCGCCGTCCTCGCCGACGCTTATACCGGCGTGGCTCGCGCCTATTTTGACGTTGAGGTGCGGGTAGCCTATCGAGTTTCTGACCTGCTCGAACGCGCGACCCGCCGCGAACATTGCAAAGCTGGACACATACGGGACGTATCCGCAGGACGCAAGCCCCGCCGCTATGCCCATCATGTTCGCCTCGGCTATGCCGCAGTTGAAGAACCGCTCCGGGAACTCCTTCTGGAAGTAGCCGGTGCGCGTCGTCTCGGAGAGGTCGGCGTTCAGCGCGACTATGTCGGGGTACTCGCGGCCGAGAGCCGCGAGCTCACGTCCGAACCCGTCGCGGGTGGCGGCTTTTATTTCGCTCATTTCTCCTCACCTCCGACGAGTTCGCCGAGCCTTGCACGAAGCTCGTCCATCGCGAGTTCGTATTCCTCGGCGTTGGGGCCTTTGCCGTGCCAGCCGGCCTTGTCCTCCATGAAGCTGACGCCCTTGCCCTTTACGGTCTTGAGAATTATCGCGCTCGGACGTCCCTTCTCGAGCCTCGCGCGGCCGTATGCGCTCTCGAGCGCGTCAAAGTCGTGCCCGTCCACCGTCTGGGTGAAGAAGCCGAACGCCTCGAGCTTCTCCGCGAGCGGGTCGAGGCTCATGACCTCCGACACGCGCCCGTCTATCTGTAGACCGTTGCAGTCTATCGCGACGGCGAAGTTATCGAGCGAGTAGTGCGCGGCGCTCATCAGCGCTTCCCAGACCTCGCCCTCCTGACTTTCTCCGTCTCCGCAGAGCGCGTAGACGCGGTAGTCCTTCTTTCCGAGCTTTCCCGCTATCGCCATGCCGACCGCCGCCGAGACGCCCTGTCCGAGACTGCCGGTGGACATATCCACGCCGGGCGTGAGCCTCATGTTCGGGTGACCCTGAAGATGGCTGCCTATGTGGCGGAGCGTCTTCAGCTCCTCCGGGGGGAAGTATCCGCGCTCGGCGAGCGCCGCGTAGAGCGCGGGCGCGGCGTGACCCTTCGAGAGAACGAAGCGGTCGCGGTCCGGCCAGCCCGGCTCCTCCGGGCGGACGTTCATCTCCTTGAAATAGAGGTACGCGAGCAGGTCCGCCGCCGAGAGGCTTCCCCCGGGGTGACCGCTCTTGGCGCTGTACACGCCCTCGATTATTCCGATGCGGATGCGGCAGGCTATCGCCTCGAGCCGCCGCTTTTCGACAGGATCCATTATATCAGCCTCCCGGTCAAAACACATTACTGTGGTCAAAGCCTGTGTCCGTTCACTATACCATTATATTGTAGAGCGGCGTTTTTTTCAATACCGCAGCCGGAAAAATCAGCCGATGGACTCAAGATTTGTATAATTTTCCCTGAGAACGGGGTAGAGGGAGCGGTAAATACCGTAAACAGGACGATACGCCGCGGACTTTTGTGCGTCCGGGACGCACGCGCGCTCGCGCGAGGTCATCGCGGCGCAGGCGCTTTCGACCGAGCCGAAGCTCTCCGTCGCCGCGAGCACCGCTGCACCGAACGCCGCGCCCTCCGCCGCCGACGTCGAGAGGTCTATCGGCGTCTCGAGCGCGGAGCAGAGCATGTCGCGCCAAAGCGCGCTCGTGCCGCCGCCTCCGCAGGCTATGAGCGAGGTGGGGCGGACGCCCGCATCGCCAAGCACCTCGAGGCAGTCACGGAGCGAGAAGGTGACGCCCTCCATCACTGCCCGCGCGAGGTCGCCGAGCGTGTGCGAGGCGCTGAGACCGAAGAACACCCCGCGCGCTGAGGGGTCGAGATGCGGCGTCCGCTCGCCCATGAGGTAGGGGAGGAACACAAGGCGGTTCGAGCCTATCGGGCTCCGCTCCGCCTCCTCGTCGATAACTGCGTAGACGTTCCGGCCCTCGCGCTCCGCACGGGCGCGCAGGTCGCCCGCGAGCGTGTCCCGGAACCACTTGAGCGAGAGTCCCGCGCCCTGGGTGACGCCCATCATGTGCCACTTTCCCGGCACGGCGCAGCAGAAGGTGTGCGCGCGGCCGTCCGCGTCGAAGCGCGGCTCGCTCGTGTGCGCGAAGACGACGCCCGAGCTGCCTATCGACACGAACGCGTCTCCGTCATGCACGACGCCCATCCCGACGGCGGAGGCGGCGTTGTCCCCCGCGCCCGCTACGACCGGCGTACCGGCTTTGAGGCCGGTGAGCGCCGCCGCGTCAGGTGTTATCCTGCCGCAGACCTCCGGGCTCTCGTAGACCTCGGGGAGCATCGACACCGGTATGTCGAGCGCACGGCAGAGCTCGTCAGACCACCGCCTGTGCGCGACGTCGAAGAGCTGCATGCCGGAGGCGTCGCTCACGTCGGAGGCGTACACGCCGCAGAGACGGAGGCGGAGATAGTCCTTCGGGAGAAGCATCCGCACCGCCCGAGACCATATCTCCGGCTCGTTGTTTCTCACCCAGAGCGCCTTCGACGCGGCAAATCCCGCTATGGCGGGGTTTGCGCAGAGCTCGATGAGGCGCTTCCTGCCGCCGGCGCGCTCGGTTATCTCGCCGCACTCGGCGGCGCTCCGCCCGTCGCACCAGAGAATGGCGCGGCGGAGCACGCGATCGTGCGCGTCAAGCAGGACAAGCCCGTGCATCTGACCGGTGAGACCTACCGAGACGATGTCCTCCGCCGGTACGCCGGAGACTTCCAGCACGCCGCGTATCGACTGCGCCGCAGCCGACACCCAGTCCTCCGGGTCCTGCTCGGCCCAGCCGTTTTTCGGCTGGTAGAGGGGGTATTCGACGGTCTTTGCCGCCGCGACCCGCCCGCGCTCGTCTGTGAGGACGCTCTTGAGGCCGCTCGTTCCAACGTCTATTCCGAGAAAATACGCCATTTCGCACCTCCTGCAAATAACGGATATACTTCTGCCGATGGATAAAAGTGTTTGAACATAAAGCCCGGACGCCCGAGAAGATGATCTTCGCGTTTGAAAGGCTTCTTGTGCAATCTGCTCTAAGCGTATCTCAAACAGGGGCGGAAGTCAATCACTTTGAAAAAATTTTGCCAAAGTCCCGTTTTTTGGCTTGCTTTTGGCGGGCGACTGCGGTAAGATTATTCCAGAGAGTTCAAAATGGGCGGGAATGACGGTCGACTGCCGTTCGCGCCGACCGAAATTCTCATACAGGAGGTTTGTTATGAAAGTACAATTCACGGAAACCGTCCTTCGTGACGCTCAGCAGTCTCTGCTGGCGACGAGAATGCCCTACGAAAAATTCAAAGGCATCCTCGAGACGATGGACAAGGCGGGTTACTATTCGCTCGAGTGCTGGGGCGGCGCGACATTTGACAGCTGCCTTCGCTACCTCGACGAGGACCCGTGGGAGCGCCTCCGCAAGATCCGTTCCGCTGTCAAGCACACGAAGCTCCAGATGCTGCTGCGCGGACAGAACCTGCTCGGCTACAAGCACTATCCGGACGACGTCGTGAAGGCGTTTGTCCACAAGTCCGTCGATAACGGCATCGACATCATCCGCATATTCGACGCGCTCAACGACCTGCGCAACGTCGAGCTTTGCATCAACGAGACGCACAAGGCCGGCGGCGAGGCGCAGGTGGCCATCAGCTACACCACCTCCCCGGTGCACACCCTCGAGGCTTACGCCAAGATGACAAAGCAGATGAAGGAGATGGGTGCGGACTCCATCTGCATCAAGGACATGGCGGGCATCATGGGGCCGAAGGAGGCTTATGACCTCGTGAAGGCCATCAAGGAGACCGTCGGCGACCTGCCGGTCGACCTGCACACCCACTCCACCACCGGCCTCGGCCCGATGACGCTTGTCAAGGCCGTCGAGGCGGGCGCGGACATCATCGACACCTCGATAAGCTGCCTCTCCGGCGGCACGAGCCAGCCCGCGACTGAGTCCATGGTCTACGCCCTGCGTCAGCTCGGCTATGAGATAGACCTCAAGGACGACTGCCTCAAGGAGATAAACGACTACTTCAAGCCGATAAAGAACGAGTATCTCCAGAGCGGCCTGCTCGACCCGTTCGTCATGGAGACCAAGACCGACGCGCTGAACTATCAGATCCCCGGCGGCATGCTCTCCAACCTCGTCGCGCAGCTCAAGGCTCAGAACGCCATGGACCGCATCGACGAAGTCCTCGCGGAGACCCCGCGCGTCCGCAAGGACCTCGGCTATCCGCCGCTCGTCACCCCGATGAGCCAGATGGTCGGCGTTCAGGCTGTCTCGAACGTCCTCGCGGGCGAGCGCTACAAGAACGTCTCCAAGGAGATAACCTCCTACGTTCGCGGCGAGTACGGCACCGCCCCCGGCCCGATGGACCCGGAGGTCGTCAAGAAGATCCTCGGCGACGAGAAGCCGATAACCGGCCGCTATGCCGACACGCTCAAGCCCGGCATCCCGGACGCGAAGAAGGAGATAGGCGACCTCGCGAAGAGCGAGGAGGACGTTCTCAGCTACATCGCCTTCCCGGCGCAGGCTGAGAAGTTCCTCAAGAAGCGCAAGGAGCGCGAGGACAACACCGCAAAGTTCACCATCACCGAGATGTAAGAGGTGAGATAAATGCTGGGTAAATTCTTTCATGAAGCCGGCACGACCGGCATAGAGCTCGGCCTCGGCACCGGCCTCGGCTACGCCCTGCTTGGCATAGCGATAGTCTTTGCCGCGCTGTTCGCGCTGATGATAGTCATCAAGATAATGGGCGCGATAAGCGAGAAGGCGTCGGCATCCAAGGCCGCGCCCGCACCGGCGTCTCCTGCTCCGACTCCTGCACCGGCCTCCGCCGCACCCGCGGCGCCCGCCGCGAAGAAGCCGGCTCCCGCGCTCCGCATGCCCGCAAAGACCGCCGCGATGCTTATCGCGACCGTGGCGGACGCTATGGACTGCGAGCCGGAGGAGCTGCGGATAAACTCGATAAAGCGTGTGCCGGAAGGCGGAAAGATCGTCGACGGTACGGAGCTTACGGACGTCGACGAGAAGAGCGCCGCCATGATAATGGCCATCGTCGCGGACGAGATGGGCTGTGAGCCCGACGAGCTCTTCTTCAATTCGATAAAGCGTGTCTAATATAAGGAAGGAAGGTTTTTATCATGAAAAAGTACAAGGTCACTCTTAACGGCACCACCTACGAGGTAGAAGTGGAGAAGGGCGAGGCCGTCGTAGTCGGTCAGTACGCCGCTCCCGTCGTCGCGGCTCCCGCCGCGCCCGCCCCTGCCGCCGCGCCCGCTCCTGCAGCCGCTCCGGCTCCCGCCCCCGCCGCCGCGCCGGTAGGCCCCGGCGAGCAGGTCACGGCTCCGATGCCCGGTACCGTCCTTTCGATAAAGGTCAAGCAGGGCGACGCCGTCAAGGCCGGTCAGATCCTCGTCATACTCGAGGCCATGAAGATGGAAAACGAGATCGTCGCCCCGCGTGACGGCACCGTTACCCAGATAGTCGCCGCCCAGGGAAGCACCGTCGATACCGGCGCTCCGCTTGTTGTTCTCGGCTAAGGAGGACAAGAAAGGGAGGACTAACCACAATGTTAGAAGTAATTCAGAGAGTCTGGGAGACATCCGGTTTCTACCAGGCAGGCGGAAACTGGCAGAACCTCGTGATGATAGTCGTCGCGTGCGTTCTCCTCTACCTGGGCATCGTCAAAAAGTTCGAGCCGCTGCTGCTTGTCGGCATAGCGTTCGGAACGCTGCTCACTAACCTCCCCGGCGCGGGCGTGTATCACCCGGAGCTGTGGGCGGGTGCGCCGGAGAACATCAGCTACTCCAAGGTGCTGCATGAGGGCGGCCTGCTCGACATACTCTACATCGGCGTCAAGACCGGCATCTATCCGTCGCTGATATTCCTCGGCGTCGGCGCGATGACCGACTTCGGTCCGCTGCTCTCCAACCCGAAATCGCTCTTCCTCGGCGCGGCGGCACAGCTCGGCGTCTACTGCGCGTTCTTGCTCGCCCTGCTGCTCGGCTTCTTCGGCAACGAGGCTGCCTCGATAGGCATCATCGGCGGCGCGGACGGCCCGACCGCCATCTGGCTCACAAACAAGCTCGCGCCAGACCTTCTCGGCCCGATAGCGATAGCGGCGTACAGTTACATGGCGCTGATACCGCTTATTCAGCCCCCGCTCATGCGGCTGCTGACGACGAAGAAGGAGCGCGAGATAAAGATGGAGCAGCTCCGCACCGTCACCAAGCGCGAGAAGATAATCTTCCCGATAGTCGTTACAATCTTCACCGTGCTGCTTCTGCCGTCCGTGGCTCCGCTGCTCGGTATGCTGATGCTCGGCAACCTGCTCAAGGAGTGCGGCGTCACCGACCGCCTCAGCGACACCGCGCAGAACGCGCTGATGAACATCGTCACGATATTCCTCAGCATCTCTGTCGGCGCAACGACCGTCGGCTCGAACTTCCTCCAGATCCGCACGCTCTGCATCATAGCGCTCGGACTGCTGGCGTTCTGCTTCTCTACCGTCGGCGGCCTGCTGCTCGGCAAGCTCATGTGCTGGCTCACTCACGGCAAGATCAACCCGCTTATCGGCTCGGCCGGCGTGTCCGCCGTCCCGATGGCGGCGCGCGTGTCGCAGGTCGAGGGTCAGAAGGCAAATCCCTCGAATTTCCTGCTCATGCACGCCATGGGCCCGAACGTCGCGGGCGTTATCGGCTCCGCCGTCGCCGCGGGCTTCCTGCTCGCCGCGATGCAGGCACTGGGCGCGTAAACGCTTTCGGCGCGAAATGTGCTCGTAGCTAATACGAGCGCACCGACATATTCCGCATCGGAACGTATTCGACCCTCTTGGGCTTTGTCCGCTTCGCGGGCAAAGCCCAACTTTGATATAATCGCCCTGCGCACCCTTTCGCGCCGAAGCCGCCGGACGGAGCTTCGCTCTGCGGGCGGCAACGCTCCGCTTCGCAATTCCCACGCGGTCAGCGACCGCGTGGGAGCCCTTTCGATTAAAATGCTCGGGGCAAATGAATTGCCCCTGCGCGAAGTTGGCGGCTCTGCCGCCAACTTCAACCGCGCGAACAGGCGCGGAACCGCCTACGGCGGAAAATCGACGCACGCTCCGCGAGAAGTATTTTTTCCGACGCCCTCCGGCGTGTATAAAGTGGGGACGTCGGCGCGAAGCGCCGAGGTCTGATGCGCCCGGTAGAAGGTTAAGCTCGGTATATGTTGGCGGGCGCATTGCCGTCGGAAAAACGGATTGAACTTTATTTCGCCGCCTGTCATACGACAGGCGGCGAAACTCTGCGATGATGGCGCAAAAAATGCGTGAACGGGCGAGACCCGCGAGATTTCATGCTAGAAAGGACAGGCGCATTTGCGCCTGTCCTTTTTGGCGCGGCGAACGTAAAACTCGTGTTGCGGGGAAGGTCAAAATGTGGTATACTAACAAGGAATGATTTTAAGAATCAGAACGGAGGGGCCTGCGGTTGAGAGAGCTGATAAAGATGTTCCTCGCGTTTGCGCGGATAGGAGCCTTCACCTTCGGGGGAGGCTACGCCATGCTGCCGATGCTTCAGCGCGAGGTCGTGGAGCGCTACGGCTGGACGACCGAGAGCGAGCTGATGGACTACTTCGCGGTGGGACAGTGTACCCCCGGCGTCATCGCTGTGAACGTCGCGACCTTCATCGGCTATAAGCGGCGCGGGATACCCGGCGCGATATTTGCGACCCTTGGCGTTATCACTCCGTCGATAATCATCATCACGGTCATAGCGGCTCTCATCTCCGGCTTTATCGGCAACGAATACGTAGCGCACGCGCTCGCGGGCATACGCGCCGTCGTCTGCGCGCTCATTCTGAACGCTGTTATTAAGTTCTGGAAGAGCGGCGTGAAGGACTGGATCGGCATACTGATATTTGCCGCCGCGCTCGCACTCTCGGTGCTGACCCCGGTAAGCCCGATAATCATAGTCGTCGGCGCGGCGCTCATCGGCGCCGCGCTCACGCTCGCACGCGGGCGCGGAAACGGAGGCGCGGAGAATGGTTGAGTACCTTCTGACGCTCCTGATGCTCATGTGGGAGTTCTTCAAGGCCGGACTTTTCGCCATAGGCGGGGGACTTGCCACCATCCCGTTCATATACGACATAGCGGCGCGGTACAGCTGGCTCGACGCGGCGATAGTTCCAGATATGATAGCGATAGGTGAGTCTACGCCGGGACCGATAGGCGTAAACATAGCGACCTACGCGGGCTACAACGCCGCCGGAGTCCCCGGCGCGGTACTCGCGACACTCGCGCTCGTATTTCCGTCCATGGTCGTGATAATCCTCGTGTCGAAGGTGCTGAAAAAGTTCGCGGAGAACCGGTTTGTCGACGGAGTTTTCTACACGATACGCCCCGCCGTCACCGCGATGATAGCGGCGGCGGGCTGGACGGTGCTCTCAACGTCGGTGATAGATCTCTCCGCCGTCTCGGCGGGCTGGAGCTTTGAAAACCTCCTTGCGATGTTTCATCCGGTGGCGCTCGTGCTGTTTGCCGCGGCGTTTGCCGCCTCGAAGATATGGAAGAAGCTGCATCCGATAGCTCTTATCGCGGCCGGCGCGGCGGTCGGCATAATATTCAAGATGTGAAACTGACGGCGGCGGCCGCGCGGACGGAGGAAGAACGTCCGGCCCGGCGCACACCGGCGCGGATACCGAAAATCTCGGAGGACACGATGACGGAACTTATTCACCTGCTCGCGACGTTCGGCATATCCATGCTGCCGCTTGTCGAACTGCGCGGCGCGATACCCTACGGCTTCGCCTTCGGGCTGCCGTGGTGGCAGGTGATGGGGGTGTCGGTCGTGGGAAACCTGCTGCCAGCGCCGCTCATCATCCTGTTCATAAGGAAGATCTTCGCGTGGATGCGCGATAAGGGACGCTTTGGGAGCCTCATCTACCGCCTAGAAAAGAAGGCGGAGCGCGGCGCGAACAAGGTGCTCTCGCACAGTATGATGTGGTTTGGGCTGTTCCTGCTCGTGGCGGTGCCGCTGCCCGGGACCGGCGCGTGGACCGGCGCGCTCGTCGCTGCGGTGATGGATATGCGGCTGAAGAACGCCATGCCCGCCATAGCGCTCGGGGTGGTCGTCGCGGCGTTTGCCATGAGCGCCATGACCTACGGCGCGGCGGCGATATTCGGCTGAATGTCAAAGCGGCGCTTTCGCTCATAAACTGTGATATGGCTGACGGAAGTCGAACCTGCCGAGACTTCCGGCGGGCGGCGGCTGTATGGGCGGAGGTGCGCGGAGCATGGAGTGGTACGAGTATGTGATAGCGGGCGCGGCGGCGCTCGGCCTGCTGATGCTTTTCTATTACGGTCTGTTCGGCGTAAAGACGAAGATAGGCGGGGGACAGGTCTCGGTCGAGGTCACGGTATCGGCGCGGGGAGACGCGCCGGAGCTCGAGCGGACGCTTCACGCGGCGGCGGAGCTCGCCGCGCGGTGCGGAGCGGACGTGCGGCTCGTCGACTGCGGCCTTGACGCGGACGCGCGCCGGCGCGCGGAGGTGTGCGCGCTGAGAGACGGCGTTCGGCTCGACAAATCGGGATATACGGGGGGAGAAGATGGACGATTTTGAGCAGGAGCTCGCAAAGCTGGACGCGGAGGAGCTTCACTCGCAGAACGAGCTTTCCGGCTCTGTCGAGAGCGTGATATTCCACAACGAGAAGAACGGCTACGCCGTGTTCCGCCTTGCGGTGGACGGCGGGGACGACCTCGTCACCGTCGTGGGCACGCTCCCGTACATCTGCGCGGGGGAGAACGTCTGGCTCGAGGGAAGCTGGACGCACCACGCCTCCTACGGCGACCAGTTCAAGGCGGAACGCGCCGAGCGGACGCTCCCCGCCGACACTGCGTCCATCATGCGCTACCTCGCGAGCGGGAACTTCCCCGGCATCGGCCCTGCGACGGCGAAGCGCCTCGTGGAGAAGTTCGGCAGGGACGTGTTCGACGTGCTCGAGAGCTCGCCGGAGCTCGTCGCGGAGCTGCCCGGTATGAACAAGGCAAAGGCGGAGCGGCTTGCGGAGAGCTTCCGCCGTCAGACCGGCATCCGCCGTCTGATGGAGCAGCTCCTCGGCTACGGCATAGACCCGGAGGTTGCCCTGCGGCTCTACCGTTGGTACGGCAGCCTCGCGGAAGACCTGATAAAGCAGAACCCCTACATACTTTCACACGAGGAGGTCGGAGTGGAATTTGCCCGGGCGGACGGCATGGCGCTCGACCTCGGATTCGCGGAGGACTCTCCCATGCGGATAGAGGCGGGCGTGCTCTACGAGCTTGAGCACAATTCGCGGAACGGCCATGTCTATATCCCCTCGGACAAGCTCGCCGCCGCGACGGCGGAGATGCTTCGCGTCTCGCCGGAGCTCGCCGGCAATGCCATAGACAGGCTGTGCGAAACCGGCGCGGCGGTGTGCGAGAAGATAGGGGACGAGGACGCCGTCTACCTCGCGCGGCTCCACCGCGCGGAGGCGGATGCGGCGAGCCGTCTCCGCCTGATGGCAATGACGCCGCCCGACCCGCCCGCGCACCTCGAGGAGATGATAGAGAGCATAAGCGAGCGGGAGGGCGTGGACTACGCGCCGCTCCAGCGCGAGGCGATACGCGTCGCCGCGAGCGAGCGGGTGATGCTCCTCACCGGCGGCCCCGGCACGGGTAAGTCGACCTCGGTGCGCGGGATGCTCTCGGTGTTTGACAGGATGGGGTTCGAGACGAGGCTTGCGAGTCCCACGGGGCGCGCGGCGAAGCGCCTCTCCGAGCTCACCGGCAGGGACGCGATGACCGTCCACCGCCTGCTCGAGGTGGATTTCTCCTCCGGCGAGGCGGGATTCAGCTTTGTCCACGACGCGGAAAATCCGCTCGCGGCGGACGTCGTCGTGCTCGACGAATGCTCGATGGTCGATCTCGCGCTCTTTTCGGCGCTTCTGGACGCGCTCCGTCCCGAGGCGCGCCTTATACTCGTAGGCGACCCGGACCAGCTTCCGAGCGTCGGGCCGGGATGCGTGCTCGGCGACCTGCTCTCCTGCGGAACGATAAAGACCGTGCGCCTCACCGAGATCTTCAGGCAGGCGCGCAGCTCGAACATAGTCCTCGCCGCGCACGCCGTCAACCGGGGGGAAGTCCCCGAGCTGAGGCACAAGAGCGGCGACCTGTTCTTTGTCCGGCGCGCCGACGCCGTGCGCACGGCGGAGACGGTCGTCGACCTCTGCGCGCGGAGACTCCCGGCGAACATGGGCTTTGACCCCGCGCAGATACAGGTGCTCTCGCCCACGCGGCGCGGCCCCGCCGGAACGGCGGAGCTCAACCGCCTGCTCCAGGCGGCGCTGAACCCTCCCGCCGAGGGCAAGGCGGAGCGTCGGAACGGCGACTTCACCTTCCGCACGGGCGACAGGGTGATGCACATACAGAACAACTATGACCTCCAGTGGAGAAGCACGGACTCGGCGGAAAACGGCATGGGCGTGTTCAACGGCGACGTCGGGACGATAGTCGAGATAGACACCCGCGCCGAGACCGCGACGGTCCGTTACGACGACCGCATAGTCGTCTATCCGTTCGAGCTGATGGAGCAGCTCGAGCCGGCGTATGCGGTGACGGTGCACAAGTCGCAGGGCAGCGAGTACCCGGCGGTGGTGCTTGTCGCGAGCGACGCTCCGCCGAGGCTGATGACAAGGCCGGTCTTCTATACCGCGATAACCCGTGCGCAGAGGCTCCTTGTGATAGTCGGCAGCGAGGCCGCCGTCGAGACGATGGTGCGGAACAACCGCCGCCGCCGCCGTTACAGCGGTCTCCGCGCAAGAATGCTCTGACTGCGGAGGCAAAGATGGGAATATTGGAGGCGCTGGGCACCCTGCTCTTTCCGCCGAAGTGTGTGTTCTGCGGCAGAGTGCTTGAGAAAAACGAGCGCGAGGGGCGCGTCTGCCGCGCCTGCCGCAGCTCGATAGAGTACAACGAGAACCTTCGGCAGCCGAGCGGCGCGCTCGGCGAGGTGTGCGCGCCGCTCGGCTATTCCGGAAACGTGCGGCGGGCGATACTTCGCTTCAAATTCCGGGACAGAGCCGACTTTGCGCGGCCGCTCGCGGCGTTTGCCGCGGACGAGGTGAGGCGCAGGTTCTCGGGACGGTACGACGTTGTGACGTGGGCGCCGGTAAGCCGCGAGCGTCTGCGCGAGCGCGGCTACGATCAGGCGATGCTTCTTGCGGAAGCAGTGGCGGAGCGCCTCGGCACCGTCGCTGTATCGACGCTCGAAAAGACGCGCCACACCGACCCGAACTCCTCGCTCGGCCCGGAGGAACGAATGAAAAACGTGCGCGGCGCGTACAGGGCTACGGACCCGGAGCTGGTCGCGGGAAAGCGCGTGCTTCTTATAGACGACGTAGTCACCACCGGCGCGACGATGCGCGAGTGCGCCCGAGCGCTCCGCGCTGCGGGCGCTTCGGAGGTGCTCGGCGCGGCGGTCGCGGCGGCGATAGCCGATTGATACTAGGAAACCGAAAAGGATGACGAATCGCGCGGCCGTGTTTTCGTGGCCGTAAAGACGTTACGGAAAAGGGATGAGAGCTGTGCCCACACCGAGACTCCCGCAGGATGCGGGTGAGGAGGAGATACTCGAATTTCTGCTTAGCTGCGGCGGCACCGAGAACGCGGTGGACGAGGCAAGACGGCTGCTTGCGGACTGCGGCGGCCTCTACGAAGCGGTGAAGGCGGTGAGCACGGGCGAGTACGGAAAGAGAACGCGCGAGGCGGCGCACCTCGCCCTCCGCACGGGCAGGCAGTTTGCCGAGGACAAGCGGCGGATAGCGCTCGGACACGGGGCGCGTCCGGCAAATCCGAAGATAGTTCGGGGACGGACGCTCCCGACCTCGGAGTATGTTGGTCTGGCGCTCATGGATTTGTACAGGAACGAGCCGGTCGAGAAGGTGGTGGTCGTCACCTGCGACGCGAAGGACCGCGTGCTCGGAAGATTCATCGTCTCGGCGGGGGACGAGAGAAACGTCCGCGCAAACATCCACGCCATAGTGGACGCTGCGCTTCGGGACGACGTGCGGGGCGTCGTGCTCGCGCACAACCATCCCTCGAGCGCCGCGCTGCCGTCCGCCGCGGACCTCACCGCAACGAAGATGCTCGGCTGGCTGCTCCTGTGCCTCGGCAAGGAGCTCCTTGACCACATCGTGGTGTATGACGGCGACTATGTGTCCATGTACGAAAGCGGTATGCTGGACGGACCGGGCCCGGTCGAGCTGTGGCGGAGCTTCAGCCTGTGCGGCGGAAAGCTCGTAAGCGGGCAGGACGGAGAGGTGAGATAGATGCGAAAGGAAAATGCCGAGGGAGCGTCCGGAGCGGTCGGACGTTCCGAGGGGATAAGCCATTCAAAGCACAGGGCGAGGATGCGGGAGAAGATACTTCGCGGCATGGCGTCGGCGCTCGCGCCGCACGAGCTTTTGGAGACCGTGCTCTGGACGCCGATAGCGCGAAAGGACACCAACGTCCTCGGTCACATGCTCATAGACAGGTTCCGGACGGTCTACGGAGTGATGCACGCGAAGAAGAGCGAGCTCATGCAGGTGGACGGGATAGGCGAGCGCGCGGCGGAGTTCCTGATTGACTTCGGAAGGGCGGCGGAGGCTTGCGAGCGGTCGCGCACGCGTGCGCACGAGAGCGTCACCGACCCGGAGACGGCGGAGCGGATAGTGAAAGACTACTTCGCGGCGCAGCCTAAGACCGACGCGGCGCTTCTCGGACTGGACGGCGTGAGCCGTCTTATAGACGTCCGTCCGCTGGAGAGCGCTTTTTCCGCCGTAGATATGATCTCGGCAGCCGTGCGTATGGACGCGAGGAGGGTCATCCTCGCGTTTCGGGACGATTCGGAGGAGAGCCCCGCGCGGGAGGGCGCGGAAAGCGAGAGCATAGCCCTGATTTCCAAAGCGCTCGCCGCAGTCGGGGCGGAGTTCTGCGACTACATAGTGCTTCACGGAAGCGAGACCTCGTCGTACAGGCGGCGGCTGAACCCGACGGGGAAGTATGTCGAGCGGAGCGAGCTGGAGGGACGGCCCGTCCTGCATTTCGGGCACGGCGTCGGCTCCAGAAGTTATGCCGAACGCCCTCGCGCGGCGGGGACGGAGGGCGACATAATGGGACTGCTTTCAAGGGAGCCGCAGATAGCGTCGTACGCGATGAGCCGCGAGATAAACCGCCTCTACGAGGACCTGCCAGAATAAAGGAAAAATAAACCTCCGGCGAGAGCCGGAGGTCTTGTTTTACGGAATGTGTTCGCCGCCGTGACCGGCGGTAAGGTTCAGTCCTTATGTACCCTGTAAACGGTCTTTGTCTCGAAGACTTCGCCCGGGCGGAGGACGCAGTTCGTGAAGCCCTCGTGATTCGGCGAGTCGGGGAACACCTGCGTCTCGAGACAGAGCGCGGCATACCTCCCAAAGCTCCTGCCGCGGGCTTTCAGCGAGCCGTCGAGCTGACAGCCGCAGTAGAGCTGGACGCTCGGCTGGTCGGTGAGGCACTCGAGCGTGACGCCGTTCGGCGCCTCGACCTTCGCCGCGAGGTGCAGCGACTCTGTGCGCTCACGGCCGAGCACGAAGCAGTGGTCGTAGCCGCCGGTGGGGACGAGGTATTCGTCCGCCATCCTGTCGCCCATGACGACGCCGCCGCGCAGGTCCATCACCGTGCCGGTCACGTCCGCGAGCCTGCCGGTGGGTATAGAACCCTCTCCGGTCTCGATGAACCGGTCTGCGGGGATAGTGACCTTGCAGCCGAGAATGTCACGCTCACAGCCGAGGTTGAAGTAGCTGTGGTTTGTGAGATTGAGAATGGTCGCGCCGTCGCTTGTGGCGTGGTAGCAGAGCGAGAGCGCGCCGTCCTCGCCGAGCTCGTAGCGCACCGAGACGGTGAGCGCCGCGGGATAGTTCTCCTCGCCGTTCGGCGAGACGTAGGTGAAAGTGACAGCGCTGTCCCCCTCGGGATGCGCAGTCCACAGCCGCTTTTCAAAGCCCTTGAAGCCGCCGTGGAGATGGTTTTTTCCCTCGTTGCAGTTGAGGCTGTACTCCCTGCCGTCGAGGGTAAACTTTCCCGCCGCGATGCGGTTTGCAAAGCGGCCTATCGAAGCGCCCATAGAGCCGCACTTGCCGAGATAGAACCCAAGCTCGTCCGAGCCGAGCACGAGGCTTATCCCGTCATACTTCCACTCGATGAGCGTCGCGCCGAAGTCGCTCACGCGCGCGGTGCTCTTTCCCGCAGTGAGGGTATATACGTGCGCCGTGCCGAATTCGGTCTCTCCCCAAATCATAGTATTCATTTCTGATCCCTCCGGATAATCGGTTCGCTCTTACGCCTTGATTATACCTTATCTCTGTGATATAATCAATCACAAACTTCAGAAAATCGGATTGATTTCCGGCCGCTCCTGAGCGACCGGGTTTCCGGGGAGGGAAGACATGAAAGCAGAGATAATCGACCTGAGACATTTCCTGCACGACCCTGCGCCGATGAACACGCTCGCCGTGGACATCGAGCCCGCGCCGCCGACGGCGGCGCTCGAGCGCGCGATACGCGCGGCGGTGGAGCACCATCCGCTGCTCGGGTGCAAGGCGGTTCAGTCGGCGGGCGGCGCGGCGTACTTTATGACTACGCCGGAGCCGGGCTACACGGTCTACGCCGCCGAGCTCGAGGACGAGAGCGACTGGCGCATAGTCGCGTCGGACGTGGAGCAGACGCCGTTTGAGACCGAGCAGGGCGAGCTCGTGCGCTTCGGACTTATCGAGGGGGAGAAGAAGACGGTCCTCGTCATCTCGCTTCACAGGATAGTGGGCGACGCAAGCTGCCTTGCGGAGATAGCGCGGGACGTCCTCGCGGAGCTGAACGAAAGCGGGTCGCTCGGGGAGCCGCTTCATTACCGCGCGCCCGACGAGCCGAAGGCAGTGAAGCTGCCGATGATGACCCGCACCATGAGTAAGATGATGAACAAGCGCTGGGCGCAGTACGGCAAACCGATGAACTATGACGACTACCTGCTCCTCTGCGAGAGTTACTGGCAGCGCGGCGCGACGACGGAGGAGTACGTCTTTACGCGCGAGGAGACCGCGCGGCTCGACGCCATGGCAAAGGCGAACGACGCGCACCTCGGCGCGCTCGTCGCGGCGGCGCTGGTGCTTTCACAGGAGGACAGCGGGAACGCGGGCTACGCGCGCGGCGTCCGTGGGGACGAAAAGGGCATGGCGGACTTCGAGAAGAACGCGGTGTTCGGCTACGACCTTGCAAACACGCTCGAGCTTGCGCCCTGCGCCGGACAGATAGCGAAGGCCATACGCGAGCGCTTCGCCTCCGGGGAGGACAATCAGGCGGCGTTCATGCGCTCCCTCGAGCCGACGCTTATCGACGCGAGCTGGTATTCCGCGTTCGGCGGCTACGGCGACCTCATGGCGGCGCAGGCTCGGGACATGTTCGGGATAGTGGCGGACAGGGCGTTCAACATCACCGACCTCGGCGCGGTGGAGCCAGGCGGAGAGCGCTTCCGCGCGACGGGCGCGCACTTCCTGCCGAGACTGTCCGCCACGGCGCGGATGGCGGTCGGGACGCTCATAAATGGGGGACGGCTCGCGGTCGCGGCGCAGTTCCCGACGGCGGAGGGGTACGCGCCGCAAGACGAAATATTCCTCGACGCGATGGCGCGGCTGAAGGAGGCCGCAAACGCCGCCGAGTGATGAGGCCGACAGGAGGCGTGCCTGCGGCGCTCCGGACGGACGTTCCCGGAGATTTTCCGCCGTCCGCCGCCCGCCTGCGGCAGTAGTACAAATTTCATATTCGGACGGCTTGAATTCGCTCCGCTTTTATGATAAAATACAGTCAGCAGGAACCCAACATATTCTTAGGGGGTATTACATTTGATCAAAGTCATAATGGGGCCGAAGGGCTCGGGCAAGACTCAGAAGGTCGTAAGCATCGTCAACGAGGCTCTTCTGACCGAAAAGGGCACGGTTATCTGCATTGAGCGCGGCAAGCGCCTGACATACGATGTAAACTATAAGGCTCGTCTTGTTGATATAACCCACTATCCCGTGAACAGCTATGAGGCGCTCAAGGGCTTCATCTCCGGGCTGTATGCGGGAAATTACGACACCACCCACGTCTTTATCGACAGCCTCTATAAGGTCGCGGGAGACAGCGACCCCGAGCACTGCGCGGAGTTCCTCGACTGGCTCGAGAAGTTCCGCACCGAGAACGGCGTGCAGTTCACCGTCATGATAAGCGCCCCGCTCGAGAACGTCAGCGAAGGGATAAGCAAATATTTCTAATAAACGCGAAAGAGACCGGCCGGAGGGAGCATCCAATAAAACAAGTTCAAATTGTTTTCGGAGTGCGGCATGATTTCGGTCATGCCGCGGTTCCGTTTATGAGGTCGTTCAAAAGTGAGGCAGGGAGTATCCCAATGTAGTTGTAGCTGATGTCCACGTCTTGCACCCGGTGCCCACTGGACTTGTCTGGCGCGTGAACGTAGACAGCTTTGACCAGATCGTTCAGGATCGCGGGTGTCAGTTCCGTCAGGTAGAGGTGCTTTTTCACCGTGCGGATGAAACGGTCTACATT
>CANRJS010000023.1 GCA_947631015.1 uncultured Clostridia bacterium
GCGACACGCCGCAGGACCCGGAATCTGTCCGGCGGCATGGTGAACGGGGTGACGCTGCGGTAGATATAGTCAAGCATAGCGGACTTGATGATCCTGTCCGAGCAGGCAGCAAAGAACGTCTCGCCCGATGGGCCGTATCTCTCCGCCGCCTCCATCAGCGCCAGCGCCCCCTCCCGGATCAAATTGTCCATCATATCCGGGACGCCAAAATTCCAGCTGAGCTTCCGCGCGGCCAGAGTGGGGCGTCTCATGTTTTCTTCTATAAGAGTGTTCACGTCCACCGGCCGCGCCACCTTTCAACTCAGTCCCTGTTTTGCCTCCGTGTAGATATTCTCAAGCTCCATTTTTGCCCACATTTGCCTACAACCGGCTGTTTTCAGAGGATATGGTGCTAGAGCGGCAGGTGGTGTTCGATCTGACCCGCGCAGAGCCTATCGGAAGAGGGGTTTACAATCTTCTGGTATGGCAAAGACGACCTAACCTGTACCAAAACCTAATGCCGGTTTTTCGTCTGCCTGCTAATCGCCAGCTAATTGGAGCCACAAAAAACGACCGAAATTAGCAAAAACATACGGTGAATAACAAGCAGTATGACAAGCGAAAAATCCAGTAATATCAATGGCTTTCCGCTGCTGATGGTCACTGACAAGCAATTTTCAGGCGCTACTCCTAAGCGAAGGGTCGGACGTTCGAATCGTTTCGAGGGTGCCACGAACAAAGGAGCGGCGGCGCATATGCGCCGCCGCTCCTTTTTCAAAAGAGAACCGCCCGCACCTGAACATCGGGCGCAGTCGGTCCCGCTTTCCCGGCAAACTTATAGTATCTTCTTCGGTACGAAGTTCAGATGGTCGGCGGAGAGCAGACGGTACTCGACGCCGTTGTATTCGCCCTCGAAGGCGCGCGTCCGCGCGCCGCCGTGCAGGTGACCGTAGAAGCAGCGCTCCGCGCCGTACTTCTCGATGAGCGACGCCATCTCCTCACACACACGTCCCTTGAGAATCGGCGGGTAGTGGAGGAACACGAATATCCGCTCCGCGCCGCCGTCCCGCGCGGCCTTCAGCGAGGTCTCGAGGCGGATGAGCTCGCGGTTGAAGACCTTCTCGTCCCCGGCATCCGAAAAGGTGTCCGCAAAGAACCATCCCCGGGTGCCGCAGAGGGCGGTCGTGCCGTAGAAATGGCAGTTGTTGTGCAGGAGACCAATCTCCCAGCCGTTTTCCTCAAAGAAGCGGAGCATCTTAGAGGCGGTCGTCCACCAGTAGTCGTGATTGCCCTTGAGTATCAGCTTGCGGCCGGGAAGTCCCGCGATAAAGGAAAAGTCCTCCTTCGAGTCCTCGAGGTGCATCGCCCAGGAGAGGTCGCCGAGGAGCACGACCGTGTCGTCCTCGCCCACCGCGCGGAAGCCCGCGCGCAGCTTGTCCACATATCCGCTCCACGCGCCGCCGAAAACGTCCATCGGCTTGTCTCCGCCGAGGGACAGATGCAGGTCTCCGATGGCAAAAAGTGACATAAAAACCTCCGATGCAGCGAATAAGCGGCGCGCTTAGCGCGAAAAATAAAGCGTCGGCAACGACAGATTTCAGAAAAGGAGCGACCGAGATGGATAACAACACCTACGGCAAGGACCATGACGTTCTGCCCGGCGTTCAGTGCAGTGTCGAGAGCTGCATATACCACTGCTGCGACAACTGCTGTGCGGCGCCCGGGATAAACGTCCGTCAGGAAGCGACGAACTGCTCCTGCTCGAGCGAGACGCTCTGCTCGACCTTCGAGCCGCACCCGTAACGGCGTGCGCCGCGCCGTCCCACGGGAGACCGCCGGGGCGGCTACATATATGCACGGCGGCGTTATCTGCCTTCCGCAAACTCCATGACCTTTGCCGCCATCTCGGACGGCAGACATACCTCGCGAAACCGCTCCGGCATATTACCCAGCGCCTCGAGCTGAGGCGGGGGAGTGACGCCGGTGACGTCGCGCAGACGTCCGATAAGCTCCACGCCAGCGCCGTCCGGCGCGTCATTGCCGAGCGCTTCCAGCACGGCTCCGCAGAACTTGTACGGGCTTGCGGTGCTGACGACGAGCGTCGTGCGGACGCGCCCCTCTGAGGTGAGATATTCGCGGCGGACGTGCTCCGCGACGGCGGTGTGCGGGTCGATGAGGTATCCGTGTTCGCGCCAAACGTCCCGGATGGTGTCAAGCGTCTCGTCGTCGCGGCAGAAGCCGGAGAAGAACAGGCGGCCTATCTCCTCCCTTATTGTGTCCGGAACGGCGTAGAAGCCCTCGTCCATGAGCCGCGACATGAGCGACGCGACAAGCGCCGCGTCGCGGCTGACTTCGTACAGTAACCGTTCGAGGTTGGACGAGACGAGTATGTCCATCGACGGCGAAACGGTCATGTGGAAATCTCTGCGCCGGTCGTACACGCCGGTGCGGATGAAATCGGTGAGGACGTTATTCGCGTTCGACGCGCAGACGAGGCGGCCGACAGGCACGCCCATCTTCTTTGCGTAGTAGGCCGCGAGGATGTTGCCGAAGTTGCCGGTGGGGACGCAGACGTCGAGCTCGTCGCCGAATTTCACCGCGCCGGAGGCGGCGCAGTCGAGGTATGCCGAGACGTAGTAGGCTATCTGCGGCAGGAGCCGTCCCCAGTTTATCGAGTTTGCGGAGGAGAAGCGCCAGCCGTGCCTGAGCGCGGCGCGGGAAAGAGCCGCGTCGGAGAGGACGCGCTTCACGCCGGACTGCGCGTCGTCAAAGTTCCCGCGCACCGCCATGACGCGGACATTCTCGCCCAGCTGCGTCGTCATCTGGAGCTTCTGTATCTCGCTCACGCCGCCGAGCGGATAGAACACCATTATCTTCGTGTTCTTCACGTCGCGGAAGCCCTCGAGCGCAGCCTTACCGGTGTCGCCCGAGGTAGCCGTGAGGATAAGCGCGCCCTTGCTTCCGCCGCACTTCTCAAGCGAGGCGGAGAGCAGACGCGGCAGCATTTGCAGCGCCATATCCTTGAAGGCGCAGGTGGGACCGTGCCAGAGCTCGAGGTAGAGCCCGCCGCGCTCCACCGTCGGCGCGGGCGCGCCGCCGAAGCGCGCTTCGCCGTAAGCCTCCCGGCAGAAGTTCTCGAGCTCGTCCGGAGAAAATTCGTCGAGGAAGAGCTGCATCACCCGCGCGGCGCGCTCGGGGTAGGAGAGGAGCATGAGCGAGCGCAGCGCGTCACTCGAAAGCGACGGCAGTTCGCACGGGACGAACAGTCCTCCGTCCGGCGCGAGGCCGCGCACGATAGCCTCGGACGCGGTAAATTCCCGCGTACCGCCGCGCGTGGATCTGTACTTCATAAGATGACCTCCGAAAGGTTTGTAAAAACCGAAATGCTTTGTACATTGCCGGGACTCAGAACGCGTCCCTGATATGTATTATCTCCTCACGCTCAAGTGAGCTCCGAGGGGGATAGACCTCTATGACGTCAAAGCGCGCGGGGCTCTCGATGTTATGCTCCTGGAGCCACATCTCCGCCGTGCGGCGGAGGCGGAGCTGCTTGCGCTCGTCCACGAACTCACGCGCCTCCGCGAACTTCGCGTTCGAGCGCAGCTTGACCTCGACGAATACGACGGTGCCGCCGTCCCGCATGATGAGGTCGACCTCGCCGTATTGTGAGCGCGCGCGGCGCTCGAGCGGGACGTAGCCCAGACGCTCAAGGTAGGCGAGCGCGTCGTCCTCGCCTATCTCGCCGCTCGTCCTCGGCTTTGAGGCGGCCTTGGCGAAATGCTTCTTGAGAAAGCTCATGCGGTGGACGGGGGAGGGGCCAAGCGTATCTATCGCGGCGAAATGCGCCTTGGAGCCGTAGCCCTTGTGCTTTGCAAAACCGTAGCCGGGATACTTCGCGTCAAGCTCTGTCATGAGGCGGTCTCGCGTGACCTTCGCGAGTATAGAGGCGGCGGCGATCGACGCGCACTTCGCGTCTCCGCCGACGACGCAGACCGACGGGAGAGGGAAGTCCCGCTGACGGTTGCCGTCTATCAGCGCGCCGTCCGGCGAGACGGCGTCCTTCACCTCGGCGATGGCGCGGCGCATCGCGTCCATCGTCGCCGAGAGTATGTCGGTGGACTCTATCTCCTCTACGTCCGCGAACTGAATCGAGTACGCGCGCGCCTTCGCGACTATCTCATCGTAGAGGCGTTCGCGCTTCTTCGGGGAGAGCTTCTTCGAGTCGTCAAGACCCTCTATCCGCTCGTCCGAGAGTACGACCGCCGCGGCACACACCGGTCCCGCGAGCGGGCCGCGCCCCGCCTCGTCGACGCCGCAGAAGGTGGAGAAGCCGTGCTTCGCGGCGAGTTCCTTTTCAAAGGCGTAGTTGTCCATACTTCCTCCGTTATCCGGTGGCTTCCGGGAGCTCAAGGGTTATCCTGCCTATCTTGCAGGAGCGGAACTCGTCGAGGAGGATACGGCTCGTGCGGAGCGTGTCCACCTCGCCGCCGGAGACTATGCAGCCGCGCCTGCGGCCTATCTGCTCGAGCAGCTCAGCGCCGAGGGTCGTACCCCCGCCCGGAAGCTCGAAGGAGTTCTCCCGCGCCGCGTCTATGTCGACCGAATAACGACGCCTAAGCGCCTCCGGCGCTATGTCCGCGAGGCGCGCCGCGAGGCGCGCCGCAAGTCCCTCAACGTCGAGCACGTCGTCCTTTATCGCGCCGGTGAAGGCGAGGTTCAGCCCGACCTCGTAGTCGTCAAACTTCGGCCAGAGGATGCCGGGGGTGTCAAGCAGCTCGAGCCCGCCGCTCAGATAGAACCACTGCTCGCGGCGGGTGACGCCGGGACGGTTCTCGGTCTGCGCGCGCGCCGAGCCCGCGAGACGGTTTATAAGCGAGCTCTTGCCGACGTTCGGGACGCCCGCTATCATCACGCGGACACCTCCGCTGCGGCCGGCGCGCTCCAGCTTCTCAAGCCGCTCGCTCCCCGCGCGGCGGACGGCGGGCGCGAAGGAGGAAAGTCCCGCCCCGCTCCGCGCGTCGGTCCTAATGACCTCGCACTCCGACGAGAGCGCCGCCGCCCACCGTTCGGTGGCGGCGGGGTCAGCCTCGTCCGCGCGGTTGAGTATGATGACGCGCGGCTTGCCGCTCACAAGCTCCGCGAGGTCGGGGTTGCGGCTCGAGCGCGGGATCCGTGCGTCGAGCAGCTCGCACACGACGTCGACACGGCCGAGAGCTTCGGCAAGCTGCCGCCTCGTCCGCGCCATGTGTCCCGGGTACCACTGTATCCTGAGTTCGTCCATCAAAGCCCTCCGAAATGCTCCACCGGCAGCAGACGCCAATACGCCTTGCCGATTATCTGCCGCTCGTCCACCATACCGACTATGCTCGAGCGGCTGTCCGAGGAGTGGTTGCGGTTGTCGCCCATGACGAACACGCATCCATCGGGAACGATAACGTCCACCGAGGGCGTCATGTCGTAGCTTTTGAGGGTGGGCTCGGCGGTGTAGTCCTCGTCGAGCGGGACGCCGTTGACGTATACCTTGCCCTCGTCCGGCTCGACGCGCACCGTCTCACCCTCGACCGCTATGACGCGCTTTATGAGCGGGTCGCTGAAGTTCTCGGCATGGAGCACGACTATATCGCCGTGCTTCGGTGTGTAGAACAGGCCGGAGATGATGACGCGGTCGCCGTTGGTGAGCGTGGGATTCATCGAGTCGCCGTCCACGCCGATTATCCTCGCAAAGAACGTGAAAAGCACGACGATTATGGATATCGATACCGCGAGCGCCTGCGCCCATTCAAAGAGCGTCTGCCCGGGACGGCGGGACTTCTTTTGCGGCTTTCCCGCCGCTTCAGCGCCATCCTCCGCGCCGTCGGACGCGGAAGCTTCCGCCTCGTCCTCCGCTTCCGAGGACACCGCCTCGTCTGCGGCTTGGAGCTCCGTTTCGCTTGCGTCATCTTCGGGGGACGGCGTTGCGCCTGCGGACGCCGCTTCGACGGTGGCGTCGGTCTCGGACGGTGCTTCGTCGGCGGTATCATCGGGGGCCGGCGTTTCGCCTGCGGCGTAGGTTTCGGGCGTTGTCCTGCCGGCGTCCTCTGACCCGGACGGCGCCGTGTCCCCGGCGGGGTCTGGGAGGACGGCTCCGCCGTCCTCCCGAGCAAACTCGGGTTCGATATATTTGTTCTCGTCCATATCTTAGGCCTCCCTGTGTGGGGTGAGTGTGAAAGCATTAAAAGCGCATACCGCGCGGTTCGGCGCGGAAACTGACCGCTTTGCCGTGTCAGCCTCGCAGAGTTTCGCCGCGTAAGCGGCGAAATAAATCAAATCCGTAAATTTCGGCGGCGTGTACGGCGAAATTTACACCTCTCGCGGGAAATCGTGCGGGCTTTGCCCGCGCGATTTCCCGCGACTAAATTATACCACAAATTTCGCCCGAAATAAAGTGCCGCGTGCGAAGACGGCGAAAATTCGCTACTTTGCGAGGAGCGCGTTCACCCTGTCGCGGGCGGCCTCGCTTGAGAAGGTGCAGTCGTCAAAGCGGACGGGCGTGCCGTTCTCGACCGCCGCGAGCGTCTTCTCCCGCCCGAAAAGCTCCTCGCAGAGCCCGAACGCGCGGATGTCCTGGAGCGCCGCCGCGAACGCCGCCGCTCGGATGCTCTCTATCGGCTCGCCGTCCTCGCCGGGGTAGACCGAGAACGCGTCCCCGGAGGGGAAGGCGTACTCCGCGTCGGTCACGCGCCACGGGTCGATGCGCCGCCGCGAGAGCTGTGTGCGGTAGAAGTTGTGCCCCCACTGCAAGAATCCCGCGAGACGGAACTTCCACGCCTGCGCGCCGAACGCGCGGGTCATCCGCAGGTCCTGCGCGATAAAGCGGTTTGAAACGTTTTTGTCCTGACCGCAGCAGTAGTATCCCCAGAGCGGCGCGACGCCCTCCTCGAGGAACGGCGCTATGTGGTCGAGCGAGACGACGGGGGTCTCGACGCAGCCGCGCCGGTAGAACTCGATGTTTGAAAGCGCGTCCGTTATCGGAATGTCACCCATGCCGCGCTTCAGCAGCGCCTTTGCCGCAGCGTAGCTTTCGAGCTGGGCGGCGTTCGGTTCGTCCGAGACGTGCATGGTGCAGCTGCGCTCTATCCCGAGTCGCCCAATCTCCTCGCGGAGCCGGGGCAGGAACGCCGCGAGGAACGCGGAGTACTGCTCGCCGGTGGCGGGGGTGTCCCAGCCGAAGATGCGGCGTCCGTCCGACGCGACTATCTTCGGTGCGGCCGCCGCGCCCCACTGCGTGAACAGGTGCGACAGCTCGAACCGCTCTATCCCGCAGCTCTGAGCGAGCCGCACGAACTTCTCGAACCGCTCGAAGCCGAAGATGTATTCGCCGCCGCGCTCGGTGACATCTATGAGCTGGGCCGTGAGACGTTCTCCGCCGGGCTCGGTGTCGAGCGGGGGAGTGAAAAGCGGCGTGAGGAGCGTGTTCCCGCCGAGGCGGGAGTAGTTCTTCAGCCACTTTTCAAGCGTCTCGAAGTACCTCGGCGACCACATCTCAAGCGAGTAATACTCCGCGAGCGAGTCGTAGTGGAACCACTGTGTGACGCCGATCTTCTGCGGCGGAAGGTCGTGCGGGAGCAGCGTCACCTCGGTGCGGAGAACCTCGGTCTCGTCCCCGGCGCGGACGGTCACTTCCACGGGAAACACTCCGTCCCCGTCGCCCTCGACGTCTATGAAGAAGGCGCGCCACTGTCCGAACGGAAGGCGCGTCCCGCCGTCGCGGAGGGGAAGAAGCGGGTCGGGGAAAAGTCCCGGCTCGCGGCTGATGTACAGCCCTTCGCTTGCAGGGTAGCAGGGCAGTCCTACAGGGACAAGCCCGACCTCGCGCACTCGGGAGCGGAGGTCGGAGCGCACCGCGACGGACACGTCGCAGGTCGCGTCCGGGCAGACGGCTGTCTGGAACGACAGCCGCTCGCCGCGCAGGGCGCGGAGCGGAAGCGCGAGCGCCTCCGGCTCGCGCGCGGGAAGGACCTTTGTCATAGCGCTTACAAGCTTTGTTTTCATTGTTTTTACCCTCTCTTTTTCTGTTTATGCCGCGCGGAGCGGCATTGTGCGTGTTTCTCCTGAAACGAGCGGGCGCGGCGCTTCTGCGCCGCGCCGCCGGATATTCAGCCCCGTGCGCGGACAAGTCCGCGCACCGTGTTCTCAAGCTCGTCCGTTCTGCGCTCCATGTCCCGCAGGAGCGCCATCTGACTTGCCGCGCGGTCGAGATTGTGATTCGGCCGCGACGCCTTGAAGTATACATCCCCCGCGAGGTAGTCCGCCATAAAGCGCGAGCCGCACTCGTAGGTCATCAGCTTCGCGCCGAGGACGAGAGCCTCCGTCTCCCCGGGCGTGAGACCCTCCGCCTCCTCTAGGTATCCGCGCGCATACGCCTCGAAGAGCTCGGTCGACACTCCCATGGTCTCGGGAGCGGTGGTATCCTCGTCGGCGGAGGCAGCGCCGGTGCGTATCGCGTCCCCGAAGTCAAAGACGGAGAGACCGGGCATCACCGTGTCGAGGTCGATGACGGCGAGCGCGCGGCGCGTCGCGCTGTCAAAGAGAATGTTGTTTATCTTGGTGTCGTTATGCGTCACGCGCTTCGGAAGCGCCGCGTCGAGCCGCCGCCACTCATTGGCGTAGCGTTCCGCGCGGGAGGCGTATTCCTCGTAGAGCCCGGCGCAGGAGAGAAGCCTTCCGGCGGCGTCCTCCTCGGCGGAGCGCTTCATCGCCTCGAGGCGCAGGGGGGTGTTGTGAAAGTTCGGTATCGTCTCATGCAGGCGCTCCGCGGGGAAGTCGCAAAGGAGTGTCATAAAGCGCCCAAAGCCGCGTCCGCCCTCGTATGTGTCCTCCGGACGCTCGGCGCGGTCGAGGGAAAAGCTGCCCTCGATAAAGCGGGACATTCTCCAGAAGCCGTCCTCCGCCTCGGCGCAGAACGCGCCGCCCACGGCGGGCACCGGGGTGATGGTGCACCTCTCGAAGTCGCCCCCGTCAAGAGCGGTCTTCATGCGGATGTGGCTCGTGACGAGCATCAGGTTCTCGGTGAGCTCGTAGGGGTCGCTGAACACCTTCGTGTTTATCCGCTGAAGGATGAAGCGTCCCTTGGCGGTCTCTACAAGATATGTGTCGTTTATATGCCCGGAGCCGTAGAGAACGGCGGAGAGCACGCCGCCGACATGGAACATCGAGGCGCGCTCGGAAACAGCGGAAAAGGTCATGGGTTCCTCCAAATAAGACGAAAGGCACCTTTTGAAGGTGCCTTCTTGTCCTGCTCGTGTGTCTTAAAGATCTTCCTTGACGCGGGCGCTCTTGCCGACGCGGCCGCGCAGGTAGTAGAGCTTCGCGCGGCGGATCTTGCCGCGGCGAACGACCTCTATCTTATCGACATTGGGCGAATGCAGCGGGAATATCTTTTCCACGCCGACGCCGTAGGATACGCGGCGGACGGTTATCGTCTCGCTTATGCCGCCGTGCTTGCGCGCGATGACGGTACCCTCAAAGGTCTGGATCCTCTCACGATTGCCTTCCTTTATCTTGACGTGGACGCGAACGGTGTCACCGATGCGCACGTCCGGAAGGGACTCCTTCATGTACTTCTGCGAAAGAGCTTCTACCAGATTCATAAGTGCGTCCTCCTCTCTTTTAGGACGTTCGTGCCGCAGGTGTCAATTGGGCGGCAGAGGACCATCCATAGTCACGCCAAAATACTATACCACAAAGCGGCGGGGATTGCAAGCGTTTTTTCAAAAAATTCCTGCTTTCGGGCGGCGCGGAGCGGGCGG
This sequence comes from uncultured Clostridia bacterium, assembly GCA_947631015.1. Lineage (GTDB taxonomy): Bacteria > Bacillota > Clostridia > Oscillospirales > JAAYOS01 > CANRIN01. The sequence continues at coordinate 9,768 of CANRJS010000023.1, forward strand.
CGCGCCCGGAAGGCGTCCTCTCCGCCGGTTTTTCGGGGTCAGGACCCTTCGCAGAACATCATATCACGGAAAAGTCTTCCCCGGCAAGAGAAAAATTGAAAAAAGGTATGGAAATCCTTGACGGCATCTGCTATAATATATTCTGTGCGCGAAAACGCGTTTTTTTGTCGTCTCCGGCGCGGGCTCCCGATGGGTCCCGGTGATCTTGAGCCGACTCGGGACGCCGCGAAAAGTCGGAAAGGAAAGGTTAGTTATTATGAAGCTTATCAGCACCGAAAAGAAAGAAAAGAGCACGGTAGAGCTTACCATCGAGGTGAGCGGCGAGGAATTCGAGGCCGCCATAGAGTCCGCCTACCGCAAGCAGCGCGGACGTATCACCGTTCCGGGCTTCCGCAAGGGCAAGGCGAGCCGTAAAATGATCGAGCGCCTTTACGGAGAGGGCTTCTTCTGGCAGGACGCCGTGGAGGAGAGCTATCCCGCAGCGTATGAGGCCGCCGTGGCGGAGAGCGGCATAGACGCCGTCGGCCCCGGCAAGATGGACATCGACCAGATCGATGCCGGCGGCTACATCTTCAAGGCGATAGTCCCGGTCCGCCCCGAGATAACTCTCGGCGAGTGGAAGGGCATCGAGGCGCCGAAGTATTCCGTGAGCGTGGGCGAGAGCGAAGCGAACGACGAGATAGAGCGTATGCGCGTCCGCAACGCCCGTATCGAGACCGTCGACCGCGCCATAGCCGGCGGCGACATCGCCGTTATCGACTTCGAAGGATTCATGGACGACGTGCCCTTCGAGGGCGGCAAGGGCGAGAACTACGAGCTCGAGATTGGCTCGCAGAGCTTTATACCCGGATTTGAGGAGCAGCTTGTCGGCGTCCGCGCCGGCGAGGATGTCGACGTACACGTCACCTTCCCGGAGGAGTACCACGCCGAGGAGCTTGCGGGCAAGCCGGCAGTGTTCAAGGTGAAGGTCCACGAGGTCCGCGAAAAGATACTCCCCGAGGCGGACGACGAGTTTGCAAAGGACGTCAGCGAGTTCGACACGCTCGACGAGCTCCGTGCCGACATCGAGAAGCACATCCGCGAGGACCGCGAGGAGTCGGTGCGCCAGAGCTTCGAGAACGCCGTCATGGACAGGCTCGCGGAGAAGGTCGAGGGAGAGATACCCGACGCCATGGTCGACGAGCAGGTCGAGAGCCAGATAGAGAACATGGCCTACCGCCTCCAGTCGCAGGGCATCGACATGGATACCTACATGAAGGTCACCGGCATGAAGCTCGACGACATGCGCGCCGACCTCCGTCCGAGAGCCGAGGCGCAGGTCAAGATCGGCCTCGCGCTCGACAAGATAGCGAAGGACGAGGGCATCGAAGTCACGCAGGAGGAGCTTGACGCCAAGTACAATGAGTTTGCCGAGCAGTATAATATGCCGGTGGAACAGGTTAAGATAGCTGTAACGGACGACGGGCTCAGGACCGACCTCACCCGCGAGAAGGCGTCGAAGCTCGTCCTTGAGAGCGCCGTCGGCACCGACCCGGACGCGAAGCCCGCAAAGAGCGCGGCAAAGCCGAAGGCCAAGCGCGCGAGCACCGGCACAAGAAAGAAGAAGACCGCAGCAAAGGAAGAGCCGGCGGAGACTCCTGCCGAGGCTCACGCAGAGACTTCCGAGGCTCCGGCGGAGGAGAAGGGCGAGTAAGCCCGGCTGCCCCGGAACGCGGAGCGGGTCTTTCTTGTGTACGCCTTTTACAGTCTGTTTTGCACATACGGGAAAGGAGAAACACAAAATGGAAATATTTGACCCCAAGATGGCACTTGTGCCTACCGTTATCGAGAACACCAACCGCGGCGAGCGGGCTTACGACATATTCTCCCGCCTGCTGAACGACCGCATAATCTTCCTGTCGGACGAGGTGAACGACGTCACGGCGAGCCTTGTCGTCGCGCAGCTGCTCTTCCTCGAGGCGCAGGACCCCGACAAGGACATCCAGTTCTATATCAACAGCCCCGGAGGAAGCGTCAGCGCCGGGCTCGCGATATATGACACAATGCAGTACGTCAAATGCGACGTGTCGACCGTCTGTATCGGCCTTGCCGCGTCGATGGGAGCTTTCCTGCTCTCCGCCGGCGCGAAGGGCAAGCGCATAGCCCTCCCGAATGCCGAGATACTGATCCACCAGCCTCTCGGCGGGGTACAGGGACAGGCGAGCGACATCAAGATCCACGCCGAATGGATACTCCGCACCCGCGAGAAGCTGAACCGCATCCTCGCGGAGAACACCGGCAAGCCCATCGACGTCATAGCTCACGACACCGAGCGCGACAATATCATGACCGCCGACCAGGCGCTCGAGTACGGCCTTATCGACCGCATTATAGCTCATCACTGAACTTCAAGGAGACATCAATGGCGAAGAACGACGAGAAGCTCCTCCGCTGCTCGTTCTGCGGAAAGAGCGAAAACCAGGTCGAACGGCTTATAACCGGCCCCGGCGTCAGGATATGCGACGAGTGCGTCCGCCTCTGCGTGAACCTGCTCGGAGAGGATATGGAGGACTACGGTCACGAGCACCGGCACACCCACAATGTTGCGCCGACGGAAAAGCTCACCCCCGAGGAGATAGTCGCTAAGCTCGACGAGTACGTCATAGGGCAGGAGGACGCGAAGAAGTCGCTTGCCGTGGCGGTCTACAACCACTACAAGCGGATAAACTACGAGCGCACGGGCTCGGACGACGTCGAGATACAGAAGTCGAACATCCTAATGCTCGGCCCGACCGGCTCGGGCAAGACCTTCATCGCGCAGACGCTCGCAAGGATACTGAACGTACCCTTTGCCATTGCGGACGCGACGACGCTTACCGAGGCGGGCTACGTCGGCGAGGACGTGGAAAACATCCTCCTGCGTCTCGTTCAGGCGGCGGACTACGACGTGGAACTCGCGGAGCGCGGGATAATCTATATCGACGAGATAGACAAGATCTCGCGCAAGAGCGAGAACGTCTCCATCACGCGCGACGTCAGCGGAGAGGGCGTGCAGCAGGCGCTGCTGAAGATACTCGAGGGTACGAAGGCAAACGTCCCCCCGCAGGGAGGACGCAAGCACCCGCACCAGGAGTTCATCGAGGTGGACACGAGCAACATCCTTTTCATCTGCGGCGGCGCGTTCGACGGCATCGAAAAGACGATAGACGGGCGCGTCGGGGGACGGGGACTCGGCTTCGGCGCGGACGTGCGCCGGGACGACGACCTTGACAGGACGGCGCTGCTGCGCGAGATACAGCCGCACGACCTGCTGAAGTTCGGCATCATACCCGAGCTGGTGGGACGTCTGCCGGTGATAGCGCCGCTCGCGGAGCTCTCGCGCGAGGAGCTCATACGCATCCTCACCGAGCCGAAGAACGCGCTTATCAAGCAGTACGCGAAGCTGCTCGAGATGGACGGCGTCGAGCTCGTCGTGCCGCGCGAGACGCTCGAGGCGATAGCCGACAAGGCGATAGAGCGCAAAATAGGCGCGCGCGGACTGCGCGCCGTCGTCGAAAAGGTGCTCGGCGACATCATGTACATGGTGCCGTCCGACAGCACGATCGTCACCGTGGAGATAACCGCCGCGTGCGTTCGCGGCGAGGAACCGCCGCGCATCCTGCGCGACCCGAGCCGCCGCCCGGAGCCTGCGGCGTAGTACAAATATCCGGCGGAACTCCCGCCGGGAGGGGAGGCAACGTTATGCCGTTTGTGAGGATAAGCGTCGGCCGCAAGCTCTCGGACAACGAGCGGACTGCGGTCTATGATGTGGTAAGCCAGCACATCACGATAATCCCGGGCAAGACCGTCGCGGCGACGATGGTCCAGCTCGAGGACGGGCGCAGGATGTATAAGGACGCGAGCCAGCGCGTCTGCGTATTCATCGAGGTACGCCTTTTCGGCAAGACCACCGAGGAGGCGAAGGCGAAGCTGTGCGAAAAGCTCACGGGCGACCTCTCGGTGATGCTCGACGTCCCGCTCGGGGACATATACCTCAATATAATGGAGTTTGAAAACTGGGGTTCAAACGGAACCTGGAGATGAATTTCAGCCTCCCACCCGCTCGCGGGCGGGAGGCTGTTTCTTTCTTTCAACATACATACAAGAAAAATACAATACACAGCCGAATTCGGAGGGTATGGACTTGAAAAAAGACGATATTCGCGGGCCACGCCTCACGCGGGAGACGGTCGCGCGGCTCGCGGAGGCAGCAAGGCTCGCGCTCACGCCGGAGGAGACGGATGGTATCGCGCGGGAGCTTTCCGGCCTTGTCGATTACATAGACGGCATAAAGGACATAGATACGGAGGGCGTCGAGCCCACGGCGCGCGTCCTGTTCGGCGGGACGGCTCTGCGGGACGACGTCCCGGCGCCGTCCGCAAAGGACATGACGCGGAACGCCGCGCGCGACGGGGCTTTCGTCGTCCTGCCGGGAGATATAGGGGGAGGGCGGCGCGTGAATATAATCGACCTTTCGGTGGCGCGGCTCTCCGCGCTGCTCTCGTGCGGAGAGGTCTCCGCGCTCGAGGCGGCGGACGCGTACCTCCGCGAGATAGAGCGCCGCGAGCCACGGCTCCGCGCGTTTATCACCGTCACGGCGGAGCGCGCGCGGGAGCAGGCGAGGGAGATAGACCGCCGCCGCGCCTCCGGCGAGGCGCTCGGGCCGCTCGCGGGCGTCCCGATGGCCTTGAAGGACAACATCTGCACCGAGGGGATACGCACGACCTGCGCCTCCCGTCTGCTCCGCGACTTCGTGCCGCCGTTCTCGGCGGGCGTGGCGGAGCGGCTGGAGCGCGCCGGAGCGGTGCTCCTCGGCAAGACGAACATGGACGAGTTCGCGATGGGCTCCACGACGCAGACGAGCTTCTTCGGCGGGACGGAGAACCCCATGGCGCCGGGGTACGTCCCCGGCGGCTCGTCCGGCGGCTCCGCCGCCGCAGTCGCGGCGCACGAGGCGGCGTTCGCGCTCGGAAGCGACACCGGCGGCTCGATACGCCAACCGGCGGCATTCTGCGGCGTCGTCGGTCTGAAGCCGACATACGGCACGGTCACGCGGTACGGCGCGGCGGAGCTTGCGAGCTCGCTTGACCAGATAGGCCCGCTCACGCGGACGGCGCTCGATTGCGCCATGGTGACAAACGTCCTCGCGGGGCACGACCCGCGCGATGCGACGTCGCTCGTGCGCGAGTACCCCGACTTCACATCGGATACGTCGCGCGGCGTGAAGGGCATGAGAATAGCGCTCGTGCGCGAGTTCTTCGGGAGTCCGTTCGCGGAGGAGGTACAGCGGAGCGTCCGCCGCGCGGCGGAGGTGTTCCGCAGCCTCGGCGCGGAGACGGAGGAGGTCTCCGCACCGGTGCTCACGCGGGCGCTTCCGGCGTACTACATAATCTCCACGGCGGAGGCGAGCGGAAATCTCGCGCGGTACGACGGCGTGCGCTACGGCCGCCGCGCCGAAAATGTCTCCGATTCGGAGGCGCTGATGCGCCTCAGCCGGGGAGAGGGCTTCGGAGCAGAGGTGAAGCGGCGGATACTTCTCGGCACGTTCGTCCTTGACGGAGAGAACCGCGCGAGGTACTTTGAGAAGGCGATGAAGGTGCGGACGCTCGTGGTTTCGGCGTTCCGCGAGATATTCTCCCGCTTTGACCTCATCCTCGCCCCGACGACGCCGACCGTCCCCTACCGCATAGAGGAGCGGGACGTCCGTCCGGAGACGAGGTACTTGTCCGACATCTGCGCGGTGCCCGCGAGCCTCGCGGGTCTGCCGGCGCTCAGTATGCCGTTCGGAAGGGACAGCGCGGGACTTCCGGCGGCGGTGCAGCTTATCGCCCCGGCGTTCGGTGAGCGGGAGATTTTCCGCGCCGCCTGCGCGCTCGAGCGGGAGGAGGGAAAAGATGACTCCGGAGTTTGAGACCGTTATAGGGCTTGAGGTACACGCGGAGCTTTCCACCGCGTCGAAGATATTCTGCTCCTGCGCGACCGATTTCGGCGCGGAGCCGAACACGCAGGTCTGCCCGGTTTGTATGGGTATGCCGGGAGGTATGCCGGTGCTGAACCGCACCGCCGTCGAGAAGGCTGTCCGCGCGGGGCTCGCGCTTGGGTGCGAGGTGCAGACGTATTCCGCCTTCGACCGCAAGAACTACTTCTATCCCGACCTTCCCAAGGGCTACCAGATAACTCAGCAGGAGCGCCCGCTGTGTCTCGGCGGGTCGCTCATGATAGAGACCGCCGGGGGAGAGAAGCGGATAGGCATAGCGCGCATACACATAGAGGAGGACGCCGCAAAGCTCGTCTACGGCGGCGGGAAGGTGCTCGTCGACTTCAACCGCTGCGGCGTGCCGCTTGCGGAGATAGTCACCGAGCCGGACATACGCGGCGCGGAGGAAGCGGCGGCGTTCCTGAAGAAGCTCCGCTCTGTGCTCCGCGCGTCCGGCGCGGCGGAGTGCAGGATGAGCGAGGGCGGCATGCGCTGTGACGTGAACATCTCGGTTCGCAGACATGGCGAACCGTTCGGCGAGCGGGTAGAGCTGAAGAATCTCTCGAGTTTCCGTTCCGTCGCCCGCGCGATAGAGTACGAGGCGAAGCGCCTCATTTCGGCGGCGGAGCGAGGCGAAGCCGCCGCGCGTGAGACGCGGCGTTTCGACGAGTCGACGGGAAGGACCTTCGCCATGCGCAGAAAGGAAAGCGGCGGGGACTACCGCTATTTTCCCGAACCGAACCTTCCGCCGCTCATACTCACGGAGGAGGAGATAGAGAGGATAAGGTCGTCGCTTCCCGAGCTTCCGGACGCGAGGAAGCGGCGCTATGTTTCGGAGCTCGGACTTGCGCCGTTCGACGCGGAGCAGATAGCGTCCGAGAACGCCGTGGCGGATTGGTTTGAGAGTGCGGCAGCGCTCACGCCGCACCGCCGCCGCCTCGCTGCGCTCACGCTGACCGAGCTCTTCCGGCTGCTGCCGTCCGACCCGGAGAGCATTCCGCTCACGCCGGAGCGCGCGGCGAGGATAACCGACATGGCGGAGGCGGGGGAGATAAGCGCCGCCGTCGCGAAGCGCCTCGTCGAGAGATGCTTTTCGGAGGACGTCAGTCCGGACGCCGTGGTGCGCGCGGAGGGGCTCGGCGTCATACGGGACGAGGGGGAACTCGAGAAGATACTCCGCGAGGCGCTCCACGAGGAACCGAAGCTCCTCGCGGACTACCGGCGCGGCAAGAGCGCCGCGCGAGGCGCGATGCTCGGGCGCGTCATGCGCCGCACCGGGGGACGCGCCGACCCGCAGGCGGCTTCCGCCGCGCTCGACCGGATATTAAATGAAGAATGAGCCTTTCGCTGCCGGACAGAAATTATTTTTTCGCGCCTTACGGCGCGAAACTCTGCGAGGCTTTTACACACAGGAACGGGGAAGCCGTCGGCTTCCCCGTTCCTGTGTTCGGATGCGCGAGGAAAAAATAATTTACTTGAGGTAAAAATTTTTTACTAAAACCTCTTTACAAATGCGCGGCGCCGTGGTAGAATATACTCGTATCAGAAAGGGCGCTGCGCGCGGCGCCGGAGAGGAGGCTTTGTATGCTTGAGCTGATATGGTTTGTCGTTATCGCCGTAGCTCTGATAGGCGAGGCGGTAAGTCCGATGCTCGTGAGTATCTGGTTTGCGGGCGGGGCGATCGTGGGGCTGGTGGCGGCTCTCGTCGGAGCGCCGCTGTGGCTCCAGATAGTGCTGTTCCTTGCGGTGAGCGCCGCGCTGCTCGCCGTGACAAGGCCGCTCGCGAAGAAGTACGTCACGTCGCGGACGCAGGCGACAAATCTTGACCGCATCGTCGGCACGGAGGGACGCGTCACCGAAGCGATAGACAACTCTCGCGGCGAGGGCTGCGTGTATGTCGACGGAAAGTCCTGGACCGCGCGAAGCGAGTCCGGCGAACCCTTGCCGGAGGGCGAGACGGTCGAGATACTGCGCATCGAGGGTGTGAAGGTGATAGTCCGCCCGAAGGCCGCGGCCGAAGTAAAGTAAATCAGGGTAAACAACAAAGGAGGAAATGTCATGATACTGTTCCTTGCCGCCTCGATAGGAGGCTACATCGGCTGGATAGCGCTTGCCGCGCTCATCATAGTCGTGTTCATCGTCATAATATCCAACATCGTCATAGTCCAGCAGGCGCGGGCATACGTCATAGAACGCCTCGGCGCGTTCCACACCGTCTGGGACGTCGGTTTCCACGTGAAAATACCGTTCATTGAGAGGATAGCGAAGCGCGTCTCTCTGAAGGAGCAGGTGGTCGACTTCGACCCCCAGCCGGTGATAACCGAGGATAACGTCACCATGCAGATAGACACGGTCGTCTACTTCCAGATAACCGACCCGAAGCTCTACGCCTACGGCGTCGAGAACCCGATGAGCGCCATCGAGAACCTCACCGCGACGACGCTCCGTAACATCATCGGCGACCTCGAGCTCGACCAGACGCTCACGAGCCGCGACATCATCAACACCAAGATGCGCACCATCCTCGACGAGGCCACCGACCCGTGGGGAATAAAGGTCAACCGCGTCGAGCTCAAGAACATCATCCCTCCGCGCGAGATACAGGACGCGATGGAGAAGCAGATGAAGGCCGAGCGCGAGCGCCGCGAGTCGATACTCCAGGCCGAGGGTCAGAAGCAGAGCCAGATACTCGTCGCCGAGGGCGAGAAGCAGTCCGCCATTCTCCGCGCGGATGCCGAGAAGCAGGCGGCTATCCTCCGCGCCGAGGGCGAGGCGGAAGCGCTCCTCACTGTCCAGCGCGCGACTGCGGACTCGATACGCATGATAAACGAGGCCGCGCCGGGCGAAGGAATGCTCAAGATAAAGGCGCTCGAAGCCTTCGAGAAGGCGGCGGACGGCCGCGCGACGAAGATAATCATTCCGAGCGAGATACAGGGACTCGCGGGTCTCGCCGCCTCGATGAAGGAAGTCTTCACGGGGGACGAGGCGCAGAAGAAGTGAGCGCCGCGCCGGGTCTTGACCGGCTCGAACCCTGCCTTTCAGACGAGAGCCGGCTGAAATACACCGTCGTGTATATCTATGACGGGAGCGGGTTCCTGTTCTGCCGCAAGCGCGGGCGCGAGACCTGGGAGTGCGCCGGGGGACACATCGAGCCCGGCGAGACCGCCGAGGCCGGCGCGCTCCGCGAGGTGTACGAGGAGACCGGACTTCGGCTTCCGAACGCGGAGCCGCTCTTCGACTACTTCTCGACGGATAAGACGGACGGGTCGAGCGCGTGGGGACGCATATTCCTCTGCCGCACGGAGCGGCTTTCGCCTCCGCCCGTCCCGCCGAGGGAGTTTGAGATGGAGGAGACGCGCGTCTTTTCCTCTCTGCCGGAGAGGATGAGCTACCCCGGAATACAGGAGGCGGCGTTCCCGGATGTGCTTAAACGAGTATGACACGGTGGCTTCCGCCGCTTGCAAAGCGGCATAAAATATGGTATTATAGTCGCGGCAAATCGCGCTCGCTGCGAGGCTTTTGCCATTATGTGGTTTGCAACTTCTCGCGACATGATAAGTTAAAAAACGGTCTTTGACAAAGACCGCAAAAACATAACGGAGGTAATGTAAAATGGGAATCCTTTCGCGTTTCAAGGACATAATGTCTTCCAACATCAACGCCATGCTCGACAAGCTGGAGGATCCGGCGAAGATGGTCGACCAGCTTATCCGCGACATCTCCGACGACCTCGGCAAGGTCAAGGCCGAGACCGCCGGCGTCATGGCCGAGGAGCAGCGCGAGAAGCGCAGGCTCGAGGAATGCAAGGCCGAGATAGAGAAGTACCAAAGCTACGCCGAGAAGGCCGTCGAGAGCGGCAACGACGATGACGCCCGCGCCTTCCTCAAGCGCAAGAACGAGCTTGAGGCGAGCCTGCCCGGGCTTGAGCAGGCGTGCAGCCTCGCAAGCGGAAATGCTTCCAAGATGCGCCAGATGCACGACAAGCTCGAGAGCGAGCTCTCCGAGCTGAACGCCCGCCGCGACGCGATAAAGGCGAAGGTCGCCGTCGCAAAGACGCAGGAGCGGATAAACAAGGTGAACGACAGCGTCTCGAGCGCCGCGGGCGACATATCTGCCTTCGAGCGCATGGAGGAGAAGGCCGACCGCATGCTCGACGAGGCGAACGCCATGGCCGAGCTCAACCGCAGCGAGGACGAGGACCTGAAGGACCTCGAGGCGAAGTATGACTCGAAGGCGGCCGACGTTGAGGACGAGCTTGCGGCTCTCAAGGCAAAGCTCGGCAAGTAAAATTACTTAGCAAATCTTTCGGAGGGCGGCTTGTCCGCCCTCTTTGCGGGACGGAGGTGTGACGCTTGGAGGATCCACAGGGAAGGGTCTACGGCGGAGAGACCGAGATGTTTCTCTGCCCGAACTGCGGCTCCGCTATGAGCTGGGACGCGGCGGCGCGTAAGTTCCGCTGTCCTTCCTGCGGCGCCGAGACCGACGACGCTGAGGGCGACGGCATAGTGAGCGAGCTGCCCTTTACCCCGGAGATGATAGAGCGCGCGAAGCGCGACTGGGGCGCGGGACGCGTCACGCTCCGGTGCGAGTCCTGCGGCGCGGAGATAAGCGTCGCGGAGAGCGAGACGAGCGTGGAGTGTCCGTACTGCGGCTCGCCGCACGTCCTCACCGAGCGGCAGGAGGCGGGCATTCCGCCGGAGGGGATAATCCCCTTTGCCGTGGATGAGAACGGCGCAAAGAGCATATTTCACCGCTGGGTGGGCAAGCGCTTCTGGGCTCCGCGCGCGCTGAAGCGGCTCTATCAGGGGCTGAAGCTTCGCGCGCTCTACGCGCCCTACTGGACCTACGACGCCGCGACCGACACACAGTGGCGCGCCGAGGGCGGAGAGGTGTACTACGTCACCGTCAGCTCGGGCAAGAACCGCCATCAGGAGCGGCGGGTCCGCTGGCACCCGATACGCGGACGCTGGCAGAGGTCGTTTGACGATGTACTAGTAAACGCCGACCGCTCGCGGAGCGGGCTCTTCGGCAGGATAGACAACTACGACACGCGTGAGGCGAAGCCCTACGCCCCGGCGTACCTCTCCGGCGTCGGCGCACAGCACTACACCGTCCCGCCGGACGAGGGCTTCGAGCGCGCCAAGCGCGAGATGCAGACAGTGATAGAGCAGGATATAACCCGCAGCATCCTCACGCGCTATGACGAGGTGAGCGGCCTCTCGACCGTCACAAGCTACGCGGACGTGCATTTCAAGCAGCTCCTCGTCCCGGTATGGACGACGGGGTTTGTGTATAAGGATAAGCAGTACGGCTGCATGATAAACGGCGAGACCGGCAGTATCTTCGGCGAGTATCCCAAGAGCGGCGCAAAGATAGGCACGGCTATAGCAATCGGCGTCGCACTGCTCGCGGGACTTGTATGGCTCCTTTACAGGAGCGGCGCTCTCGGATGAGCCGGAGGAGGAATGACAGATGAAAAGTATAAAACCGGGACGTGCGCCGTCCTTCATGGGCGGCATCGTGAGCATCGCGGCGGCGGTCTTCGGCGTGATATGGATGATCATCGCCGTGTATATCGGTGCGGGAGCGTTCTCGCTTGTCGGACTGGTGGTTGTCTTTATCGCGATAGTTCAGGCGGTGTACAACTTCAGAAACGCCACGTCGAAGAACCGCTACTCCGCGTTTGACATCACCGAGGACGGCGAGGAGCCCGACCCGCTCGACGGACGCTTCGGCGGCGCGGGCGAGCCTCGCCGCGAGAGCGGCGGGAGCCGCTTCTGCCCGTACTGCGGCGCGAAGGTGAAGGGAGACTACAAATACTGCAACAGCTGCGGCAGGGAGCTTCCGTGACGGCGCGGCGGCAGGACGAAAAGAGGTAGAGTATGGGACTTTTTTCCGGCCAGTGGACGGACGTCATCGAGTGGAAGGAGTACCGCGACGACGTTCTGTTCTGGATATGGCGAAACAGTGAAATAAAGAAGGGGAGCCGCCTTGTCATAAAGCCCGGACAGGACGCGGTCTTCCTCTACAACGGACGCATCGAGGGAGTGTTTACCGACGAGGGGAGCTTCGAGGTCGCAAGCGACATCATACCGTTCCTCTCGAGCCTCAAGGGCTTCAAATTCGGCTTCAACAGCGGTCTCCGCGCCGAGGTGATGTTTGTCAACACCAAGGAACTCACCGTCAAGTGGGGCACAAAGAATGCGATAAACATATCCGCCGAAGGTATGCCGGGAGGTATGCCCATCCGCGCGTTCGGGACGTTTGTGATAAAGGTGAGCGACTATATCGCGCTCATCGACAAGATAGCGGGCGTTAGGCAGACCTTCACGGTGGACGACGTGAAGGAGCGCGTGACGTCGATGCTTGACCAGCTCCTCATGCGGTGGATAGTGCGCGAGGGAAAGGATATGACAAACCTCCAGTCGAACGCGCGCGAGATAGCCGCGGGCATACGCGGGGACCTCGACATGGAGCTTCTGAAGATAGGTCTCAGCGTCGTGGACTTCACGGTATCGAGCTTTACCTATCCTCCGGAGGTGCAGGAGATGATAAACAAAAACGCCGCCTACGGAATGGTGGGCGACGTGGGACGCTACCGCAACATCGGCGTGATAGACGCCGCGTCGAAGGGGAGCGGCGGAGCCATGGCGGACAGCATGGGAGCCGCCGTCGGCATGGCGGCGGGAATGAACATGGCGCGCGAGATAATGAACGGCGGCGGCGCGTCCGCGCCGAAGGCTCGCTTCTGCCCGTACTGCGGGGAGAAGCTCGCGGTCGAGGGCGCGAAGTTCTGCCCCTCCTGCGGGAACAAGCTGTAAAAAGGACACTGTAGATACGACATAAAAACGGCCGGCGCGGAGCGCCGGCCGTTTTGCGGGTTTGCCGAAAGTCTCGGTGCTTCGCGCCAAGAACGATTATTGAATTATCGCGAGGACTACGCCGTACACCGCCGAGCAGATCGCCGAGGCGACTATCACCGGTCCCGCGATGACGAACATCTTCGAGCAGACGCCGGTCACTATCCCCTCCGCGCGGAACTCTATGGCGGGAGATGAGACGGCGTTTGCAAAGCCGGTTATCGGAACAAGCGTCCCCGCTCCGCCGTACTTTGCGAGCTTCTCGTAGAGACCGAGCGCCGTGAAGAACACCCCGAGGAACACCATCACCACGGAGGTGGCAGTGCCGGTCTCGACGTCGCCGAGCCCGACTATATCGCTGAAAATGTTCCGGAACCCCTGCGCGACGCAGCATATCGCGCCGCCGATGAGGAACGCGAGCAGCATATTCTTCCACAGCGGCGAGTTCGGAGACGCCTTTTTTACCATCTTGTCGTATTCGTTGTTTGTGACCTTTTCCAAGCGCGGTACATCCCTTCATCTGTATTTGTGGATATTATCTGCGCTTTTTTTCGAATTACACAAGGAAGTCGCGGCTTTTACGCAAAAAGGCAAAGGAGCGGGCTAAAGCCCGCTCCTTTGCCAATTTCCTGCGAAAGTTTTTATCCCTTGCAGAGCGCGACGGCGGCGGCGAGCGCCGGGTCGGAGGCCGCGAGCTTCGCGTCCGCGCCGCTAAGACCGGGGACAAGGACGCGCAGCGCGGTAAGGACGTCCCGCGAGGCGAAGTCCTCCTCCCGGAAGCCGTGCGTGCGCTGGAAGCTGTGGAGCGCCTCGAGCGTCTCACTGTCACAGACGACGTCCGGCGTCCCATGAAACAGTCCGAGCACGGCGAGCCGCTGTTCCGTCGCTTTGACGACGTTCCCCCTGGCGTGTGGGTAGAACTGAAGCTCCGGGTTGAGGGGAAGAAGCTCCTCTGCTGCGTAGTTGTAGGCAGGGGAGACGACCATGTCGGCTTTGATGCCCTCGCCGTGGTAGTGAATGTCATCGCCTATCAGAGCCTCGGAGGCGGTGATGAGTATCATTGTTCCGTCCTCAAGGCTGAAGACGTACTGCCCGACGCCCTTGCCGTAGGTGTACTCGCTCTCGCCGACTATCGCGGCTCCGGCGACCTCGCCGAGAACTCCGGCAAATATCTCCGCCGAGGATGCGGTATAGTCGTTTGTCAGCACGACGACCTGCTCCGGCTCCCAGCCGAGCCCCATGGCGAGGTGGGTCACCTCCTCGCCGAAGCGGTTCCGCTCGGTGAACATGGCGGCATCCTTTTCCCAGATTATCTGATTGAGGATGTTTGCAAGCACCGACGCGTCGCCGCCGTTATTGCTGCGCACGTCGAACACTACCGAGGTAAATCCCTGTTCGTCGAGCCCGTTGTAGGCATTGACGAAGTCGACAAAAGTGCTGATGTCGTCGCCGAAGTGCGATATGCGGACATACGCGACGCCGTCGCCCATGTCCTCCGTGGAGACGTTCGAGAGCACGACCTTCCGCCGCACCATCGTAAAGGAGAGAGTCTTGTCTCCGCGCCGGACGCCGACCGTGACGGAGGTGCCTTCCTCGCCGCGGAGCTTCGTCTGAAAGACGTTGTAGAATTCGCCCTCCGGTATCTCTCTGCCGTTAACGGAGAAAATGAAGTCGCCGGCCTTGATGCCCGCCTCGTCGGCGGGAGTGTTGGGGTAGACGACCTTTATGAGCCCGTCGTTCGCGTTCTCAAGCTCGACGCCGATGCCGACAAACGAGTCGTTCATGGTGTAGCTTGAGTCGTAGACCTCCGGCTCCATATAGTGGGAGTAGCCGTCCTGAGTCTGCATGAACGCGTCCGCAAACTCCGTGAAATCCTCCGGGTGGCGCAGGAAGTACGCGGAAAGCGCCTCGACAAAGAGCGACGCTTCGTCGTCGGTCTCGTAGAGGCTGTAATTTTCGATTATGTCGAGCAAGAGCCACAGTCTGTCCTGTATGGCGAGGCGCTGTTCCTCCTCGGTGAGCTCGGGTTCCTCCGGCGCGTCCCCTGACGCCGCGAGCGCGCCGCAGCACCCGAGCACGAGCGCAGCCGCAAGCAGCAGCGCAACGACCCGTCTGAACTTCTTCATATCGGTAGCCTCCTTTTCCCAAACGCTCCAAAGGAGCGTTTGGGAGCCCTTTCAATTAAAATGCTCGCCCCGAATGAATCGGGGCTCCGCAAAGTTGCTTGCCTTTGGCAAGCAACTTTAAACGCTGCGAACAGCGAAAGCGCGAACCAATTCTTCATCCAACACTCAACTGCTTTCGCCCGCAATATTCGCTCTGCGAATATTGCCCGACTTTGAGCACGTTATGGCGCGGCGCAGCCGCAGGCTGCGTAGACAGCCGTATTTTGCGGGAAAAGCCTCGCAGAGTTTCGCCGCGTAAGCGGCGAAATAGAGTCAAATCATTTTTCCCGACGGCGTGTACGTCGGGAAAAATACCCTGCGCGGAGCGTGCGTCGATTTTCCGTCGAAGGCGGAAAACTCGGCGCGTAGCGGAGCGCATGCTGTCGGTAGGGCTTTGCCCTATCCGACAGCTTCACTTGAAATTGCGCCTGCGCAATTTCAAGTGAAAGTCTCGGCGCGAAAGGGTGCGCAGGGCAATTCATTGCCCGAGCACATTTCACGCCGACGCGTCAGCGCGTTTACATTTTGTCCGGCGCCGACACCCCCAGCAGCCTCAGCCCCGTGCGGAGCACCTCGCGCACGGCGAGCACGAGCGCGTAGCGCGCGCTCGCGACATTCTCCTCCTCGCCGCGTATGCGGCAGGCGGCGTAGAAGCTGTGGAACGCGCCCGCGAGGTCTATGAGGAATCGGTTTATCATGCTCGGCTCCTTGTCGCGGGCGGCGGCGCGCACCTGCTCGGGGAAGTTCGCGAGAAGCCGAATAAGCGCGCGCTCCTCCGGCGTGGAGAGCAGCGAGGCGTCCGGCGCGTCAGCGGGACGGAGCCCGTCCGCTTCGAGCGCCGCTATGAGACTAGAGATGCGCGCGTGAGCGTACTGGACGTAGTAGACCGGGTTCTCGTTCGTCTGCTTCACGGCGAGGTCGAGGTCGAAGTCTATCACCGAGTTTGCTGTCTGCATATTAAAGAGGAAGCGCACCGCGTCGCGCGGAACCTCATCGAGCAGGTCGGCAAGGCTGAGAGCCCGTCCGGAGCGCTTCGAGACTTTCACAAGCTCGCCCTCGCGGTAGAGCATAACGAACTGGAAAAGCAGGAAGTCAAGCTTCGACGTATCCACTCCTATTGCCTGCAATCCCGCCTTGAAGCGTATCGTGTGACCGTGGTGGTCGGCGCCGACCGCGTCGATGACGCGGTCAAAGCCGCGCTTGACGAACTTGTTGCGGTGGTAGGCGATGTCCACCGCGTAGTAGGTATAGAGACCGTTCGAGCGGACGAGCACCTCGTCCTTCTCAAGACCGAGCTCGGTGCCCTTCAGCCAGAGCGCGCCGTCCTTCTCGTAGGTGTAGCCGCCATTCTTGATGATGTCTATCGTCTCCGCGACGTAGCCGGTCTCGTGTAGGCTCGTCTCGCTGAACCAGACGTCGTAGTGTATCCCGTACCGCTCGAGGTCGCGCTTCATCCGCGCGACGTTGCGCGGGAGGGCGAACGCGACGAGCGTATCGAGCCGCTCCTGCTCGGGACTCTCCGCGAGCGCGTCGCCGTGCTCCGCGCGGTACTCCTGCGCGAGGTCGACGATGTCGAGGCCGAGGTAGCAGTCCTCCGGCATCTCGACATTGTCCTCGCCGAGGATGAGCTGACGGTAGCGCGCGTCGAGCGAGCGGCCGAAGCGGACTATCTGGTTGCCCGCGTCGTTCAGATAGAACTCACGCGTGACCTTCCAGCCGGTGAAGTCGAGCACCGCCGCGAGCGTGTCGCCGAGGACGCCGCCGCGCGCGTTGCCTATCGTCATCGGGCCGGTGGGGTTCGCGGACACGAACTCGACCTGCACCGTGCGTCCCTCGCCGTCATCCGAGCGGCCGTAGTCCGCGCCCTCGCGCCGGACGGCGGCGACGACGTCGGAAAACCACCCGTCGCGCAGGCGGAAGTTGATGAAGCCGGGGCCCGCCGTCTCCGCCGAGCGGAAGCAGCTTCCCTCGAGATCGAGCCGTTCGAGCACCGCCGCCGCTATGTCGCGAGGACTCTTACCGAGCTTTTTTGCCGCCGCGAGCGCAAAGGACGTGGCGTAGTCGCCGTTAGCGAGGTCGCGCGGGATCTCTGCCGCTATCGTTATGTCGGGCGAGTCCTTCAGGACTCCGTCTTCGACGGCCTTCTCGTAGGCGGAGCGCACGAGCGCGCAGAGCTCGCTCTTTGCCTTTTCCACCATGTTAGTGTGGGACATCTTTATACCTCCGATGTTTTTCTTTGTCCTCTCAGCTCTGCATATTCGAGCGTGAGATGTCTATTTCAAGCTTGATTTCATTTGCGACGGCGCTGTCTATCTCCACCGCGTACTCCACGGCGATCTTGCCGCCCTCCTCGCCGACGTCGGCGGAGAGGCGGTGCGTGCTGATGCCGACGAGCAGCGAGCCGTACCTTGTGTCGTAGTAGACGACGTGTCGCTTGCCCTGCTCGAAAACCATGTGGGTGCTTATCTCGCCCGTGCGGCTCACCGTGACGACGCGGCTGTCCGGGCTCGTGGTGAGCTCGGTCGAGGTCTTGCTCCCGTCGTCCGGGTCGACCTCGTTGTAGTTTAATCGGCAGCCGCCGGGAGAGAACTCGTAGAGCCCGCCGACCATCATCTCGAGCGAGTCCGGGCCGCTTTCGCCGAGCTGGCTTGAGCGTATGGTAACAAGTGCGTTGGAACTGAGATTCATCTGTTGATCCTCCGAAGCTTTTACCCGGGCGGCGAAACAGCGCATGGACGCTCCGTACCGGGCTTAAATAAAAATTATAGCATATCGCGCCGAAAATGTAAATCAGTAAGCCTCGATATCCACCTTTTTTGCCCCGGCCGTGACGCGGCTCTCCATAAACACCGAGGCAAGGCGCTCGAAGCCCTCCGGGTCGTCGCTGAGGTGATACTCGACCGACCCGCTTGTTCTGCCGCTCTCGAGACCGCGCGAGCGTATGAGCGACGCCATCCGCTCCGCCGCCGCCGCGCCCGAATCGATGAGCTCCACCCCCGGAAGCATCTCGCCGATGACGCCGCGGAGCAGGGGATAATGCGTGCAGCCGAGTATGAGCGTGTCACAGCCGAAGTCCCGCATCGGCTCGAGGTATTCCCGCGCCACGGTCTCTATGACGACGTCTCCCGGGCGGAAGTGCCCGTTCTCCACGAGCGGGACAAACAGCGGACAGGGGACGGCGAGCGTCTCCGCGCGCCCCGCGAGCGCGCGCCCATATGCGCCGCTCCGGACGGTCGCGGCGGTGCCTATCACGCCGACGCGCCCGTTCCTTGTCGCACGGAGCGCGGCCTCCGCTGCGGGTTCTATGACGCCGAGCACCGGTATGTCGAAGCCGCCTAGCTGCGGCAGGACGGTGCTCGCGGTGTTGCAGGCGACGAGTATCGCCTTTACCGAGAAGCTTTCGAGAAAGCGTATGTCCTGACGGGTGTAGCGCGCTATCGTCGCCGCGCTCCGTCCCCCGTAGGGGACGCGGCCGGTGTCTCCGAAGTATATGACGTCCTCGCCCGGCAAAAGTTTCATGAGCCGCTTGAGACCGGTGAGACCGCCGAGCCCGGAGTCGAATACGCCTATGCGCCGTTTGTCCATCCGATTATCAACCCCTCAAAAATCATTACCCCTTATCATATCGCAAAAGAGGCGCGTTTGCAAGGATAAATACGCGCAAAAAGTGTTGCATTATCCGGCGGAATGTGTTATAATCTGTCCTGCCGCAAAAGGCGACCCATAAAAACGCCCCGAAAGGCGCGCGCTTTTCGGACGGTCATATCTTATCAAGAGTGGGCGAGAGGGTAAGCTCGATGACCCCACACCAACCTCCCTTTCGGGAAAGGTGGTTCGGCTTACAGCGATAAGGAGCGATGCAACGACAACGGACAAAGCTCCTTCGGGAGCTTTTTTGCTGCAATAATTTTGAAAGGAAGTATAAAATGAGCAAGTTCTTCACCTCCGAGTCGGTGACAGAGGGCCACCCCGACAAGGTCTGCGACCGCATAGCAGACGCCGTCCTCGACGAAATAATCGCAAAGGACAAAAACGCCCGCGTCGCCTGTGAGAGCATAGTTACCACCGGCATGGCGCTCGTCATGGGCGAGATAAGCACCGAGTG
>CANRJS010000024.1 GCA_947631015.1 uncultured Clostridia bacterium
CTTAAGGGAGAGGGCTTCGCCCTCTCCCTTAATAATCCCTCTCCTGAATACGACACACAACCGTAACCCGCATAACAAGACACACTCTGTATCAAACAAATCTATCATCCGACCGGGTGAGTTTCTGGGGAAAGAATATCCGACTTTCCCACTGTATTCGACAACATCGAACGATTTCTGTGAGGCGTATGCAAAAAGCGCGGGGCAGACGCCCCGCGCTTTTTGCATATAGTTTTCAGACCCCGAAGAGGAGATCGCCGTAGGTTGGCATCGGCCAGTATTTCTCGCCCACGAGCGTCTCGAGCTCGTCCACGTCCGCGCGGAGGCTCTCCATCGCGTCAAACACCGTGTCGCGGCAGTACTTCGCGCGGGACGCCTCCTCCGCGTGGTTCTTGACCTCGCGGAGCGAGGTCGCGAGGCGGTCGGTCCTGTCGCAGATTCTGTCACAGAGGGCGCTCAGCTTTGTGACGAGCCGCGTCTCAAATTCGAGGCTCGCGGCGGCGGAGAGGCGCTGCTTTGCAAGCGCCGTCTCGCTGAGGTCCTTCATGTAAGCGAGCGCGGCGGGAAGTATCTCGCGGTTCGTCATCTCTATCATCGTCTGCGCCTCTATCGAGACGACCTTGCAGTAGTTCTCAAGCATTATCTCGGTTCGGCTCACTATCTCCGCACGGCTGAAGACGTGGTGGCGCTCGAAGAGGTCTATGTTCTTCTCGTCGGAGAAATGCGGCAGAGCCTCCGCCGACGAGCGGAAGTTCACAAGCCCGCGCTTCGCGGCCTCCGCTACCCACTCGGCAGCGTAGTTGTCGCCGTTGAAGATTATCCTTCCGTTGTCGTGAAGTATGCCGCGAACAACTTCGGTGACGCATTCGCCGCGCTCGAGGCGGTCGGCTATGTAAGCGAGCGCGTCTGCGGTGATGGTGTTGAGGACTATGTTCGAGTCGGAGATCGAGTTCGGCGCGCCGACCATGCGGAACTCGAACTTGTTGCCGGTGAACGCGAAGGGCGACGTGCGGTTGCGGTCGGTGGTGTCGCGGTAGATGTTCGGCAGCGCCTCGACCGACGTGTCGAGCACGCCGACGCTGTCCGCGACGTAGTCCTTGCCCTGCGCTATCGCCTCAAGGACGGCCTCAATCTCGGTGCCGACGAACATCGACACTATCGCGGGCGGCGCCTCGTTGCCGCCGAGGCGGTGATCGTTGCCCGCGCCGGAGGCGCTTATCCTTATGAGATCCTGATGCTCGTCGACCGCCTTTATCACGGCGGCGAGGAAGACGAGGAACACGTCGTTTTCCGCGGGATTGTCGCCCGGGTCGAGGAGGTTCATGCCCGAGTCGGTGGCTATCGACCAGTTGTTGTGCTTGCCCGAGCCGTTGACGCCGGCAAACGGCTTCTCGTGCAGCAGGCAGACGAGTCCGTGGCGCGGCGCGACCTTCTGCATCATCTCCATGACGAGCTGGTTGTGGTCGCAGGCGGCGTTGACCTTCTCGAACACCGGCGCGAGCTCGTGCTGCGCGGGCGCGACCTCGTTGTGCTCTGTCTTGGCGTAGACGCCGAGCTTCCACAGCTCCTCGTCGAGCTCCTTCACGTACTCGAGTACTCGCGGCTTGATACTTCCGAAGAAGTGATCGTCAAGCTCCTGGCCCTTGGGCGGACGCGCGCCGAAGAGCGTGCGCCCGGTGTATATGAGGTCGCGGCGGCGGTCGTAGAGCTCCTTGGGGATAAGGAAATACTCCTGCTCCGGTCCGACCGTCGGGGTGACGTGCCGCGCCTCGACGCCGAGGCATTTCAGCACGCGGAGCGCCTGGGTGTTAATCGCCTCCATCGAGCGGAGGAGCGGGGTCTTCTTGTCGAGCGCCTCGCCGGAGTAGGCGTAGAACGCCGTCGGTATACAGAGGGTGTTCTCCTTGATGAAGGCGCAGGAGGTCGGGTCCCAGCCGGTGTAGCCGCGCGCCTCGAAGGTTGCGCGGAGCCCGCCGGAGGGGAAGCTGGACGCGTCCGGCTCGCCCTTGATAAGCTCCTTGCCCGAGAACTCCATTATGGCTCTGCCCTGCCCCGCCGGGCTCACGAAGCTGTCGTGCTTCTCGGCGGTGATGCCGGTCATCGGCTGGAACCAGTGTGTGAAGTGCGTCGCGCCCTTCTCGACCGCCCAGTCCTTCATGGCGTTCGCGACGACGTTTGCCACCGAGCTGTCAAGACTCTCGCCGGTCTCCATCGTCCGCATGACGGCACGGTATACATCCTTTGGAAGACGCTCGTGCATCGTGCGCTCGTCAAAGACCATGCTCCCGAAAAGTTCCGGTATTCCGGCCATAATCCATACCTCCGCAACACATTATAAAAAACGGACGCCGGGTAGAATATACCGGCCCCCTTGACACCTGTTTTGACGAGCCGCGCCGCCGGCGGAGCAGTCCTCCGTCCGTGCCTGCGGCACCAAACTCAATTAAAAGTATACGCTTGTACAGCCGCCGTTGTCAATCGTTGAAAGCGCCCAAAAAATGACCCGTAAACCGCATATATTTTATCTCTTTGCGAGGAATCGCGAAAATCGGTCTCAAAATTTGAAAATCGGTTGACAGCCCCCGCGGGTCTCTGCTACAATATACACTTGGAAAATCAAGAGGCACAGACGTTGCGGAAAGTGTAGGTGAAGTGATGAGAAAGGCGTATCTGCTGCTCGAGAACGGCAGGGTGTTCGAGGGGAAGCTGTTCGGCTCCGAGCACGAGGTCACGGGAGAGGTGGTCTTTTCCACGTCGATGACCGGGTATCTCGAGAGCCTGACGGACCCCAGCTACTACGGCCAGATGCTCGTGCAGACCTTCCCGCTCATCGGAAATTACGGAGTTATCCCGTCCGACTTTGAGAGCGAAAAGATCCACATGAAAGCGTATATTGTGAGAGAGTGGTGTCAAGAGCCTTCCAACTTCAGGTGCGAAGGTGTTCTTGACGCTTTTTTGAAAGCGAACGACATTCCCGGGCTCTGCGGCATAGACACCCGCGCGCTGACAAAGCTCCTGCGCGAGGCAGGCACGATGAACGGGCGGATAGTCATTTCTGACGAGCCGCCCGCGCCCGACCCGTCGCTTGCGGACTACCGTATCACCGACGCGGTGAAAAACACAAGCTGCACCGAGGTGGAAGTCCTCGAGCCGGAGGGAAAGCCGGTCTGCAGCGTCGCGCTCATCGACTACGGCGCAAAGAAAAGCATTGCCGACACGCTTGTGAAGCGCGGCTGCCGCGTGACTGTCTACCCGCAGGACACTAAGGCGGAGACGATACTTGCGTCCTTCCCGGACGGTGTGATGCTCTCCAACGGCCCCGGCGACCCGCAGGACAACACGGCATGCATCGCCGAGATACGCAGGCTTTTCGGCAGAGTCCCGATGTTCGGTATCTGCCTCGGTCACCAGATGATGGCGCTCGCAGCAGGCGGCAGGACGGTCAAACTCAAGTTCGGACACCGGGGCGCGAACCAGCCCGTTAAGGACGTCGTCACCGGCCGCGTCTACATTACGAGCCAGAACCACAGCTACGCCGTCGACATCGACAGTCTGAAGGGCGCGGGCGCCACCGTGCGCTACGTCAACGTCAACGACGGCACCTGCGAGGGCGTGGACTACGCCGGCTCGAACGCGTTCTCTATGCAGTACCACCCCGAGGCTCACGGCGGCCCGCAGGACTGCCTCGAGGCGTTCGACAGGTTTATCGAGATGATGAAGGAGGCAGACTGATGCCGCTCAAGGAAGGAATACGCAAGGTCATGGTCATCGGCTCCGGCCCTATCGTCATAGGGCAGGCGGCGGAGTTTGACTACGCCGGCACGCAGGCGTGCCGCGCCCTCAAAGAGGACGGGCTTGAGGTCGTCCTCGTCAACTCGAACCCTGCGACGATAATGACCGATTCGGCGATAGCCGACCATATATACATCGAACCGCTGACGCTCCGCACCGTCACCCGCATAATCGAGAAGGAGCGGCCGGACAGCCTCCTCTCCACCCTCGGCGGACAGACCGGTCTCACCCTCTCGATGCAGCTCGCGAAGTCGGGCGTGCTCGAGCGGTACGGCGTCCGTCTCCTCGGCGCGAGCCCGGAGACGATAGACCGCGCGGAGGACCGCGAGCTCTTCAAGGAGACGATGCAGAAGATAGGCCAGCCCGTCATACCGTCGGTGACGGTAAACGACGTCGAGAGCGCAATAGCGTTCGCGGGCGAGATAGGCTACCCGCTCGTCATCCGTCCCGCGTTTACCCTCGGCGGCACCGGCGGCGGCATAGTCTCGGACGAGCGCGAGCTTCGTGAGATATGCTCGAACGGTCTCTCGCTCTCCCCCATCCATCAGGTACTTGTTGAGCGCTGCATCTCCGGCTGGAAGGAGATAGAGTTCGAGGTCATACGCGACGGGCGCGGAAACGTGATAACCGTCTGCTCGATGGAAAACCTCGACCCGGTCGGCATCCACACCGGCGACAGCATCGTCGTCGCGCCCGCCGTCACGCTTGCCGACCGCGAGTATCAGATGCTCCGCACGGCGGCGCTCCGGATAATCGACGAGCTCGGCGTCGAGGGCGGCTGCAACTGCCAGTTTGCGCTGAACCCCGAGAGCTTCGAGTACGCCGTCATTGAGGTCAACCCGCGCGTCAGCCGTTCCTCGGCCCTCGCGAGCAAGGCGACCGGCTACCCGATAGCCAAGGTCGCGACAAAGATAGCCATAGGCTACACCCTCGACGAGATACCGAACGCCGTCACCGGCACGACGATGGCGTGCTTTGAGCCGTCGGTCGACTACATCGTCGTCAAGCTGCCAAAGTGGCCGTTTGACAAGTTCGTGTACGCAAAGCGCACCCTCGGCACGCAGATGAAGGCCACGGGCGAGGTCATGAGCATCGGCACCTCCTTCGAGCAGGCGATAATGAAGGCGGTGCGCGGCGCGGAGATAAGCCATCCCGACCTCCGCGACAAGGCGTGCGAGGCGGCGTCGGACAACGAGCTCCGCGAGCGCCTCCGCGCTTCGGACGATATGCGCATCTTTGCCGTCTACGAGGCGCTGCGGCGCGGTTTCTCCTACGACGAGATTTTTGAGATAACAAAGATAGACCGGTGGTTCCTCGGCAAGCTCCGCAACCTCACGCTCTGCGAGAAGGAGCTGTGCGAATGCGGTGAGATGTCTGACGAGCTGTACCTCCGCGCAAAGAAGCTCGGATTCACCGACAGTTCGATACTTAGGATAAGCGGCAAGCGTCCCGCACACCCGCGCCTGCCGGTCTACAAGATGGTCGACACCTGCGCGGCGGAGTTCGCGGCGCAGACGCCCTACTTCTACTCCACCTTCGACGAGGAGAACGAGGCGGAGGACTTCATCGCGCGGAACCCGTCCGGCAAGAAGACGGTCGTCGTCTTCGGCTCGGGCCCGATACGCATAGGACAGGGCATAGAGTTCGACTACGCCTCGGTCCACTGCGTCTGGGCGCTCAAGCGCGCGGGCTACGACGTCGCGATAGTCAACAACAACCCCGAGACCGTCTCCACCGACTTCGACACCGCCGACCGCCTCTACTTCGAGCCGCTGACGGCGGAGGACGTCGCGGGCATACTCGCCGTCGAGAAGCCGTTCGGCGTCGTCGTGGCGTTCGGCGGTCAGACCGCGATAAAGCTTACGCACTACCTCGACGAGCAGGGCTACAACATCCTCGGTACCTCCGCCGACGGCATCGACGCGGCGGAGGACCGCGAGCGCTTCGACGAGCTGCTTGAAAAGCTTCGCATCAAGCGTCCGAACGGCTTCACCGTCATGACCTGCGAGGAAGCTCTCGAGGCGGCGGAGAAGGTCGGCTACCCCGTCCTGCTCCGTCCGAGCTACGTCCTCGGCGGTCAGAACATGATAATCGCCTTCGGCGAGGACGACGTCCGCGAGTATATGGGTATAATCCTCGCGCAGAACATCGAGAACCCGGTCCTCATCGACAAGTACCTCTCCGGCACCGAGCTGGAGGTGGACGCGATATGTGACGGCGAGGACATCCTTATCCCCGGCATCATGGAGCACATTGAGCGCGCCGGCGTCCACTCGGGCGACAGCATAGCCGTCTACCCCGCCTGGAACATCGACGACGAGATGACCGACCGGATCTGCCGCTGCACCCGCGAGCTCGCGGTCGGCCTCGGGGCGCTCGGACTTGTCAACATCCAGTACCTGATATACGAGGGCGAGCTGTACGTCATAGAGGTCAACCCGCGCTCGTCGCGCACGATACCCTACATCTCGAAGGTCACCGGCGTCCCGATGGTCGACCTCGCGACCCGCGCGATGCTCGGCGAGAAGCTGCGCGACATGGGCTACGGCTCCGGCCTGTACAGGACGCCGCCGTACGTCGCCGTCAAGGTGCCGGTGTTCTCGTTTGAGAAGCTCTCCGACGTGGACACACAGCTCGGCCCTGAGATGAAGTCGACGGGCGAAGTCCTCGGCCTCGCCGCCACAATGGACGAGGCTATATACAAGGGTCTCCGCGCCGCGGGCTACCGCATGGACAAGCGCGGCGGCGTCTTCATCACCGTGCGGGACGTGGACAAGCCGTTCATCAGCGAGACGGCAAAGCGCTTCCACAACCTCGGCTTTGAGATATACTCCACCGAAGGCACGGCGGCGCTTCTGCGGAGCGCCGGCATCCCCGCCATCACCGTCAAGAAGATACACCAGTCCGCGCCGGACGAGATAAACACCCTCAAGCTCATAGAGAGCGGAAAGGTGAACTACGTCATCTCCACCTCCTCGAAGGGGCGCATCCCCACGCGGGACAGCGTCCGCATACGCCGCAAGGCGGTCGAGCGGAACGTCCCCTGCCTCACGTCGATAGACACGGCGAACGCCCTCGCGCGGAGCCTCGAGAGCCGCTGGTCTCTCCGCAATACGGAACTCGTGGACGTCTGCCGCATGCGCACCCGCCCGGAGGAGATACCGTTTGTGAAGATGCAGAGCTGCGGCAACGACTACATCGTCGTCGACTGCCTCTCGCGCGGCATCACGAACCCGAACGGCATCGCCGTCCGCTTTGCGGACAGGCGGTACGGGATAGGCGGAGATGGCGTGGCCGTCATACTCCCCTCCCGGACGGCGGACGCGTGCATGCGTATCTTCAACCCGGACGGCAGCGAGGGTGAGATAGGCGGCAACGGTCTCCGCTGTGTCGGCAAGTACCTCTACGACAACGGCATCGTCCCGCGCCGCGTGATGGACATTGAGACGGCGGCGGGCATCCGCACCGTCCGCGTCTACACGAACCGCGGCGTGACGGCGGAGGCGAGCGCCGAGATGGGGCTTCCCGTCTTCGAGCCGGAGAAGATACCCTCCACGCTCGACGGCGAGCGCGTAATAAACCGCAAGGTGAAGATAGCGGGCGAGGAGCACACGATAAACCTCGTCTCGATGGGAAATCCGCATTGCGTAGTCTTCCGCGACGATGTGGATACGCTCAACATCGCGGAGGTCGGCCCGTACTTTGAGAACTGCGACCTCTTCCCCGAGCGGATAAACACCGAGTTCTGCAAGATAGTGGACGACCACACGATACGTATGCGCGTGTGGGAACGCTCGGTGGGTGAGACTTGGGCGTGCGGCACCGGCGCGTGCGCGGCGGTCGTCGCGGCGATAGAGAACGGCTTCTGCCGGAAGGGCGAGGAGATAAGCGTCCGCCTGCGCGGCGGCAGTCTCCGCGTCACTTGCCGCGACGACGGCATAACGATGCGCGGCGACACCGTCGAGGTGTTCCGGGGAACGATAAGCATATAAGCGGTGCGGTTCTCTGGCTTCATACCCTCAAGCTCTTCGTCGGTGCAGGCGCGCTCCATCACCCCGTCCACAAACGCCCAAAAGCTATCGGTGGCGGCAATTCGCTCCGAGTATGCCGGTCACATCACCGTAGCCGCACGACTTCTCAAAATCGGGGTAATCTGCCATCAAATCATCTTCTTTGTGCTTGACAATTCGCTATGTATTGCGTATAATACAAATAGAGCTGGTCACTGCTGGTTATTCTCCTTCGTGAGATGTGGCGGTGCGTCGGCTCTTTTTTGTACTTTATTATTTCCATGTTTTTACTACAACTAATTCGTCAACAAATCTCGTTTCTTTAGATCAAAAACTTTTTCAGTTTGCGCGAAACGTGCTCGCTTCGCCGCGACATCGAACAAATCGGGCGGTTCCTTTCGGAACCGCCCGATTTTTACTTCGACAGCCTCGCAGAGTTTCGCGCCTTTGGCGCGAAATAAATTCAAATCATTTTCGGCGGCGGCGTGTACGTCGCCGAAAATACATCTCGCCGGTCGCGTTTCAAACGGCGAAGCCGTGAGGAACGAAGACCGGCGCTGCCGTCGGCAGAGCTTCGCTCTGTCCGGCGGCCTCGCTGCAAATTGGTAAGAATGCGCCCGCAAATAAATACCGCATCCGACTATCTACCGGGCGCATCAGACCTCGGCGCTTCGCGCCGACGTCCCGGCATTGTGCGAAGTTGGAAATCCGCGCCCGCGATTTGCAGCGACATTTCGCAGTTTACTGCGAAATGACCGCTACCGCTTCCACTTCGCACGCGACGCCCTTCGGCAGAGCCTTCACCGCGACGCAGCTGCGAGCCGGGAACGGCTCGGAGAAGTACTTTCCGTACACCTCGTTGAACGCGGCAAAGTTGCCCATGTCCGCGAGGAAGCAGGTGGTCTTGACGACGCTTCCGAAGCTCGCGCCGCCCTCCTTCAGCACCTCGCCGAGGTTCTTCAGAACCTGCTCGGCCTGCTCCTTTATGCCGCCCGCGACAACGTCGCCGGTGGCGGGGTCGACCGGTATCTGTCCGGAGGTGTAGAGCATATCGCCGGCGGCGATCGCCTGGGAGTACGGGCCTATCGCGGCCGGAGCCTTGTCGGTGTGTATCTTCTTTATCATGGTGTTACCTCCAAAAATATATTGCGAGGGCGTTCCGCCCTTGTCCGCTGCAACGATTGTACCACATTTTCCCGCGTTCTTCAACCGTTTTTCGGGGAGACGACGGCGGTCACTTGAACTCCCACTTCACATCCGGCAGGCCGTCCGCGCCAAGACGCCACGACACCGAGACGGCGCCGCGCGGCGTTATGACCTCGCCCTCGGCGTGAGTGAAGTATCCCGGAACCGGCTTCACCTCGAAGCTCGCATATCCCGGCGCGGTCGGGCGGACGCCGAGCACCGTCGCCGGAAGCTCGTAGAGCGCAAGCGACCCCCACGCGTGGCAGTCGCTCCGACCGTCCGGGCTCTCGAGGCAGGTCGTCATGTTGTTTCTAAGCATGTCGCGCCAGAGATCCCAGAGGTGTTCGGTTCTCTCGTACATCCCCGCCTTCTCGAGCGCGCGGAACATGTAGAACATCATCGCGACCGAACAGCGCGGGTACTGCTTCCCGCCGCACGAGTAGACGTTCGTGACCTCGGTGAGTATGCGCTTTCCCTCCTCCGGGGACGCGGTATCGGTGAGCACCGCGAACACCTGACAGTGCTCGCTGTACTCCTCAAAGCCGGGGCCGTCCTGATACAGTCCGTTCTTGCCGACGCAGTGCGCGCGGACGGCGCGCCGCGTCTCCTCCGCGCGGACGCGGTACTCCTCCGCGACGCCCGTCCTGCCGACGTACTCCGCAATGTCCGCCGCCGCGTCCAGCCCGTAGATGTAGAGCAGGCTCTCCATCGTTATCGGGCCTTCGGCGTTCGCGTTCGGAACGCCGGTCTGCCACTCGTCCACCCAGTCTATAAACGACCAGAACCGCCCGCCGTTGTTCGGACCTCCGGTCTTTGCGACGAGACCGCGCTCGTCCGTGTTCCTGCGGAAGTATTCGAGTATGCCGTCCACCGTCGGGAGGTGGTAACGTATCAGCTCCTTATCCCCGAAGTAGAGCATGTGGTCGTGAAGCATGAGTATGTAGTATATCGAAAAGCCCGGAATGACGTTCGTGCCGTAGCAGGGATAGCTGCAGTTAAGCAGTCCGTCATAGCGCGCGGAGCGCTTGAAGTCGTCCATGCACTTGCGGGCGAGGCGGTCGTCCGCCGCGACGTTGTAGGTGTAGAGCATCTGCGAGCGCGAGTCCATGATGTACTGGAGCTGCTCGTAGTACGGGCAGTCCTCGTAGGTCTCGTGCATACAGCGGCGGAGGGTGCGGACGCTTATGTCCCATATCCCCTCCATGCTGCCGTCCGAGGTCGTCACACCGGTCTTCACCTCGAGCGGATAGCCCGTCTCCTCGTATGTGAGGTGCGCGAGCGTGAGCGGCTCGGACGCGGTCTCTATCTCGAGCCGCACGAACCTGAACGTCCGGAACCAGAACGGCTCGTACACCTCAGGCGACTGCTCCGTGCCGTGCCCTGAGACCACGTACCCGTCCGAGTAACCGGCGATAACGCCGCTTGCGCAGTCCTCGCGGTCGCCCTTTTTCAGGTGCATACCGCCCATGCCGACCTCGGCGGCGTAGCTCTCGGCATATATCAGCTTCACCTTTGCGCCCGTGCCTCCGCAGAGGGCGAGCGAGATATATCCCGTCATAAGCTCCCCCGCCGTTATTTCGACGGCGGCGCGGCTCCCCGCCGGAACGGTGAGCGGAACGTCCCCGGAAAGGAGCGCCGTCCACTCGTCCGCGCCGTTCGTTCCCTCGCGCACCGCCTTGACGCCCGCGAATCTCGCGGGTTTGCGGTAGAGCGAGGGTATCGGCCTCGGCAGGAGGTTCCCGGGGCTTATCGCCATCGGATAAGTGCGCTCGTACCTCGGCTCCGCGAAGCGCCAGTCCGAGTCGTCGAATCCGGCGGACTTCCACCCCTGCGCCTTCGCCTCGCCCGCAGCCAGCTCAAAGAACTGGAGCGGCGCGAAGTAGGGGTTCTCGCCCACAATTTTTATCTCGTCCGCGTGGCGGAAACGCCAAGTCTCGTCCGCCGGAAGCGTCTCCTCCGAGCCGTCCGCGCGCGTGAGCTTCCCCTTGAAGAAGAAGCCGGGGCGCTCGGTGCGCCAGATCGAGTGGTTGCCGTTCCGGTCGGTGAGCGGGTAACGCAGGACTATCGCCGCGAGGACGTTCGCCCCCTCCGTGAGATACGGGAGGAGGTCGACCGTCTCGTAGAACCACACCTTCGCGTCCCCCTTCTCGGGACCGGTCTCGACGAGGCGTCCGTTGACGTAGAGCTTGTAACGCGAGTCGGCGGAGACGTCCGCCGTGAAACTGTCGGGCAAGCTGTCAAATTCAAGTTCCTTGCGGAAATAGACTATCTGCGGGTCGGGCGCGAGGGCGGCGTTCGGCTCGCCCGTCCAGACCCACCCGCTCCTAGGCAGGCTTCTGAAGTATTCTTCCATCGTTTTCTCCTCTCTTCTGCTCCTCACAGGCGGATGAGCTGCCCGGTCTTTACGTCGCGGGCATACTTCCCTATCTGCTCCCACGCGAGCTCCGCATAGCTCGGCGTCGGCCAGTGGACCATTCCCTCGCAGGAGACCGTCCTGAAAAGGCACTCGCCCCTGTCGTTCACGCTGTCGCCGACGAAGTATTTCCGTCCGCGCTCCACGCGCACCTCGGTGCGCTCGAACTCCGCGCCGACGCTCCGCACCACCGGGTCGGCGCTCGCGGCGTAGAACTCCGCCGGCTTCCACTCGGACGCGCCGCAGCCTCCGACGCGCCGCCAGTTATCGAACGCGCGGCGCTTTGCCTCCGCGGAGAGGTCAATGACGCCGTCGCGGACGTCCCCCTCCGGCTCGCGGTGCAGCGGCTCGAGGCAGAGCATCTCGCGCTCGCCCATGAAGAGAAGCGCCGGAACCTCCAGCGCCTCGGCGCGGCGGAGCATTTCCTCCGTCAGCCTGTACTCCGGGTAGAACTGTCCGTCGAGCTCGTGCGCGCGGACGTCCCCCGCGAAGAGCATACCGCCCATTCCCGCGCCGGCAAAGAGCTCCGGCCGCGCGAGGACGTTCCTCGACGTCATAAATCCGCCGAAGCTGTAGCCTATGCTGTATACGCGGCTCCCGTCCACCGGATAGTGCTCCTTCGCGTAGTCGAGGAGCGCGAGGATGTTGTCAAGGTTCTCGTTTTCCGGGGCGATGACTATGCATTCCTCCCGCGCCGCCAGCTGCATGACGCCGTAGCTTTCGGCGAGCTGTATCGGATTGTGCGCCCCGTGCAGGCAGAATATCAGCGGGAATCTCCGTCCCGGCGCGGCCTCGTATGCCACGGGGACGTAGGACGCCCAGCGGTTCAGCCTGTCTGCGCGGTCGCCGTGCGTCTCCTTTATGAGTCCCTTTTCGTACCCGCGCCAGTACGCCTTCGACTGCTCCGAGTCCTCGTCCATAGCCATGACCGCCATCCTCTCCGCGATGGCGCGTCCGTCCTCGGAGGCGGCTATCGCGTCCGCGTCCGCGAGTGAGTCTCCCATGGCGCGGAAAAGTCCCGCAGGACCGGCGTCCTGCTCGCGGCGGACGTCCTCCTCCGTGAGACCCATCTTGACTTCCTTCTTCTCGTCCATACTATCCCTCCTTGTAAAATCGGTCGTACCGTTATAATGTAATTATACAGCTTTTCCCTGCCGCGCACAATCCGTTTTCTCTATTTGTATGCGGAGAGGGCGGCCGCACGGCCGCCCTCCTACTCCTGCTCTTCCTTATTCCTCTCGTCCTCGAGCATGCGGTGCTCATCCGCGCCGTGCGCTCCGAAGATGTCGCTCCCCTGCACCGCGCCGAAGACTATCGCGTCCCCGCCGAACCTGCCGCGTATCGAATCTATCGTGTTCTCTAGGCGCTCGCGCTTCTCGCGTCGCCGCTCGTCCGTGGGGCTTGCGAACAAATCGAGCTGCTCCGCCGCCTCGTCCTCGCGGACAAGTCCCGCCGCCGTGACCGTGAGCTGACGTATCGGCGCCGTCTCCTGCCAGTTTGACTGCACCGTCTCGAGCGCCGCAAGAAATATCTCCCGCGAGAGCGCCGTCGGGCGCGCGAGGCGCGTCCTGCGCGAGATGTCGCGAAAGTCGGGGCTTCGTATCTGCACCACGACCGTCGTGCAGCGGAGGCCGTACTTCCGAAGCCTCCCCGCGACCTCGTCCGAGAGTGCGAGGAGCCCCGCCTTTATGTCCTGCTCGCCCACGAGGTCACGTGTGAAGGTCATGCCGCTCCCCATCGACTTTGCCTCCTCGCGCTCCCCGTAGCGCCGGACGGGCGAGTTGTCCTCACCGCGCGCGTAGTCGTAGACCGAGCGTCCCATCCGTCCGAGGACGCGTTCTAGAAATTCCGGGTCGGCGTTCGCAACGTCGCCTATCGTCCTTATGCCAAACTTCTCAAGCGCCGCCGCAGTGCGCCGCCCGACGAACAGCAGCTCCCCTGCGGGGCGCGGCCACACGACCTCGCGGAGATTTTCGCGGCTTATGACGGTCGTGGCGTCCGGCTTCTTGAGGTCGCTTCCGAGCTTCGCGAGCACCTTGCAGAAGCTCACGCCGACCGATATGGTAAGCTCAAACTCGCGCTTCATCGTCTCGCGGAGCTCGTTTGCTATGGTCTTGCCGTCTCCGAAGAGGCTCCGCGAGCCGGTGACGTCGAGCCAGCTCTCGTCTATGCCGAACGGCTCGACCATGTCGGTGTAGCGCAGATACACCTCGTTTACCTTTTTCGAGAGTTCGGCGTAGCGCTCGTGGTGCGGCGGGACGAGCACGAGCGAAGGACACTTCCGCTTTGCCTGCCAGACGGTCTCCGCCGTCTGGACGCCCGCCTTCTTTGCGAGCTCGTTCTTTGCGAGGATTATCCCGTGGCGCAGCTCCGGCGCGCCGCAGACCGCCATCGGTACGCGGCGCAGCTCCGGGTGACCTATGCATTCGACCGAGGCGTAGAAGCTGTTGAGGTCACAGTGCAGTATAGTCCTGTCCAGCACGGGATCGCCTCCTCTCTGCGTTTACCGTGATTATAGCACATAAGCGAACATTTGTCCAGCCCAAATTCCGGCCATTCGTTCCTTTCCGGGTGTTGCAAAGCGCGAAAACGCGTGCTATAATATTCCTGCATGGATCCCAAAAATATGGAGGTATAAATGTTATGGCAGAGCTTATCGGAGCAGCAATAATCGGCCAGTCCGGCGGCCCGTCCGCGGTCATAAACGCGTCGGCCTACGGAGCCATCCGCACCGCCCTCGATTCTCCCTACATCACGAAGGTCTACGGCGCGGCGCACGGCATCAAGGGCGTCCTTGACGACTGTCTCTACATCATGGACGAGGAGGACCCGGCGGAGCTTGAGCTTCTCAAGTACACCCCCTCGAGCGAGCTTGGCAGCTGCCGCTACAAGATAGCCGACCCCGACTATGACGACACCGACTATCAGCGCATTCTCGAGATATTCAAGAAGTACAACGTCCGCTATTTCTTCTACAACGGCGGCAACGACTCGATGGATACCTGCAACAAGATATCCAAGTACATGATGAAGGTCGGTTACGAGTGCCGCATCATGGGCATTCCGAAGACGATAGACAACGACCTCTACGGCACCGACCACTGCCCCGGCTTCGCGTCCGCGGCGAAGTACATCGCCACCTCTCTCATGGAGGTCTATAAGGACGCGTATGTCTACGACACCGGCATGATAACCGTCGTGGAGTGCATGGGCCGTCACGCCGGATGGCTCACCGCCGCCGCAGCCCTCGCCACCGAGGCGGGCGCGGGCCCCGACCTCATCTATCTGCCCGAGGTCAACTTCGACATGGATGACTTCCTTGCCGACGTCAACCGCATCTACGAGGCGAAGGGCAAGTGCCTCGTCGCCGTCAGCGAGGGCATCCACTATGCCGACGGCAGCTTCGTCAGCGAAGCAAAGACCGCCGCGACCGACGGCTTCGGTCACGCCCAGCTCGGCGGACTTGCGTCCCTGCTCGCGAACACCATCAAGGAAAAGACCGGCGCGAAGGTCCGCGGCATCGAGCTCAGCCTGCTCCAGCGCTGCGCCGCCCACTGCGCGTCGCTTACCGACATCGAGGAGAGCTTCATGAGCGGCAAGACCGCCGTTGAGGAGGCCGTCGCCGGCACCACCGACAAGATGGTCGGCTTCGAGTGCGACCGCACGAACGGCTATGAGTGCAAGCCGAAGCTCTTCGAGCTCACGAGCGTTGCGAACTTCGAGAAGAAGGTTCCGCGCGAGTGGATTAACGAGGAGGGCAACGGCGTTCTGAAGCCCTTCATCGACTACGCGCTCCCGCTCATCCAGGGTGAGACCAAGCTCCCCAAGGAGAACGGACTGCCGAGGTTCGCGCACCTCAAGAAGGTTATAGCGAAGTAAACTTCGCTTCGCAATTCCCAAACGCTCCTTTGGAGCGTTTGGGAGCCCTTCCGATTAAAATGCTCGGCGGAAATGAATTCCGCCTGCGCGAAGTTGGCGGCAAAGCCGCCAACTTCAACCGCGCGAACAGGCGCGGTGCGGCTTTGCCGTCTTCGACGCGCGCTCCGCGCAGTACAATGTCGGGACGTCGGCGCGAAGCGCCGAGGTCTGATGCGCCCGGTACAATGTCGGATGCGGTATAGGTTCGCGGGCGCATTGTACACGCCGCCGGAAAAATGATTTAACTTTATTTCGCGCCTGCGGCGCGAAACTCTGCGAGGCTTATAAATCGAGCCGATACGTTGTGTATCGGCTCGATTTTTTGACGTTTTTTGGCGGTAGGCGCGCCGGACTTACTGTTCCGCGCCGGACTTTTTGCCGCCCTTGAAGACGAAGAACTGCGAGAGCACGAAGTTCAGCACGAGGACGACGACGTTGACGGCGACCTTTGTTATCATGCCCCAGAGGGAGTCCTCAAGTCCGATGAGCTTGTTTGCGGCAAACATCACCGCCCACTCGAGGACGGCGGTGAAGGCGCGGCTCGCAAAGAAGCTCGCCGCTTCGCGCAGGAGCGCCGCCGCGCCGTCAACGTGACTGCGGAAGACAAACAGCTTGTTTGTCACATACGCGAACACCACCGACGTGACTATCGCTATGGCGTTCGCTATATCGAACTCCACGCCGAGTTTGTAGCAAAGGAGCCAGAACATCAGGTAGTTCACCGCCGTCGTACACGCTCCGACGACGACGTAGCGCACCAGCTTCTTAAACTTTTCGCTTTTCAGAAATTCCTTCATTCGGAACAGACCTCTCGGAAGATTTGCGGCTGACTTCAATTAGGATACCATATTATTCCCGAAATGTCCAGTGAAAACCGCACATGTCCGCCGAAAGAACGGTCTTCCGGTATGCCGCCTTTCCCGCAAAAACGGCGGCGCGGTTTTTTAGATTTATTTGCCAAAATCCGTGATCCGTGATATACTATATACTGTATGCTTGTATACATCGCGCGGCATCAGCGCCGCGCGGACGGAGGTATCTTCTTTCCATGGAACATATTCCCTACCGCGGCAGACGGGAGGAGGCGATAAAGCCTTCCCTGTTCCTCGGCTTCGGACTTGCGTTTCTCCTGCTCGCGGCGGCGCTCTTCCTCTTTGCGCCGCTTCTCGGGTTCCTCGCCGCGCTTTGCGGGTGCGCTTCGGCGGCGTGTCTTGTGTACTACGCGCTGCGCCGCGCGGTCGACGCGGGTCTCTTCATCGGCCCCGCGAAGGCGCTTATCTGGATAATGCGTGTCGCGTTCGTCGCGGGACTTGTGAGCTTCATCGCGGTCGAGTGCTTCGTCATCTCCGGCGGACATACCGACGCGGAGGCGCGCGGTGCGGACTACCTCATAGTCCTCGGCTGCGGCGTGGACGGCGAGACGCCGTCGCTGATGCTTCAGAGCCGCATAGACGCGGCGGAGGAGTTCCTTAAAGCGAACCCGTACACGGTCGCCGTTCTCAGCGGGTGCCAAGGTCCCGGCGAAGATATAAGCGAGGCGGAGGCCATGCGCCGCGCGCTCTCCGGGCGCGGCATTGACGGCGAGCACCTCCTGCTCGAGCAGGATTCGCGCAACACGATAGAGAACATCCGCAACTCGCTTGCGCTCATCCCGGAGGGTTCGCGCGTCGCGGTGCTCTCAAACGACTTTCACCTCTGCCGCGCGCGCCTCATCGCAAGGAACGAGGGCGCGGACGTGTCGGCGGTCTCCGCCGTGACGCCGCGCGCCGACCTCGCGCTCTGCTACTACATCCGCGAATACTTCTCGCTTGCAAAGGTGTTTTTCACCTATCTCTTCTGACCCGGAGGGCAACATGTTTGAACGCCTGCTTGAAATAGAAAAAAGGTACGTCTCGGTCGCGGAGGAGCTTGCCTCGCCCGAGGTCTACGGCGACCCGCAGCGCGCGGCGGAGCTTGCGCGCGAGCAGAAGCGGCTCGAGCCGATAGTCACGGCGTTCCGCGCCTACCGCGCGGCGCGCGAGGCGCGGGACGAAGCCGAGGAGCTTCTTTCCTCCGGTGAAAGCGACCTCTACGAGCTCGCGCGCGAACAGCTCGCCGAGTCGAAGGCGGAGCTTGAACGCCTCGAGGGCGAACTGCGCGTCCTGCTCCTTCCCGCCGACCCGAACGACGACAAGAATGTTATCGTCGAGATACGCGGCGGCGCGGGCGGCGAGGAGGCGGCGCTTTTCGCCGCCGACCTCTACCGGATGTACTCGATGTACGGCGAGGCGAAGCGCTGGAAGACCGAGATAACGAATCTCAACGAGACCGAGCTTGGCGGCTTCAAGGAAGTGAGCTTCATCATCGAGGGCGCGGGAGCGTACTCGCGGCTGAAGTTTGAGAGCGGCGTCCACCGCGTCCAGCGCGTTCCGGACACCGAGAGTCAGGGACGCATCCACACCTCGACCGTCACCGTTGCGGTGCTGCCCGAGGCGGAGGAGGTCGAGCTTGAGATAAACCCGAACGACCTTCAGATAGACACCTACCGTTCGAGCGGCGCGGGCGGTCAGCATGTCAACAAGACCGAGAGCGCGATAAGGATAACCCACCTCCCGACGGGGCTCGTCGTGGAGTGTCAGGACGAGCGGAGCCAGTACAAGAACCGCGAGCGCGCCATGCGTATCCTCCGTTCCCGCCTCTACGACAGGATGCTCGAGGAGCAGTCGGCGGCGACGAACGCGGAGCGCAGAAGTCAGGTCGGCACCGGCGACCGCTCGGAGCGGATACGCACCTACAACTTCCCGCAGGGGCGCGTCACCGACCACCGCATAGGGCTCTCGCTCTACAAGCTCGACGCGATACTCGCGGGCGACCTCGACGAGCTCATAGACGCGCTCGTCACCGCCGACAGGGCGGAGAAGCTGAAGAACGCGGAGGCGTAAGCCCGGTATCTTTCCCATCCTCGGGCGAGGAGGTAGAATATGAAGACAAAGCTGTTCAGCCACGTTGTCTCGGAGGACGATCCGAGGATAGCGGAGGCGGCAAAGATAATACGCGGCGGCGGTCTCGTGGCGTTTCCCACCGAGACCGTGTACGGTCTCGGCGCGAACGCGCTCGACCCGGCGGCGGTGCGGAAGATCTTCCTCGCGAAGGGACGCCCCGCCGACAATCCGCTGATTGCGCACATATCGAGCTTCGAGGAGATACGCCGCCTTGTACGCGTACTGCCGGAATCTGCGGAGGCGCTCTCGAAGCGCTTCTGGCCGGGGCCGCTGACGATAATACTTCCTGCGGCACCCTGCGTCCCGCCGGAGGTCACGGCGGGGCTCCCGACCGTGGGTGTGCGCCTTCCGGCGCACCCGATAGCGCGCGCGCTCATACGCGAGGCGAGCGTGCCGATAGCCGCGCCGAGCGCGAATTCCTCCGGCAAGCCCTCCCCCACCTCCGCGCTGCACGTCTTTGAGGACATGTGCGACAGGATAGACGCCATCCTCGACGGAGGGCGGAGCGGCGTCGGCGTGGAGAGCACGATAGTCTCCCTCGCTTCGGGAAAACCAAAGCTCCTGCGTCCCGGCGGCATATCACTTGAGCAGCTCCAATCGGTGCTCGGCGAGGTGGACGTGGACAAGGCCGTCCGCGAGAAGCTCGCGGAGGGCGAGCGTCCGCTCGCTCCCGGCATGAAGTACCGCCACTACGCGCCGAAGGCGCCGATGACGCTCGTGATGGGCGACCCCGAGAAGAGCCTGCTGAAGATACGCGAGCTCGCGGGGCCGGAGGACGGCATAATCTGCTTTGACGAATATTTCTTCCGCTTCGGGAATACGAAGTACATACGCGGCTTCGGTCACTCCTGCCACCCCGAGGAACAGGCGGCGCGGCTTTTCAAGATACTCCGCAGCTTCGACTCGCTGCCGGTCCGCCATATCTACTCCCAGTGCCCGGAGGAGAAAGGTATAGGGCTTGCCGTCGTAAACCGCTTGAAAAAGGCTTCAGGTTTTAGTATAATACAGGTATAAAAATAGTTGGTGTGAACACACCGGGGGAGGTTATTCTATGTTGGGCAACATGAAGGTAATAGGCATAACGGGAGGCACCGGCTGCGGAAAGACCTCGGTGCTTCGCATGATGGAGCGGCTGGGCTGCTTCGCAATAGACGCGGATGAGGTCTACCACCGTCTGCTCCGCTACGACCACGAGATGCTCGCGCGCCTGCGTCAGGAGTTCCCGACGGTGTTCGACGAGGCGGGTCACCTCGACCGCACCGCGCTCGGTCACATCGTCTACAATGACGAGGCGCAGATGGAGGTACTTACCCACATCACCCACTACCACATCATCAAGGAGATACAGCACCTGCTCGAGCGCGGCGAAAGGAACGGCGCGGGCATGGCCGTTATCGACGCGGTGATGCTTATCGAGAGCGGCCTTGACAGGATATGCGACCTCGTCGTCGGCGTCACGGCGCCGCGCGAAGTTCGCGCAAGGCGGATAATGCGGCGCGACGGCATCACTGCCGAGCAGGCGCGCCAGCGCATAGACGCCCAGCCGGACGAGGACTTCTACCGCCAGAACTGCGACTACATTCTCTCCAACGCCGTCGACGACGGGTCGATACACGACAAGACCGTCGGCTTCTACGATAACCTCGTCAACGGCAAGATCTTCCCCAAAAAGCGGGAGGAGAACGAATAACGGCACCACCGTCCGCCGGCGGAGCCGGCGGACGTCACGCATAAAACAGAAAGGATGATAAAGTATGTCCGACCCCAAGAAGAGTCCCGCACGCGACCTGCTCGAGACGCCGAAGAACGGCCTTGACCGCATCAGCGACTCGGAGCGTGCCGAGATGAAGAAGTTTGCCGTCGACTACCGGCACTTCATCGACACCTGCAAGACCGAGCGCGAGACCGTCACCCACACGATAGAGCTCGCCGAGGCGCGCGGTTACAAGCCCTACGTCCGCGGCATGGCTCTGAAGCCCGGCGACAAGATATATTTCAACAACCGCGGCAAGGCGCTCTTCCTCGCCGTCATAGGCGAGAAGCCGCTTGACGAGGGCGTTCTTATAAGCGGCGCGCATATCGACTCGCCGCGCATCGACCTCAAGACGAGCCCGCTCTATGAGGACAGCGAGTTTGCCTTCTTCAAGACTCACTACTACGGCGGCATAAAGAAGTTCCACTGGGTCAACATCCCGCTCGAGCTGCACGGCGTGGTCGCAAAGAAGGACGGCACGGTCGTGAACGTCCGTTTCGGCTGCGACCCGGACGAGCCCGTCCTTGTCATCGCCGACATACTGATACACCTCGCGGGCGAGCAGATGAAGCGTCCTGCGGCGGAGGTCTTTACCGGCGAGGCGCTGAACGCGCTCGTCGGCTCCGAGCCCGCTCGTGACGACGACGGCGCGGACCGCGTCAAGCTCGCCGTCATGAGCATCCTGCACGAGAAGTACGGCATCGAGGAGGCCGACTTCCACTCCGCCGAGCTCACCCTCGTCCCCGCGATGAACTCGCGCGAGGTCGGCTTTGACGGCAGCATGATAGGCGCCTACGGCCACGACGACCGCATATGCGCCTACACCACCGTCCGCGCGCTGTTTGACATCGAGGGCACGCCGGCGCACACCGCCGTCGCGCTCCTTGTCGACAAGGAGGAGATAGGCTCCGTCGGCGTCAGCGGCATGAGCTCCAAGACCTTCGACACCTTCATGGAGGATATTTGCGAGGGTTTCGGCGTTCCGCTCCGCGTCTGCTATGAGAACAGCTGCTGCCTCTCTAACGACGTCGCCGCGGGCTTTGACCCGAACTACCCGGCGTCCTTCGACCGCCGCAACGCCAGCCGCCTCAACTACGGCATGGGCATTACCAAGTACACCGGCCGCGGCGGCAAGGGCGGCGCGAGCGACGCTTCCGCAGAGCTGATGGCACGCGTGCGCAAGGTGCTCGACGACGCGGACGTCGTCTGGCAGATGGCGCCTCTCGGCGCTGTCGACGTCGGCGGCGGCGGAACGATAGCCGGCATCATGGCAAACCGCAATATCGACACTGTCGACGCGGGCGTCCCGGTCCTCTCGATGCATTCCCCGTGGGAGATAATCTCCAAGCTCGACCTCTACATGACCTACAAGGGACTGCACGCGTTCCTGACAAGCAAATAGACTTTCGTGGGAAATCGCAGGAGCGGGCTTAAAAGCCCGCTCCTTTACCAATTTCCCGCGAAGCCGCCGGACAGAGCGAAGCTCTGCCGGCGGCAGCGCTACGCTACACGCCTCGCGCTTGCGGCGCTTCGACGCATGCTACGCGAGAGGTGTAAATTTCGCCGTACACGCCGCCGAAATTTACCGATTTGACTCTATTTCGCCGCCTT
Organism: uncultured Clostridia bacterium; assembly: GCA_947631015.1. GTDB lineage: Bacteria > Bacillota > Clostridia > Oscillospirales > JAAYOS01 > CANRIN01. The sequence goes on from CANRJS010000024.1 coordinate 21,664, forward strand.
CGGCGCGAAACTCTGCGAGGCTGTGAAGCGGCGGCGGGAAATTGTAAAGTTGATGCAAGATTAAAGCTCCGGCGTTAAATGCCCGGTGCCCATAAGAAAGTTATGAAGCAAAAATTTTAATTGCGGCATCTGTCAGACTGGATTGGGGCAAACAAAAAGCACGAAGTATGGGGAGCAATCCCTGCACTTCGTGCTTTTTGGGCTATTTACCTATACCGTTGTCCGTGCCCTGTTGTTTTTTCCATTCCTCAAATTCACGACGATTTTCTTCATGGGAATAAAACTCCTCAATGTCAGGGAGAATTTGTCTGGCAAAACTTTCAATAGCATGTTTGGGAGGAAAGTAATGTTCCATGTTGAACTGGCAAACCACATTTCCATTATCAAGATCGACAACTGAGGCGGCATACCCTCCAAGTATTTTCTGTTGCTCCACAGCAGACATTTGATCAAAAAGGCGGCGCTGTAATTCATTCATTTTTTCAATGGAAGTTGATGTTGCTTTCTTCAAATTCGTTTGCTTCGCTTTTGGCTTTTGTTCTTCGTATTCAGAATGGTAAAGCTGAACATATTCCGTTACGAGATGTGGGTAGAGTGTATAGACATGACGGCACAGCTTTTTATAAAGTTCCAAAAAACGGTTATCATCGCAAAAGTCAAGCAGTCCATCCAACAACTGCTCGACCTGTCGTTCATACGGTAGGAGAACAGAGACCATCGAGTTGACAGCATCTGTATATACTTTATAAGCATGGTCATAAATTTGTTGATGCTGTTCAGAAATTAATTCTAAGTCTTTTAGTATTTGATCCATCTCATCCATAAGTTTTTCTTCACCTAAAATCATTGATAAACGCCGTATCTCATAGTCCTCATGAAAGATAAATGATAATTTAGCGGCTTAG
>CANRJS010000025.1 GCA_947631015.1 uncultured Clostridia bacterium
AAACAAAGTTTTCTCCCCTTTGTACCCCTCTTTCCTTTGACCGGAAGGCCTCTGCCACGCGGGACGTCTGTCCGTAGCTTAGTACAAGCTTCCCCGCTTATACTTTCGACTAGAACCGAAAGTTCCGCTTTCTCGGGGAAGTATCTGCATTACGCCTATAGTGTGAGCGTAGGACCGGACTTTTATATCTACTACGCAGGAACTGTTCGATGTCGTCGACCGCAGAGGGGAAGCTAGATATTATCCCCAGAAACTCACCCGGTCTGACGATGGATTTGTTGGATACAGAGTGTCGTCCTATTATGTGAGTTCTGGTTGTGTGTCGTATTCAGGAGAGGGATTATTAAGGGAGAGGGCTCCGCCCTCTCCCTTAAGCGCGCTTTTTGGCTACTTTTTGCGCGAGCAAAAATGTAGCGCGTGCGTGCTCGAACCTTTTCCGCATAGATACATTCTACAGCACGCACTAGCATTGTCCGCTTCGCGGACAATGCCCAACACTTTCTTCACAAAACCGTGCGGGGCGGCACAGCCCCGCGAAGGTGTCGGTAGAGCTCTGCTCTACCAGGGACGCGGGTCTCGCCCCGCAGATTCCTGCGGGGCTTCCCCGCTAGATGGGTGTGGGCTTCGCCCACTCGGACGCGGGGCTTCCCTGCTATAGGGGTGCGGGGCGGCACAGCCCCGCGAAGGTGTCGGTAGAGCTCTGCTCTACCTAGGGACGCGGGGTCGCCCCCGCAGATTCCTGCGGGGCTTCCCCGCTAGAGGGGGTGCGGGGCGGCACAGCCCCGCAATGGTGTCGGTAGAGCTCTGCTCTACCAGGGACGCGGGGTCTCGCCCCGCAGATTCCTGCGGGGTTTGCCCCGCTAGATGGGTGTGGGCTTCGCCCGCTCGGACGCGGGGCTTCCCCGCTATAGGGGTGCGGGATGCCTCTCCCGCGTTTCTTATTTTCCGAAGACGTAGATTGTGCAGTTCCGCCGCCCGAACGATACGCACCGTTCAAAGGTGTCAAAGTACAGGTCGACGATGTTGCCCTTTATCGCTCCGCCGGTGTCCTCCGCGACGCACTCGCCGTAGCTCCAGCTCCGGCGCGCGCCTTCGCGCGCTGCGACGTAGACCTTCGACCCAAGCGGTATGACTCTCGGATCGACCGCGATCGTACCTTCCCGTGCGATATGGCCGGTGGCGTTCGTCTTGTCTGCCGAGTTCTCTGTGGTGTACGCCGTCGCCGTGCCGTCTATCTTGTAGCTCCACTCCAGCGTCCTGCCGTCCGGCGTGACGAGCGTGCCTCCCGGCCCGTACTCGACCACCTTCGACACCGGCTCGCGCACCGTCTCGACGACGGCGGCGGTCGCGGCGACGATCTCACCGTCGACCTCGGTCACGGTGTAGGTCGTGACCTCCAGACCCGCTTTGCCCTCGCGGAGAACGTTCTCAGTCCCCTTGGGGATGTACTCGTTCGGTATCCTCTCGGTCTCAAACGGTATCCCTATCGAAAAGGTGACCGTCCTTGTAGTTGCGCGGAGCACCACGACCTCCGTGCCGCCCTCGAGTTCTGCCGATGCCGAGGGACGAACTATGTCGTGCTCTCCGAGCTCCACGCCCGCCACCTTGAGCAGGTTGTCGACCGTGCCGAGCTCGGCGCTGAACTCCTCGCTTGAGCCGTCCGCCACAAGCGTCACCCTGTCGCGTGGGAGCGTCACGTCCGGCGCAAGCTCCGCTACCTCGACCGGCTCGTCGCTCGGGACGATCTCTTCCTCCGCGGCGGCGGCCGACATGCCCATCGAGAGCCAGACCAGCACCATCGCAAGCAGCAGACAGCCCACGCGCCACGCTATCCTCATAAATGTTCGCATTACATCCTCCTCTTTTTCACCGGTTCGGGGCGGCGTCTTTGGGTGATTTTCCCACTGACATTCTATCCCGACTTCCTTCGGAAAATACCTCCGGCGAAAAAGTTACAAACTTCGTTCTTGCTGTTATCAAACTTTTTGGCGGCATTCGGTTTACATAAAAATTTGCCGCTCCCTTTTCAAACAGGCAAATTATACATCGAAATATTCGGCTTGTCAAGCATTATGCGCAGATTTCGACCATTTACGGCTCAATAGTGATTTTCGGTTTGAATTGTGTCCAAATTTTGTATGTAACTTTTTTCGCGAATTACGCAGAAGAACGTGCTGCAAATAGTTACAAACCGGTTACAAAATAGTAACAAAAATTTTCGGGCCGGCAGCTCAAATTTCCTGTATTTACCTGTAAAAATTTTTCTCCGAAGCCTGCTCCGCAGACTTATTTTCGGGGTGTGCGACAGAAAAAGCGGGGAACGGCGTCTGCCGTTCCCCGCCCGAACAGTCGGGAAAGCATGCGGCTTTCGGGGAAAGCTCAACCCTTAAAGCGTCACTTCCCGCGCCGCTCGCGCAGCAACGGCTGAAGCTGCACGCCCCGCGGCGCCGCGTCGCTCCGCGCCTGCGCGCGGTTAAATTCGGCGCGCTGTGCCGAATTTGCGCAGACGGAATTTATTTCCGTCGAGCATTTAAATAAAAAGGGCTCCCAAACGGTTCCGCAGGAACCGTTTGGGAAAAGGCCGACGCGGCGCAAAGCCAAGTCTTTGCAGCGTCACTTCTCGCGCGTTTCGCGCAGCAGCGGTTGTAACTGCTCACCCCGAAGCGCCGCGTCGGCCGTCTCGGAGACAAGTCCGAAATCCGCGATGCAGCTTCGCGGCTTGCCCTGCGGATCGTCCTGCGAGAACGGGACAAGGTACACGTTCCGCCGCGCCATCAGCTCGCCGATGTTTTTTGCGGACGCCGCGAGCGCGTCGTTTGTCGCAAGCGCCACGACCACCGGCTTCTCGCCGCGCAGATGCGCCTTTGCCGCCATCGTCACCGACGTGTCGGTGATGCCGAGAGCGAGCTTCGCTAGCGTGTTTGAGGTGCAGGGTGCGATTATCAGCAGGTCGAGAAGCTTCTTCGGGCCGATAGGCTCCGCCTCCGCGACAGTCGTAATTATCTTCTTTCCTCCGCACGCCTCGGACACTCTCTTCCGCCAGTACTCCGCCGTGCCGAAGCGCGTAGTCTCGCCGTAGGTTATCGGCGACATTATCGGCATTATGTCCACGCCTCCGCGTTTTGCGAACGCCTCAAGCGCCGCCGTCGCCGGTTCGAGCGTGCAGAACGAGCCGCACAGCGCCCATCCGACCCGGAGCGGCGCTGTCTTTCCATCCATATTAAACCCCTCCGTCTCCCAATATGTTGTAGATGCTGTCCCGTATGATGCGTCCCGCCGTCACGGGAGAGGCCTTGCCCGGCAGACTGAGCGCCCATATGACGTTCGTGCCGAGCTCCTTTGCCGCCGCCCAGTCCACGCCGCCCGGCTTGGAGGCGAGGTCTATGACAAGCGTCTCTCCGCGCATACGCTCGAGTGCGTTCCGCCCGAGCACCTGTGCGGGAACGGTATTGAATATCACATCATAGTCCTGTACTATCCCGTCTATTGCCGAGGTTCGGACAGCGTGCGCGCCGAACGCCTCCGCCCATGCCAGGTCCTCGTATCTGCGCGCGGACGCGCTCACGCGGCAGCCGAGCCCCTTCAGCTCGAGCGTGAGGAGCTTTCCTATCCTGCCGAAGCCCACGACGAGCGCCCGCGCCTCCCTCAGCATTATCGGGAGGTTTTCCGCCGCGAGCGCCGCCGCGGCCTCCGCCGTCGCGAGAGCGTTCATGACGGTCAGCTCCTCGCGCTCGAAGTAATCCGCAAGCATGAGCCCGCGCCGTTCGCACGCGGCGCGGAGCGCCTTCGAGGCGCGTCCCGCGCAGACGAGAGTTCCCTGCTCGAGCGTGTCAAGCAGCTCCTCGGTGAGAATGTGCCGCGAGGAGAGCGGCGACGTGACGTATTCGCCGTCCTCCGCCGGGAGCGGCAGAATGACGACGCAGCCGCGCGGCAGTTCCGACGCGGCGCTGACCTCGTGAATACCGGCATCCTCGGCGCCGTGCTCGCGCCGCTCGCTTCCGTAGGTGTAGACCCGATGGCGGTCGCGCGCGAGCAGACGCGCAAGGCACACCTGCCGCAGATCCCCGCCGACGACCGCGAAGCTCCGCGGCTCCGGTGTAATTATGTTCATCCGTACCAACCTCCCGCGACATACTATTCCGCCGCGCGCCGCCGTGTGCGCCGGACGCGGAAGATTTGACAAGCGGGGCGCGTGGATGTAAAATAATCTTATTCTTAGACGAATGGAGGCGACGCCTGTGCTTTTCGGCTCCGACAGGCGCTATACTTATACCGTGAATCCTCTCATCGAGGTGATATGTCAGCTCCGCTTTCCCGCGATACTCTCGATAGACGCGCGTGAGCCCGCCGAGTTCCAGGAGACCGTGCGTGACGCTTTTCCGCGCTACTCGGTGCGGGACGAGCACCCCGCAAGCACCTCGGGGGACGCCGCCGCGCCGCAGACCGTCCGAAATTACAGCTTCACCTCGGCGGACGGGCAGTGGCGGCTGAACCTCACGCGCACCTTCCTTGCCATATCCACCCACCGCTACGATACGTGGGAAAACTTTGCCGCGCGCCTCGACCGTGCGCTCGCGTCCTTTATCGAGCTCTACCGCCCCGCGTTTTTTGAGCGCGCCGGCCTTCGCTACGTCAACGCGATAAGCCGCCGGGCGATAGGTCTGCCGGACACGCCGTGGCGCGAGCTGATAGAAGCGCCGTTCCTCGGCGTCCTCGCAAGCGAGGAGAGCGACGGCATGAGCATCAGCCGCGACTCGCTCGACTCCGAGCTTTCCCCGGAGGAGGGTGTGCGGCTGCATCTTCACACCGGTCCCGGACAGGTCCGGCGCGGCGGGGAGAAGGCAAACGACCCCGAGACGATGTTCATTCTCGACGCGGACTTCTCCGCCTCCGGCAATATCGCGCTTCAGGACGTTCCCGCGCGCCTCGAGACGCTGCACGGATACTCCACGCGCCTGATACGCGCCGCCTTTACCGACACTCTGCACGAGGCGCTCGGCCCCGAGCCGCTGTAACCGGAGGTATCCTCCCGCAGCTTCGGCGTTTGCTCCGGTGGACGCCGAATTATTAACAGAACATTCACTTTTCCGGTGCGCGGGGCGGGTATAATGGCACTATAGAAAGGCGTGCGCCGAAATCTCGGCGCACGCGTTACGGAGGGTCTGTATGAACTTTTTGCGCAACTTTATGATGGGGCGGCGCGGGACCGACGAGCTGAATCTCGCGCTCGTCGTCGGTGCGATAATACTTTCGCTTCTTTCGACGGTCGTAGCGTGGTTTGCATCGAACGCCGCGCTCACTATCGTCTATATCGTGCTCCAGTTTCTCGGGATGCTGCTGCTCGGCATATCGCTTGTGCGTATGTTCTCGCGGAACATCCCGGCGCGCGAGCGCGAGAACGCGGCGTTCCGCCGCGTCCGGGTACGGGTCTGCGCGCCCTTCCGCCGCGCCGCGCGGAACTTCCGCGACCGCAAGACCTTCGTCTATATCAGATGTCCGGACTGCCGCGCGGAGCTGAGGCTGCCCAAGGGCAAGGGCAGCATCATCGCCACCTGCCCGAAATGCCGCAGGGAGATAAAAACAAGGACTTAACGCGGGCAAAGCTTCGCACCCGAGTGGGCAAAGCCCACACCCATCCAGCGGGGAAGCCCCGCAGGAATCTGCGGGGCGAGACCCCGCGTCCCAAAGTGAGGCAGAGCCTCACCGGTACTTTGCGGGGATTGCATCCCCACCCCTCTAGCGGGGAAGCCCCGCGAGCATTCGCGGGGCGAGACCCCGCGTCCTTGGTAGAGCAGAGCTCTACCGACACTATGCGGGGGTTGCGCCCCCGCGCCCCGCGTTACTTTTTGCTTGTGCAAAAAGTAACCAAAAAGCACACAAAGGGGAGAAAATCCATGGTTTTCTCCCCCTTGTACCCCTCTTTCCTTTGACCGGAAAGTCTCTGCCACGCTGGACATCCGTCCGTAGCTTAGTACAAACTTCCCCGCTTACACTCTCGCCTAGAACCGAAAGTTCCGCTTTCTCGGGGAAGTATCTGCATTACGCCTATAGTGTGAGCGTAGGACCGGACTTTTGTATCTACTACGCAGGAACTGTTCGATGTCGTCGACCGCTTAGGGAAAGTCTGATAGCTTCCCCAGAAACTCACCCGGTCGGACGATAGATTTGTTCGATACAGAGTGTCGTCCTGTTATGCGGGTTACGGTTGTGTGTCGTATTCAGGAGAGGGATTATTAAGGGAGAGGGCGAAGCCCTCTCCCTTAAGCGCGCTTTTTGGCTACTTTTTGCGCGAGCAAAAAGCAGCGCAGGGGTGCGGGGCGGCGCAGTCCCGCCGAGGGTGCGGGGGCAGAGCCCCGCAAGAATTGCGAGGCTCTGCCTTGCTAAAAGGAAGCAGCCTCTGTCCGCTTATTTCAACACTTCTTCCGCGATGCGTCCTGCCGCGCCCGGCATGACTATCCTTGCGGCCGCCTCGCGCAGCATGTCCGCCCGCCACGGCTCCGAGCGGAGTATCCCGACCGCCTCGACCGGCGGCAGGTCGCGCTTGCAGACTATCGCCGCGCCGACCGCGCCGAGGAACTCCGCGTTCCTTATTTCCTGCCCCGGGATGCCGCCCCACAGAAGGAGCGGCAGGCGGCGCGTCATCGCCTCGGTCGTCGTGAGTCCGCCCGGCTTCGTTATGATGCAGTCCGCCGCCGCCATCAGCAGCTCGCCGTCGTTGATAAAGCCGTATACCCGCATGTTGCGGAGCTCTTCACGCTCCTTTGCCGCCTCGAGCTCCGCGCGCATGGACGTGTTCCTGCCGCAGACGCAGAGGGTGAAGACCCCGCTCTTCGCAAGCTGCACCGCCTGCTCGGTGAAGTCCTCAAAGCCCATGCTCCCGCTCATCATCAGCGCGGTATAGGCGTCCTCCGGAACGCCGGTGCGGCGGCGCGCCTCGGCGCGGTCTATGTCCCGCTCGAAGCGCTCCTCCACCGGTATGCCGAGCGGCAGCAGACGCTCGCGGTCGATGCCGCGCCGCTCCGCGCGCAGCTCCATCTGCTTTGCGCCGGTGATTATGCCGCCCGCGTTCGGCACCGCCTCCCAGTACGGATGGAAGTCGTAGTCGGTGACAAGGCCGTAAGCCCTCGGCACGCTGCGGCGCTTCCGCACGAGCTCGTCTATTGCCATCGAGCCGAAAATGTGCGTCGCGACGACGGCGTCCGGCTCGCACCGCTCGAGCTCGCCGCGCAGCGCGCGCGCGAACATCTTCCGCATGGCGAGGTCGTCTATAGTGACCGAGCCGTCCGCCGTGCGGCGGCTCATGTGCTCGAACACAAATCCGTAAGTCCTCGGAACGTGCTTTGTGAGCGCGGCGTAGCCCTTGTCGACGAGCACGAACGGCGCGCGGCCCATGAGGGTCATCAGGTCGCAGACCTCACACTCTCCTCCGCGCGCCGCGACGGCCTCGCGTATCGCCTCGGCCGCCGCCTTGTGTCCCTGACCCGCCGTCACCGAGATAAGCAAGACCTTCATCGGTTCTCTTCCTCCGCAAGCAGACGCAGGGTGGGCTCAAGCTCGCGGAACACCTCCGCGTAGCCGTCCGCATACATGTGCATACCGTCTATCGTGAACTCCGCGCGCTGGCGGCCTTCGTCGTCGTACAGCCCCCGGTTGAGATCCATCCAGCCGAGCCCGAGGCGCTCGCTCATCTCCCGGACTGCGTCGTTTGCCTCGCGGACGCGCGCGTTCGAGCGCGCCTCAAACACCGGGCGCATGAACTCCGGCGCGGCGTCCGGATTGACGGGATAGTACGCGAGCATCGTCAGCTTCACGCCGGGAAGGCGCGTAAGTATTTTCTTTATGATGGGCTCCAGGCGGCGCACAAGTTCCTCGCCGCCGCAGTTCGGGTCGTTTAGGTCGTTTGTGCCGATATTGAGGAATATGTGGCGCGGCTCGAGCTCGAAGACGCACTCCTCGAGCGCCTCGTCAAACTCGGAGCAGATAAAGCCGCCGATGCCTCTGTTGTAGGCGGTGAGATGTATCCCCCTGCTAATCAGAAATTCCTCTATCGGGAACTGCTCCATCAGCGACGAGCCCGCAAACAGCACGGCTCCCTTCTTTACGAACCTGTTCCTGTGATGATAGCGCGTCCGCTTGTCCAGCTTCTCCGCCTTCATCCGCTCCTCAAAGAACTCCCTCATCCGATTTTCGTCCATGCCCGCTGCCTCCCTGCAAGTTTTTTCGTTCTTTGTGTTTCAATTTCGCGCCGAACGTACTATAATAGACCTATATGGAAGCCTCTCCCGCGCGGGAGAGGCGGCGAAAGGGGTCTCCGATTTGACCGATATCAAAAACCTTATCGCGCCCGGAAGGCGCGCATTCATCAGCGGTATAGGCGGGGTCTCGACCTCCGCGCTTGCCGACCTGCTGCATCTGCGCGGCGTCACCGTCCGCGGCTCGGACAGCCGCCGCAGCGCCGTCACCGACCGCCTCGAAAGCCTCGGCATACACGTCTGCATCGGCCACTCCGCCGAAAACCTCGCCGACTCGGAATATCTCATACGCTCCGCCGCCATTCACGACTCGAATCCCGAGATAGTCGCGGCGCACGAGTGCGGCATTCCGGTCTACGAGCGCGCGGACGCGTGGGGCGCGATAATGCTCGAGTACGCCGCTTCCGTCTGCGTCTGCGGCACCCACGGCAAGACCACCACCACCGGCTTTGCCGCTCAGGCGGCGCTTGCGGCGGGTCTCGACCCGACGGTGACGGTCGGCGGGAGCGTCCCCGGCCTCGGCACTCACCGGGTCGGATCGCATGATTTGATTATAGCCGAGTCGTGTGAATATTGCAACTCCTTTTTGCGCTTCCGCCCGACGACGGCGGTCGTGATGAACATAGAGGAGGATCATCTCGACTTCTTCGAGGGCGGCATAGAGGAGATACGGCGCTCGTTCGAACGGTTCTGCCGCATGGTGCCCTCGGGCGGACGGATAGCGATATGCGTCGACACGGCAAACAGCCGCGCTCTCTTTGAGAAGCTCGAGCGCGAATTTGCGGGCGGCGCAGCGGACGCCGACCGCTCGCTCCCGCGCGGCTTCTCGCCGGAGGACGCTCCGCCTGTGGCGGACTGGAGCGCGGCGCGGCCGCAGCTCGTCTCCTTCTCCGAGAAGTCGCCGTCGGCAGCCGTCCGCGCCGAGAACATAACAAGCGAGCGCGGGCGGTACTCCTTTGACCTCGTGCTCGACCCGCCCCGTCTCGCAAAGCCGTCCGGTCTGCCGGAGGCGCGGGTGCGCGTCGCGCTCGGCGTCACGGGCGAGCACAACGTCGTCGATGCGCTCGGCGCGGCGGCGGCGCTCTGGGGCGTCATCCCGCCGGAGAAAATCGCAAGCGGACTGAGCCATGCGAAGGGAGCGGCGCGCCGCTTTGAGTTCAAGGGCGAGCTCGACGGCGCGGAGATATACGACGACTACGCCCACCACCCGAGCGAGATAGCGGCGCTGATACGCGCCGCGCGCGCCGCGCTCGAGGGTACGGAGGGACGGCTCCTGCTCGTCTTTCAGCCGCACACATACAGCCGCACGAAGGCGTTCTTCCCGCAGTTTGCGGAGGTGCTCGGACGCGCGGACGCCGCCGCCGTCCTGCCCGTCTACGCCGCGCGGGAGGACCCCGACCCGTCGGTGAGCGGCGAGCTGCTCGCTTCGGCGTGCGGCGCGCACTACGCGCCCGACTTCGCGGACGCGGCGGACTGGGCGCGTTCGCTCCTGCGGCCGGGCGACATGCTCGTCACCGTCGGTGCGGGCGAGGCGTTCAAGGCGGGGGACATACTTCTCGCAAAGCAGCCGCAGTACGGGAAATAGTGTGTCAAGTTCGACAACAAAACGTATATTTTTCAGTGTATACAACAAAATCGGAGAGGACAATGTCCTCTCCGATTTTGTTTATCGTGTGAAATCGCGGGCGAAGCCCGCTGCCACGCCTGTTTGCGCGGTTGAGGCCCACGGCTTTGCCGTGGGCTTCGCGCAGGGCGATTCATTCGCCCGAGCACGTTTAATCGGAAGGGCTCCCACGCGGTCGCTGACCGCGTGGGAATGCGTCGATTTTCCGCCGAAGGCGGTTCCGCGCCTGTTCGCGCGGTTGAAGTTGGCGGCAAAGCCGCCAACTTCGCGCAGGGGCAATTTATTTGCCCCGAGCATTTCAATCGGAAGGGCTCCCAAACGGTCAGTAGACCGTTTGGGAATTGCGAAGCGGAGCGCACGGCACCGGTGGAACTTTGCCCTGTCCGGTGCCATCGCGGCAAAAAAGTAAAGGAGCGGGCTTTCGCCCGCTCCTGCTGTCTATTGTGGCTTTACTTCGCGTACTCGACGGCGCGGGTCTCGCGAATGACGTTGACCTTGATCTGACCCGGATAGTCGAGCTCGGCCTCGATGCGCTTGGCGAGGTCGCGCGCGAGCAGCGTCATCTCGTCGTCGCTTACCTGCTCGGGCTTTGCCATTATGCGTATCTCGCGGCCTGCCTGAACGGCGTAGCTCGACGCGACTCCCTCGAAGGAGTTCGCTATCTCCTCGAGCTTTTCGAGGCGCTTGATGTAGTTCTCCATGTTCTCACGGCGTGCGCCCGGCCTTGCGGCGCTCACCGCGTCCGCCGCCTGAACGAGGCACGCGACGACGCTCTGCGGCTCGACGTCTCCGTGGTGGGCGGCGATGGCGTGTATGACCTCGGGGCTCTCCTTGTACTTCTTCGCGAGGTCCACGCCTATCTGGACGTGACTGCCCTCGACCTCGTGGTCTATCGACTTGCCGAGGTCGTGCAGGAGTCCCGCGCGCTTCGCGAGCGCGACGTCCGCGCCGATCTCACCCGCGAGGAGTCCCGCGATGTGACAGACCTCGAGCGAGTGGACGAGCACGTTCTGACCGTAGCTCGTGCGGTAGTGCATACGTCCGAGCAGGCGGACGACCTCCGGGTGGAGGTTGTGTATGCCCGCCTCGAACGCGGCGCGCTGGCCTTCCTTTTTTATCGTCTGGTCGACCTCGCGCTTGGCGCGCTCGACCATCTCCTCGATGCGGGCGGGGTGTATCCGTCCGTCGACGATAAGCTTCTCGAGCGCGACGCGCGCTATCTCGCGGCGCACCGGGTCGAACGCCGAGAGAGTTATCGCGTCCGGCGTGTCGTCGATAATGAGGTCGACGCCGGTCATCGTCTCGAACGTGCGGATGTTGCGTCCCTCGCGGCCGATGATGCGTCCCTTCATGTCGTCGGAGGGTATCGGCACGACCGACACCGCCGTCTCCGCGACCTGATCGGCCGCGCAGCGCTGTATTGCGAGCGACACAATGTTTCGCGCCTTCTCGTCCGCCTCGTCCTTGAACTTCTCCTCGAGCTCGCGGAGCTTCATCGCCTTCTCGTGCGTGACCTCGCTCTCAAGCTTTTCGACGAGGTAGTTCTTCGCCTCCTCCTGAGTGAGGCCGGAAATCTTTTCGAGCCGCTCCGTCTGCTCGCGCTTGATCTCCTCGAGCTCCTTTGCGGTCTCCTCGTTTTTCTTGATGCGCTGCTGGAGCTGTTCGTCCTTCTTTTCGGCGTTCTCGAGCTTGCGGTCGAGGCTCTCCTCCTTCTGCATTATCCGCCGCTCCTGCTTTTGCAGGTCGTTGCGGCGGCTGCGCTCCTCCTGCTCGAACTCGGTGCGCTCCTTGTGTATCTCCTCCTTGACTTCGAGCAGCGCCTCGCGCTTGCGGCTCTCGGCAGCCTTGATGCTGTCGTTGATTATCCGCTTCGCTTCTTCCTCGGCGGAGCCGATCTCGCGCTCCGCGATCTTCTTGCGGAACATGTTGCCGAGCACGAAGCCCGCAGCCCCGAATATCAGTGCCGCCGCCACGGCTATTACTACGGTAAGCGCCGTGCTTACCGCCGCGACCGGATGTATAAGACCTGTTATCATACGTTCCGTCCATGACCTCTCTTTCTTTAAGATTTTTTGCCCCGCCCTGCGGAGCCGAGAAAATTTTTTGCAGGAAATCACTGCCTTGCGCACACCCGCGCAACGCAAATGCGGCCGCGGGGAAGATTTCCCCTCGGCAGACAAATATAAATCACCCGGGTCACCCCCGGAAATATCTCTCCGAAAACGTAAAAGGCGCGCGAAAACGTGCACCTACCCGAGCACAATCGTCCATCTATTATTTTAATTGCTTTTCGGCAATCTGTCAATAGCAAAACCCTCAAATTTTACGTAAACCGCGACACCCGGGCAGGCTCGGCATAAAAAGCCGCGATACCGCCAAACTATCCCCGAGAGGTGATACAAATGACAAGGAAAAGCTTCCTCCGGCGCGGAGCGGCGGTGCTTCTCGCGTTTTCGCTCCTTGCGGGCGCGGCGGTGTTCGCCGCAAGCGAGGCGTCCGCCGCGACCTACCGCTACGGCTCGCGCGGCAGCGTCGTGAAGGAGATACAGCAGGTCTTGAAGCGGACCGGGTTTTACACCTACACGGTCGACGGGATATACGGCAGCCGCACCGTGACGGCTGTAAAGAACTTTCAGCGGAGCTGCGGCCTCACGGTCGACGGGATATGCGGCCCGGTAACGCTCAAATATCTTGGGCTCGGGCAGTACGCCGGGACGGGCGGCTCGACCTCCTCCTCCGCCGACCTCACCCTGCTTGCGCGGATAATCGCGGCGGAGGCGCGCGGCGAGAGCTACAACGGGCAGGTCGCCGTCGGCGCGGTGATACTGAACCGCGTCAAGCACCCGTCGTTTCCGAACACGCTCTCCGGCGTGATATATCAGCCGGGCGCGTTCACCGCCATTTCGGACGGGCAGTTTTCCTCCACGACGGTGCCGGACTCCTGCCGCCGCGCCGCCTCCGACGCGATGAACGGCTGGGACCCCACCGGCGGGTGCATCTACTACTTCAACCCCGCGACCGCGACCTCGTCGTGGATATGGTCGCGCCCGCAGGTGATAAAGATAGGGCGGCACATCTTCTGCAAGTAGGCGGCGCGGAACGCGCCGCCTGCGGGACGGCACGGCGAAAGCCGCGCCGTCCTACTTCTTTTCGAGGCGTCTCAGTATCCTCAGAGTGACCGGTCGGAAGACGGCGTAAAGAACGTACCCCGCCATGCCGCCGAACGTGTTCGTTATGACGTCGGTTATGTCCGAAGAACGGACGCCGTTGAGCAGCGGCTGAAGCAGCTCGATACACAAACTCATCAGCAGGCAGCACAAAGCCGTCCGCACGAACCCGGCGGCGGGCTTCCGCGTCAGGGGATACAAAAAGCCGAACGGCGTCGTCATCACCACATTCAGAAGAATCTGCCGGACAAAGTCCCCTCTGATGTGCAGGACGTCGGAAAACGGCGTCATGTTCATACCTCGGTAAGGGTGGTCGAAAATGTGCGGCAGGGACGCTATGACCGGCATGAGCGTAAAGCGGAGCACAAGGGACAGGTACGCATACATCAGCGTCTTCACAAGCAGGACGCCCCTGCCCGCGCGTCTCCATCTTCCGAAAAAGAAGAAAACATATATAAGGAGCAAAGCCGCGAAATCTATAAGATATTTCATGACAAATCCGCTTTTCTGATCCGATTTGCGGTCGTCCTGCCGTTTGGCGGACGCCCCGCAAAAAAATTTTCCGAAAATTTTTCAAAAAAGATGTCCCGAAAACCGCGTGTGCGGACATACACAGGCAGAACGTCATCCACGGACGCTCCGCCGCACCGAGGTTCGGCCTTCACCGTGGGTGCGCGGCAGCGGAAGTCCACTCCGCCGCCCGCCGCCCTGCCTTCACACGAGCCTCCGGCACGACACCCACCTTCAATTTCCGAAAGGAGGTATGCTATCGACGCATCCGTCCAGTCCGTCAGCTTAATATATCCGTCGGGAAATCATTCAAACCGCGCGGAAAAAACGCTTCGGGGCGGCGCATATGTGCCGCCCCGACCCGTTGTTTCCGTAAGTTCTTTCAGGCAAAGAGGTACGCCTTCGCGTCGTGCGGCGCGAGGTGAACCGCGAGCCGTTCGACCGTCCCCGTCTCCTCGCCGCTCCACAGCTCGACGCCGCTCCGCGCCCCGAACACCTCGGCGTCCGAGAGCGGGACGCTTATCTCGCTTTCCCCGTCCGAGAGGTTGAACACGGCGAGGTAGAAGCCTCCCTCGCTCGAGGGCGCTGTCCAGAGGACGTGTTCCTGGCCGCCTACATCCTTCCGCCACACCTGATGCGCGTGGCGCGCGTTTCGGTGCATCGCAAGGACGCGCCCGTTTGTGACAAGGTTCATCGTGAACTTGTCAAAGCCGGTCATTTCGCCGCCTATCATCAGCGGAGAGCGGAGGACGCTCCAGAGCGTCATCATCGTCCGCTGCTCCGCCTCTGTGAAGTGCGTCCGCTCGCTTTTGTCGTACACCTGACGGACGGGACCTATCGGCAGCATGTCGGCGTCCGGCCAGTGACCTGCGCCGGCGTGGATGCTCCACTTCTCCGCGCGCTCGAACATCGCGTAGAGCAGCCGCCAGTCGTCCCAGAAGTCGTCGGTTATCCGCCACATGTTCGCCACCTGCTTGTAGAGCTCGGCGCGCTCGAGCTGCGCGGGTCCCGGCGACAGGCTCAGAACCATGTCCCGCCCGCACGCGCGGAGCGACTCGCTTATCAGGCGCATCTCGCCCTCCTCGTGGGGAAGCTCGCGGCATATATCGTCGCACTTCACAAAGTCGACGCCCCACTCGCGGTAGAGCGCGAATATGCTGTCATAGTACTCCCGCGCGCCCGGCTTTGCGGGGTCGACGCCGTACATGTCGCTGTTCCAGACGCAGATACTCGAGAAACGCGCGACGTCCTTTGCACGGAGCTCCGTGCCGAGTATCCTCGTGCCGCGATGCACCGCCTGCCGCGGGATACCGCGCATGATGTGTATGCCGAATTTCAGGCCGAGGGAGTGGACGTAGTCCGCGAGGGGACGGAAGCCCTTCCCGCCCGCGCTCGAGGGAAAGCGGTTCTCTGCGGGCAGGAGGCGCGACCACTCGTCCATGTTCAGCTCGCAAAACGGCTCGTACTCGTTGTTCTTCGCGCCCGCCGCCGACCACTGTATGTCGACGACGACATACTCCCATCCGTACTGTTTGAGGTGCTCCGCCATAAACCGCGCGTTTCGGCGGACAGTCTCCTCGTCCACCGCCGCGCCGTAGCAGTCCCAGCTGTTCCAGCCCATCGGCGAGGTCTGTGCAACCATATCTGTGTCCTCCTTTTTCCTTTTATATATGTTTTTCTGCCGGTTATCTCGACCCTATCCGCACGGCCTTCATTATAGGCTCGGCCACGACCACGCTGATAAGCACGCTGAGGAAGCCCTTGATGAAGGTGAACGGCACGTTAAATACAAGGAGCGCCTGCCAGAGATTCTTCACCCACGGAGCTATCGCCTGATATGCGCCCATTATCGCCTCCATCGGCATGAAGTTGGTGTAGATAGGATAGGTTATGTAGTAGTTTGTGAGCAGGCTCACCGCCGCCATCGCGAGCGCGCCCGCTGAGCCCGCGGCGAGCACCATCGGACGGCGCGAGTGTATAAACCCGAGGAGCGCCTTCCGCGTCTTCTCGTTTTTCACCTTCTCCGCCGCGCGCTCGAGCGCCGCCGTGGGACGACCCGGCTTCACACGGTAGAGCAGCCCCGCCGTGAGCGTCATCGTCGCGCCGAGAAGGAAGTTCGAGAGCTCGCCGACGCCGCCCGTCGAGGTCATCGTCACGTTGACGAGGTTCTTGACGAGGCAGACCGCGACGCCCCAGAGCGGCCCGAACGAGAAGGACGCTATAACCGCAGGAAGCTCGGAGAAGTCCATCGAGATGAAGGGCGGCATCAGCGGCACGCTGAAGCTGAACATCATCAGCACCGAGCTCACCGCCGCGAGCACCGCCGTCACGACGAGCATCCTGACGCGGTCGTTGTTCCTCAGACTGTTTTTGCCTGTATGTGCGTTGGACATGGGTGATCTCTCCTTAAAATGGGTCTTGCGTTCAGTCAAATTTTACCTTGCCTACGGCAAAAATGCAATCAGCATATTCCACAAAAGGCAGCCTTGTATTATCGGCTTTCGCTTTCACGTTTCAGATACATCCGCTTCGTCCAGCTGAGACCGAGGGGGCGTTTGCGGAACATCATCCGGCGCAGTCCCTTTACATACCGCTCCAATTCCGCGAGCTCGTCCTCTCGGAGCGGTTCGGAGGAGTACCACGCCTTCTCCGCCGTGCGCGCCGCGCCCTCAGGTGAAGCGCCGTCCACATAGATTATCCTCTTTACCCTGCGGGCAAACTCATCGGCGGTCTCTCCGTCCGTGCGGCGGCAGAGCGGCTCGACAAGCCCGAGCAGCCGCACGGCCTCGAGCCACAGCTCCTTTGCGGCAGCGCGACCGCCGTATTTTCTTTGCAGCGCCTCGAGGCTCCGCCCGCGCAGAGCGAGCGCGCGTGCCGCGAGGAACAGCGCGACAAGGAGCAGGACGCCTCCCACGACGGCGGCCGCCGTGACAAGCGCCGCCGGAACGACGCGTTCTCCGTCCCCGGGACGCACATCGTCCTCGTCCCCGTCCGGCTCCGAAGGAGCCTCCGTCGGCGGCGCGGACGGCTGCGTCACCTCCGCCGGCGGCTTGTCCTCCGGCTCATAGTCGCGGTCGAGAAGGTCGAGCGCGAGCGGGTCTATCGTCACCCAGCCCACGCCCTCGAAGAAGAGCTCCGGCCACGCGTGGGCGTTCAGACCGGTGAGCTCGTAGAACCCGTTCTCATTCCGCTCAGCGCCGGACATGCTGTACCCCTCCGCGTAGCGCGACGGGATGCCGTATCCGCGCGCGAGCACCGCCATCGCCGTGGCGTAGTAGGTGCAGTAGCCCTCGCGCGCGGAGAGGAACCAGTTTACGAAGTCCACACCCTCCGGCACCTCGACGGGAGAGAGAGTGTAGCTCGCTCCCACCTCGAGTTCGCGCGCAAGCTCGAGCGCGAGGTCGAACTTGTTCAGCTCCTCGCCTTCGTCCGTGCGGGCGGCAAACCTCTCAAGCACTATGTCGCGGAAGTTCCGTGCTATATTCGACATGTACCTCTGCGTCCCGCCGTATTCGAGGCGGGCGTATCCGAGCGCCTCCATCAGGTCCGCAAGACTTGAGGATGTCCCCGGCAGGTAGCCGCCGTAGTATGTCCCGTCGCGCCCTTCGAGCGGGAACGGCCTGTAACGGATATACTGCACCTTGTTCGGGGCCATGCCGCCCGTACCCTGGGTCCACCAACGCCACGCGCCGGTCTTCATGTATTCGACGACGGAGACGCGCTCCTCCTCCGGCGGAATATCCGGGCCGACATACCGGAAGTCCGATATGTCCCCCAGCGTCTCCGCGGAAGTGACGTACATCGTCGCGCGCAGGAAGTCCCGCGTCGTGCTGTCCTGACGGTATATGCTCTCCGTGCCCATTGTCCCGAGCGCCGCACGGAACTCCTCTACGCTGACGCCGGATGCGGCAAGCTCGCCGTCGGTCATCCACACCGCCTCCGGCTCGACCTTCGGCAGCGTCTTTTCAAACTCCTGAAGCGTCTGAAGCAGCTCAAACAGCTCTTCCTCGCTCTGCGGGTCGGTCTGCTCAAACAGGCGGTCGGTCATCCGTGTTATGCGCGCCTCATTTTCGGCGAGCTGGCGCGCCTGCGCCTCGCTGTATCCATAGAAGATGTGGTAGTCGACGGCGTCGTAGGCGCTCTGCGCCTCCGCATCGTCAAGCGCGGTTCGGACGATCTCGGTGTCTCCCTCACTCTCGCCGGTCCCGATGGGAAGCGTCACCTGCCCGTCAGGCAGGTATTCCGCAAATATAGTCTGCATCGTCTCCTCGTCCTCCGGCTCGGCGTACTCCACGAGCGCCGACAGAGCCGAGGCGGAGCTTCTTGTCAAAGCCGTCTCGCCGAATCCCGTGACCTCGTAGCCGTCCCCCTCGCGCATCTGCTCCTTGGGGTACAGCTCGCCCTGAAGGTTGAAGTAGGGCACGAGCCCCGTCGCCGTGACCCTCTCCGGCCGCTCGACGGTGAACATGCTCGTATAGTGGGAGTAGTGATACACGGTATAGCTCATGCTCTGGAACGCGCGGTTGAAGCGGCTCTCCCTGCCCGGGACGTTCCCGCGCAGGAGGTCGAACGCGTCCGCCTTTTCGTCCCGCCAGAGGTTCGAGGCGAAGCGGTACGCGCCCTCGAGCTCGCCCTCCTCCCAGCCCTTGCCGGTGTAACGTGCGCGGACGCTGCCGCGCAGGCGCTGTATGGGCGACCTCGTCGCGACGAGGAGCGTTGTCCCGTCGGAGGGCTCGACCGGTCCGCCGAGCTCCGCCGCAAGCCCGTAGCCCACCGCATTGAGCGAGAAGGTCGAGGTGCGGCGGGTATAGCCGTCAAAGCCGCTCGCGAGCGTGTCCACAACGTCCCCCACGGCCTCTTCCACCCGCGTGAGCTTCAGCGATTCGGAGAGCTCCACCGGGCGGAACAGCGTTCCCGCGACGGCCAGTACCACCGCCACCGGTATCGCAAACAGCGCGACGGCGTTCCGCTCCCGACGCGCCGCCGCGGGCGCGCTTCTTTCGCCCGGACGCCGCGCCCGTCTTTTCGGCGGGAACGGCTCCCGCCGCGCGTCTCTTCTTGTTCTTTTTCCTCGCGGGCTCCGAGCCGCGCTCCGCCGCCTCGCGCACCTTTTCCGCAAACCCGCTTGCCGACACCGCCGCCGTCGCGGAAGCACAGAGCGCGAGGCACCCGAACACCTCTCTCATGCCCATGAACCACGCGGCGGCGAACACGCCGAGCGTACCGAGCCCGAGCAGCCACGCGCCGCGTAAACGTCCCGCCGTGAACACGGAGATACCGGCCACGGCGCAGGCGAGGACCTGTCCGGCGAGCAGACGTATCTCGTTGCTCCCCTTGCTTGTCGCTATGTATGTGACGGTCTCCTCCGCTATCGGGCGGAGCGCCGTGAATATCTCTGCGCGGCGGAAAAACGCGTATGCCGCCGCGGCGGCAGCGATTACCGCCGTCGCCAGCGCGGTCTTTTTGTTGTAGAACAGTACGCCGAGAAGGAGCTCCGTCACAAGACACACCTTGAACACTTCCGTTCGCGGTATGCCTATCTCCAGCGCTTCAGAGACGGCAAATGCCGCTCCGCAGGCAAACATCATCGCGGGGACGAGGCCGAGTATCCGGCGCAGCAGTTTCCGGTCAAGCACCATACCCGTCCGCCTCCTCCTGCTCCTCCGCATCCGCGTGGGACGGCTCCTCCGTCCGGGGAGCCGGGACGCCGCCGCAGATTCGCGGCGCGTACATTACCGCCACGTCCTTCGAGCGCAGGCGCTCCTCCTCACGTCCGTCCAAGCGTCCGCAGGAGACGACGGTGATACGGCTGCCCGAGTCCGCGAGCGCCGCGAGCGCTTCCCCGACCTCGCCGGACAGGTCGGCCGTGATATATACGAGGCTGTCCGGCACGCCGTACCGCTCGCACTCCACCGAGAGCATCTTAGCGGCTCCCGCGCTGCCGCCGAAGCGCACGCCCGCAAGGTGCAGGCGCAGCGCGTCAAAGCCCCCGCCCTGCCCACGGCTCTCGCTCTCGAGCCGCTCGTCCGAGCAGGTGACGAGGCGGACGCTCCGTCCCTCGCCGCAGAAAAAGCCGCAGAAGCTCGCTGCGGCGGAGACGACGGTCTCCGCCGCGTCGAGGCGGGCTATCCTGTTTTCATATTCGCTCTTTTCCGGGTCGTCCGGCGCGAATCCCGCGCCGGTGCAGTCGGCAAAGACGAGGTTGCGCGCGTCAAGCGAGCCGTCGAACTCCTTGACTATCGGATGACCGAGGCGGGCGGACACCTTCCAGTGTACCCGCATGAGCGGGTCTCCCTCCCGCCAGTCGCGGAGGTCGGATATTGAGCTCACCTCGCCCGTGCGGCTGCGGCTGCCGTCCTCCGCGCCCTCGTTCATGCGGAGGTCGGGAAGTCCCGGCCCGAGCGGGTAGGTCCTAGGCACGACTGCGAGCCGCGCCTTCCCCGCGCGGAGCTTTTCCCCCTCCACGCGCATACGGACAAGACCGAGGACGTCGGTCACCTCGATAGCTTCGGCTCCTATGTCGTATTCGCCCCTGTACGGGCACTCGAACCTCACAGCCGTCTCCCGCTCAATTCCGGGCGGAAGCGACACAAACACCCTTGTCACTCTGCGGCGCGCGTCCGCCGTTGCAAACTCGACCGTGACGTGCGCCGGCGGTATCGGCATGGCTATGAGCGCCTTCAGCGGCAGCTCCGCTGTGCTCCCGCTCTCCGTCTGCCCCTCGGGAAGCTCGGTCTCGAGCTCCACCGCCCTTATCGTGAGGCGTACCTGAACAAAGCCCAGCAGGAGCAGCAGAGCCTGAAAGAAAAGTATCCATGTATATATGGCGTCGCCGGTGGCCGTCAGCGCGAAAACCGCGAGCGCCGCGAGCGCGCCGAACGCCGTGCGTCTTCCCCGCAGACTCATGTTATCAGCCCGCGTCCGGCACGCGGATTTCTCCCATGACCTCGCCTATCACCCGCTCCGGCGTCATGTCGCGGAGGCGGGCCTCCGGGCGGAGCACTATGCGGTGCGCTAGGACCGCCGTCGCGACCTTCTTCACGTCGTCCGGCAGGACGAAGGAGCGGCCGGCGAGCATCGCCGCCGCCTTCGAGGCGCGCATGAGCGCTATCGCTCCGCGCGGAGAAGCGCCGAGCGCGAGGTCGCTCCGCGTCCTCGTCCGCGCGGTTATCACCGTGATGTACTCTTTTATCGCCCCGGAGCAGGTTATCCCGTCGCAATCCTTCTGCATCTCGAGCACC
Source organism: uncultured Clostridia bacterium (assembly GCA_947631015.1). Classification (GTDB taxonomy): domain Bacteria; phylum Bacillota; class Clostridia; order Oscillospirales; family JAAYOS01; genus CANRIN01. The sequence continues at coordinate 20,795 of CANRJS010000025.1, forward strand.
TCCCCGGCGGAGACCACCGGCCGGAGCGCGGACGGGTCCGCATGATCTCCCGAGTCGTGGCGGTCGAGTATCTCCATCTCCTGCCGCAGCGTCGGGTATCCGAAGCTTATGCGGATGAGGAAGCGGTCAAGCTGTGCCTCCGGCAGAGGATATGTTCCAACCTGCTCGACCGGGTTCTGCGTCGCGAGCACCACGAACGGTGAGGGAAGCGGATGCGCGACGCCGTCGACCGTCGCCTGTCCCTCCTGCATGACTTCGAGCAGGGCGGACTGCGTCTTGGGGCTCGTGCGGTTTATCTCGTCGGCAAGCACCACCTGCTCCATTATCGCGCCGGGACGGTAACGGAACTCCCCGTCCGCGCCGGGCGCGGAGAAGCCGACGATGTCGGACGGCATAACGTCCGGCGTGAACTGTATCCTCCGAAATCCGCATCCGAGCGACGCCGCGAGCGCCCGCGCGAGCGTAGTCTTGCCGATGCCCGGCACGTCCTCGATAAGTATGTGTCCGCGCGCGAGTATCGCCGTGAGCGCGAGATCCACGCCCACGCCTCCGCCGACGAACACCTTCGACACGTTCTCGCGTATCGCCAGAAGCTTTTCTCCGACCTCCACAGCCACACCGTCCTTTCAAAGCGCAAGTGTATTTACTAAAAAGAGGAAATCATTTCAAATACTTCCGTCTGTTCGGCGGAAAGGTTGTTGATATTATATTTATTATCGCACAAACGGAGCGGTTTTGCAATATGGGCGCGCGAATGCGCCGGGCTTCCGCATTTGCCAATTATTTTGCATTGCCTCGCGCGAAAAAACACGCTATTATTAACGCAGGATCACAAATCATCGGAGGCATTGCTATGCGTACTCTTTCCCTGGGCGAGTCTCTTGCCCTCTACATAGACCGTGAGGACCTCGACCGTCTTGGGCTCGCCCCGACAGCGAAGGAGATAGCCGACCTCGCTCGGCGGGCGCTCGCTGAGCGCGGCTCGCCGCGCGGAGCCGACCTCACGCTCGAGATATATCCCGGCACGGACGGGTGCGGCGACCTCCTGGTGTTCTGCCTCCCGCTCGAGCGGGACACCGTGGCTTTCGCCTCGCTCGCTCTCGCGATAGACGCGGCGAAGCGCCTTTCCGCCGTGCCGTCCGATACGCCCGTCCGCAGTGCGCTCTACCGCTCGGACGAGGAGGAGTGGCTGCTCGAGCTCCGCGCCTCGCCGCGCACGCTGCGCGTCCTGCGCGCCGTTGCGGGCGAGTTCGGCCGTACCGTTCATGTCGGTTCGGACTACCTTTCGGAGCATGCCGCGGCGCTCATCCCCCACGGCGCGCTCGCAAAACTCACGGAGCTGTGACATCGCGGGCGAAGCCCGCAACCATCCAGCGGGACAGACCCCGCAGGAATCTGCGGGGGCGACCCCGCGTCCCGAGTGGGCAGGGCCCACACCCATCGAGCGGGGAAGCCCCGCGAGCATTCGCGGGGCGAGACCCCGCGTCCCTAAGTGAGGCAGAGCCTCACCGGTGCTTTGCGGGGATTGCATCCCCACTCCTCCAGCGGGGAAGCCCCGCAAGCATTTGCGGGGCGACCCCCGCGTCCCTAGGTAGAGCGGAGCTCTACCGACACCTTTGCGGGGCTGTGCCGCCCCGCACCCCTGCGCTACTTTTTGCTCGCGCAAAAAGTAGCCAAAAAGCGCGCTTAAGGGAG
>CANRJS010000026.1 GCA_947631015.1 uncultured Clostridia bacterium
ACGACATCGAACAGTTCCTGCGTAGTAGAAATAAAAGTCCGGTCCTACGCTCACACTATAAGCGTAATGCAGACACTTCCTTGAGAAAACGAAACTTTCGGTTCTAGTGGAAAGTATGAGCGGGAAAGCTTGTACTAAGCTACGGAAAATTTATAGCGTAGCAGAAACTTTCCGGTCAAAGGAAAGAGGGGTACAAAGGGGAGAAAACCTTGGTTTTCTCCCCTTTGTGTGCTTTTTGGCTACTTTTTGCACAAGCAAAAAGTAACGCGGGACGCGGGGGTGCAGCCCCCGCAAAGTACCGGTGAGGCTCTGCCTCACTCAGGGACGCAGGCTCGCCCCGCAGATTCCTGCGGGGCTTCCCCGCTAGAGGGGTGGGGATGCAATCCCCGCAAAGTACCCGTGAGGCTCTGCCTCACTTCGGGACGCGGGGTCTCGCCCCGCGAATGCTCGCGGGGCTTCCCCGCTAGATGGTTGTGGGGCTTCCCCCACAAAGCGGTTGCGGTGGCTGCACAGCGCGCGATTTTTCGCGACTTAAAACATACTCTCTACCTTGCAGCACACGCTCCGGAGCGCGCGGCAGGGCGCGGAACGCATGAGCTTGCGGCGGCTGTGCGGCGAGACCGAGAGCCCCGCGGCAAGTCCCGCAAGCGCGCCGAGCATCAGACCCTTGAGAAAACACATCATTGTCTCCACATCCTTTCTCTGTTTGGAGCTAGTTTGCCCGAAACCGGCGGAATCTCGGCGTGCAGTTTTTGCCGATAGAGTGAGCGAATCGGTATAGACAGAGCTTTCCGGTTCTGTTATAATTTATAAGGATTATTATGTATGCCGGACGGATACCGGAGGGTGACAGAATGGCTCTTTACATCAAAAACGCAAGAACTCCGGCGGGGGAGCCGCTGGAACTGATACTGGAGGGCGGCGCGATACTCGCCTCGGGGCCGAGGCTCGTTCCGCCACAAGGCTGTGAGACGCTTGACGCGCGCGGCATGACCGCCGCCGCAGGCGTTCTCGATATGCATGTCCATCTCCGCGAACCTGGCTTTGAGTATAAGGAGGACATAGAGTCGGGCGGACGTGCGGCGGCGGCCGGCGGCGTCACCGCCGTCGCGTGTATGCCGAACACAAAGCCCGTCACCGACACGCCGGAGCGCGTCCGGCACATCCTCGACCGCGCCGCCGCGAGCCCGGTGCGCGTCCTGCCGATAGCGGCGATAAGCGTGGGGGAGAAGGGCGAGACGCTTACCGACTTCGAGGCGCTCGCGGCATCCGGAGCCGTCGCGTTCAGCGACGACGGCGTCCCCGTCATGAGCGACGCGCTTATGCGCGAGGCGATGCTTCGCGCAAAGCCGCTCGGACGTCCGGTCATATCCCACTGCGAGGACTTCGGCTTCACGGAGCCGTACCCCGCGTCGCGACGGCACTCGCTCCTCGGAGACGACCTCTGCATAACAAATATGGAAGAATCTATGGCCGCACGGGACATAGCGCTCTCACTTGAGACCGGCGCTCCGGTTCACATAGCGCACATATCGACGGCGGTCTCCGCCGAGCTTGTCCGCCGCGCGAAGTGCCTCGGCGCGCCCGTCACCTGCGAGACATGTCCGCACTATCTTCTGCTCGACGAGTCGGCGGTGGCAGTCTCCGGCGCGAACGCGAAGATGAACCCTCCGCTCCGCACGGCGCGCGACCGCGCCGCCATGCTCGACGCGGTGTGCGACGGTACGGTCGACGCCATCGTCACCGACCACGCGCCGCACTCCGCCGAGGAGAAGGCGCGGCCGCTCGAGAGCGCGCCGAACGGCATCATCGGGCTCGAAACACTGATAGGCGGCGCGCTGACGGCGCTGCGCGGCCGTCTCCCGCTCGTAGTGATCCTTGAAAAGCTCACGACGGCTCCGCACAGGCTCCTCGGATTGGAGGCGCCGTCTTTTGAACCCGGTTCCGCCGCCGACATCACGCTTATCGATCCGGACGAGCGGTGGACGCTCCGCGCGAAGGACGTACGCTCCAAGTCGAAGAATTCCCCGTTTATCGGCATGGGATTTGTCGGCAGGGCGAACGTAACGATAGTGAACGGGAAAATCGTATTTTCCCGCATATAGTGAACAATTTGGCTGAGTTAATAAAGAATTGACCTTGTAATCTGCGGAAAGAGAGGAAATAATATGTCCATATCAAGGCTCCAGAAGCTGATACTCGAAAAGCGCAATCCGACCGTCGCGGGACTTGACGCGCGTCCCGAGTACGTCCCGCCGCACATCCGCGCGGCAAATGTCGAGAAGTACGGGCGCACCCTCAAGGCCGCCGCCGAGTCGGTCTGGGAGTTCAACGTCGGTCTCATAGACGGACTTTCGGAGATAGTCCCGGCTGTGAAGCCGCAGGCGGCGTACTATGAGGTGCTCGGCCCGGACGGTGTGGACGTCCTCAAGCGCACGATAGACTATGCCAAGTCGAAGGGCCTCTACGTCATAGTGGACGGCAAGCGCAACGACATCGGCGCGACCGCTACAGCCTATGCCGAGGCCTACCTCGGCATGATCGAGTTCGAGGGCGTGACGCTCCGCGCCTTCGACGCGGACGGTCTTACCGTCAACGCCTACCTCGGAAGCGACGGCATAAAGCCGTTTACGAAATACTGCGGCGAGAAGAGCATCTTCGTGCTCGTCAAGACCTCCAACAAGAGCGCTATAGAGATTCAGGACATGATGGCGGGCGACCGTCCGCTCTACCGCGTGATGGCGTCCCGCGTGGAGAACTGGGGCGCGGACTTCGTGGGCGAGTACGGCTACTCGAACGTCGGCGCGGTCGTCGGCGCGACCTATCCGGACGAGCTGAAACTGCTCCGTAAGGTCTGTCCGCGCACCTTCTTTCTCGTGCCGGGCTACGGCGCGCAGGGCGGCACGGCGGCGGACATAGAGGGCGCGTTTGACCGCGAGGGTCGCGGCGCTGTTATCAACTCCTCGCGCGGCATAATGTGCGCCTGGCAGAAGAAGAATGACGACGGCAGGAACTTCGTCGAGGCGGCATGCGAGGCCGCCATGAAGATGAAGCGCGAGCTCAACGCCTACGTCATGATGCAGTGATTTTGCGGGGTCTGCGGTAAACGAACATGAATGTCTTTAAGTGTACTCTGCTTTCAAATACGAAGCTCACCGAGTCGTCGCACGACCTCCGCGTCCTCGCGCCCGAGCTGAAGGGCGCGAAGCCGGGGCAGTTCGTCCACGTCAAATGCGAGGGGTTCACGCTCCGCCGCCCGATAAGCGTGTGCGACTTCGACGGCGAAATACTCCGTCTCATCGTTGACCGGCGCGGCGCGGGCACCGATTGGCTCACCTCGCGCGAGCCGATGACCGTGCTCGACATTCTCGGCCCGCTCGGCCACGGGTTCAACACGGACGGGAACGTCCTCGTCGTCGGCGGCGGGATAGGAACGCCGCCGCTCATATACGCGGCGAAGTCCGCCGCGTCTGCGGACGCCATTGTCGGCTTCCGCACCGCCTCCGCCGCGATGCTCCTCGGCGACTTCAGCGAGGTCTGCGGCACGGTGCAGATAGCGACCGACGACGGCACGCTCGGCGCGCACGGGCGCGTCGATACGCTGCTTGAAAAGCGGCTCGCGGCGCACAGCTACGACCGCGTACTCGCCTGCGGTCCCGCGCCGATGCTCCGCGCCTGCGCGCGCGTCTGCGCCGGGGCGGGCGTACCGCTCGAGGTCTCGCTTGAGGAGCGGATGGGCTGCGGCGTCGGCGCGTGCCTCGTCTGCGCCGTGAAGCTGAAGGACGGCAAGGGCGGGACGTACATGGGCCGCGTCTGCAAGGACGGGCCGGTGTTTCGTGCGGAGGAGGTGTGCTTTGATGACTGACATGCGAGTGACGCTCGCGGGCGTCGAGCTGAAGAATCCGATAGTCGTCGCGTCCGGCACCTTCGGGTTCGGCCACGAATACGGTGAGTTCTTCGACCTCTCCGAGCTGGGAGGTATCTGCGTCAAGGGCACGACCGTATCCCGCAGGGACGGCAATCCGTCCCCGCGGATAGCGGAGACGCCCTCCGGCATACTCAACGCCGTGGGGCTCCAGAACCCAGGCGTGGACGCGTTCTGCGCGGAGGAGGTTCCGTTCCTTCGAAAATTCGACACAAAAATAATCGCGAACATCTCGGGGAACACCCTCGAGGAGTACGCGCTGCTCTCGGAGAAGGTCAGAGCCGCCGGCGTCGATCTGATAGAGGTCAACATCTCCTGCCCGAACGTCAAGGCGGGCGGTATGGCGTTCGGCACCGACCCGCGCTCCGCCGCCGCCGCGACCGACGCGGTGAAGCGCAAGGCGGGAAAAGTCCCGGTCATAACGAAGCTCTCGCCGAACGTCACCGACATAACCGAGATAGCCCGCGCCGCTGAGAGCGCCGGCGCGGACGCGCTGTCGCTTATAAACACTCTCCTCGGGATGCGGATAGACGTCCGCACCCGCCGCCCGATAATAAGGAACAACACCGGCGGACTGAGCGGTCCCGCCGTCCTCCCCGTCGCGGTGAGAATGGTCTGGCAGGTGGCAAACGCCGTGAAGGTACCGCTCCTCGGTATGGGTGGCGTCGCGAGCGGCGCGGACGCCGCCGAGCTGATGATGGCGGGCGCGTCCGCCGTCGCGGTCGGAACGGCGCTCTTCAGTGACCCATATGCCGCCGTCCGCGTCCGCAGTGAGCTCGAGGAGTTCTGCGAGATGAACGGAGTCGCCGCCGTGCGCAAGCTCACCGGCTCGGTGCGGCCATGGTGACGAAAATATACATCGTCCGCCACGCCGAGGCGGAGGGGAACATCTACCGCCGCTCGCACGGCTGGTACGACGCGTACCTCACCGATACGGGGCTTCGGCAGGTGGATAACCTCGCGCGGAGGATGAAGGGCATTCATCTCGACGCGATATATTCAAGCGACCTTCGCCGGACTATGATGACGGCGGAGGCTCCGCGCCGCGCCTCCGGGCTGCCGGTGATACCCGAGCCGGGGCTCCGCGAGCTCCAGATGGGAGACTGGGAGAACTACACCTGGGGAAACTGTATGCAGGAGGACTACGACCTCGCCGCGAGCTTTGCACAGAATGACGCGTGGCGCGCGCCCGGCGCGGAGAGTGTCTGCGACCTCATAGAGCGCACGACGGCGACGGTGCGCCGCCTTGCGGCGCGCCACGAGGGCGGCGCGATATGCCTCGTGAGCCACAGCGTCGCGATACGTGCGATGCTCACGGGGTTCGGGATATACCGGGATATCGGCGAATGCGGGATAGTCCCGAACGCGTCTCTGTCGCTTATAGAGTGCGAGGACGGCGCGTTCCGCCCGGTGTTCATCGGCTCCAACGAGCACAACGCCTCGGTGCCGCAGCATTCAGCACACCCGATGGGAGGCGGCGTCGAACGTCCGACGCTGTGGTTCCGCGCCGCGAGGCGGGACGAGAGCGGCGTCGCGGCGGAGCTGTGGGGCGAGGCGTGGAGCTCGGTCTACGGAAACCTCCGCATGTTTGACCCGGGGTTTGCGGAGCTGCGCGTCGGAATGATGATAGAGGACGACCCGGACGCCGTCCGCCTCGCGTTCTGCGGGGACGAGCTCGCGGGCGTGCTTATACTTGACAGGTTTGCCGACGAGCGCGGGGTTATGCACATAGTTCTCTTTATGCTCCGCGAGAAGTTCAGGGGGTACGGGCTCGCCGTTCAGCTCGTGGGCGAGGCGGTGACCTGCGCCCGCCTCGCGGGAAAGGACACGCTCCGCCTCCGCGTCGCAAAGAAGAATAAACACGCGATAGAGCTCTACGAAAAGAACGGCTTTTCCACCGCGTATAAGGACTCCGGCGACCTCGTGATGAAGCGGACGGTGCTTCCGGCGGAGGTGCTAACGGGCTTCGCTTGAAATTGCGCGGGCGCAATTTCAAGCGAAGCCGCCGGACAGAGCTTCGCTCTGCCGGCGGCAGGCGCTCCGCTACGCGCCTCGACGGCTTCGCCGTCTTCGACGCACGCTCCGCGCAAAGAGTTTTTTCCGACGCGCATGTCGTCGGAAAAAACAAAATTGACTCTATTCGCCGCCTGCGGCGGCGAACTCTGCGAGGCTGTCGGGTTTCGAGCGGCGCGGCCGCTTCCGCGCCTGTTTGCGCGGTTAAAGTTGCTTGCCATAGGCAAGCAACTTTGCGGAGCCCCGATTCATTCGGGGCGAGCATTTCAATCGGAAGGGCTCCCAAACGGCGCTCTGCGCCGTTTGGGAATTTTCATCGTCCCACTTTTGCAAACTCTCTATTTCGAACCCTGAAAATCGCGGATAACACCTTTTGTAGCTTATGACCCGGCGACTGCCGGAGCCTGAAGAGGGAAACAATAACGTCATGTACAGAGAATTGATTTCGGAATTGTCGCGGGGGAACAGTTGGGTACAGATCCGGCCGCCCTGCCCCGAAAAAGACATTGAAAATGCCGAGAAGGCCGTGGGACATCGATTCCCTGAGGAACTGAAGGCTTTGCTCCGGGAGATGAACGGCGACAGATGGTGCCTGCTGTCTGCGGACGAGATCATTGAAAATGTCAGGGTGAACCGTGAAACGCTTCGCCCGTTTTTCGAGGAAGAGTTCGGCATGGAAGAATACCTGGAACGTGTGGACAGGTTCATATTCTTTGCAAAAAACGGGTGCGGCGATTATTACGGTTACCGTGTCGGCCCGAACGGAACCGTCGAAGGGCCCACCGTCTATATCTGGGAGCACGAGAAAATAGGGGAGAAGTGCTGCTGGAAAGAAGTTGCCGCAAATCTATCCGAGTTCATAACGAAATATTATAACGACGAGATATAACTGCGGCGCCGAGTCAGAAGAAACAGGAGAAATCAAAGGAAAAACCGGCAAAACGCACTGTCTCAACCGGTGGTTTAGCGATTTTGCAACCGGCGGTTTAGCGAAAAACCGCAATTTCAACCTTTCGTCGGTGGACTCTCCGCCGCCCCGATGAGATAATAGCGCCGTAACGGAAGCGCTTCCCGAAACAAAAAACATTTGCGAAAGGCGGTAATACTATGACATACAGTCTCGGAAAAAAGATAAACGAGCTTCGACGCGAAAAGGGCATGACGCAGGAGACGCTTGCGGAGCGGATGGGCGTCACGCCGCAGGCGGTCTCCAAATGGGAAAACGATCTGAGCGCGCCGGACATACAGTCGCTTCCGCTCATGGCGGAGCTGTTCGGGGTCACGACCGACGAGCTGCTCGGCGTCCGGCGCGAGCCGGAGGTGCGGCTTCTTCCGGAGGAGGAGCGGGACACGTCGAAGATGCTCCTGCGCATTATCGTAGACTCGGCTGACGGGGACAAGGTGCGCGTGAACCTCCCGCTCGCGCTCGTGAAGACGGCGCTGAACGTCGGACTCTCCATACCCACCGTCACGGCGCATCTCGGCAGACCTGCAGCGGACAAGCTCGGCGAGGTCGACCTTGAGCAGGTCTTCCGGCTCGTCGAGAAGGGAGCCGTCGGACGGCTCGTCGAAGTCGAGAGCGCCGACGGAGACAGCGTCAGCATAGTGGTGGAGTGAGATGCGGATATATGTGGAGGAGCGGGATAAAAAGCGGACGGTTCGGTTCCCGACGCGGCTTGCGGTAAACCGGCTCACGGCGGCGATAGCCGGAGCGGTCATGCGGAAGCACACCGATGTGGAACTGAGCACCGCCGCGCTCGTTCGGCTCGCGCGGGAGATAAACCGCTCGAAGGCGAGCCTCCGACGGATGCACATGCCGCTTGTCGAGGTGAGATCGTCCGGCGGGGAACGTGTGCTGATATCTCTCTAGCGCGCGTCACGTCAAAAATAAATTTCGGTATCCCGCTTCGAGGAACGGTTTTTGCGGGATATTACTCATAGCCGCGGGAAAGACTAGCGTCGGGTGAACTTCCCGAATGTACAACGAAAGGATTGGTGGCTATGAAGAAGATAGCACTGCTTTTGACCTGCGTGACGCTGTGCGGAATGCTTGCCGGCTGTTCCATGAGCGGCAACGTCAGCACGTCGCCCACGATGAGCCCGAAGCCCTCGGCCGGTACGGACTCCGGAACGGGCAGCGGCGGAACGAACTCCGGAACGGGCACGAACGGCGGCTCCGGTACCGCAAATAACGGCGGTACCGGCACCGGTACCGGAGGCAACACGGCGTCCGGCGGCGCCGACAACGGCTCCGGCACAGGCAGCGGCGGACTTGTCGGCAGCCTCACACCGTCCGCGAGCCCGGACGGCGGCACGAGCACCGCTCCGAGCACGTCACCCGCCACTGGCACGACGCCGAGCGCGAACCCGTCTCCGAGCACATCGCCGAAGCACTGACAGGACCGAATGGGGGACGGCGTGAGCCGTCCCCAAAGTCTGCGGTTTCACGGCAGACTTTGCACGCGCTTGACATTTATACCGGCGCGGGCTATAATGAAGTTGCCAAATGTGGCATACTTATTTTAACGATTGCGCGGAACTTTCCGCGCGGTCGGATGACAGGAGGATACTATGCCGGAACTCAAGGGAAGCAGGACAGAACAGAACCTCCGCGACGCGTTCGCGGGAGAGACTCAGGCGCGCAGCAAGTACGACTACTTTGCCTCCGCCGCAAAGAAGGCCGGCTATGAGCAGATAGCCGCCATTTTCACCGAGACCGCAAACAACGAGAAGGAGCACGCAAAGATTTGGTTCAAGCTCCTTCAGGGCATAGGCGACACCGTTACGAACCTCAAGAGCGCCGCCGAGGGTGAGAACTGGGAATGGACCGTCATGTACAAGAACTTTGCCGAGACCGCGCACGAGGAGGGTTTTGACGATATCGCGGCGCTCTTCGAGAAGGTCGCGGGCATCGAGGCGGAGCACGAGAAGCGCTATCTGAAGCTCCTCTCGAACATTCAGGAGGACATCGTCTTCAAACGCGACGGCAAGAGGTTCTGGATCTGCCGCAACTGCGGCTACATCCACGAGGGCGACTCCGCGCCGGAGGTCTGCCCGGTCTGCGCACATCCGCAGGCGTACTTTATGTTGCGGGAAGAAAACTACTAATAGTCGGCGCGAAATGTGCTCGGGCAATGAATTGCCCTGCGCACCCTTTCGCGCCGAGGACGCCGGACAGGGCACAGCCCTGCCGGCGTCTTGCGCTCCGCTTCGCTCCTCGCGGGCTTCGCCTGCTTCGAAGCGCGCTCCGCGCAAAGAGTTTTTTCCGACGCGCATGTCGTCGGAAAAAACGGATTTGATTTTATTTCGCGCCGTTGGCGCGAAACTCTGCGAGGCTGTGAGCCGCCGGACAGAGCGGAGCTCTGCCGACGGCAATTGCTGCTAGGCTTTGGCAAACTGCGGCCGCCGCTCGAAGGGGCGGCGGCTCTGTTATTCGGAGGTGACACGAATGCCCGATCTCAACTATCACATAGCCTGTCCGCCCGGTTCGGTGGGTGGGTACTGCATCCTTCCCGGCGACCCGGGGCGCGTGGAGCACATCGCGCGCTTTATTGACGGCGCGGAGAAGGTCGCTTCCAACCGCGAATACATATCATACACCGGCACGCTCCTCGGCGAGCGGGTGACCGTCTGCTCGACCGGGATAGGCGGTCCCTCCACCGCTATAGCCTTGGAGGAACTGCACAGCCTCGGCGCGCACACGTTTATCCGCATAGGCACGTCCGGCGGGATAAACATGAAGGTGCGCTCGGGCGACCTCGTCATAGCGTCCGCCGCCGTCCGACAGGAAGGGACGGCGCTGCACTACGCGCCGATAGAGTACCCCGCGAGCGCGTCCTTCGACGTGACGCGGGCGCTTGCGGACGCGGCGGCGTCGCTCGGCGCGTCATACCACGTCGGTGTTGTACAGGCGAAGGACTCGTTTTACGGACAGCACTCGCCGGAGAAGTCGCCGGTGAGCTATGCGCTGCTTGCGAAGTGGGAGTCGTGGAAGCGGCTCGGCGTCCTCGCAAGCGAGATGGAGTCCGCGACGCTGTTCGTGGCGGCGGACGCGCTCGGCGTCCGCGCCGGGTCGGTCTTTAACGTCGTATGGAACCAGGAGAGAAAGGCCGCCGGAATCACCGATGAGCCGGACTGTATGGATACGACGCTTGCGATACGCTGCGCCGTCGAGGCAGTGAAGCTGCTGATAGAGCGGGACAGGGAAGCGCGCGGGTGACGGCACGCTCGCTTCACCGCAAAAGAAGTAAACGGAGGACGTCGGGTGGACGGCTTGGGAAACTATGCCATGCACGCACGGTTCTTGGACTGGGGCGGCGTGGACAGAACGCCGGAGTTTGAATACTGGTACGGATATGCGCTGAAGTACGGAAAGCGCGTGCTCATTCCGATGTGCGCCCTCGGCGAAGCCGGGGCGTACATGGCGCAGCGCGACATGGAGGTCATCGCCTTCGACCTCACCCCGGAGATGATAGACGAGGGGAAGAAGCGCTTCGGAGCTGTCGACGGGCTCACGCTGCTCGTTGGGGACGTGTGCGATTTTCGGTTCGACATCCCGCCTGCCGACTTTGCGTACTGCACCGACTTTGGACATCTGCACACCACGGACGATTTGAAGCGCGCACTCGGATGTATCGCGGCGCACCTGCGGAGCGGCGGCGGGCTCGTAGTCGAGACGGCGCTCCGCACCGCGTCCGACCGCTCCTACGAGACGGAGGAGCGCAGGTTCGAGCCGAAAAAGCAGGTGTATCCCGGCCTGAAGGTCTGGAAGACCGGCCGCGACCGCGAGGACGCGGAAACCGGCCGCCACTACATCAGTCAAACATTTTATACAGAGGATGAGAGCGGGGACGTCCGCTCCTTCCGCCACGAGTTCTACCTGCAAAGTTACACATACGGGGAGTGGCGCGGAGCCTTTGACGAGAGCGGATTTGACGTCGCGGCGGAGTACGCCGCGCGCGACCTTGCGACATGGCAGAGCGGGAGCGAAGGATTTCGGATATTCGAGCTCGTGCGCCGGTAAACGCATAACTTCTTAAAGCGACAAAAACACTTGCCCCTGCCGGACGGAAGTCCGGCAGGGGCAAGCTGCGTAGGGGGAGGGAAATGCAGGGACGCTTTGGCAAAGCGGGATCATCTCAGTCTACTATATTGCTGACCTCCAGCAACCGCGTACTCCCAATTATCCCGAGGACCTCGTCCTCGTACTCGTCGTACCAGTCTACGCCGTGCCGCTCCGCGACGACGCTCGCGTAGGATTCGCTGTCGTCCGGCGCGGGAACGTCGAGCACCATATAGCTCCAGTCGTCCGAGCCGTCGTAGTATCCGGCGGAGGCGGTGAGACCGCCGGGAAGCCATGTCTCCTTTACCTCGAGGCCGGTGCCGCAGACGCCGAAAAAGTCGTAGTATGTGACAGAGATCGTGCGGTCGCGCCCCTCCGGGCGGAAATCTATGCCGAAGTCCTTGCCCTCGTCGGTGCTGAGTATCGGGCTGTATGTCCACCCCTCCGGCAGGTCTAGCAAGAGACTGAGCCCACCCCACGAGTTTTCCGCCGTCTCGCCTGTGGAGGCGCTTCCGACGAGCGGCGCGACGCTCTCGCCCGTGGGTTCGCCGATGTCCTCGACAGAGCCGATAAAGAACGGAGTACCGCTCCGGCAGTCGATGAGCATATACACGAATGGCCGGTTGAGAATGACCGTCTTTACCTCCTCGGGCATCATTATGGCGCTCTCGGCGGCCATCATGACAGCCGTGACCGCGCCCGCCTTGGTGCCGCGCTCGCCCACCGAGATGAAGGTCTTGTGGAGCACGTCGCCGACGTACAGGTTTCCGTCGGCACAGGAGCCCATGCGGGAGAAGTCCGCCGTGTCCGGATCGAACGCGTCCTCCATGCCGAGGGCCGCCAGCGGCTCCTCGAGCGAGACGGAGTATTCCGCCTCAAACTTGGGTATCGCGGCCGTCACCTTCACGTCCTCCGCGCCGTCGAGGAGCAACTTTATCCGCTCGCCCGTGAGCGTGTCGAGGTATTCGGTGATGCTCACACCCTCGTTCGGAAGCAGCGCGGCAAAGGCGTAGTCCCTGCCGCTGTAGTATTTGAGAAAGCCGGTGGAGAGGTCGTCCGAGAGGTAGTCGTGCTCGGACGAGTGCATCAGCTCGACGGCGCTCTGCGCGCCGTCCTCGCGGGTGAAGATACCGTCGCTTACGTTGTACTCGTTGTAGACGTTTTCCCACTCGGCCTCGAACGCGAGGGCGTTTATGAGGTACATCATCGTGTCCTCGTCTATCTCGTCGATTATCCCGTCTATCATGCCGTCGGTGTGTTCGCGGCACCATGCGTTTATCGCGTCCACGGTGGAGCCGTCGAACGGGGCGGTCGTGACCGACGCGTCGTAACCGTCGCGGCAGACGGCGAGGAAGTCGGGATTTACGGCGAGACCGTCATAGTCGCGGAGCCAGATTGAGTTTGCGAGGCTCATCGTCCGGGAGGGAGCGATGATGCTTTGCAGAAGCTCGCGGAGACCGTCCACGGAGCCGCCGAGGACGGCTTCCATCTCGCGGAGAGTTTCGCCGTCCGCGCCCTCCGCCGTCATGGCGAGCGCGGAGAGTATGGAGAGCGGCGAGACGAACGTATTTTCGCCCTCGTGGCGGCACAGCCGCAGCAGCGCCGCGCCGAGGTCGCCCGCCGCCTCGTCCGGCACGCCGGATGGCGTGTAGTCCACGGATTTCAGCGGAACGGTAGAGGGACTGCCGCTCAGCTCGGGCGTAACGGTAGGGGAGGGACTTGCGCTCTCCGCGGGCTTTTCCGGGGATGTGCCGCAGCCGAAGCAGCAGAGAAGCATCGTAAGCGCCAGAACGGCGGAAAGTATGCGTTTCATGGTAAAACCTCCTCGGCGTTTTACCCGTTAGACGCTCGCGGCGCGGAAAAGTTCCACCGTGTGTGAGATCCATCCGGGCGGAACCGCCGCCGTGCTTGCGTTTTGCGCCGCCGCGTGGTATATTTATTCTGTCGGGTATCCGGCAAATATTACTGCGAAAAGAGGTCGATTCCAATGAAGGCGGCGGTCATATATCATTCGGTCACGGGCAACACAAAGAACATGGGCGAGCTGATAGCAAAGGGCATGAACTCGGTGGAGGGCGTCGAGGCAAAGGCGTTCCCGATAGAGAACGTCGACGCGGAATTTGCGAAGGAGGCGAAGTGCATCGTCTTCGGCTCGCCGATATACGCGGCGCACATCACGGGTCAGATGATGAACTACATGCTCGCGGAGGCGGGAAAGCTCGGGCTTGCGGGAAAGCTCGTCGGCGCGTACACGACGGCGCAGTACGTCCACGGCGGCGCGGAGCTCGGCATTCGCGAGCTGCTCGACCATTGCATGGTGATGGGTGCGCTCGTCTACTCGGGCGGCGGCTCGTTCGGAAAGCCGGTCATCCACCTCGGCCCGGTGGGTATAGACAACACGCTTGACATCAACCAGTTCGCGGAGAACTTCGAGGTCTACGGAAAGAGGATGGCGTCGAAGGCCGCGGAGCTCTTCGGAGAGTAAGAGCGGGATATAAGATGCGCGGCGTTCCGAAAGGAACGCCGCGCGTTTTATATGTTTCGGGATGACGCTTCTGCGCGTCAGCCGATCTTTACCGTGTCGGTAAGACCCGCCATGCGGGCGATTATCGTCGCGACTTCGCTGCGGAGGAGCGGGTCGCCCACGCCGAAGGTAGCGGAGCCGTCCGTGGCGGACTTGCCGTTGATCACGCCTGCCGCCGCGAGAGCGTAGACCGCGTCGTGGACGGGGCCGGACGCCTCAACATCGGTAAAGTAGCCGTCCGGGACGTTGTTCACCTTCTTGGCATTGCCGAGCGCGGCGGCGAATATCACGACCGCGTCCGCACGGGTGATGACGGCGTTCGGCTCGTCGGTGGCGGAGGCGATGATGCCGTGCGCCTGCGCGTAGTCGGCATATCCCTCAAACCACTGCGCCCATTCGCCCTGATCTTCCGGGCTGTATACCTTCTCGCCCGCGTTCTTCTGCGCGATGCGGACGGCAAACGTCACCGTCTGCGCCCAGGTGAGCTTGCCCGTCGGGTTGAAGGAGCCGTCCCCGTAGCCTGCGATGAGACCCGCTTCTGCGGCTGCGGCGACATTTGCGGCGTACCATTCACCCTCGGGAACGTCCGCAAAGGTCGGAGCGGGTGTATCAGGCTCGTCCGGAGTCTCGGGTTCGGACGGCTTGCTCGGGGTGGAGGGGGTGCTCGGAGTCGAAGGAGTACCGGAGGTTCCGGGGTTCGTCGAACCGCCGCCGGTTCCGGGAGTGGTGCCGCCGCCGGTGCCGGGGTTGGATTCCGCCGCTTCGACCTTGACGGTCGCGGCAACTCCCGCAAAGGAACCGGTCGAAGCCTTTACCCTCACTTCGTATTCGCCTGCGGCAAGCTCGGATATTTTTCCGCCGTCCGGAACCGCAGTCCATGTGCCGCCGATTATACGGTACTCGTACTTTTCTCCCTCCTTCACCGTGACGGAAAGAGAACCGTCCTTTGCGGAGGCGGAGCTGGCCTTCGATGCAGTTACGGAAGGAGCGGCAGGACGCGCGGGAATGACGAGCTGCTGCGGTGCGCTGTCGGCAGTTGCCTCACCGTCGCCCTTCTGCACTATCGCAACGGTTTTCCCGAACCATTCGTCCTTTATATCCGCAGTGCCGTCCGTCACGGTGACAGCCTCGCCGTTTACGGTGTAGCTGCCGGTGTCGAAGTCGGTGAGCTTTTCGGCGGCGTAGTCAATGGATACGGAGGGGGTAGGATTCACAACGGTGCCGTCGAAGTAATACTCGTCGCTCCACTCCGACCAGCCGCTGTTAAGGAAATGAGATATGTCCCTGCTCAGAGTGCGGATGCGAACGGAATAATAACCCGGCTTGTTTATTACGTTATCAAGCTTAAACGACACCGTCTGAGGTTCTTTCAAGTTGTAAAACATACTTATGGATTGGTGTCCGGTTTCCCACGCATCATCTGCTGTTGCTTTATATCTAAATTCTGTAACATATCGATACACCTGGCCGGGTTCAGCGTTTGAGTTGCCGGTTATGGTGCTGCCGTCCCATGAGCCCATAGTCGGCGTCGGCAGAGTCTCGCTGGGTTTTACATATATAAAATCGTCGGAACGTGCCGTATCGCTTGTGGCGAACTCAGACTGCGTTCCAAGGTTTGCTTTTAGCGTGCAATAGTATGCTCCGCTCTCAAACTCATATTCCCTAAGCAAGTTGTCAAAGCCGATATATTGACCTTCTTCATACGGGAAGAAATAGGAAAAATCTTCTAATGCGTAAACTATTTCGTCTTTATCAGGGGTCTCTCCCTTTTTGTAGAGATCAAATTCATAGTTTGCGACGCCTGAATCTTTGCCAACGCGCCAGTAGACCAGCCCGGGTACGTTATCGCCGGGCTGATATACAAGTTTACCGGTTTCGCTGTCCGGGTAACCCTCTATTTCCCGGCCCCAGCTAAGCTCGGTAGGAGCACCAAGCTGGACATTTCCGACACCGCAGTAACGTCCGTCGTGTGATCCGATGGCGCTACCTTGGTATATAAATATCGGCGGTGTCAGTTCATCGCCTGCGTCTGTACGGGAATATGCAGATATATATTTTTTCTCCAGTATGGCCCAGACACTTGAGCCATTGGTAACCGTAAACTCTTTCGAGTAGTTTTCCGCAGAATTGCAGTATTGCCAATGTCCCCATGCGCTAGCACCCGGAGCTAAAATCGAATATCTGATATAAGATCTCTCGGGGGCATTCTCCGGCACCGAGACAGTGACCGTGGTCCCGTCGACTGTGACAGAGGGTCTGGCCTTGTCGAGACCGATGTATGTACCTACCTTGCCGCCTATTGTGTTTAAGAAGTCTTGGTCTATCGGGCCGCGGTGATAGGTGCCGCTCCAGTCAGACCATTCACTGTCGGCATACTGCGCAGGACTTTTGCTCTTAGCCTGCACCTGCACCTGAAAATATCCCTCTGCACTCGGTGAAAAGACAGTGTACAGATCGCAGGGAGTTGCGGTAATCTCCGTCCAAGCTTCGGCTTCTTCTGCTTCCTTATACCGTACTTTTAGATAATAGTCGTCCAAATACTCAGAATATGAATCGGCTATTCCCCAAGAAATGATGCCGGAATCCTCTTCCCATGCACTGAGCTCAGGGGTCGGCAGTTTCTCCGCAGCCTCTGATGGTGCCGCCGCGAACGCCGCCGTCGGCAGCAGCGCGGCAAGCATCATCACCGCAAGCAGCGCCGCCATTATACGTTTCTTCATTCTTTCCTGACCTCCCAAAAATATTTTCGGATTCTCCCGAAGACCGTCCGAGGCGGGCGGCGAACCCGCCTCACCGGCGTCTCCGGGAGCATAAAAGGCGGCGTCGAGCATATATCTCAACACCGCCTTGACAAAGTCAATGCAAAGCACGGCCTATTTTCCGCCCGCTCTTGAAATAGAAAGAGAAAACGGATATAATAAGCTCGTGGTGCGAATGTTTCGCTGTGCTGAGTGGTGCTTCACTCGTACAGGGCTTCGGGGTGCGCCAACACCCCGAAGCCTGCCGCATTTTATGTTCCCAAGGTCATTCTACATCAAATCGGTGGGAATTGCAATACCGAATTCCAAAGTTTGCGCAGGTTTTGCCGCCATAAAAACAGAGCGCCCGGACGGTACGAACGTCCGGGCGCTCTGTTTTTTGCGTTTTACAGCCCCTCAAGCTCGGAAAGCCAGAGCGCGGCGGATGCGTCGGACGGCATCCGCCAGTCGCCGCGCGGCGAGAGGGACACCGAGCCGACCTTCGGCCCGTCCGGCAGGCAGGAGCGCTTGAACTGCTGTGAGAAGAACCGGCGGCAGAACACGCGGAGCCACGCGAGGATGACCTCACGGGAATATGTCCCGCGCCACGCGTGCTCCGCGAGGCGGAGCACCTTCGCGGGGCCGGACCCGCGCCGAACCATGTGGTAGAGGAAGAAGTCATGCAGCTCATAGGGGCCGACGAGGTCCTCCGTCTTCTGCGAGATGTTCCCGCCCTCCGGGGGAAGGAGCTCGGGGCTTACCGGCGTCGCGAGCACGTCGCGGAGCACGAGCGCCAGGTCCTCCGAGCCGCAGGTGTCGGCGTAGTAATCTATGATGTGGCGTATCAGAGTCTTCGGAACGCCGGCGTTCACGCCGTACATCGACATGTGGTCGCCGTTGTAGGTGGCCCAGCCGAGCGCGAGCTCGGAGAGGTCGCCGGTGCCGACGACGATGCCGCCGGTGCGGTTCGCGTAGTCCATAAGAACCTGCGTCCGCTCGCGCGCCTGCGAGTTCTCGTAGGTGACGTCGTGCGTGCTTTCGTCCTGCCCGATGTCGAGGAAGTGACGGCGGACGGCAGGCGCGATGTCCACCTCGCGGAGCGTCACGCCGAGCAGCTCCGCGAGGCGCGTGGCGTTCGACTTCGTGCGCCCGGTCGTGCCGAAGCCGGGCATGGTGATGGCGACGATGTCCCCGCGCGGGCGCGAGAGAAGGTCGAACGCGCGCGCCGCGACTATCAGCGCGAGCGTGCTGTCAAGCCCTCCGCTCACACCGACGACGGCGGTGCGGGCGTTCGTGTGCTCGAGCCGCTTGCGAAGACCCTCCGACTGTATCGAAAGTATCGTCTCACAGCGGCCGCGCCGCTCCGCGCCGGACGCCGGGACGAACGGCATCGGCTCCACCGTGCGCGTAAGCGAGGTCTCGGCGGGCTCCATGTCAAACCACACCGTCGAGTACCCCTCGGGCGCGGCGGCGAAGGTGTTGATGCGGCGGCGCTCGCCCGCGAGCATTTCGACGTCTATCTCGCTTATCGTGAGGCCGGTGGTAAAGAGCTCGCTTTCCGCGAGCAGGACGCTGTTCTCCGCGACCATGTCGTGGCCGGAGAAGACGACGTCGGTCGTGCTCTCACCCTCGCCCGCGTCCGCAAAGACGTAGCCGCAGACGCACCGCCCGGACGCGCTCTTCACGAGCAGGCGGCGGTAGTCCGCCTTGCCGACGGTCTCATTCGAGGCGGAGAGGTTCGCTACTATCGTCGCCCCGGCGGAGGTGAGGCCGACGGAGGGCGGCGAGGCGACCCACACGTCCTCGCAAATCTCGACGCCGAGGCAGAAGTCGGGTGCTTTCTCACAGCGGAAGAGCAGCTTCGCGCCGAACGGCACGTCCTCGCCGAAGACGCGCACCGAGGAGGTCTCCTTCGGCGCGGGGGCGAAGTTGCGGAGCTCGTAGAATTCGTTGTAATTCGGGATGTTCGTCTTGGGGACGAGACCGAGAAGCCGTCCGCGATGCAGGACGGCGGCGCAGTTGTAGAGACATCCGTCCTTGGGGAAGGGGAGACCCGCGACGATGAGCATGTCGAGCGGCGCGGTCTCTGTCATGAGGCGGCGGAGCGCGTCCAAAGCGGCGTGGAGCAGGGTGCTCGTGCCGAACAGGTCGCCGCAGGTGTAGCCGGTGATGCAGAGCTCGGGGAAGACGACGAGGCGCGCGCCGCGCGCGTCCGCCTCGCGAATGAGCGCGAGCATCGACCCGAGGTTGTATTCGCAGTCTGCGACGCGCACGCGAGGCGTCGCGGCGGCGCATTTCACAAATCCGTATTTCACGGGAATATCCTCCGAGTGTTCAAACGTTTGGGCGTCCGCCCGGAAAAATTATAGCACGCGGGCGGGATTTTGTAAATCGGTTTTCGCGGGACGGAGCCGCGCGCGGCGCGGCTCCGTCCCGCGTGGGACGCGAGAAATTTTTAGAAAAAACCGCTTTACAAAGGAATGTTTATGTGGTATAGTATAGACAGCATCAAAACAGTAATAATTACTGATTTGAGAGTGAAAGCAGTTTAATTACATGGAGGTATTTTGTTATGGCAAAGAAGTGGGTCTGCCCCGTATGCGGTTACGTCCATGAGGGCGATACGCCCCCCGAGTTCTGCCCGACCTGCAAGTGTCCCGGCAGCAAGTTCACCGAGATGAAGGCCGATGCGAAGCTCGCCGCCGAGCATGAGTACGGCATATACGCGAAGACCGTCAAGAACAATCCCGACGTGAGCGAAGAGGACAAGAAGTACATCTTCGAGCAGCTCATGGCCAACTTCAACGGCGAGTGCGCCGAGGTCGGTATGTATCTCTGCATGGCGCGCATCGCGCACCGCGAGGGATATCCCGAGATCGGCCTGTACTGGGAGAAGGCCGCGCATGAGGAGGCGGAGCACGCCGCGAAGTTTGCGGAGCTGCTCGGCGAGGACCTCGAGAAGAACATGAAGGCCGACACCAAGGCGAACCTCGCCTGGCGTGTCGACTGCGAGTTCGGCGCGACCCAGGGCAAGTTCGACCTCGCGCTCTGCGCGAAGAAGAACGGCCTTGACGCCATCCACGACACCGTTCACGAGATGGCCCGCGACGAGGCCCGTCACGGTAAGGCGCTCAAGGGCCTGCTCGACAGGTATTTCAAGTAAGCGATACAACAAATTGAGCCGGCGAGGCGCAAAGCCTCGCCGGCTTTTCTTGCAGTGAGTTCATTTACTCCTTTCCGGGACGATAATTACGGTCGCAGTTGCTTCCCGATAAATGAAATCTCCCAATTTGACTTTGTGCTCCTTGTCAGACTGATGTATAAATCACGGATTCATCATTCTGTATGTGGAGAATCCTGCTAACTGTCCCAATACTCAAAGACACAAAAAACATTTTCATATCAATAAAATTTTCCGCTTTCTCCTGAATTTGAACTTTTTTCTTCGGCCATCTGTTGTAAATCCTGAAGCGTAAATTCCTTTCCAACCTTGTCTTTAATATCAGCGTTATTACCCGCATCGTATATTCGTAAGTATATAACGCCATTTTTCTTTCCGGATAGTTTCTTTATTAATCCGGCTGTGGTGAGAATCGTGTTGTTTTCTCTTGTAACATCTGGAACAGGAGAACTTAACACTCCCTTGCATTGCTCACATTGAAACAGATATAAATTTCCCTCTAACTTCATCTGCATTTTCTGATCAATTCCCCAGTGAGGATTACTTGTTCCGCAAAGCGGACAAACCTGTAGATTCCTGTCAATGAAACTTTGGGGAATACTCCCCACAAAACCTTCCATTCTTTTAAATGCCATAATAATTCTCCTTTCTGACCTTCTGCCTTTCAATTACATTCCAACTATTAGGGAAATTAAAAAATACAAAACGGCTCCTCCAATAATCGTGTAAAGTAAAACAACTAAATAGTTGACCCCAAATTCTTTTGCACGCCGCGCATCAGCTTTTTTCGCAACCGAACAATATGTAACGTGCGGGCATCCATTGACGATTGTAACTTCTGCAGTAAAATCATTTCTTATCATTGCGCCATAGCTGTTCTGCGAATCCACAAATCCTTCAATGTGATATCCGCTTTTGTCATCGCCGGCTATGGAAATCGCATCAATAGGAAATTGTGCGGAAGCAGGGCTTTTTAGCTGTGAACATATTGCCGGTTTCACAACTTTCATAATATCTTCATTTGTCATACACATAATCACATCCTTATGTTTTAATATAGTGGTGTGCCCTTGGTTGCAATACGAATTTGCGTTTTACGTTGGAATGCTGTATAAACAGCGGGGTCGGATTGTTCACGGGAGCCAAATTCCTGCCTGTTTTAATGCTTCGGATACGCAAAAGGAAATTGAAAGGATAGAATTAAAATCCCGATGCAAGTCAATTATATATCTTAGAATTATATATGTCAAGAAAAATATATCTTAAAATTCACTATTTTTCGCCCGACGCCGCTTTATACTATAACCACACAGCGGCAGGAGGAAACCATGGATTACTTGAGTTTTGTGGCAAAGCGCATATCGCAACTCAGAATGCAGAAAGGCATATCCGCGAGAGATATGAGCCTGTCACTCGGGCAGAGCGAGAGCTATATAAACAAGATAGAAAACAGACATGCAATGCCGTCTATGGCCGGCTTTTTCTATATCTGCGAGTTTTTCGGCATAACTCCGGAAGAATTTTTCAAAATTGAGGTTGACGCGCCGCAGAAGACAAGAGAGCTGATGCGTGAGATCGACAGGCTTTCGCCGTCGCAGACAGAACATATTCTTTCAATTATTAAAGATATTACAGAATAAAAGCGGCGCTTGGTTTTACGGAGTATACTTATTGACACGCGGCAGGCACAGACTGTATAATCGCAGAGCAATATTTACAGTCAAAATTGACTTTTATGTGACGACAGTTCCGCGAGCTGTATCCTGCGGAGCGTAGAACGGAGGAATACGATGGAAGTAACCGTGAGGAGGCTCCGCCCGTCGGAGCTTGAGGAGGCTGTCCGCGTCGAAGAAAGCGCGATAAAGGGCTTCGGATACCTGCGCGACACGGCGGAGCTGTTCTTTTTGGACGACGTTGGCGCAATGCTCGGCGCGTTCAAGGGGGAGGAGCTTGTCGGCATAGCGAAGTACACCGTCCTGCCGGACAGGACGGCGTGGCTCGAGACTCTGCGCGTCGCGCCGGAGCATCAGAGGCAGGGTGTCGGCACGCGGCTCTACGAGGAGTTCGTGTCGCTCTCGCTTTCGCTCGGCATAGAGACCGCCGCGATGTATACGGGGCTCCGGAACGTCCCGAGCGCGACGCTTGCGCGGAAGTTCGGCCTCGACACAGCGGGGAAATACCGCGAATTTCAGCTTTCCCTCGACGGCGTGACACTGCCGGAGGCCGAGACGTTCGAGCCGGTGGGCGAGGCGGAGGCGTGCGCGCTCCTCGCGCCGCTCGCGGAGCGGTACGAGGGCTATGCGGTGCTGAACCGCACGTTCATGCGGATGAATGACGACGTGTTCCGCGCCTTCGCGCGCGAAGGAAAAGTCCTCGTGAGCTGCGAAAGCGGCAGCGTGATGGTGTTCGGCAACCGCTTCCTCAAGCGGCGCTCGGTGCAGATTGCGGTCATGGCGGGCGACCTATGCGCATGCATGGACTACGCCGTGAAAACGGGTCTGGAGCGCGGGGTGCCGCAGGTCGTCGCGACCGCGCCGCTCGACGACGAGGCGATGCAAAGCGTACTCGCGGACTACGGCTTCCGCGCGGCGGGCGACCTTCAGGTGATGAGCGGAAGGATAGCGCGCGTCGGGTGAAGCAAATGCCGCTTGCAATATCGCGCGCGGGCGTATATAATTGACAGTGGAACAAACGGCGGCATCCGCTAACGGGGCGCGCCGTGGATCAATATCTGAGGAGGAAATTAAAATGAAGTACATTTGCAAGGTCTGCGGCTGGATCTACGACGAGGAGGAGCAGGGCAAGAAGTGGGAGGATCTCTCGGACGACTTTGTCTGCGAGCTCTGCGGCGCCGGTAAGGAAGATTTTGAGCCGGTAGAATAAGCCGATTTGCGGGGCAAGGCCCGCAACATTTTTGCGGGGCGAGACCCCGCGTCCTTGGTAGAGCAGAGCTCTACCGACACCATGCGGGGGTTGCGCCCCCGCACCCTGCGTT
>CANRJS010000027.1 GCA_947631015.1 uncultured Clostridia bacterium
TCTCCCCTATGTGTGCTTTTTGGTTACTTTTTGCACAAGCAAAAAGTAACGCAGGGCGCGGGGGCGCAACCCCCGCATAGTGTCGGTAGAGCTCTGCTCTACCAAGGACGCGGGGTCTCGCCCCGCAGATTCCTGCGGGGCTTCCCCGCTAGAGGGTGCGGGGGCGCAACCCCCGCAAAGTACCGGTGAGGCTCTGCCTCACTTCAGGGACGCGGGCTCTCCTCCCGCAAATCCTTATGGACAAATCGCTTAGGATGCTGTAAAATATATCATAGAAAAATATGAAATTCGTAAAAAGGAGATGACGGAGCGTGGCAGGCATACATCTTGCGGTGGATATCGGCGCCTCGAGCGGACGGCACATAGCCGGGTGGCTCGAAAACGGACGGCTCTCCGTGCGCGAGGTCTACCGCTTCGACACGCGGCAGGTGCGGCGCGGCGGTCACGACTGCTGGGACCTTGAAATGCTCGCGCGCGAGGTCGAGGCGGGCATGAAGGCGGCGGCGGATGCCGGCCTCGCGCCGGATACTCTCGCCATAGACACATGGGGCGTGGACTTCGTTACGCTGGACGCGGAGGGATACCCCACCGGGGATGCCGTCGCGTACCGCGACGCGCGCACCGACGGCGCGGAGCGGTTCGTCCTGCCGCACTTCTCGCGGGAGGAGCTGTACCGCCGCACCGGCATACAGTTCCAGAAATTCAATACCATATACCAGCTCGCGGTGACGGCGCACGAGACGCCGGAGGCGCTTCGCCGCGCGGAGACGCTTCTGATGATACCCGAGTATCTCGCCTTCCGGCTCACCGGAAAGCGCGTGAATGAATACACGAACGCCTCGACGACCGGCCTTCTCGACGCGAAAAAGCGCGACTGGGACTTTGAGATAATACGCGCGCTCGGATTTCCCGAGCGCATCTTCGGCAAGCTCCGCGAGCCGGGAACGGTCGTGGGCGGGCTTACGCCGGAGGTGTCCGAAAGGACGGGGTGCCGCTGCACGGTGCTCACCGCGCCGTCACACGACACGGCGTCCGCATACCTCGCGGCGCCGATAGGCGCGGGGCCGAGCGCCGTAATATCGAGCGGGACGTGGAGCCTCATAGGAACCGAGCTTACAGAGCCGTCGCTCGACGAGGAGAGCCGCCGCGCGAACTTCACAAACGAGGGCGGCGCCGGCGGGACATACCGATTCCTCAAGAACATCATGGGTCTCTGGATAATCCAGAGCATCCGGCGCGAGCTGAACGGCGAGGAATACGTCTCCTCGGGCGTGCGCTCCGCCGCGCCTGCGAAGAAGGTGAGCTTTGCGGAGCTGGAGGCGGCGGCGCGGGAGTCCCGGTACGACTGCATCTTCGACGTGGACGACGACAGCCTGCTTGCCCCCGCAAGCATGACGGAGGCGGTGACGGCGCTGCTCCGCGCGTCCGGCGCGCCCACGCCGGAGAGCACCGGCGACCTCGTGCGCTCGGTCTACCTCAGCCTCGCGGACAGGTACGCCCGCTCGCTCGAGGAGCTCGGACGGATAACCGGGAAGAAGCCGGAGCGGCTGTACATCGTCGGCGGAGGCTCGCGGGACGGATTCCTCAACGAGCTCACCGCGCGCGCCGCGGGCATCCCGGTGTACGCGGGACCCTCCGAGGCGACTTCGATAGGGAACCTTCTGATGCAGCTCATAGCGGCGGGAGAGGTTGGCGACATCCCCTCCGCGCGCGAAATAGTGAAAAAATCATTTGAGATAAAGGAGTATGTGGTATGAGCTTTGAAAACGCAAAGAAAGCCTACGCCGGTATCGGCGCGGACGTCGAGCGGGCCATGGAGACGGCGGCCGCGACCGCTATATCCATGCACTGCTGGCAGGGCGACGACGTCGCAGGCTTCGACACCGTGGACGGCGGCGCGGCAGACGGTATCCAGACGACCGGCAACTACCCCGGACGCGCCCGGAACTTCGAGGAGCTGAAGGCGGACTTCGAAAAGGCCGCGTCGCTCATTCCCGGAAAGAAGAGGATAAACCTCCACGCGAGCTACGCCGTGTTCGGCGAGGGCGAGTGGGTCGACCGCGACAAGCTGGAGTACCGTCACTTCGCCCCGTGGGTGGAGTGGGCGAAGGAACAGGGGCTCGCGATAGACTTCAACCCGACGCTGTTCGGTCACCCCATGGTAAAGGATGGGCTGACGCTTTCGAGCCCCGACGAGAAAGTCCGCCGCTTCTGGATAGACCACTGCATCGCCGTCCGCCGCATAGCGGACAGGATGGGGCGCGAACTCGGTTCGCCCGCGCTCAACAACGTCTGGATACCGGACGGCATGAAGGACATCCCCTCGGACCGCCTCGGCCCGAGGATGCGCCTCAAGGCGGCACTCGACGAGATATTTGCAGAGAAGCTCGACTTTGTCGTCGACTCGGTCGAGAGCAAGGTGTTCGGCATCGGTCTTGAGAGTTACACCACGGGCTCGAACGAGTTCTACGTCGCATACGCCGCCTCGCACGAGAAGGTCTATCCTCTGCTCGACAGCGGACACTACCATCCGACCGAGCTCATAAGCGACAAGATACCCTCGCTGCTCTGCTTCTTTGACAGGCTGCCGCTGCACATCTCCCGCCCGGTACGCTGGGACTCCGACCACGTCGTAATCTTCGACGACGAGCTGCGCGAGATAATGAAGGAGCTCGTCCGCTGCGGCGCGCTCGAACGCGCGATGATCGGCCTCGACTTCTTCGACGCTTCGATAAACCGCGTCGCGGCGTGGGTGATAGGCACCCGCGCGGCGGAGAAGGCGCTGCTCTGGGCGCTGCTCCAGCCGCACGAGGCGCTGAAGGAGATGCAGGACCGCGCGGACTACACGCAGCGCCTCATGCTCATGGAGGACACGAAGACCCTTCCCTTCGGCGACGTGTGGGACGAGTACTGCCGCCGCGCGGGCGTCCCGCTCGACCGCGAGTGGTATGAGGAGGTCATGCGCTACGAGCGCGAGGTCACGTCGAAGCGGTAAAACGCCGCATTTCCGGCAACAATAGGCACAAACGGGCATTGCCCGAATAAAAATAAACGGAGGTAAATCGTTATGGCAGACCGCATCGTTCTGAACACTATTTCGTACCACGGCAAGGGCGCTCTCGAGAACATCCTGCCCGAGCTCACCGGCAGAGGCTTCAAAAAGGCCTTTGTCTGCTCAGACCCCGACCTTATCAAGTTCGGCGTGACGGGAAAGGTCACGGACCTGCTTGACAAGGCCGGCTTCCCCTACGAGGTATACAGCGACATAAAGGCGAATCCGACGATTGAGAACGTGCAGCACGGCGTGGCGGCGTTCGGAAAGAGCGGCGCGGACTGCATCGTCGCCGTCGGCGGCGGCAGCGCCATGGACACCGCAAAGGCGATAGGCATCATCGCGACGAACCCGGAGTTTGCGGACGTCCGCTCGCTCGAGGGCGTCGCGCCGACGAAGAACCACGCGGTCTTTACCATCGCCGTCCCGACGACCGCCGGCACCGCCGCCGAAGTCACGATAAACTACGTGATAACCGACGTGGAGAAGAAGCGCAAGTTCGTCTGCGTGGACACGCACGACATCCCGGAGGTCGCGGTCGTCGACCCGGACATGATGAGCACCATGCCGAAGTCGCTCACCGCCGCCACCGGCATGGACGCGCTCACCCACGCGATAGAGGGCTACATCACTAAGGGCCACTGCGCGATATCCGACATGTTCCACCTCGAGGCGATACGCCTCATCTCGACGCACCTGCGCGGCGCGGTCGAGAACACCCCGGAGGGACGCGAGGGCATGGCGCTCGGACAGTATATCGCGGGTATGGGCTTCTCGAACGTCGGACTCGGAATCGTCCACTCGATGGCGCACGGCCTCTCCGCGCTGTATGACACGCCGCACGGCGTTGCCTGCGCGATAATCCTCCCGACCGGCCTCGAGTACAACGCACCGGTCGCGGGCGAGCGCTACCGCGCCGTCGGCCGCGCGATGGGCGTCGAGGGTATAGACGGCATGTCCGACGAGGACGCCGCGAAGGCGACGATAGCCGCCGTCAAGCAGCTCTCCAAGGACGTCGGCATCCCGACCGACCTCAAGGGCATCCTCAAGGAGGAGGACGTGCAGTTCCTCTCCGAGAGCGCCTACGCCGACGCGTGCTGCCCCGGCAACCCGCGCGACACCTCGGTGGAGGAGATAGCGGAGCTCTACCGCTCGATGATGTGATAACGGGGTAAAACCCCGCATTGCTTTTTGCTTGTGCAAAAAGCAACCAAAAGCACACAAAGGGGAAAAAACTTAGTTTTCTCCCCTTTGTACTCCTTTTTCTACATATTGAGTTTCTGCCACTCACAAGTATAAGCGGGGGAAGTTTGTATCAAACTTCCCCCGCTTATACTTGTGAGCGGCACGCTTATGCGCTGCCGCTCCTGCGTAACCGTGAGCGTTCGAGCGGCATGATTTCGGTTGTGCCGCGATCCGTTTATGAGGCCGTTCAAAAGTGAGGCAGGAGGTATCCCGATACAGCTGCGGTGGAGGTCCGCAGCCTGCGGGGAAGTCCGCCGGACTTCACTTA
This sequence comes from uncultured Clostridia bacterium, assembly GCA_947631015.1. Classification (GTDB taxonomy): domain Bacteria; phylum Bacillota; class Clostridia; order Oscillospirales; family JAAYOS01; genus CANRIN01. The sequence goes on from CANRJS010000027.1 coordinate 4,566, forward strand.
CGCTTAATGTACACCGGCAGGCCACAGCATGCCCGCTTTTGAGGCGCATCAAACGGCCCGCTTCATTCCTCCACCGGCACCACCAGCCGGGAGACGTAGTTCTTCGGGTCGATCTCTCTGCCGGTGTAGGGGGCGACGAGACCCAGCGCGCGGACGTAGTCCGTGGGCTTCAATCCCCGTTCCCGAATTTCCCGGCCAAACTCGTTGAATGCGTAGGCTCTGCGGGAGTAGCTGCCGTAGCCCAGACAGGAGAAGCCCCGGCAGGCGGGGAAGGTCACCGCCTCCTTCGGCGGCTCGTCCGGCTCCAGCGGAATGCAGCAGATAAAGTCCACCTCTTTTTCCTCGAAGGCGCCTTCAAGATAGTCGGTACGCTTGTTGATGACAAACAGCGGCTCGGACTTAAGCAGACGGTAGCCCTTCTCCACCGCCTCATGATAGAGGTGGTACATGGCCCAGTAGCGATCCTCCGTCGTTGTCCCCCGGAACTCCCGGCAGAAGCAGATGTACTCCGGCAGATCCACAAACTCAAAGCTCAGATGATCCTTCTTTTCCACCCGGAGCTTTAGTTCCTCATAGGCCCGCTTGAACAGCAGAAACCGCTCCTCGATATGCTCCAGAAGCTCCCGCGACTCCCCGCCCGCGCGGTAGTAGAGGGCGACGTCGTCGTAGGTCAGGCCCATCTGCAAAAAGGACTGTATCTGCATGACCCGGCTGACGTTGTAGTTGTCATACCAGCGGTAGCCCGTCTCGCTGTCCACCTTGGCGGGAACGAGCAGCCCGCGGTCCTCCAGACGCATGAGAGTGGACCGGGACACTCCGCAGCTCCTGCCCACCTGATTTATCGAAAATAATTTCTCCAAATTTTCACCTTCTCTATTGAGATGTTCACGGGTGAACGTGATAAAATAATAAATGTAAAAGTGGGATTTGTCAAGAGCGAAGTGAAAAATATACAGGAGTCGGGCAGCCCGACTCTGTACGTGGGCTTTCCCCACGGACAGAGTGGACCTTCGCAACACATACAAAAAAGAGGATAAATTATGAAAAAGAGGGTCATAAGTTTGCTGCTTGCAATATGTCTTCTGCCGGGGCTGACGCCAATTTCGGTCCGGGCGGAGGAGAATGCTGCCGGGGAAGATGAGCCGATGGCGATAGCGGCGGGTATTCCTTATATTGACGCCGACGGCAGCTCGAAAACACAGGGGTCTGCAACAGACGTAACGGAAAGCACCATCACATGGAATAATAGCTGGTACGTCGTCAGCGGAAACGTTACCGTCAGCGAACGTATCACGGTCAGCGGAACTGTCAACCTTATTCTGGGGGACAGCTGCAACCTGAAAGCGAATAAGGGCATTGAGGTATCTGAGGGAAACAGCCTGACCGTCTACGGTCAGGCGGGACAAACGGGTAACTTGTCGGCGACTGGAGATTATCATAATGCGGGCATCGGCGGGTCCTCCGGTGCTGGCGGAACCGTCATAATCAACGGTGGAAGCGTCAACGCGACCGGAGGCACCAGTGGAGCCGGTATTGGCGGCGGGTATAGTTGTGCCGGCGGGGAAGTCACAATCAACGGCGGAATCGTCAAAGCAACCGGAAACGGCGACGGCGCCGGTATCGGCGGCGGGAGCAAGGGTGCCGGTGGAACCGTCACGATTAACGGCGGGACTGTCACCGCGACCGGAGGTCCCAATGGAGCCGGTATCGGCGGCGGAAAGGATAGCGCCGACGGCGGCAGCTTTTCTACCGGGACTGGCAGCAACGCCGTGATTTTCGCCAGCAGCCAGTTTCGTGAAGGTGTTGCGGATACGAGCAAGTAGAGTCGCTGGAGCGGCATTATATTTAACGGGAACACAGGCGAGATATACGGCTCGCCGGTGCCTGAATATGATTTTGAAATCCCATCCGGCAAGACCCTGAATATGAAGAATCGTAAAACCCTGGACATGGCCCATGGCGTGACCATGACCAACAGGGGTACGATCAACGTTAGCGACGCAGAAAACATGGATACCGGCATCTACACGGGGACGATCATCAACGAGGGAAAGATACACGTCTGGGGAATTATTGCCGGCGGCGATATTATAAACCAAGGTAGCGGCGAGATCATCTATCACTTCAAGCTGGAAGTCGCTCCCCCGACCTTTGATGAAGCGAGGAGCGGCTATTCGCAGCCGGAGGCTAAGAGCATAACGATCACGAGCACCGACGATGTGCCCGCCAAAATTGTCAGCGTGGAAATAGATGGGGAGGATTTTGTCCTCAATGCGGGTAATAAAGCGAAATTGGCAAATGGCGCTTCCGACACGAGCTGGACGATACAGCCCAAAGCGGGTCTGTCTCTTGGAACGCACACCGCCACGATCGCCGTTACATACAGCGGCAATCTCTTAACTCCCAACAAAACGGCCACGGCGACAGTGACGTTTAACGTCAGCAACTGGGCAGAGGGCTCCGGCACAGAGCTGGATCCCTACCTCATCCCCGACCTGCCCACGCTGGAGGCGTTCCGGGACTATATCAACGGCGGCAAAGGCGCCGGCGAGTATTTTAAGGTGACGGATAATATTGATATGTCCACAAAGTACGGCGCGGACAAGGACTCCTGGACGCCGATCGGATCGAGTTCAAAGCCGTTTAACGGCACATTTGACGGCGGCGGGTTCGAGATCAGCGGGCTTTACATAAACGCTACAAGTTTAAGTTCCAACCTGGGTCTGTTTGGGTATTCCTACGGTACGATCAAAAATCTCACCGTTTCGGGCAGCGTCACCGGCGGGAGCTATGTGGGTGGTATCGCGGGAGAGAACGAAGGCATTATCTCGGACTGCCACAGTGACTGCACTGTCACCGGCGGGACTGTGACCATCAGCAAGGCCTCGGCTGCGGTCGATGCCGCGCCTGCCGTCAACAGCAGCCTGAACTACAACGGCGAGGCTCAAGCCCTCATAACGGCGGGCAGGGCCGGCGGCGGCACGATGCAGTACAGTCTGGACAACACGACCTACTCCGCCGACATTCCTACTGGTACCGAGGCGAAGGTGTACACGGTCTGGTACAAGGTCGTCGGGGACAAAAACCACACCGACACCGAACCGCAGTCTGTGGAAGTGACGATCAAAAAAGCGGATTCGGCATTGACAGACGACAACAGCGAGGTAACATACGGCGATACGATCACGCTTGTCGCTGCTGTTACAGGAAATAATACGAGCGGTATACATTTAGCGGCAGCAGGCATAGACAAGGTTGTGTTCACCCTCAACGGAGCGTCCCTCGGTTCGGCAGACGTAACATACGACAGCCCGTCTCGCGACAGCGGCACGGCAGCGCTTGAGATCATCGCGGACAAGCGTTTTGCAATAGGAGCAAACACGATCCGCGCGGAGTACGGCGGCAGCGTGAACCTTAACGGCAGCGAAAACGATTCGATCACCGTCACGGTAAACAAAAAGACGCTGATGCCCTCCGTGGCGGCGAGCCTCGTGCCCGGCGAGTATACGACGGGACAACGTACAGCCACGCGAGCGCGGACGGGGAGATCGTCCTCTCCGGCGCGGTATTCGGCGAAGCGCCCACCGCCCACGGTCAGGTGGAGTTTGTGACAAAGGACGCGGGAGAGAACAAGCCCGTTGACGTCACAAAAATCTCGCTGGACGGCGACTGGGCACATACTATGAGCTCAGCCATACCGCGCTCACAAACGCGCCTACCGACGCCGACGTGACGCCGAAGGAGCTGACCTTTGACTGGCACATCTCGGAGGGCGGCAAGGAAGTCGAGAACCGGGATGAGCTCTATTACACGAAGGGCGAGTACACCGTCACCGCCACGGCGACGAATCCGGTGGAGGGCGACGAATGCGCCCTCACCGTGGGCGAGAACGACGTCCGAACCGACGCCGGGACGTACACGGCGAAGATCACTGAAATAAGCAACAAAAACTACGCGCTGCCCGGCAGCGTTACGCTGGAATACACCATCCGTAAAGCGCCGGTGAGCTTCGAGGTCACGGACAACACGTACACCTACGATGGCGCGGCGCACACCGCCACGGTCACGCAGGACGCGGCTCTGCCCCATACGCTGACCGCAACCGCCTCCGGCGGCCCGGTTTTCACCGTCACCTACGACGGCGCGGAGAGCCGGACCAACGCCGGGACTTACGGCATCGTCGTGACTCTCACTGCCCCCGACAACTTTGAGTTTACGGGCGGCAGCAGCGAAAATGCGGGTGTTCTAACCATCGCCCCGGCGCCCGTCACCTTCTCTGTCGACCCGGAGGTCAAGCCGGTCCATGACTGGGCAGCGGAGGTCAACGCAGACCCCGACCCCGCAGGATATGCCATGGTCGAGGACGCCGATCCCGCTGTCCGGAACGGTTTTGCTCTGACCATGACATATGACAGTCTGGAGCACCGGGCAAACGTCCGGCAGGACAGCGGCGTTGCGATGGGCGGCATGTTCTCCGTGAGCTATAAGCGGGTGAAGGATGCCGCCGGGAACGAGGTCACCGAGGACGCCGCTGAGACCTTCCGAGCCGCCGGGACCTATGAGATATGGGTGACCCTGACGGATGACCCTGAAAACTTCATGTTTGCGGGGGAGGCGCCGGACGTGCGGACGCTGTACATCGGCACCGTCGCGATAGAGCCCTATGACGTGCGTGTCATATGGCAGAACCTGACCTTCGTCTATCACGGCCACCCGATGCACCCCACCGTGCGGGTAGAGAACGCCTTTGCGGAGGACAAGCAGCCCGCCGAGAGTGAGAAGTAGAAATTCCTGGGTGACCTCACGGCCTTTAACGGAGACCTGATGGCATACGCGGCGACCGAGTCCGCCGACGTGGGCGATTACACCGTGACGGTGTCGCTCTACGGCAGCGAGGCTGGGAACTACACCGTCTCCAACCCCACCGCGAACGTGGTCATCCAGCCCGCGCCGGTAGTCTTCGAGGTGACGAACAACGAATGGATCTATAACGAGGAAGGACAGGATCGGGACGTGACCCTCACCGCCGCATGGGGCGAGGTGACAAACTCCCCGGACACCGTGTTGGGAGACAGCTATCCCGGCGCGGGGACCGCAATCACCTTGGATGTCTTGGGCGTGACCGACGAGAACATCCAATACCGTTTGGCGGACGGAACAGTGGTGGACGATCCTGCCGAAACCGGCACCTATCAGGTGTGGGTGAGCATCCCCAACGTCAATTTCCGCCATGCCGGATCTTACGGCGGCGGCTTCCGTAACGTGGGCGTTCTGCGCATAGCCGCAAACGAACATCCGGCGACCTACACCGTCACCTTCGACCCCGGCCGGGACGAGCAGGGGAACCGGTTTGACGGCGTCACGGTTCCCAAACCCATGGAGAAGCTCATCCCCACGCAGGAGATCACTCTGCCCACAGCGCCGGAAAATGCGCCGGCGGGATATGTCTTTGCCGGCTGGAGCTGGGGCGCGGTGTTGTATCAGCCGGGCGAGGAGTTCTGCATGCCCTATTCCGATGTGACATTTGAGGCCAGGTGGATAAAAGAGATCTTCGACATCTCCAGCGTGGTGATAGACGACACGGAAGCGCCCGTCCCCTACGTCAGCGTGACTCTTATGATGGGCGAGCACGGTCTGACCACCACGGACGAGGACGGTCGCTTCCGCTTCGACGGGCTCCTCCCCAACACCTATAATCTGGTGTTTACATGGAACGGGGTAGTCAAGACCGACATGGTGGAGATAACCGACAGGAACGTGGAGGGCGATGCGTATGTCCTCCCGGGCTACCGGCTGAATACGGTGGTTGAAGTGGCGCCGGGTTCCGGCTCGGTCGTGGTCGATCTTGACCCCATCATCACGGACGATGAGGCGTCTGAGCTCTACGGAGCCGATGAAAAGAAGCTGGTAGAGAGCGGCGGCACGGTAGAGTTTATGATGAAGGTCGAGAACTCCGGCGCGGCCGAGGGCATGACGGAAAAGCTCAGGGATGTGCCGGTATCCGCGAATAATATCGGCATGGTGCTGGATATGAGCCTCACCAAGACGGTGACGGAGCTGAAGCCGGACGGTACGCCGGATAAACAGACAGTCACGCCTATCGACGACTCCAGGGTGCTCATCGCAAACCTCATCTACCTGCCCGCAGAGCTTCAGGGCAAGGACGGCTACACCGTCTACCGCTTCCATGACGGGGACGGCGACGGGGTGGATGAAGTGCAGACCATCACCACCGCCGCAAACGAGGACGGCGAGCGCATTGAGGTAGTGAAGGACGGCGCGGCCATCATGGTCTACGCCCGGTACTATGCCACTTATGTGCTGACATGGTCGCAGAATACCTATACGGGCGGCGCGGTCGCCGTTCCGGCCACGCCTTACGGCACGGTGACACCCGACGCTCAGAGCGCTCTTCCCGGCTCCAAGGTCACACTGACCGTAAAGCCGGATGAGGGCTGCGAGCTGGACACTCTCACCGTTACCGACGGCAATAGGCAGGAGATACCCCTCACCGACAACGGAGACGGGACTTTCAGTTTTGTTATGCCTGTCGGCAATCTGGCGACGGTACACGCCGCGTTCCGCGAATGTCCGTCCCTCCGGTTCCCGGACCTGGACGTGACGAAGTGGTATCACCAATTTACGGACTATGTCATTGCCCGCGCCGTCATGAACGGGTATGGCACCGGGCTCTTCGGCCCCGAGGGGAACGTAACTCGCGCCGAGATGGTGACGGTGCTTTGAAACATGGCAGACCACGCCGAGTCCGACGCGGAAATGCCGTACACCGACGTGGCCGAGGACGCGTGGTACTGCGAGGCGATACGGTGGGCCGCGGAAGCGGGCGTCGCGAACGGGTGCGGGGACGGCACGTTCCGTCCCGACCGGGAGATCACCCGGGAGGAGATGGCGGTCATGCTGTACCGCTATGAGAAGAATGTCATGAAGGGCGCCGTTGAGGACGGAGAGAGTTATGAGCTCGTATTCCCGGACAAAGAGGAGATTCGGAGCTGGGCTCTGGAGGCAATGAGCTGGTGCGCCGAAAACGGGCTCTTTGCGGGCGACGATACCGGACTGCTCAGACCCGGGGACAACGCCGAACGCGCGGCGCTTGCAAAGATCCTCGCCGTCTACATGGAACTCGGAAAGGAAAGCTGAACAAAGCAAAAGAAACCGAGGCGGCAAGTCGCAGACTTGCCGCCTCGGTTTTGCCGTCTTACCGCGCGCTCTACCGCCGCTGTTCTTCCGCGAGAGCCCGCTTTATCAGTTCTATCTTCTCGCTGTCGTTCTTGTGCTTGGTGTTTTTCCTGTAACCGTCCTTTGAGGAAGCCGTGTACACTTTCAGGTAGTCCTCCAGACCGAGCAGGAGGTAGCGTGTTCCCGCTTCCTCAACTACGGGTATTCCCGCGAGGTCCACTCCCGCAAAGGGCGCGAGGCTCTCGAGCGCGGCGAACGCCGCGCTGAAGCCGTCCTTTTCAAACTCGTGCTCTTCCGCGTCGCAGAGGACGTATCCGTCCTCCTCCATGACCGAGGCGAGGTCGGACCACCTCTCCGTGAGAAATGTTTCGGGGACGAGTATGTCGATGTCGTCCGCCGACAGGTCGGCGTGAAGCCTCTGCTCCAGCCCGAGCGAGCCGAAGAGCAGCGGCACGACCCCGAGACGGCCGTTCAGCCGTGCGGCTATCCTCAGAAATTCCGCTTTTTTCATGTTTGCTTCTTTTTATTTGTGTTTGTTTGAGAATTGCTTTTTAATATGCGGTCGCCGAGAACACCGCGAGCGACTTTTCGAGCGCCGCGACCTGCTCCTCGGTCGTCGCCCAGCTCGTAGCGAAGCGGACGGCCTCGAGCCCATCCCGCTCGCCCCAATGCTCGAACACGAACTCGCGCTCGAGGTGCGCGCGGAGCGCCGGCGTTATCAGCGGGAACTGTTGATTTGTCGGCGACTCGGCGTAGAACGGGCAGCCCGCCTTCAGGAACGCATCCCGCACGCGCATCGCAAGCGCGACAGCGTGCTTTGAAATCTCGAAGTACAACCCGTCCTCGAAAAGCGTCTCGAACTGTATGCCGAGCAGACGTCCCTTCGCGAGCATCGCGCCGCGCTGCTTCATTATGTAGCGGAAGTCGCGCCCGAGGCTCTCGTTTGCGATGACGAGCGCCTCGCCGAAGAGCGCGCCGACCTTCGTGCCGCCGATGTAGAACGCGTCGCACGTCTCCGCGAGGTCGCGGAGCGTGAAGTCGCACGCGGCGGACGCCATGGCGTAGCCGAGGCGCGCGCCGTCGACGTAGAGCGTCGCGCCGTATTTGTGCGCCGTGTCGCGGAGCGCGCGGAGCTCGCCGATGGAGTACACCGTGCCGGTCTCGGTGGGCTCGGAGATGTATATCATAGCGGGCTTGACTATGTGTTCGTGCGTAGCGTCATTAAAATGCGCCTCGAAGGCTGCCTCCGCCTGCGCCGCCGTTATCTTGCCGTTCGTGGGGGGCAGGGTGATGACCTTGTGCCCCGTCGCCTCCACCGCGCCGGATTCGTGGACGTTGATGTGCCCCGTCTCGGGACTGAGGACGCCCTCATGCGGACGGAGCGCCGCTGCGATGAGGGTGAAGTTCGTCTGCGTGCCGCCGACGAGGAAGTGTATCCTGCCGGCGGGGACGCCGGTGAGCTCCGAGATGTACCCCCGCGCGGCGGCGGAGTGCGCGTCCATGCCGTAGCCGGGGTTCTGCTCGAGATTTGTCGCGGCGAGCCGCTCGATTATGCGCGGATGCGCGCCTTCGTTGTAGTCACAGGTAAAGAGTATCATGCTTCGGCCTCCCGTAAGGATATATGTCAATTATACAGCATACGCCCCGTGAGCGCAAGGAAGGACACTTTACTTTTTTCCGTGTGGTGATATAATAATATATAAGGAAAATTTTCCGCGCGGACGCGGGACATATCTGCGGCGGAGCCGCGGGAGAATGAGGAGGAGCTATGAAGGTACTGGATTCCGAATTTGCCAAGGGCTTTCTCGGCATGGCCGAGAACTGCTGGAAGATGGGCTGGCACGAGCGCAACGGCGGCAACATGAGTTACCGCCTGCGCCCGGAGGAGGCCGAGTCGGTGCGGGAGGACTTCTACGCCGAGCCGAAGCCGTGGACGCCGATAGACGCGTCCATTCCGTCGCTCGCGGGCGACTTCTTTATGGTGACCGGCTCGGGCAAGTTCTTCCAGAACACCCTCCGCGAGCCGGAGGACGCGACGGCGATAGTCGAGCTTGACGGCAAGGGCGAGAACTACCGCATAGTCTGGGGACTTGTGAACGGAGGTCGTCCCACAAGCGAGCTGCCGAGCCATCTTCTGAACCACGCCGTCAAGATAGAGGCGACCGGTGGGAAGAACCGCGTGATATATCACTGCCACCCGGCAAACGTGATAGCGCTCAGCTACGTCCTGCCGCTCGAGGACGCGGTGTGGAGCCGCGAGCTGTGGGACACGATGACCGAATGCCCGATAATCTTCCCGGCGGGCGTCGGCGTGCTCGAGTGGGAGGTTCCCGGCGGACGCGCCATCGGCCTCAAGAGCTGCGAGAAGATGAAAACCTACGATGTTATCATCTGGGCGCACCACGGGATGTTCTGCGCGGGTGAGAGTTTCGACATGGCGTTCGGTCTCGCGCACACCGTCGACAAGGCGGCGGACATCCTCGTGAAAATAATCTCGATGGGCGGGCGCAAGCGCTCGATAAGCTCGGACGACTTCCGCAGGCTTGCGAAAGACTTCAACGTCAATCTGAACGAGAAGTTCCTATAATCATAAGGTCCGAACAAGAGAGAAACCGCAGGGGCGGCGCGTATGCGCTGCCCCCTATCACTATCACACGGAAAATTTGAGCCGCCGGTGTCCCGACACTGTATGCACCGGGCGGGCGCAGGCTGCCGCAAAAATTTTGAATCCGATGTAGTATTCGCCGCGGGAAGCGTAGTATATAGTCGAAGCCGGAAAGGAGGTGCCGCGAGTGGTCGAGGATGAAACTATCATCGAATTGTTCTTCGCGCGCTCGGAACAGGCGATACGGGAGGTGGACGTCAAATACGGAAAGACGTTCCACAGCCTCTCGTATAACATCGTAGGCAGCAGACAGGACGCGGAGGAATGCGTGAACGACGCTTATCTCGCCGCGTGGAACACGATACCGCCCGAGCGTCCGAACCCTCTGCTCGCATATCTGTGTAAAATTGTCCGCAACATTTCGCTGAAGCTCTACTACAAAAATACGGCGGCGAAGCGAAACAGCAGTCACACGGTCGCCATGGACGAGATCGAGGCCTGCATGGCTGCTCCGAACACGGTGGAGAGCGAGGTGGAAGCGAAAGAGCTCGCGCGCATGATAGAAAGCTTTCTCGACACGCTCTCCGCCGAGAACCGCGTCATTTTCATGCGCCGCTACTGGTTTGCCGACAGTCACGGGGATATAGCCGGGCTCGTGGGGCTTTCGGAGAAGAACGTCTCCGTCCGCCTGACTCGCATCCGCGAGCAGCTGAAGCGGTATTTAAGGGAAAGAGAGGTGTTCGTATGAGCGGAAAGATGTTTTCCGACGCCATGAGCGAGCTTGATATGAAATATGTCGCCGAAGCCGTTTCTTACGACAAGTCTCATATGTCGAGAATAAGACATCCGAAGCCGGTCGTCCTTATCGCCGCCGTCCTCGCCGTATTGGCGCTTTGCGGCTTTGCGGCGTATGAGGTGGGACTGTTTGACACGTGGTTCCGGGCGCCGTCCGCCGACCCGACCCGAACCGTTCAAAGCGCTATAGAGGGACAGGCCGGGAAAGAGTACACCGTGACCGTGCGCGTGGACGAGGTAAAAGTGGACGAAAACGAAACGGAGCGCGTAGTTAAGATGTACATGGGAAGCGACCTTGCGCGGTCAAGAGGGTGGACGGACGAATACCTTGCGGAGCACTTTGTCGTGGTTTGGGCGAAATACTATGTGGAGTATGACCACACAAAAACCTTCAGGAAGGACGGCCATGTTGAGCAGTATTTCTACCTGACGGAAGACACAAAAACCGGTAAATGGGAGATCGCCGACAGTACTTCGCCATGGACGAGCGTCCCGGAGGGGTGATAACAGAAAGATAAGCGCCACGACTAAACAACCATTAAAAAGGGCAGCCGAAAATCGGCTGTCCTTTTCCTTGCTCGATTTGCAAGCCTCGCAGAGTTTCGCCGCTTTAGCGGCGAAATAAAGTTTAATCATTTTCGGCGGCGTGTACAATGCGCCCTCGAACCCATACCACATCTCCTACGCCGCCAAGGGCGGCGTCCGCGCCTGTTCGCGCGGTTGAAGTTGGCGGCTTCGCCGCCAACTTCGCGCAGGGGATTCATATCAATGTCGGGCTTTGTCCGCGTAGCGGACAAAGTTCACGAGGGCTGAACATGTGCCGATGCGGAATGTGTCGGCGCCCTCGTGTTCGCCCCGGGCACGTTTAATCGGAAGGGCTCCCAAACGCTCCAAAGGAGCGTTTGGGAATTGCGTAGCGGCGCGAAAAACAGGTCGCAGGCGAAGCCCGCGACCTGTTTTTCGCGACTATTTTACTTCGAGTTCTTCCAGCGCCCGCACGACATGCTCGCAGGCGCGCTCGACCGTATCCTCGTCGAAGCCCTCGGTCATCACGCGGACGAGCGGCTCGGTGCCGCTCGGACGGACAAGTATCCGTCCGCCATCGAGCATTGCTTCCGCCTCGTCTATCGCGCGCTTTATTGGCGGAAGTCCGGTGAGGGTGTGCTTTATCTCGTTCGGGACGCGGACGTTCTTCAAAAGCTGGGGGAAGTGGGCTATCTCCGCGTCGAGCTCGCTCGCCTTTCCGCCGCTCGCGGAGAGGAGACCGAGGTACTTTATCGCGGTGAGCTGTCCGTCGCCGGTGGTCGCGTCGTCGAGGAATATCAGGTGGCCGGACTGTTCGCCGCCGAGGTTGTAGCCGCCCTTTTTCATCTCCTCGAGGACGTAGCGGTCGCCGACCGACGCCGTGATGACGGTGAGACCGTTCGTCTTGGCGTAGCGGTGGAAGCCGAGGTTGCTCATCACCGTCGCGACGATGGTGTCCTTCTTCAGCGTGCCGCGCTGCTTCATCTCGCGGCCGACTATCGCCATGATGTGGTCGCCGTCTACCGTGTCGCCCTTCTCGGTGACGACGAGGCAGCGGTCGGCGTCGCCGTCAAACGCGACGCCGACGTCGTACCCGCCCGCGACGACAAGCTTTTGCAGCCGCTCAAGGTGGGTGGAGCCGCAGTCCTGGTTGATGTTGACGCCGTTGGGTTTGTCGGAAATGATGTCGACCTCGGCGCGGAAGCCGTCAAACAGCTCGTGCGAGGTCACGGACGCCGCGCCGTTCGCGCAGTCGACGAGCACGCGGAGACCCGCGAGGTCGTTCTGAGCACAGCGGCGGAGGTGCCGCACGTACAGGTGCAGTGCGTTCGCGTCGGAGCGCACGCAGCCGATGGTGTTGCCGGTACGCGGCGCAAAGCCGCTTCTCATGTGCGCCTCTATCATATCTTCGACCTCGTCGGGGAGCTTGCAGCCGTCCGCGCCGAATATCTTTATCCCGTTGTCGCCGAACGGATTGTGCGAAGCGGAGATCATCACGCCGGCGTCCGCGCCGAGCTCGCCTATCAGATACGCGACCGCCGGGGTAGGTATCGTGCCGAGCAGAAGGACGTCCGCACCGGCGGAGCATATCCCCGCCGCGAGCGCGTTCTCGAGCATGTCGCTCGAGATGCGCGTGTCCTTGCCGATGATGACGAGCGGCTTCTTCGCGCCGCCCGACGCCGTCTCGGTGAGGACTTCCGCCGCCGCCGCTCCGAGGTCGAGCGCAAGCCGAGCCGTCAGCTCCTTACCGGCGGAGCCGCGAACGCCGTCCGTGCCGAAAAGTCGTGCCATAAGTAAAACTCCCTTTCAGACCCGGGAAGATCCTTTTGATTTCCCCGAGATTATATGTTGTCTATCGACTGCTGGGCGTAGCCGTTGTCGCCGGGGTAGGGCAGGCCGAGGTGGTCGTAGGCGGACTTCGTCGCCATACGGCCGCGCGGCGTGCGGTTGATGAAGCCGAGCTGGAGAAGATACGGCTCGTAGACGTCCTCGAGAGTGACGGCCTCCTCGCCTATCGTCGCCGCGAGGGTGTCAAGTCCTACAGGGCCGCCGCCGAAGTGGAAGATGATGCTCTCGAGCATCCGCCTGTCGGTCATGTCGAGACCTATTTCGTCCACTTCGAGCATACCGAGCGCCGCGTCCGCCACCTCGCGGGTGATAACGCCGTCCGCGCGGACCTGCGCATAGTCGCGCACGCGCTTCAGAAGGCGGTTCGCTATACGCGGAGTACCGCGTGAGCGCCGCGCTATCTCCATGGCGCCGCCCTCCTCGATGTCGATATCGAGTATGACGGCGGAGCGGGTGACTATCCTCGCGAGCTCCTGCGCCGTGTACAGCTCGAGGCGGAGCACCGTGCCGAAGCGGTCGCGGAGCGGGGCGGTGAGCTGACCCGCGCGGGTCGTCGCGCCTATAAGTGTGAAGTGCGGGAGGTCGAGACGTATCGACCGCGCAGAGGGCCCCTTGCCGATGATTATGTCGAGCGCGTAGTCCTCCATGGCGGGGTAGAGGATCTCCTCCACCGCGCGGTTGAGGCGGTGAATTTCGTCTATGAACAGTATGTCGAACGGGTTGAGGTTCGTGAGCAGCGCCGCGAGGTCGCCCGCCTTCTCTATGGCGGGGCCGGAGGTGATGCGGATATTCGTGCCCATCTCGTTTGCTATGACCCCTGCGAGCGTCGTTTTTCCGAGCCCCGGAGGGCCGTACAGCAGTATATGATCTATCGCCTCGCCGCGTCCCTTCGCGGCCTCTATCGCTATGGCGAGGTTCTCCTTTGCCTTCTCCTGACCGGTATATTCGCGGAGCGTCTTAGGACGCAGGGAAGCGTCCGAGTCGTCGCCCGGGCCGGACGCGGGTGAGACTATCCGCTCCTCGTCAAAGTCGTTGAATTCTATGCTCATCCCTTGCCGCCTCCTCTCACAGCTTCTTTATCGCAAACCACAGCTCGAGCGCCCCGCTTGTCGGGTAGAACTCGTGGACGGCGCCCGCGAGCGTGTGGCCGTTTTTCGGGAGCCAGTCCTCCGTCACCTCACAGAAGACCTCGTTATACGTCCCCTCCGTGTATTCCGCGACGGCGTAGAGGTACGCCGGAACGTCCCACTTCGTCCAGCCGTCCGGCACGGACGCGCCGGGGCGAACCTCGCACCCCGCGAGGTAGAGCCCGCCGCGTTCGTCCCACGGCAGAAAGCTGCGTCCCGCGTCGCTCATCAGTCCCCAGACCTGCGCTTTCCCGAGCCTGTCCTTTGCGATGATGGGGAATATCTCGGCAAAGTGGGAATTCGCGTCGTCCCAGAGCGCGCGTATCCACGCTCCGCCGGGTTCGCCGGAGCCCTCTCTGCCGACGACCGAAAAAGCCGGCTTTTCGACCAAACGTATCTCCATAAAGTCCTCCAGACCGTCCTCACAGCGGACGAAATCAGAATCTTACGAGCTTCTTCAGGGCGAGCGTGACTATCTCCTCGGTGGTGAGGTGCGACGCGTCTATGCCCTTCAGGGCGGCGTTTATCTCGCTGCGGTCGTAGCCGAGGACGGCGAGCGCCGTCTCCGCCTCCGCCGCCGCGCCGCCGAGGAACGCCGCCGGCGCGCTTCCGCCGCCGCGCGCCGCCTCGAGCTGCTCCTTCTTCATCTTGTCTGTGAGCTCGAGAATTATTCTCTGGGCTATCTTTTTCCCTATCCCCGGCGCGGCGGTGAGCGACTTTTCGTCGCCGGTTATGACGGCGAGGGCAAGCTGCTCCGGTGTCACGGCGGAGAGTATCGACACGGCGGCCTTGGGCCCCACGCCGGATATCGAGACGAGCATGCGAAAGCAGGAGAGTTCCTCCTGCGTCCGGAAGCCAAAGAGGTCGAAAGCGTCCTCGCGTATCGACTCGTGGATGTAGAGCCGCGCGGTCTCGCCCGTGCGAAGCTCCGAGAGCGTGGTGAGCGTCGTCTGTATGCCGTAGCCGACGCCGCCGACGTCTATGACGGCAAGCCCCGGCTCGATTATCGCTACTTTACCCTCTATGTAGTAGAACAAGGCGTATACCTCCCATAAGTTCTCAAAAATCGGTGGATCTGCCGAAAAATGCTATATCGTCGTTCCGTCGCTTGTGCCGCCGGAGGCGTGCGCGTAGCATATCGCGACGGCGAGCGCGTCCGCCGCGTCGTCCGGGCGGGGGAGCGCGTCGAGCGTGAGCAAACGGCGGGTCATCTCCATCACCTGCTTCTTCTCGGCCGCGCCGTAGCCGGTGACGGCCATCTTCACCTGCATCGGGTTGTACTGGTATATCGGCAGGTTCGCGCGGCGGCACTCGAGCAGGAGAACTCCGCGCGCGTGCGCGACGGCTATGCCGGTCGTGATGTTCTTCGAGAAGAACAGCTCCTCCATCGAGACGGCCTCCGGCCGGAACATGTCGATGAGCTCCTGCATGTCGTGCGATATTTCGAGCAGGCGGAGGCTGAGGGGCTGGTGCGCCGCCGTCTTGATTATCCCGTGGCGGACGTGGCGGAACCTGCCCGCCTCGTAGTCAATGACGCCGTAGCCCACCGTCGCGACACCGGGGTCTATTCCGAGTATCCTCATTAAAATACCTCGTCCCGGGCAGAACGCCCGATATTTTACGCCTTCAGGAACTTCTCAAGCGCGAGCAGAACGCCAAGCTTTCCCGCAGGCCACGTCAGTCCGCCCTGAAGGAACGCGCGGTAGGGGGGACGCATCGGCCCGTCGCAGCTGAGCTCTATCGACGCGCCGCCGATAAACGCGCCTGCCGCCATTATCACGTCGCAGTCGTAGCCGGGCATCGGCCACGGCTCGGGGGTGACGAAGCTGTCCACCGGCGCGCCGGACTGTATTCCCTCGCAGAACGCGCGGAGGCGTTCCGCACTGCCGAGGTCAAGCGACTCGATGATGTCGTGCCGCTCTTCGAACGGTCCGGGGTTCACGCGGACGCCCTCATCCTCGAGAAGCGCCGCCGCAAACGCCGCCGTCTTTAATGCGGACGCCACCACCGACGGCGCGAGGAACAGTCCCTGAAAGAGAAGGCGGTTCTGCCCGAGCGTCGCGCCGACCTCGCCGCCGATGCCGGGGACGGTGAGGCGCTCCGCCGCGCGCGCGACGAGGTCGCGCCGTCCCACGACGTAGCCGCCGCACGGCGCAAGTCCGCCGCCGGGGTTCTTGATGAGCGAGCCGCAGAGAAGGTCTCCTTCCGGCTCGGACCCGTCCGCAAACTCGCCGTAACAGTTGTCCACAACGACGTTTATGTCCGGACGAAGCTCCTTTATCGCGCGGTAGAGAGAGGTTATTTCGGCGGCGGAGAGGCTTTTCCTGCCGGAGTAGCCTCGGCTCCGCTGAATGAGCACCGCGCCGGAGTTTTCTTCCCGCACGGCGTCGAGGACGCCGTCCCGGTCGGGAAGCCCGTCCTCCGTCACTGGCACCTCGCGGTACTTCACGCCGTAGGACGCGAGCGTCCCGTGACCCGGCGAGTCTATGCCGATGACGCCGCGCATCGTGTCGTAAGGCGCGCCGACGGCCGAGACGAGCGTCCTGCCCGGTTCGCACGCGGCGTAGAGGCCGCACGCTATGGCGTGAGTGCCGTTTGCAAAGCCTATCCTGACAAGCCCCGCCTCCGTGCCGAACACGTCCGCGTATATCGCCTCGAGCGCATTCCGCCCGAGGTCGTCGTAGCCGTAGCCGGTGGAACCGGCAAACATCGCCTCGCTCACCCTGTGGAGCGCGAACGCCTCGAGTATCTGCTCGGTGCGGACTTCCGCTGTTTTGTCGAAGGCGCGGAAGACGTCCCGAAGTCTCGCCTCGGCGCGCTCCCCGCGCTCGCGCACCTCACCGGAAATATCCAACATCTGAAACTTCTCCTTTTCGCGGGCGGCCGCCCCGTTTTCCGTACATTTTGCAAACAGTGGTTTTATTTATATCATACAGAAATATTTTACCACGGTTTGCGGCATAAGTAAAGCGGCGATATTACGCCGCCTTCACCGCCCAGCACCGCGTCGGTACTTTGCGCCGCCACCCCCGACTTTGCGTTCCCACGCCTCGCAGAGTTTCGCGCCAACGGCGCGAAATAAAGTCCAATCTGTTTTTTCCGACGGCGTGTACGTCGGAAAAAACTCTTTGCGCGGAGCGTGCGTCGATTTTTTGCCGGAGTCAAAAAACTCGGCGCGTAGCGCAGCGCATGCTGTCGGTAGGGCTTCGCCCTATCCGACAGCTTCACTTGGAATTGCGCTTGCGCA
>CANRJS010000028.1 GCA_947631015.1 uncultured Clostridia bacterium
ATGTTGCGGGAGCCATCGTAGCTGACCTCCAGGCCGTAAGCCTCGGCCAGCGCCCGGAGGGGAGCGTAGGTGGTGCCATTGTAGACGAACACCAGCACGTCGTTCCCGTTCACATCCTTGGGCTGGAACACCTCACCATTGACCATGACGTTGATGGGACTGCCGGTGATGGTGAACGCACCGCTGGCGGCCAGGGCGGGCAGAGACACGGAGCAGAGGATCAGGGTGGCGACAGCGCCCATGAAGAAAGAAACGAACCGGGTCTTGGTTTTCATGATATGTACCTCCAAATATTTAATATTGTGGGACCTGCTCAGGAATAGATCAATTCGTTCAGGATCACCTCCTCCGCGGCGCTGCGGATGTTGTTCATGGCACTCACCCAGGCCATCTGATCCTGGGCCTTGAGCTGCTCTGTGACCCCCTGCTCCGCCGCCATCTGCCGGATCAGTCGCTCGAACATTTCCGTGGCCTGCTGGTTGATCTGTGCGAGGTGGGCGTTTAGCTTTCCTGAAAGAAGCATCCCGGTGTAGATCCCGTTGCGGTGCCGCTTCAGATAATCTCTCCGCCTCATGCCCCAGATACCTGTCGGAATGTCCTCCGGGGCAGCCTGGTCTGGAATCAGGTAGTCGCCCTCTCGGTGGTACGTCAGGTTTGCGCTCATTTGTTTGACCTCCTTCCTGTGATGGCTTCATTGTAGCAGTTGCCGTTCCAAAAGACGAATGTGCGAAAAAGAAAACGCGCAGAAAAGTATTCCTGCCTTTCTGCGCGTTTTTGCCTTTACAATGCCGATGATTTAGTTTCTCAAAATTACTTCCTTATTGTGCCGGCTCTTTTGCGGCGAATTTTTTGCTTTCTCAAATCGTTTTGTCGTAGGCGACGCGCGGACTCCCCGAGTAATAACATATCCCGCACTCGCGAAAGCCGTTCTTTTCGAGGATGTGGCGCATACGCGCGTTTTGCAGGCCGGTGTCTATCCTGAAAGCGTGTACGCCGCGCCCGCGGCAAACTTCCTCCGCAAGACCCAGCGCTGCGGAAGCAAGTCCCATCCCCCGGAACCTCGCGGAGACGGCCATGCGGTGCACTACGGCGTACTGCCCTGACGTGTGCCATTCCCCCTCGAGCGCGTCGTAAGCGGGTTCCCCGTCAAACGAGAGACAGAGATACCCCGCGAGGGCTCCGTCCGCCATGAGCGCGTATCCGTGCCCGGACGCTATGTCCGCACGCACCGAGTCGATGTTCGGGGTGTCGTCCGTCCACTGGACGAAGCCCTGCGCGCGTTGGAACGCACGCCCGTCGTCGATTATCGCGGCGTACTCCGCCGCCCTCTCCGCCTCCGCCGGGATGAGGCGGACGCCGCCCGCGCTCATTCGAGCGCGAGCGTCATCACGGTCTCGCCCGTGAGCTTCTTTATCTCGAACTTCTCCCCGTCGTAGACGGCGTAGCTGCCGTAGTCGCAGTCCTTCGGCACCGAGGTCGAGCCGGGGTTGACGAGATATCCGCCGTTTTCGAGCTTCTTTGCCGCCTTGACGTGGGTGTGGCCGTGCAGAAGCACGTCGCCCGCCTTCATCGGCGGAAGATACATCTCGTTGAAGATGTGCCCGTGCGTGAGGAAGAGCGTCCGCTTAGGCTCGGAGATCATCGTGAACCCACTGACAAGCGGGAACTCAAGGACCATCTCGTCTATCTCCGCATCGCAGTTGCCGCGGACGCAGATTATGTCCTCCTTCATGGCGTTCAGCATCCGCGCGACCTCCATCGGGCCGTGACCCTCGGGAAGCGGGTTCCTCGGGCCGTGATAGAGAATGTCGCCGAGCAGGACGAGCTTGTCCGCCTTCTCCTCCTGATACCTTATCACGAGCTCACGGCAGCGGTCGGCGGAGCCGTGTATGTCCGAACCTATGACGAGCTTCATAAAAACACACCTTTCAGCGTATATTTGTTATTTTTTCGCAGGTAAAGACGCGGACGGTCGCCTTCTTTCCGCCGACGAGGGTGTCCGCGCGCCGCGACATTCTCCATCCCTCCGGCATCAACGCCTCGAGGTCGAAGTCCCGCGCCGTAAGCACCGCCATCCGCCCGGAGACTTTCAGCACGCGCGAAGCCTCTCTGAGCGCGTCGCGGTAGAGCGCCGCAAGCGACGCCATGTCGGTCTCGCGGAACAGTCCCCACGGCGGGTCGGTGAGAACGAGGTCTACAGAGCCGTCCTCAAACGGGAGACGCCGCGCGTCCCCGCAGACGACCTTCGCGCCCGCCACGGAGGAAAAACGTCTCTCCAAAAACGGTATGAGAGCACGGTCGCGCTCCACGCAGAGCGGGCGCACCCCGCGCGCTATTCTGCATGCGGCGAGCGGCAGAGCGCCGTGCCCCGCGAACGGGTCGAGCACTACGTCGCCACTTTTCACACCCGCAAACTCCGCCGCCATCGCCGCAAGCGACGGGCGGAGCTCTCCCTTCTCCGGCTTCGGCGCACGCGGGTCGCCGAGAAGCAGCCCGAAGAAGCCGCCTCCCTCGCTCCTGAGAGCGTACCAGAACTCGACGTCCGCGCCGAGACGGTCGGGGCGCAGGCCGGTCGCGCGAGCTATGCCGCGCTCCGCCGTGTCGAGAAGGTATCTCGGGACGCCCTCGAAGCGGTTCGCCTTTGAAAACCTCACGCGGAAGCTCCGCGCGCGGACGCCCTTCGGCAGCGGCGGCACGCCGGACGCGCGCACCATCTTTTCAAACGTAGGAGAGCCCTCAAACTCACGAAAGAGCACAAAGACTCCGGAGAGGCAGGGCGCGCCCGCAACCCTTCCGACAGGCGCAGAGGAGTCGAAGCGTATCAGTCCCTCCGACACCCTGACGTGTTCCGCCGGCGCGCCGGTCTCGCGCGCGACTGCGCGCGCGGCTATACTCTCGAACCCGGGTGAAAAAGTCGCCGCAAAGCGCACCGCGCTCCCCCCTTCTCCGCGTATACTGCCATTTTAGCCCATAGTCCGAAAAAATGCAAGAAGTACCTGCGTTTTATCCGATTTTTCTTGGCGTCGGGCGTCGGGATAAAGTATAATTTTAATAGATGAATCTCATACTCAGCGAATGGCAAACACTCTATCCTTTTCCAAGGAGCGGATATACGATGATGACCGCAAACGAACTCCTGCGCGCGCTTGAGAGCGGCTCGCTTGACGGAGCGCTCGCCGCCGCGCAGACCGCCCACGGCAGCTTCTCCGCGCCGAGCGGGCGTGCCGCCGCGCTCACCCGGCTTTTTATCGAGTCCTACGGCGGCGACCGCGAGGTCTCGCTTATCAGCGTCCCCGGGCGCACCGAGCTCGGCGGCAATCACACCGACCATCAGCGCGGACGCGTGCTCGCGGCGAGCGTGGATATGGACATCCTCGCCGTCGTCTCGCCGTCCGAGGAGCCGCGTGTGCGCCTCAGGTCGGTAGGCTTCAGCCGCGAGGATTGCGTCTCGCTCGACGACCTCACGCCGAAAGCAGAGGAGGAGAGCCACTCCCCCTCGCTCATACGCGGCATAGCAAGGTGGTTTTTCGACCACGGTCTCCCCGTGCGCGGCTTTGACGCGTACACGCAGAGCGAGGTCCCGCCGGGAAGCGGGCTCAGCTCGTCCGCGGCGTTCGAGGTCGCGGTAGGCGCGGCGTTCCGCGCCGTCGGCGGTGCGGACGTGGACAATGTCGAGCTCGCGAAGGCCGGTCAGTACGCCGAGAACGTGTTCTTCGGCAAGCCCTGCGGACTTCTCGACCAGACCGCCTGCGCGCACGGCGGCGTCGTCGCGATGGACTTCATAGACCCGTCCTCGCCCGAGATAGCCGGCGCGGAGCTCGACCTTGCACGGCTAGGCTACGCGCTCTGCATCACCCTCACCGGCGGACACCACGCCGACCTCACCGACGACTACGCCGCCGTTCCCGCCGAGATGAAGGCGGTCGCGGCGGAGTTCGGTGCGGACGAGCTCCGCTCGGTGGACGAAGCGGAGTTCTACGCGCGGCTCGGTACGCTCCGTGAGAAGCTCGGCGACCGTCCCCTGCTCCGCGCGATACACTTCTTCGGCGAAAACGCGCGCGTGAGCGACCTCGCCCGTGCGCTGCACGACGGCGACTTCGACGAGTACCTCCGTCTTGTGCGCGAGAGCGGAAGGAGCTCGTGGGAGCTGCTCCAGAACGTATTCAGTCCCACCGCCCCGGGAGAGCAGGGAGTCTCCCTCGCCCTCGCGTTGAGCGAGAAGGTGCTCGCGGGCAAGGGTGCCTGCCGCGTCCACGGCGGCGGCTTTGCCGGGACCATCCAGGCATACGTCCCGCTCGACAAGGTAGACGAGTACAGCGCCGCGATGGCGTCGGTATTCGGAGAGGGCGCGTGCCGCGTGCTTTCGATACGCGCTAAGGGCGCGTGCGTCATAGCCTGAGCAGAAAACGGCGGCGCGGCTCGGTCCCGCCGCGAAAATCAAGTTTGAGAGGAGAGCTTGTATTATGGCAAAAATTCTTGTCACCGGAGGCATGGGCTACATCGGTAGCCACACCGTCGTGGAGCTCATCGGAAAGGGGTACGAGGCCGTCATCGTTGACAACCTCTCGAATTCCAACGTCTCGGCGCTCGACAACATAGAGAAGATAACCGGCGTCCGCCCCGTCTTCTACGAGAACGACATACGCGACCGCGCGGCGCTCGAGAAGATATTCTCCGAGCACAAGATAGACGCGGTCATACACTTCGCAGGTCTCAAGGCGGTCGCCGAGAGCCCGAAGAAGCCGATAGAGTACTACCACAACAACATCGCGGGCACGCTCGTGCTCTGTGACGTGATGCGGAGCTTCGGATGCAAGAAGCTCGTCTTCAGCTCCTCCGCGACGGTGTACGGGATGACGAACGTCCCGCCCTTCACCGAGGACATGCCCACCTCCGCCACGAACCCCTACGGCTGGACGAAGGTCATGCTCGAGCGCATACTTGAGGATATATGCCACTCCGACCCCGAGTGGAAGGTGCTCTCGCTCCGCTACTTCAACCCGATAGGCGCGCACGAGAGCGGCCTGCTCGGCGAGGAGCCGAACGGCATTCCGAACAACCTCTTCCCCTACGTCGTCCGCGTTGCGAGCGGGAAGTTTGACCACCTCCGCGTCACCGGCGCGGACTATCCCACGCCGGACGGTACCGGCGTGCGCGACTACATACACGTCGTCGACCTCGCGCGCGGTCACATCGCGGCGCTCGCGCGCCTCGAGGAGCAGGAGGGCTACGACAGGATAAACCTCGGCACCGGCAAGGGCTCGAGCGTGCTGGACGTCCTGCACGCTCTGGAGCGCGCCGTCGGCCGCGAGATACCCTATAAGATATACCCGCGCCGCGAGGGCGACATCGCCGAGTGCTATGCCGACGTCTCGCGGGCAAAGAAACTGCTCGGCTGGACGGCGGAGTACGACCTCGACCGTATGTGCGCGGACGGCTGGAACTACATCGTCCGCTCCGGCGAGGGAAAATGACGGACTGCGGCGCGGAAGATCTTCCGCTTTGAAATGTCGGCTCTCCGGTGCGGCTTGGGAGGGAACGCTCCGGAGACCTCCGACATTCCCCGACATATAAAACACAGAAAAACATTTACCCGTGCCGGGATACGGCACGGGTCATTTTTTGTGGTTGTGTCCCGGACCTTCAGAGAGCATCCGGGACACGGTTCTTCCTGTTCGGCCGTTGGAAACAGCAGCCGCTTCGATATACTCTCAGCCCTTCAGACCGTTCGCCTGGCGCTCCATGTTCTCCACTACGACGTCGTATATCTCCCCGAGCGAGGCGCAGTACTCGAGCACCTCCCACGGCCTGTTCGTGTGGAAGTGTATCTTTATCAGCTCATCGTCGCCGACGACGAGCAGGCTGTCGCCCTCGAAGTGCGCGATTATGTACTCGTTTATTGCGTCCTCGTCGAGGCCGGTGCCCTCGATAAGAAGCTGCGTGTCGAATTTGAACTCCAGCATATTCATACTTCCTTTCCGCAGACGGCAAAGCGCCGTCGTATCGTATACCGTTATTGTACCACAACCGCGCCTCCGTGTCTACCTTGCGCGTCCGTGCCTGCCTTGCGCCTCCGTGTCTGCCTTGCGTATGCTCACCCGCATGATTCGCGCCGTGCAGGCGCATGATTCACACGAAAAATTCAAAAACCCGATTGACAATTCCCGCTCCTTCGGATATAATATACTTTGCTGTGTGACATGCTGGTATAGCTCAGCCGGTAGAGCAGCTGATTCGTAATCAGCAGGTCGTGTGTTCGAGTCACATTACCAGCTCCACACGGGAGAGCCCGAAGTCTTTAAGACTTCGGGCTCTTTTTTGTTTCCGCAGTTTGGAACCGTGCTGCTGAAATTACTGTTTTAACATTTCGCAAACAAAACTTGAAAGTTTCGCAAACACTCGGGCGGTAAAATTCAGTCATCAAGATGGAGATATTGCAAAAGCGGCTCCGAGAGAAGTCGCGCGCCAGCGCGCCAATAACGCAACACTTTTCGGAAATATGACGTGGCGCTCCGCGCCGTCCCCGTGCTAACATAAAATCAGAACGAAAGAAGGAGGCAACATCATGGAAGAACTGACCGTATCGGTTCGGCAGGGACGGGAGTCCGTCACCGAGAACTGCTATATGGCGCTCGGATGGCAGGTGATAGGCCGTTCCAAGGAGAGCGACACGTCGCCCTTTACGCGCACCGTCTTTGTCCGCGAGGACCCGGAACCCGACGGCGTCGCGGAGAAGCGGGCGCGGTGCGAGGCGATACTTGCGGAAATCGAGGAGATCGACAGGAGGGTCGAGCGGTACTATCTGGAGCGCGTGGTGCTCGTCGGTCTGGCGGGCGCGGTCTGCATAGGGCTGAGCTTCCTGTTTCTGCATCTCGGATGGCACGTCGTCTTTACGCTGTCGCTGCTGCTCGGACTCTTTTTGTGCTCTATAACACTTGCGCTTCGGCCGCCATTCACGCGGATGGGACTTAGAAAGCTCGGCGTGGACGTCCCCGCGCTGGAATCGAAGCTTACCGCCATACTCGAGGAGGATAAGTGATAATGAAAAACGGACTTCTCTCCTCAAAGATATTTGACAGCCGCGCGCCCGCCGAAAAGGTGACCCGCCGCGAAAAGATACTCGGCCACTTCATGGGGCCCATCGCCGTGATGGTGATGAACTCAATTCTCAGCAGCTACTTAAACGTCTACTACACCGACGTGCTGAAGATAGGCGGCATCTGGGGCGGTATGTTCATAAGCTCGTTCCCGATAGTCGCGAAGGTGCTAGACGTACTTACCTTCATTTTCATGGGCATGGTGGTGGACCGCACGAGGTCCCGACAGGGCAAGGCGCGCCCGTGGATACTCTTCTCCGCGCCGCTGATGGTCGTCTGCCTCGTGCTGCTTTTCGCCGTTCCGACCGGCAACGACAACCTCACCGCTATTTGGATATTCGTGAGCTACACGCTTTTCTACGCCGTAGCCTTCACTATGTACAGCACGGCGCACACGCTGCTCGTCCCCCTCGCGACAAACGATCCCGTGGAGCGGCAGCAGCTCTCCACCGTCGCAAACACGCCGGGCATGGCGGCGGGCAGCTTTGTGGCAATTATCTTCCCCTGCCTGCTCGTGCCGTTCATGGGCGTTGCAGGCAGTCGGTGGATAGCCGTGGCGGTGGCGCTCGCCATCGTCTCTCTGCCGCTCATACTGCTGGAGTTCTTCTTCACACGCGAGCGCGTCACGCAGAGCGACGCAGACTCCGACGAAAAGGTAAGCCTCTCCGCACAGCTCCGCTGCTGCGTAAAGAGCCGCAGCTGGGTGGTGCTGATGATCTACCTCGTCGTGATAAACCTCGTAAATTCGCTTTTCAGCGCCGGGACGTTCTACTACTGCAACTGGGTGCTCGGCAGCTATAACGACGGCTATACGCAGGCGCTCTTTTACGCCCTGGGACAGGCGCCGCTCGGAATAGGTCTGCTTCTCTGCAATCCGCTTGCACGGAAGCTCGGAAAGCGGAACTCCATGCTGCTCGGCATGATACTCTCCACCCTCGGCGCGGCGCTCTGCCTTCTGAACCCGCGGAGCCTCCCGGTGGTGCTCGCGGGACAGTTCATTCGCTCGCTCGGCCTCATCCCCGGCTCCTACATGCTCTCAGGCATGCTCGGGGACGCACTCGACGACGTGGAACGCGTCAGCGGCAAACGCTGCGACGGCTTCTCCTCCTCGGTGCTCAACTGCATCGTCACCATCATGGGCGGCGTCGCGCTGTGCATCTTTAACTTCGGTATTTCCCACCTCGGGTATCAGGCGCCGACCGCCGACTTCATCCCGGTGCAGAACGGCACGATACAGACGTTCATCATTTTCTGCGTCATCGGCGTACAGCTCATCGCATATCCGCTTATCGCGGTCATCACGCGGTTCATGCGTCCCGACCGCCGTCCGGCGGAGAGCGCAAAATAAGGCAAACCCGACCCGCGCGGCTCCCGATCCGCGCGGGTCGGGTTTTTTGCGAAATTGCTGAAACGTAAACAAAACTTTAACATTCCGGTGTTATGATAAAGAAAAAACTACGGAGGTCACTCAATGTTTCGGATATTGGTCGTGGAGGACGATAAAGACCTGAACCGCACGGTCTGTGCCTTTCTTAACGGCAACGGATATAATGCGACAGGCTGCCTTTCCGCAAACGACGCCTATGACGCTATGTACGCCGTCACCTTCGACCTCATTATCTCCGACATCATGATGCCCGGCACGGACGGTTACGAGTTTGCAAAGACCGTGCGCTCGCTTAATGAGGACATCCCCATCCTCTTTATGACCGCGCGGGACGACTTTGCTTCCAAGCAGCGCGGCTACCGAATTGGGATCGACGACTACATGGTAAAGCCCGTCGACCTCGACGAGCTGCTTCTGCGAATAGGCGCGCTCCTGCGGCGGGCGAAGATCGCCGCCTCTCACAGGCTGGAGATAGGCAAGCTGCGGCTTGATATGGACGGGCGCACGGCGGTCTATGACGGCGAGGAAATTTCCCTGACTGCGCGGGAGTTCAACATCCTCTATAAGCTCCTCAGCTATCCCGGCAAGACCTTCACCCGCACCCAGCTCATGGACGAGTTCTGGGACGCGGAGACGAATACCACACCGAGGGCTGTCGACGTCTATATGACGAAGCTGCGCGGAAAGTTTGAAAACTGTTCCGAGTTTGAACTTAAGACCGTTCACGGTCTCGGGTATAAGGCGGTGATACTGTGAAATCGGGTCCAAAGCTCAGGCGGGTCCTGCTCTCTCTGCGGCGCTATGCCGCCTTTTTCCTGCTGATGTCCTTTGTGATAACCTGCTGTATGCTGCTGTTCCTCTCCATGCTGTCCGGCTCGATGGAGATAACCTACACCGAGCGCGGGATACGCTTTGCGGCCGTGGCCACATTCGTCAACGTTATCTTTCTCAGCCTGCTCTGCACCGTCATAGACGCCGTGCGCCGCCGGCTCTTTGTCGAGCGCCCCGTGCGGCGCATCGTGAAGGGCGCGGAAAAGATCATGCGCGGCGACTTCACCGCGCGGATAGAACCGTTCCACAGCATCGACAGCGGGGACGGGTTCGACGTCATCATCGACTGCTTCAACCGCATGGCGGAGGAGCTCTCCGGCGTGGAGACACTTCGGACGGACTTCATCGCCAATGTATCCCACGAGCTGAAAACGCCGCTCGCCGTCATACAGAACTACGGGACTATGCTCCAAAGTCCCGACTTGACGGCGAAGCAGCAGGCGGAGTACGCGAAGGCCATCACCGAACGGTCCCGGCGCCTCGCCGACCTCATCACGAACATTCTGAAGCTGAACCGTCTGGAAAACCAGCAGATTTATCCCGCCGCAAAACGGTACGATCTCGGGGAGCAGCTTGCCGAGTGTCTTTTGCAGTTTGAGGACACTTGGGAGGAAAAGAACATCGAAATCGAAACCGACCTTGAGGAAGAAGTATTCGTGGAGTCGGACGACGAGCTTCTTTCTCTCGTCTGGAACAACCTGTTCTCCAACGCCCTGAAATTCACGGAAAGCGGCGGCACGGTGTCCGTGACGCTGAAAACCGAGGGAAATTCGGCGGTGGTCGAAATCGCGGACACCGGCTGCGGCATCTCACCGGAGACCGGCAGGCACATCTTCGAGAAATTCTATCAGGGCGACACATCCCACGCCGCGCAGGGCAACGGTCTCGGCCTAGCGCTGGTGAAACGCGTGGCGGACATCGTCGGCGGAGAGATCACCGTCGAGAGCAAGGCCGGGAAGGGCAGTACCTTTACCGTAAAAATAAGGAGGGCGGCGGATGGAGAGGTTCAAAGGAGTTCTTAAAAGGATATTCTGCCTGCCGCCGCTCCCGACGGTCCTCGCGGCGCTTTTGGGCTTTGGGTTTGTTATAGCGGTCGCGGTGCTCAACATTCGGAACCCGGTCGTGCAATACGCCTCGTATATTTTCTCCGCATACGCGCTCGTCGTCGCCGTTACGGGATTTGTACATATCAATACGGCAATCGGCGGCGTCAGAAAGTGTGTCTCCGAGCACCCGCTGATGCAGAAGTTCCGCTCCACCTCGCTCGGGGAAAAATTCATGACCGACGTGCGCTTCCGGAGCAGAGTTGCGCTCTGCACGGGGCTCACGATGAACCTCGGCTATATCGCGCTGAAGCTGGCGTCGGGCATAGTGTACCGCTCCGAATGGTTTGTCGCGCTCGCGGTCTACTACATACTGCTCGCCGTGATGCGTTTTCTGCTCGTGCGGCGGATGGACGTGCGGGATACTCTTCTTGAATGGCGGCGCTACCGTCTCTGCGGGATAATGCTCCTCTTCATGAATCAGGCGCTTGTCGGCATCGTAGTCTTTATGGTGCATCAGAACAAAGGCTTTGAGTATCCCGGGTTTCTCATCTACGCGATGGCGGCCTACTCCTTCTACGCCGTCACCGTCTCCGTCATAAACGTCGTGAAGACGCGGCGGCAGAAAAGTCCGATACTTTCGGCAGCCAGGGCAATCAACCTTGTTGCCGCACTGGTGTCCATTTTGTCATTGGAGACCGCAATGCTCGCGCAGTTCGGCGGGGACGACGCGGTTTTTCACCGCGTCATGACCGGTGCGACGGGCGGCGCCGTCTGCACCGTTGTTATAGTCATGGCTGTCTACATGATATGGCGGGCGAACAAAAACATGAAAAAGCTCCAAATTAACAATTCTCAAACACAAGTCAAACGTCTCGCAAACATCCGCCCGCTATAATGTATTCAGAAAACCGAAAGGAGCAAAAACCATGGAAGCAAAGAACGAGACCTTCACCTATACCTATTCCGCAAAGGAGCAGGAAGAAATCAAAAAGATTCGGGACAAGTACGCGCCCCCGGCAAATGAGGAGTCCCCGATGGAGCAGCTTCGCCGTCTGGACGCGAGCGCCACGAAGGGAGCGGCCGTCGCGGCGATCGCCGTCGGAGTAGTCGGCGCTCTGCTGCTCGGCGTGGGGATGTGCTGCACGATGCTTGCCGGGTGGGAAGTATTCTTCGTTCCCGGCATCGTTGTCGGCGTCATCGGTATCGCGGGCGTGGCCGCGGCGTATCCGCTCTACCTCCGCATGGTCAAGCGCAAGAGAGAAAAGCTCGCGCCGGAGATAATGCGGCTCTCGGACGAACTGATGAAGTAAAAAAACCATCCGGCGCGCGTTTTGCGCGCCGGACGGTTTTTGTATCCTCGGAAGAAGTCTTTCCGTTACCAGACGAGCTCCGCGAGCATCACCACAAGCGGCATCGTCACGACCGAGAGTATCGTGCTTAGGCAGACGGTGCGGGCGGCATATGGGTAGTCCGCGCCCACGCGCCCCGCGTAGACCGCGACATTCGCGCCTATCGGCGCGGACGCGGCTATCAGCACCGCGAGCCGCATGTCACCCGCCGGGAACAGCGAGAGCACAAGCAGCGTCAGCACCGGTATGACGGCGAGCCGCACCGCGCTCACCGCGTAGAGGTGCCAGTCCCGGAAGATCTCCGAGAGCTTCCCCTCCGCGAGATACGCGCCGAGCACGAGCATCGCCACCGGCGCGTTCAGCGCCGCTATGCCGTCGAGGCAGTCGGAAATTATCTTCGGCTCCGGCA
Source organism: uncultured Clostridia bacterium (assembly GCA_947631015.1). Classification (GTDB taxonomy): domain Bacteria; phylum Bacillota; class Clostridia; order Oscillospirales; family JAAYOS01; genus CANRIN01. The sequence goes on from CANRJS010000028.1 coordinate 12,120, forward strand.
CCCGCGCAAAGAAGAAAATGAGCCCCAGAAGGAACGCGATAACGAGCGGGCTCGTGAATATAGACTTCGGTGAGCAGGCCTTCGGGTTGCCGGTCAGCACCGCCTGTCCGTAGGTCCACTGGAGGACGTTGAGTATAGCTATGAGCGCGGTGATGGAAAACACCCACTCGCCGCCGAGCACCGCCGTTATCAGCGGTATGCCCATGAAGCCGGCGTTTGAGAACGCCGCGCCGAAGTTGTCTATCGGACGGCGGCGGTATATGACGGCGGACACCGCCATTGAGAGTCCCAGCGCCGCGACCGCCGCGAGCAGCGACCAGAGGAAGGTCGTCGTGTTCTCCGGCGTCCGCGCCACCCACATGGATTTCAGGATGACGCACGGGATTATGAGATAGAGCATCACCGAGGCCAGCGCCTTGCTGCCCTCCTTGGACACCGTTTTCGTCTTGAACAGTACAAACCCGACCGCTATGTATATAAACATTATCACAAGCTGCCGGAAGATTATCATGGCGTTCTGCATACGTTCTCCCCACTTTCCTCATTGTCCGCGCCGGAGCGCGGCATCTGTTCGCCGGACGTCACTTCTCCCATGGGTTTTCTGCCATCTCCGCGCCGAGCGCGAACGCCTTCTCCTTCTCTGTCGGGAAGACGGTCTCGCGGCGGAGCTTCTTTGCCTCCGGGTCGAACATCGTCCAGTCGTAACGGCTGTAGTCGCTTACCTGGAGGGTGTTGCCCGAGATCATCACCTTCGTCTCGCCGACGAAGCTGTCAAGCGAGCCCTTGTACCTCGCTATCATATCGGCGTAGCCGCCCTTCGCGTAGCTCTCCTCGGGCGCGTTGCTCGTCATGATAAACAGCACCGGTATCCTGTGCCCGTTGCAGTTCGGGCGCTCTCTGTTGTACGTGAGCGAACGGAATATCAGCCGCTCGAAGAGCGCGCGGAAGCCCGCCGTCACGTCGCCGAGGTAGTTCGGTGTGCCGGCGATGAGACCGTCCGCGCGGCTTATCTTCTCGAGCACCGGCTGAAGGCCGTCCCGGCAGACGCACTCGCCCATGTGCTCCGGCAGCTTGCACCCGAAGCAGGACACGCATCCGGTGAACTTCTCGAGCCTGTACAGGTCGATGACCTCGACCTCCGCGCCCGCGCTCTCCGCACCGCGCGCGGCCTCGCGGACGAGTATGGACGTGTTCCAACCGGTTCGCGGGCTAGCGTTTACGGCAACGATGTGTTTCATGCAAAGCACCTCCGAATATTTTTGAAGGCCGGTTCGCCCGGGACAGAGCGGCCGGCTCTGTGTTTATCGGATTATACGTTCTCCTGCGCGGCGCATATATGCCCCGGAGCCCGGCAAACGTCGCTACGGCACGCATACATATTCCAATCTACCGAATTATATAACGCGTGCGAGGATGTGTCAAGACTTGCGATCGGCGGGCGGAGCCCGCTGCATTGCGGGGCTGTGCCCCCGCACCCGTATAGCGGGGAAGCCCCACAGGAATCTACAGGGGCGACCCCGCGTCCCGAAGTGAGGCTGAGCCTCACCGGCACCATGCGGGGATTGTATCCCCACCCCTCTAGCGGGGAAGACCCGCAGGAATCTGCGGGGCGAGACCCCGCGTCCCTAAGTGAGGCAGAGCCTCACCGGTGCTTTGTGGGGATTGCATCCCCGCGCCCTGCGTTACTTTTTGCTTGTGCAAAAAGTAACCAAAAAGCACACAAAGGGGAGAAAACTTTGTTTTCTCCCCTTTGTACCCCTCTTTCCTTTGACCGGAAGGTCTCTGCCACGCGGGACGTCCGTCCGTAGCTTAGTACAAGCGTCCACGCTCATACTTTCCCCTAGAACCGAAAGTTCCGTTTTCTAGGGGAAGTATCTGCATTACGCTTATAGTGTGAGCGTAGGACCGGACTTTTATTTCTACTACGCAGGAACTGTTCGATGTCGTCGAATACAGTGGGAAAGTTTGATATTGTATCCTCAGAAACTCACCCAGTGGGATGATAGATTTGTTGGATACAGAGTTTGTCCCGTTATGTGGGTGTCGGTTGTGTGTCGTATTGGGAGAGGGATTTTTAAGGGAGAGGGCAAAGCTCTCTCCCTTAAGCGCGCTTTTTGGCTACTTTTTGCGCGAGCAAAAATGTAACGCGTGCGGGCTCGAACCTTTTCCGCATAGATACATTCTACAGCCCGCACCAGCATTGTCCGCTTCGCGGACAATGCCCTACACTTTCTTCACGAAACCGTGCGGGGCGGCACAGCCCCGCACAGGTGTCGGTAGAGCTCTGCTCTACTAGGGACGCGGGGTCTCGCCCCGCAGATTCCTGCGGAGCTTCCCGCTGGATGGGGTGCGGGCTCTGCCCACTCGGGCGCGGAGCTTGCCCCGTAAAGCGGCAGCGGCTCCGCCGCAGATATTGACAATCCTTCGCCGATGCTCTACAATAGTGAGGCGTAAGCGTTTTCCCGCGTGGCGGGACGGACGAAATATCGGCGCAAAAAGGGACATTGTGATGGACAAAACGATAAATTCGGCGTTTCCGTGGAGAGACTTTCTGAAGCGGCTCGCCGTGATAGCGATACCGGTGGCGCTTCAGAACCTGCTGACGACTACCGCGAGCATGGTGGACACCATGATGGTCGCCCCGCTCGGCGAGACGACTGTCGGCGCGCTCGGACTGTGCGCGCAGTTCTCCTCGCTGATGTTCTCCTGCTACTGGGGCTTTGTCGGCGGAGGTAGCCTCTTTTTCTCTCAGTACTGGGGCTCGAAGGAGGACGACGGCATCGAGCGCTCCTACGGCATGACATGGGCGTGTATGATGACGGTCGCGGTCATATTCGGCTGCCTTGCTATGTTTGCGCCGGGCACGGTCATGCGCCTCTACACCGACAAGACGGCGATACAGCAGATAGGCGTGCAGTACCTGCAAATAGTCGGCGCGGCGTACATAATGCAGGTGTTCTCGATGGCGATGAGCAGTCTGCTCCGCTCCACCGAGCGGGTGCGGATACCGCTCGTGGCGTCTATAGCGTCGGTGTCGGTGAACATCTTCCTCAACTGGGTGTTCATCTACGGAAAGCTCGGACTTCCGGCCATGGGTATACGCGGCGCCGCGCTTGCAACAATGTGTGCCGCCGCCGTGAACGTGCTCGCGATATATCTGATGGCGCGCGGCGTGAGGTATCCGTACCTCTTTCATATTCGCGGACACTTCCGCTGGACGCGCGCGCACCTGAAAAACTACCTCATAAAGTGCTTCCCGATAATCTGCAACGAGCTCCTCATCGGCGTCGGGAACATGCTGATAAACATAACTCTCGGACGTCAGCCCGAGCCGGTGATAGCCGCGATAGCGGTGTTCCGGACGCTCGAGGGGCTGATAATCGGCTTCTTTGCGGGATTTTCGAGCGCCGCTTCGATTCTCGTCGGCACCTGCGTCGGGGCGGGCGAACTGAAAACGGCGTATGAGCGTGCAAAGCGCCTCGTGTACCTGTGCAGCGGGTTCATCTTCTGCGCGGGGGTAGTCCTCCTGCTTATCCACAAGCCGATACTCACCGGTATGGGGCTTTCCGGCGAGTCGTACACTGCGGGCTTCCGGTTCCTTCTCATATACGTCGTGGTGTCGCTAATAAGGATGGGCAACTGGATACAGAACGACACCTACCGCGCCTCCGGAGACTCGGTCTACGGCACGACGCTGGAGATAGTCTTTATGTATGTGCTCGTGCTGCCGTGCGTGCTTCTTTCGGGGTTTGTGTTCAAGCTCCCGTACTGGCTCATATTCATCTTCTGCTACATAGACGAGCCGATACGCTATCTGCTCATGCAGATACACCTCTACTCCGGCAAGTGGATAAAGCCGGTGACCGACGTCGGCCGCGCCGCGCTTCCGGCCTTCCGCGAGCAGATGCGGAGAAAAAAGGCATGACGCACGCAAAAGTTTTTCTTACATTCCGGCCTTGAAATGTGTTATAATCGGTATAAAGACGGATGAAAGAAGCTTTGCATGCTGCGGAAAGGTGAGTTTTGATGTATCTGGTAGGGGAAACGGTGGTCTACGGTCTCATGGGCGTGTGCGTAGTCGAGGCTGTAGGCGAGCTTGATATGCAGGGCGCGGACAAGGGCAGGAGCTACTACACCCTCGCGCCGGTGCACCGGGACGGGAAGATATTTGCCCCGGTGGATACGTCGGTCGCCATGCGCCGCGCCATGACGCGTGAACAGGCGATGGAGCTCATACACAGCATGCCCGCCATAGAGCGCGACACCTACGAGAGCAGCAATCCGCGCCTGCTCGACGAGCACTACAGGACGTATCTGAAAAGCGGGGACTGCGTCGATCTCGTGCGGGTCGTGCGGACGGTCTACGCCAAGGGACGCCTCGCCGCCGAGAAGGGACGCCGCCTCGGTCAGGTGGACGAGCGGAGCATGAGGCGCGCGGAGGAGATGCTGTACGACGAGCTCGCCTTTGCCCTCGAAATGCGCCCGGACGAGGTGAGGGACTTCATCTGCGTGACGCTGGGGGACAAATAAAACTTTGCAGGAAACAGGTCGCGGGCGAAGCCCGCGACCTGTTTCCTGCGAGACCGCCGGACAAGGCGTAGCCTTGCCGGCGGCAGCGCTACGCTTCGCGCCTCGACGGCTTCGCCGTCTTCGACGCGCGCTCCGCGAGAGGTATTTTCGGCGACGTACACGCCGCCGCCGAAAATAATTTGACTTTATTCGCCGCCTTCGGCGGCGAACTCTGCGAGGCTATTATTGAGACGTCGGCGCGAAGCGCCGACGTCTGATGCGCCCCGTATAGGGTATGGAGCGGTATATGTTGGCGGGCGCACTGACGTCGGAAACAATGAATTTAACTCTATTTCGCGCCCTTGGCGCGAAACTCTGCGAGGCCTAGAAACTATGGAACATCAAGGGGGCAGACTTTTGTCTGCCCCCTTCTGTGTACTGTAAGTTCACTTGCCCGCAATCTCGAGCGTTCTTTCGTAGGCGGCGATGACCGCCTCCATAGCGGCGGAGCGGAATCCGCCCGCCTCGAGCGCGCGGACGCCCTGTATCGTCGTGCCGGCGGGCGAGGTTACGGCGTCCTTGAGAGCGCCGGGGTGTTTCCCGCTCTCGAGCACCATCCGCGCCGCGCCCTCGACCGCGCCCGCCGCGAACGCCACGGCCTTGTCGCGCGGAAGTCCGCACGCGACGCCGCCGTCCGCCAGCGCCTCGATGAACATATACACGAACGCCGGACCGCAGCCAGAGACCGCCGCGGCGGCGTCGATGAGGTTTTCGGGTATCCGCTCGAGCAGTCCCGCGGGGCGGAGCAGAGCCTCAAACTCCGAAAGCGTCTCCTCGTCCGCGCCGAGCGAGCATATCTGCACCACTCCCGCGCCGATGGCGGCGGGGGTATTCGGCATTATGCGGACGACAGGGCAGTCAACTCCCGCGAGCTCGCGTATCCGCTCGCAGGAGACGCCCGCCGCCATCGTGACAAGCGTAAAGTCTCCGCTGCTGCGCAGTACCGGCGCGATCTCACTGAACAACCCCTCGAGCATCTGCGGCTTCACGCCGAGGAATATGAGGCCGCACTCGCGGGCGGCTTCGGCGTTCGTGACGGCGCGCGCGTCCGCGCCGGCGTGCCGCAGCTCCTCTGCGAGCGTCTCCGCCTTGCTTGCGGTGCGGTTGGAGAGCAGGAAGCGGACGCCCGCCGCCGCATCCGACTTCGCCGCCGCGTGCGCGAGGGCGGAGCCCATGTTTCCCGTTCCGATGAATCCTATCGTGTTGAACTTCTTCGGCATATTTGCCTCCTTCTGTTCGGCGGAGCGCGGAATGTCCGCGCCCGCCGGTTTCTGTCACTTTCTCAGGAGCTTGTAGAATTTGAACTCGCCGGGAGCGGTGCCGAGCCGGAAGACCCGTTCGAGCGGCTCGGGGCGGAAGGTCGCGGAGTCGCCCACGCGTATCGGCTGAGGGTTTTTGTGATGCGGCTCGGTGAAGCGCACGCCGGTCTCCATGTCCTCAAAGCCCGTGCAGTCCTCGTCTATCAGGGTGAGCTCTATCGGCGTGGAGTAGGCGTGATAGTTGTATACGGCAAAGACGTCGTTGTCGTACTCGAAGATGCTCGCCTTCGGCTCCGCGCCGAGGTAGACCTTCCCGCCGCGCGCGAACACCTTCGCGATGAAGTCCCACACCTCGCCGGGCAGACGGTAGAGGTCGCCGAAGCCGTCCGGGACGTTCAGGATGTTCAGTATGCCGTCGCCGTAGTAGTCCTGGGTGAGGACCGGCGTGGCGTAGTCATCCACGCAGAGGAGGACGTCCGCCCAAGTCGCGTTCGTCTTGAAGGTCAACACCTCGAAGGTCGCGGGCTTCTCCGCGCCGTACACGTTTCCATTGTGTATGTTGAAGTAGTTCATGAGATACTTCGTGCCGGAGACGCGCCGCCCGGTGGGACGTACCGACGTCATGTCGCGGATGCCCTTCTCCCACGTCGCCCGAACAAAGCCGGTGGTGATGACGGCGCGGCCGCCGTCCGCGACGTACTTTTTGAGTTTCGTCATTACCTCCGGGTCGTGCGCCGCGTTTTCCGCTAGGAACAGGACGCGCGCGTTTTCGTCAAACTCCGGCTTCGGCTCGAAGGGTATGCCGCACATACCGATGTAGTTCATAAGCTGATCCTCGCCGTCCGAGTCGTAGGGCTCGTAGGCGGAGACGCCGACGGGACTTCCCACCCGGTCGAGCAGAGCGTCCACGCGCCGGAGGTCGGTGCCGAGCGGCGGGAGACTGTCGCCCCGCGTCACCGAGGCGAAGTTGAAAAGCATAAGCTCGCGCGCCTTTGCAAAGAGCGTGAGATTTGCCTGTTCGAGCCACATATTCTTCGCGCCGGAGGCTCCGCCGAGGTCTATCCAACCGCCGCCGTTCCTGCCGGGCGCGACGTTCGAGAGGTATCGCACAAGGCTGTAGCTGAGGTAGCGCTGGAGGTGCTGGTCGTTGAAGCCGGGCGCGCGCGACTCGGTGCCGGTGTAAATCATGTCGAAGATGTCCTTCTGTTTACCCGGATTGTAGCCGCAGGTCTGATAGCTCTCATACCAGTTCGGGTACTTGATGATGAAATTGCAGTTCGGGTTGACCTCCTTCGCCGCCGCGACCGCCTCCCGCGAGAACTCCTCCATCTGCGCGAGCTTGAATTCCTCCCACGTCCGCTCGCCCTTCGCCTCTATGCAGAGCTTGCAGCGGCAGGAGGTGAAGAAGAAGTCGTCAAGGATTATCTCGTCAAACAGTCCCGCCGTATAGCGGACGATCTCGAGGAACCGCTCGCGGTGCCTCGGGTCGGAGAAGCAGAAGGTGTCAAAGATGGCGGGCTTAGGACGGTCGCCGATGCTCACCGTCGCGGTGATGCCGCCGGAAACCTCGAACCCGTTCTTCAGGAAGAGCTCCTTTACGGCAAGCATCTTCTCCTTCGGGATGTCGGTGAGCCCGCGGTGCGTCTCGAGATACACCTTGTCCATGGCGGTGTACTGCCGGCAGTAGTCGATGTCGCGCTGTATCTGCTCGAGCTCGGCGTTTTCGAGGTAGTAGGCGAATACGTAACCGCAAAGTCTGAAATTCCTATATTTTTCCATCAAAATTCCCTCCCTGTGCATAATTTCGGCGTTATACGCTTACCGATATTATATATCGTAAGGGAAGCATTGGCAATATCATTTTCCGATAAACCGAAAGGGGGCGGCGCTCGGACGGACGACCCCTCGCCGCCCCGCAAAAAACGGGAAATATCCGCCGGGATATGGAAACTAAATAATTATTGTGATATAATAGCCGCAGAGCGGCTATTATATTTGATTCGACGCCGTTTTGCTCCCGCCCTTTCGGGCGGAACCGCAAAACATGGCACATCATAGCATATCGCTCCGCGATATGCTATGATATTTCCGTTTCCGGCAATGCGCCCAGCGCGCGTTTTCGGGGCGGCAAAGGAGGAACCAGGAATGAAGAACGTGCTTGTGACGGCGGGCGGGACATCCGAGCCCATCGACGGCGTCAGGAGCATCACAAACACCGGAACCGGACGGCTCGGCAGCCTTATAGCGGACGAGCTTGCGGCAGTGGATGACATACGCGTCACATACGTCTGCTCGGAGAACGCCGTGCGTCCGAAGTCCGGGCGGGTCGAGGAAATCGCAATAAAGTCGGTGTACGACCTGCAGGACGCCGTCCGGCGGCTCTGCTCCGAGCGGAGGATAGCCGCCGTGATACACAGCATGGCGGTAAGCGACTACACGGTGCGCGCCGTCTCGACGGCGTCGGCGCTCGCGGCGGCACTCGGGGACGGACACCCCGACGCAGACGCCGTACTCCGCGCCATGGAGAAAACGGACGTCCGCCGCGCGGAGGGCAAGCTCTCAAGCGGCATGACAGACCCGCTCATTCTTCTCGAGCGGACGCCGAAGGTGCTGCCGCAGCTTCGGGAACTTGCGCCGGACGCAGTGATAGTAGGCTTCAAGCTGCTTAGCAACGTCTCAAAGGACGACCTGCTCGACACCGCGCTCCGTCTGCTGCAAAACAACGGCTGCGACTACGTGCTCGCAAACGACGCGGCGGAGGTCTCGGCAGAGCGGCACGTCGGCTATCTGCTCAACGGCGAGCGCCGGTACGTTCGGTACGAGACGAAGCGGGACATAGCGAAAGGAATAGCTGAGACCGTCAAAAAGGAGATGCAAAAGAGAAAATGAACATTCTGCTCGGCATTACTGGGAGCATAGCCGCCTACAAGGCGGCGGATATAGCGAACCGTCTCACAAAGGACGGGCACAGCGTCTACACGATAATGACGCGGGCGGGCGCGGAGTTCATCACTCCGCTCACGCTCCAGACACTCACGAAAAACAAGGTGTACACGGATATGTTCGAGCCGTATATACCAAGCGAGGTGGAGCATATCTCGCTTGCGAAGCGCGCGGACCTTTTCCTCGTCGCTCCGGCCTCCGCCGACTTCATAGCGAAGGCGGCGGTGGGCATAGCCGACGACATGCTGACGACGGTGTTCCTCGCCGCGAGCGGCATCCCGAAGCTCATCGCGCCCGCCATGAACACCGCGATGTACGAGAACCCGATAACTCAGCGGAACATCCGCACGCTCGGGGAGTTCGGCGTGGAGTTTATTGAGCCGCGCGAGGCGCGCCTCGCGTGCGGCGACCTCGGAAAGGGCGCGCTCGCGGAGGTGGACGTCATCCTCGCGGCAGTGAAGAAAGCGCTGGGTGAGTAGCATGGAAAGAGCGGACATATCCGAGCTGAAGGATTTCCTTATAGGGAACGCGCAGGACTTTGACGCCATGACCGGCTGCACCGCGATAATCGCGCCGGAGGGCGCGTTCTGCGGCGTGGACGTGCGCGGGGGGTCGCCCGGCACGCGGGATACCGACGCGCTCGACCCGATAAACAACCGCCGCGTCGCCCATGCGGTACAGGCTGTTCCTGCCGGTGCGGGCGCGCTGACGCGCCCTCCGGCAAGGCACAGCGGCGCCCCGGCTCATATGAACCGG
>CANRJS010000029.1 GCA_947631015.1 uncultured Clostridia bacterium
GCGTTCTACGACCACACCCGCCCGTGGATAACGCACTGCAGCCTCCAGCGGCAGGACCTCTACCGCCACGTCGAGTATACCTCCGACTACCGCACGCGCTACGGCAAGCCGGTCGTCTGGGACGAGATAGCCTACGAGGGAAACATCGATATGGGCTGGGGAAACATCTCCGGGCAGGAGCTCACGCGGCGGTTCTGGGAGGCGTCAATGCGCGGAGGCTACGCCGGACACGGCGAGACCTTCGTCCATCCGGACGACATACTCTGGTGGAGCCACGGCGGGGAGCTGCACGGCGAGAGTCCCGCGAGGATACGCTTTCTCCACTCGATACTCTCCGAGACGCCCGGCCTCGGCCTGAAGGAGGGGCAGGGCTCGTTTGACGAGACCGTAGCTGTCCCCGAAAGCATGTTTGAATACGGCTACGAGATACACTACTACGGCTTCGGACGTCCGTCCTACCGCGACTTCTTCAAGGGCGAGGGCGAGCGCTGGCACGTCGAGGTCATAGACACGTGGAATATGACCGTGGAGGATGCCGGAGTTCACGGCGGACGTTTCCGCATCCCGCTCCCCGGGCGGGAGTACATGGCGGTCCGCCTCCGCCTCGAGAGATGAACCGGATATGCGTGAAATAAGAACGTCCGCGAAGGCTGTGGTGGTTAGGGACGGAAAGCTGCTCGCTCTGCGTCTGCGAGACGCGGACGGCGTGTTCTGCATCCTCCCCGGAGGGGGACAGGAGCGGGGCGAACCGCTCCGCGACGCCGTCCGCCGCGAAGTTACGGAGGAGACCGGCATCGACGTTCGCCCGGGCGAGCTGCTTTTTGTGATAGAGATTCCGAAGGGCGAGAGCTTCCACCGGATAGACCTCGTATTCGAATGCGAGTATATAGGGCCGTCTAGCGGCGTCGCTCCTCACGCGGATACAAATCAGGAGGGCGTCGAGTGGCTGGACGTCGCGACATTGTACGCGGCACCGCTCTACCCGTCCCGCCTCCGCGCGGCTATCACCGAGCACTGCGCGGGCAGGCGGTGCGAGGTGTACCTCGGCTGTGAGAGCGAGGGAGACCCGGAAATAAGGACGCCACCCTCGCTCGCGCCGGAGGAGCTTGCGTCCGCCACTAGATATACGTCGGTGGTGCGGTAAGAAATCAAGGGGCGGGGTTATCTATGCCTCGCAGAGTTCGCCGCCGCAGGCGGCGAATAAAGTCAAATCATTTTCGGCGGCGGCGTGTACGTCGCCGCCGAAAATACTTTGCGCGGAGCGTGCGTCGATTTTTCGTCGAAGGCGGTTCCGCGCCGGTTCGCGCGGTGAAGTTGGCGGTAAAGCCGCCAACTTCGCGCAGGCGGAATTCATTTCCGCCGAGCATTTCAATCGGAAGGGCTCCCACGCGGTCACCGACCGCGTGGGAATTGCGAAGCGCAGCGCTGCCGTCGGCAAGGCTACGCCTTGTCCGGCGGCTTCGACTACAACAAGTCGCGGCGAAGCCCGCGACTTGTTGTAGTCGAATGTAATATTCCGCGTGGTGCACACATATCCTTCCCTGTGATAAAACATTGACGACAGGGGGAGGTGCGGCGCTATGGACAGGGCACGTCTCGCGAAGCTCCGCGCGGGAAAGCACACGGAGTACGGCTCGGGGCGAGCGAGGTCGCGTCCGCTGAGGCTCGCGGCGGCGCTCCTCGCGGTAGCGGCGCTGGCCGCCGCAAAGGCGTGGATACCCGGCGCGGACGCGGCCGTAGGCGGGTTCGTGGAGAAGAATCTTTCGGGCGGCGCGGACTACCGCGCGGCGCTCGCGGCGCTCGGAGAGGCGGTGTCCGGCGAGGGAGATCTGACCGAAGTCTGGAGCGCGCTCGACGGCGCGGAGGAGGCTTCGGCGGACACCGGGGCGCTTCCGGCGTCCGGCGGGGGAGACTTCGCGCTGGGACTTCCGGAGACCGGGGACACCGTCACGGTGGACGAACTGAACGAGTCGATAGAGCCTGGCTACGAGGAACTGCTGCTCCCGTTCCCGGAGGACGAGGAGAGCGACGTCCCGTCCGACACACCGAGCACCGTCAGCTACGAGCACCTCGTGCTCGACTTCGAGCACGTCCTGCCGGTGGAGGGGACGGTCACCTGCGGCTTCGGCTTCCGCATACATCCCATAACTGGCAAGCGGAGCTTCCACTACGGCGTGGACATCGGCGCGCCGCTCGGCACGGACATAGCGTCCTTCGCGGCGGGGACGGTGGAGCTCGTCGGCTACAGCGACGTTTACGGCAACTATCTCTTCATTCGCCACGCGGACGGCATCCTGACATTCTACGGCCATTGCAGCAAGGTGACGGCGGTCGAGGGGCAGCTCGTGAACCCCGGCGACGTCGTGGCGAAGGTGGGCTCGACCGGCTGGTCGACAGGACCGCACCTCCACTTCGAGGTGCGCTCGGGCGACAAGATACTCGAGCCGACGCAGTACCTTGATCTCGGCTGACGGAGCGCTGAGGCTCGGACGGCTGGAGCTGCGGCCGGGCTTCATCGTCATAGCGGCGCTCGGGTGCCTGTTCGCGCCCGGACTGCTTTTCGTGGAATTTCTCGCGGCGGCGGCACTGCATGAGGCGGCGCACGCCGCCGTCTCCGCGCTGTGCGGGGGAAGGGTGGAGCGCGTGACGCTCGGCGCGCTCGGAATGGAGATGCGGTGCGAGTTGTGGCGGCTCAGTTACCGCGCGGAGCTCGCGGTGCTCGCGGCGGGGCCGCTTATCAACGCCGCCGCCGGCGCCGCGTGCGCGTTCGCGGCGCGCGCGCTCGCGAGCGAGCCGCTCTACGTCTTTTCGGGCGTGAATATCCTGCTCGCGGCGTTCAATCTGTTTCCGGCGCGGGGGCTCGACGGCGGGGGAATTCTCCGCGTGCTGTTGCTCATGGTCTTTGACCGGGAGGTGGCGGCGCTCCGCGTGATACATATTCTCACCGCCTTCTCACTCGCGGCGCTTGGACTGTGGGCCGCGGCGCACGGCGGCTTCAACGCCGCGATGCTCTGGATAGCGCTGTGGATGCTGGGAGGGGGAAGGGGAGAGTAAAAAGAACTCCCGCCGCAGGGCGGCGGGGGCAAAACTAATGAAAGAGATAAATGGTTATTCAGATAAAGTGCCTGATTTTAGTATGTACATCCATTTCAATAAAGTTGACTTGTTAAGAATCATACGAGACCGAACTTGAAACTCACCGTTTTTCTTCACACCGTCTTCTAGTACGAATGTTATGTCCTTGCCATCTCCATAATCGTACATTGCAAGCCGTCCATGTGCAAAAGCATTACGGATGTGGTAACAAATACTTAAAAATTCGTTATAGTGACCTTTAAAAATGGCAATTCGTTCTCTGCTACGATCCTTATGAAAATTTTTCTTTAGCGATGCTTTTTCGCATGCAGCCTTCATCTCGTCAGCCGTCTTTGCAACTACAAATGAAGAGCCACGCTCAAGCCCGGGAATTGCGAAGAGCGCATTTTTCAATGTTTCTTTTTTCCACACGTTTTTATGCCAACCATATTCACTTAAGCTAATGCCGCTGTTACTTAAGTTAGTGCAGGGCGTATTAATTACATAGAACATAATTAAATCCCTTAAATCATCGTCTGCATAACTGTCTGGTACCCGCTTTTTTATCCATCCGGGATTTAGCGGTGCAATTTCATATCCATTATTCCTTGACATAATTATCACCCATAGTGCTTAGATACCAGTACCCCTTGAACTATTTGCTCACCTGTTTCGATATCGTATATTGTAACCCTATGATAGTATATGTTAGCAATTATAGATAAAGAGATATGATAATGCTTTTCGACTTCTACGGAGTCCTCAAATTCCGACCATACCCTATAAGGCGTGCTTGGTACATTGTTATATCCGTAACGTGTTTCATATACTATCTTTATTTTTACTTCTTTTTCTGGGGGACCTCCTTGGAGTATAAAATGACAATACCCATCATGAAATCCTGCCGAGTCATACGAATTGATAGAAGTCTTCGATGTAGACGTATCATAGCTGTCTTCGTTAAAAAACAATTTGCCTGTAATGCGGTAGAGATTTTTATAAATATTTACAGAGTCCAAATAATTATTTGCTTTAAGCGTTTTTAAGTATTGGTATGTCGTTAAATTAGAACTATCTTTATTATTTTGGACATAATCGTATCTGACTTTATTTGCAGATTCCTTATCGCCAAGTTCCTCATACCATTTTATTGCATTAGCAGCATCTCCGGCCGAAACGAAATTTTCTGCCAATGTCGTCATACAGAGCGTAATTTGATCTTTACTATCTTTATAATTGTCGATTTCTTCAAATACTGTTATTGCATCTTCGTATTTTTTCTCATTCATCAAGACGAGTGCAGCGTTATACTTGCTTTCCAAAATAGCATTTTCACATTCTTCAATCTTGCTGATGCTATCCTTATAATTGCCAAGTTCACTAAATGCTTCTTTTGCTTCGATATAATCACCAGCATTAAGCAAGCTTTCTGCTTGATTATATTTTATTTGCAGTATCTCGTTAACGTATTCTGCCGCATTGCTGTAATTATCAAGTGACTTGAACAATTCGAGAGCGCTATCATAATATTTGTCAGACAATAAATGCTCTGCCTTTAAATATGTTGTCTCTTTAACTCGTTCCGCCGCATCGCCATAATCGCCCAAAGCTCTAAATGCTTCAAGAGCGCTATCATATTCGCAATCAGCAAGAAAATCTTCGGCTCTTACATAGGGGACGTGAGCTGCACGCTCCGAGGAATCCTTGTAGTTGCCCAGTTCATTAAATGTTGATATGGCGCCGTCATAATCCCGAGCGGCAAGTAGCTCTTCCGCCGCTTTGTATTTATTTGCCGGCACGATTACCTGAGTAATCACCAACACAACGGCAATAGCGACTGCTACAATTGCGCCGATTAACACAGCAATCTTTATAATCTGCTTCTTTCTCTGTTCCGCGGCGATACGCTGCTCCTCCGCGACCCATTCCCGCCCGATGCGTTCGGCTTCTTCCCGGCGTTCGCGTTCCTGCCGCTCGGCTTCCGCGATGCGCTCCCGCTCAATGCGTTCGGCTTCCTCTTTAGCGATCCGGGCATCTCTCTTGCGGGTGAGCTCCTCAACATCAAGCGCGGAGAGCAGGTCCTTCATTTTCCTGCCGCAGACGTGGCAGCTGCCTTCATCCGTGAGATTCAGCGCACCGCAGGTGCAGAGCGAAAGACTGCCGAGCACCTCGGGAACATAGGTGCATCTGCCGCCGACCTCTTTTGAATACTGATTCTGAAGCTCTATATCTTCAAGCAGCTCCGAAATGCGCTGCATTTTGAAGCCGGGCTGCGACCACTCGGTGGCAGGGTGCTGCCAGACCGTACCGTCCTCAAACACCGCCTGAACTACGCAGACGGATATGCGGCGCGTCGTATTGTCGGGGAGATATACGGCCTCCTGCGAGCCGAAATTTTTGCCCTTATTAACACGGATATCGAGATAGGAGTGTGCTTCTACTCCTTCAAGCTCCGCTCCGCCGGGCTCGAACGCCCGGATATGTACCTTACAGGCGGTAAGAGGGGAGTGGTAGAGGTTGCACAGCTTGAGCTGTGCGAGGACCTTATCCACCTTGTTGTCCTTTAACAGCGCCCCCGCCGCGATAAGGACGGGGGAACCGTTAAGGTAAAGATTTTCCGGAAGAGCATATAGCCGCGAATAGCGTTCACTCATCTTGTCACCTCATCAAAGCCTCGGAAGGCGGTCGTCGGGTTCGCTTTTGCCGGGCGCCGGTTCCTGCTTAGCGGCAGAAGCGATCAATTTGGAATAGTCGGGGAACTGGATCTTGCGGTCGGGCAGAGCTATGACCATGGCCCAGCCGACGGCTCCTAGCAGCAGACACCACCAGAAATATCCCTGATGACCCTTCATTTCCGCTATGGATGCAAATTTACGGGCGATCAGAACGAAAAATGCTATAACAAGCACTCCGCCAAGCCCAATTAGCAAAAACGTAATAAGCATATCCATAACCATAACAAAACCTCCAAATAACAATATAGTGTACATTCCCGCAAGCGGAAACGATTTCCCGCCGCTGTCAAAAATCGCCGAAATTTTTGTGCAAAAAGTATTGAAAGTCGAACAAAGGTATGCTATAATACAATAAACTTTTTGGGTGCGACAAACACACCAAAAAGTACACATTTTGGCATACTCCGCCAACCTGCCGGCTCCGCTTTTGCGGAGCCTTTTCTGTTGCGCGATTGGTGACATTGTGCTATAATAGCCGCAGAGCGGCTATTATGTTTGATTTATTGCCGTTTTGCTCCCGCCCCTCGGGCGGAACCGCAAAACATGGCACATTACGGCATATCGCTAACGATATGCCGTAATAAAACTATCTGTGAAAATGTGTTTTGTCGTTACGGAGGATGAAAATGACCGAAACGCTTGAGAGGATACTTTCCCGCGTCGAGAAGCCGGCGAGATATGTCGGCGGCGAGTACGGCGCGATAATAAAGGACAAGAGCACGGTGGATACGCGCGTCGCGTTCTGCTTTCCCGACACATACGAGGTCGGGATGAGCAACCTCGGCCTGCGGATACTCTACGGGATAAAGAACAACATGGAGGGCGTGTGGTGCGAGCGCGTCTTCGCGCCGTGGCCGGACATGGAGGGCGAGATGCGCGCGGCAGGGCTGCCGCTCTACGCGCTCGAGTCGGGCGACCCGATAAAGGACTTCGAGCTGATATGCTTCACGCTCCAGTACGAGATGTGCTACTCGAACGTGCTGAACATGCTCGACCTCGCGGGTCTGCCGCTCCGCGCGGCGGAGAGGCGCGACATATTCCCGCTCGTCATCGCAGGCGGCTCCTGCGCCTACAACGGCGAACCGCTCGCCGCGTTTGTGGACGCGTTCGTCCTCGGCGAGGGCGAGGACATGAACGTCGAGGTCGTGCGCTGCATACAGCAGGCGAAGCGCGAGGGACTGTCGGACAAGACCGAGCTCCTTACGCGCCTCTCGAAGATACCCGGGGTGTACGTCCCGTCGTTTTACGACGTCCTTTACAACGAGGACGGCACGGTGAAGAGCATCACCGCGACGCACGGCGCGCCGGAGCACCCGAGAAAGCGAATAGTCACCGACCTTGACCATATGTACTTCCCGAGCGAGACGGTCATACCCTCCACCGAGGTCGTGTTCGACCGCGTGACGCTCGAGCTGATGCGCGGATGCATACGCGGCTGCCGCTTCTGTCAGGCGGGACAGATATACCGTCCCGTGCGCCGCAAGAGCCCGCAGGTGCTCGTCGAACAGGCGAAGCGCGCCCTCGAACACTCGGGCTACGAGGAAATTTCGCTCTCGAGCCTCTCCACCTCCGACTACAAGGGCCTCGGCGAGCTGTGCGACGGGCTCCTCGAATACTGCGAGCCGAGGATGATAAACCTCTCGCTTCCGAGCCTCCGCGCCGACAACTTCTCCTACGAGCTGATGGAGCGGGTGCAGAAGGTGCGCAAGAGCGGACTCACCTTCGCGGCGGAGGCGGGAAGCCAGCGCCTCCGCGACGCGATAAACAAGAACGTCCGCGAGGAGGAGCTTGCAAACACCTGCCGTATCGCCTTCGAGGGCGGATATTCCACCCTGAAGATATACTTTATGATAGGACTTCCCACCGAGACCGACGAGGACGTCGAGGCGATAGCGGGTCTCAGCTACAGGATGTGGCAGCTTGCAAAGAAGCACTCGACCTCCGGGCGCGGGGTGAAGATAACTGCGTCGGTGGCGTGCTTCGTGCCGAAGGCGTTCACCGCGTTCCAATGGGAGGCGCAGAACACGCGTGAGGAGTTCCTGCGCAAGATCGAGCTTCTCCGCCCGAAGATGCCGCGCGCGATTAATCTCGACTGGCACGAGCCGTCCACGAGCTTTCTCGAAGCGGTGTTCGCGCGCGGAGACCGCCGCCTTGCGGACGTTCTCGAGCAGGCTTGGCGGGACGGCGCGAAGTTCGACGGTTGGAACGAATACTACAGCTTCGACCGTTGGATGGAGGCGTTCCGCAAGGTCGGGATAGACCCGGACTTCTACGCCACGCGCGAGCACGGGGAGGACGAGGTCCTTCCGTGGTCGCACATCGACGTCGGTGTGAAGTTTTCCCACATGCTCCGCGAGCGTCACGCGGCGTACCGCTCGGAGATCTCGCCGGACTGCCGCGTGCAGTGTACCGGATGCGGGGCAAACTGCCTGCTTGAGAACGGGGTGAAGTGCGATGAGTGAATTAAGACTTATATTTCAGAAGGTCGGGACGGCGAAATACCTCTCCCAGCTCGACGTCATGCGGACCTTCACGCGCGCGTTCATGCGCGCCGGCTTCCCGCTGAAGTTCTCGCAGGGCTTCAACCCTCACCCGAGAATTTCGGTGGCGTACCCGTTGCCGGTCGGCGTCGAAGGGTACGCCGAGATAGTCGATTTCGACACGAAGGACGACATGGCTCCGGACGCGCTCGGGCGGCTTGCTTCGGTGCTTCCGCAGGACATTAAAGCTGTAAGGCTTTACACCCCGGAGAGGTCTGTAAAGGAGATGGCTTTCGCGGACTACGCCCTCGAATTTATCTACGACGGCGGCGTCCCGGACGGTATACTCGAAACCTTCTCGGCGGAAAACATCCTAGTGATGAAGAAAAGCAAGGGCGGCGTGAAGGAATCAAACCTCCGTGACGCGTTTGCCGATATAAGAGAGGAGTCGCGCGACGGACGCTCGGTCGTGCTTCTCGCACGGCTGGACGCGCGGAACGCGCCGATAAACCCGAGATATTTTGCGGACGCGCTCGCGTCCGACGGAAAAGCGCCGGACTTCGCGCGGTACGCCCGCCTGCGTTTCCTGCGCGCGGATGGGGAGGTGTTCGAATGAGCGCGTTGTTTGCTGCCGGCCTCATACAGTGGGGGACGTGGCAGAACGTCCCGGAGATGCTTCTTGCTATCGCGAGCGAGTGGGTGCCTGTTATACTCGCGATGCTGATATGTATTGTCCTTCACGAGTGTGCGCACGGGTTTGCGGCGTACAGGCTCGGCGACCCGACGGCGAAGAACGCCGGCCGTCTCACCCTGAACCCGCTGAAGCACATCGACTGGGTGGGCGCAATAGCGATGGTGCTCATCGGATTCGGCTGGGCAAAGCCCGTCCCGGTGAATATGCGGAACTTAAAACATCCGCGGCGCGACATGGCGATAGTCGGCGCGGCGGGGCCGCTGATGAACTTCGCGATAGCGCTTGTGTTCGTGTTCTTCAGCGCATGCCTTGAGGCGTATGTTCTGAGCGCAGGACGGGCAAGCGAGCTTGTGCAGATACTCTACAACTTCTGCTATTACACCGCCGCGCTCAGCACCGGCCTCGGGATATTCAACCTCATTCCGTTCTCGCCGCTCGACGGGTCAAAGATACTCGGCGCGCTCCTGCCGGAGAGCGCGTACTTCAGATTGTACCGCTATGAGCGGTACGGGATGCTCGTGCTCATCGCGCTGATGCTCCTAGGCAGGGTGTTTCCACAGTTGGATTTCTTTACGAAGATACTTATGCCCGCGCGGGAGGCGGTTCTGTACGCATTCAGATGGCTCGCGCGCCTGCCGTTCGGGCTGAACTGAACGGCAAAACTACGGCTTTTGGAGGCAGTTTTGGAACAGCTCACATTTCATCTTGACGGAGTGGTGCAGGACAGGGAGGGCGCGCGCGACTTTGACGGCCCTCTCGACCTCATACTGCACCTTCTCAACCGCAACAGGGTAGAGATAAAGGACATACAGATCTCACTGATACTCGACCAGTACCTCGCGTGGATACGCGCGCGCAAGGCGCTCGACCTCGAGGTAGCAAGCGAGTTCGTGGTCATGGCCTCACACCTCGTCTGGCTCAAGACGCGCATGATGCTCTCCGAGGAGGACGAGGAGACCCGCGAGGAGATGGAAAAGCTTATCAAATCCCTCGAGGAGCGGCAGCAGATGGAGGAGTACCGCCGTATGCAGCTCGGCGCGGACTACTTCGCCGCGCACAGCGAGCTCGGACGGAACATCTACGTCCGCCCGGCGGAGCCTCTGCCGCAGGACAAGGGCTACCGCCATACCCATATGACCGACGAGCTTCTGCGCGCGCTCGCAGACATGCGCGAGCGCACCGACAGGAAGCTCCCGCCGCCGGTGGCGGCGTTCCGCGGCATCGTCGGCCACGAGCAGTATTCGATAGACGCAAAGCTCTCCGAGCTTGAGCAGAGGTTCATCTTCCGCCCGAGGGTGCATCCCGACGAGCTGTGGAAGACCTGCTCGAGCCGCACCGAGCTGATAGCGACCTTCCTCGCGCTGCTCGAGCTCTGCCGCGTCGGCAGTATCGAGATAGAGGACGACGGCGAGGACATACTTCTCTGCGCGTCCTCCGGGCGGCGAAGGGCAGAGCCGCAGGACGGCGCGGAGAAGACTCCCGAGACTGGTAACATAGCGGAGAACGGAGAAGAAGAATGATACTCTCCGCGTCCCGCCGGACCGACATACCGTGCTTTTACGGCGAGTGGCTCATGCGGAGGCTCCGCGCGGGGTACGCGCTCGTGCGGAACCCGATGAACCATGCGCAGATCTCGCGCGTACCGCTCACGCCGGACGTCGTCGACTGCATAGTGTTCTGGACGAAAGACCCGGAAAATTTCCTTCAGCACCTCGACGGGCTCGACCGTCTCGGGTACTCCTATTACTTTCAGTTCACGCTGACGCCTTACGGACGGGACGTTGAGCGGAACCTTCGCCCGAAGCCGAAAATTGAGGAGACGTTTCTTCGCCTGTCGCGCCGCATCGGCGCGGAACGGACGGTCTGGAGGTACGACCCTATACTTCTCACGGAGGGCTTTGACGTGAAGCGCCACAAGGAGGAGTTCCGGCGGCTGTGCGAACTGTTTGAGGGCCACACCGACACGGTGACGCTCAGCCTTGTCGACATCTATGCGAAGCTCCGCGCGCCCTCCTTCCGCGCGCCGGACGGGAGCGAAACGGAGGAGCTTGCCCCGTTCATGGCGGAGACGGCGCGGCAGCACGGCATCCGCCCCGTCGCCTGCTGTGAGAGCGGGTTTGAGAGGTTCGGAATAGAGCGCTCCGCCTGCATCGACCGCGAGCGGATAGAGAAGATGATAGGGCAGAGGCTCGACGTTTCGCGGGACAGGAACCAGCGCGCGGGCTGCGGGTGCTGTGAGTCGACAGACATCGGCGCGTACAACACCTGCCTCAACGGATGCGTCTACTGCTACGCGACGGACGGCGGCACGGAGGCGGCGAAGCGCCGCTTTTCGGCGCACGACCCGTCCTCCGAGCTGCTCACCGGCAGCGTAGGAGAGGGGGAGCACGTCACCAAGCGGAAGGTGAGGTCGAACATAGCGACGAATATCTCGCTTTTCTGACGTCAACGCGGCGGCCGAAAGAAGAAAAATCCATCCGAAGCGCCGTTTCCTTGGGAAAAGCCAAGGGATAACTCTTGAAAAACGCCGGACGATGTGATAAGATTGATTGGTAAAGCGATGTACCTTCAGCGCTTGCCTCGCAGAGTTTCGCTCCGTTAGGCGCGAAATAAAGGTCAATTTATTTTTCCCGGCGGCGTGTACAATGCGCCCTCGCACCTCTACTGCGTCCGACTGTCTACCGGGCGCATTAGACCTCGGCGCTTCGCGCCGACGTCCCGACATTGTACGAATCGAAACGGGAAAATACTCCTCGCGGAGCGCGATTCGCCGCGCCGGTTCGCGCGGTTGAAGTTAGCGGCAAAGCCGCTAACTTTGTGCAGGGGCAATTCACTTGCCCCGAGCATTTCAATCGGAAGGGCTCCCACGCGGTCGCCGACCGCGTGGGAATAGCAGAGCGAAGCGAGTGCGATTCGCCGCGACAGAGATGCAGCGGCAGGAAAGCAGGTCGATAATGGATATCAACGATTTGGGAGCGGTGCTCGAGGGCATCCTCTTCGCGTCCGGCGGAGCTGTGGCGCAGAGCAAGATAGCCGAAGCGCTCGAGCTGCCGGAGGAGACGGTCGAGGCGGCGCTGTCCGAGCTCTCGGGCAGGTACAGCTTCGAGCGGCGCGGAATGAGGATAGTCCGCCTCGAGGACTCGTGGCAGATGACCTCCTCGCCGGAGTTTGCGCCGCAGGTGCGGCGCGCGCTCGAACTCCGGAAACCGCCTCCATTGAGCCGCGCGGCCATGGAGGTGCTCGCGGTCATAGCCTACTACCAGCCGGTGACGCGCGCATATATCGAGCAGATACGCGGGGTTGACAGTTCGAGTACCGTCGGGAGCCTTGCCGAGCGCGGACTTGTCGAGGACTGCGGGTACATGGACGTCCCTGGACGGCCGCGTCTCTTCCGCACGACCGACGCGTTCCTGCGTACCTTCGGGATAAGCGGGCTCTCCGAGCTGCCGGACATCGGTGCGCACGAGGAAGGCATGCTCGAAGGACAGCTCAAAATCGAAGACGAAGGTCCCGGGGACGCGCCCGCAGAGGAAAGCCCTGAGGACGGCGCGGAGCCGAACGGACTTGAGGAGCTTGCGACGCTCGCGCGCCTCAGCGCGGAGCAGGCGGCGGCTGCGGACACGCGGGAGGACGAGCCTCGCTAAAATTTACGGGAGGTGCGGAGCATGACGGCGCTGATAGTGTTGGCGTGTATCGCGGCGATCCTCATAGCGCTCGGATTTGTCCGCATCCGCCTCGGAGCGGCACTCGCGGAGGGGAAGTTTTCCGCATACGCAAAGATCGCGGGCGTGAGGATAGATTTGTTCCCGCGACCCGAGAAGGAGAAGCCCTCCGAGCCTAAGAAGGAGAAGCCCGAGAAGCATGAAAAGCCCAAACCCGAAAAGGAGAAGAAGGAGGGCGAGCCGGGCATCATCGAGCGGCTCGGAGGTCTCGGCGAGGTGATAGATTTCGCGCTCGAGGCGGTGGCGGACTTCTTTGACATGGTGTACACCGACATCTTCCGGGTGAAGTTCGTGTCCGCAAACAAAAAGGATCCGGCGTCCGCCGCGTCGATATACGGATACGCGTGGTGTGCGGCGGGTATAATCATCCCGCATTTGGACAATAACAAAAACGTAAAAAAGTACTCCGTTTCGATCGACCTTGACTTCGAGGCGGAGAAGCCGATAGTCGAGTTGGAGCTCAGAGTGTCGGTATCGGTCGGGCGGCTCGTGAGGTTTGCGTTCTCGAAGGGCTTCAGGGTGCTCGTTACAATACTGAAAAACGGGAAGAAAGGCGGTGCGTTTAATGGAAAAGCCGGTAACCAATATGCTTGACATGGCGCTTCGGAGAATAAAGGAAATGGTGGACGTGAATATGATAATCGGGGAGCAGATAACCACCCCGGACGGCACGACCATCATACCGGTTTCCAAGCTGTCAATGGGTCTCGGCGGCGGAGGAAGCGAGTTCGGCAGCAAGAACTCAAATAATCCGAACTCCAATTTCGGAGGCGGAATAGGCTCCGGGGTGAGCATCACCCCCGTGCTCTTCCTTGTCGTGTCGGGCGGAAACGTCCGCGTGATAAATGTCGAGACGTCCGGAGTAAATCCGTTTGACAGGATAGCGGAGGTCATGCCGATAGTCGCGGACAAGCTCGGCGCGTTTATGGATAAGCGCAGAGCTAAGAAGGAAGCGAAGGAGAGCGAGGCGGGCGAGCCCGCCGACCACACCGACGGCGACGATACCGCCCTGCCCGAAGCACCTGCGGAATAAGCTCATAATTTTCCCCACCCCGTGCAATACTTGTGCGGGGTGGTAGTTTTTGAAGAAGATACTTGCGTTCGTCCTCGCGGCGGCGATGCTCGCCGCGCTTCCCGCGCCCGTCCGTGCGGACGCGGCATCCGTTCCCAGTGTGAGCGCGGCGTCCTTTGCCGTGTACGACGCGACGGCGGGGAGGTTCCTCGCCTGCGGCGCGGGGGACACGGTGCGCCCGATGGCGTCTACGGCTAAGATAATGACGGCGCTCGTCGCGCTCGAGAGCTTCCCGCAGGACGCGGAGGTAGAGTTCTCGCGGGAGATGGCGGCGGAGGGCTCGTCGATGTACCTGAAGTACGGGGAGCGCGTCGCGCTCCGAGACCTTCTCTACGGTCTCCTTTTGATGAGCGGCAACGACGCCGCGCGGGCGGTCGCGAGCCTCCACGCCGGCGGCGAGGAGGGCTTCGTCGCCGCAATGAACGAGCGAGCGGGAAGCATGGGGCTCAAAAACACCTCGTTTGCAAACCCGAACGGTCTCGACGCGGACGGACACCACACCACGGCAAAGGAGCTCGCGATTCTCGCGGCGGAGGCAATGAAAAACGCCGCGTTCCGCGAGATAGTCTCGACCTATTCGGGGACGTTTGCCGGCAGGACGATGACAAACCACAACAAGCTGCTGCGGCGCGTCGAGGGATGCGTCGGCGTCAAGACGGGTTACACCACCGTCGCGGGAAGGTGCCTCGTGAGCGCTGTGGAGCGGGACGGTCGGCTCGTCATAGTCGTGACGCTCGACGCGCCGGACGACTGGCGCGACCACGAGCGTCTGTACGACTGGGCGTTCCGGCGCTATACGGCGCGGGAGGTAGTCTCCTCCGACAAGGTGTTTGCGTACCAGCCGGTCGAGGGCGGACTTGCGGCGAAGGCCGCCGTCCGCGCCGAGCGTTCGGTGACGCTTTCCCTCACCGACGACGAGCTTGCGCGGCTCGAGACCGAGACTTACCTTGCGCGCTTCGTCTACGCGCCGGTGGAGGCCGGGAGCCCGGCGGGAGAGGTCGTTGTGCGGCTCGACGGCGCGGAGCTTGCCCACGTTACGCTTGTCTACGCCTCCGGCTCGGAGCGCGCGGAGCCGAGAGAACTCAGCTTCTCCGAAAAGCTGAAGGACTGGTTTGAAACCCTTGCGTGGAAACTGGGATTATGATATAATGCAACATGTGATTGAGTACGTTTTTTTCTGACGGGAGGAGTCTTTGCCGTGAAGGAGCGCCTTCAGAAGATAATATCGGCATACGGCGTCTGCTCGCGCCGCGCGGCGGAGAAGCTTATCGAGGCCGGAGCGGTCACGGTGAACGGCGTCACGGCGACGGTAGGCATGAGCGCCGACCCGGACGCGGACGTGATAGCGGTGGACGGAACGCCGCTCGCCGCCGCGCCGGAGCCGGAGTACATTCTTCTCAACAAGCCGCGCGGGGTGCTCACCGCGTCCTCGGACGACCGTGGAAGGAGGACCGTCACCGACCTTGTGGACTGCGGCGAGCGGGTCTACCCGGTGGGACGCCTCGACCTCACGAGCGAGGGACTTATCATCCTCACAAACGACGGGGCGCTTGCCCGCGCCCTCACGCATCCCTCGAGCCGTGTGCCGAAGACCTACCGCGTAACGGTCGAGCCCTTCGGCGAACAGGCGCTCGACGCCCTGCGGGACATGGATACGCTCGACGGCGAGCCGATAGAGAGGGCGAGGGTCTCGCTTCTCGGCAGGAACGGGACGCGCGGCCGGCTCGAGATAGTCATAACACAGGGAAAGAACCGCCAGATACGGAGAATGTGCGCCGCCGCCGGGATGGACGTCCTGCGGCTGCGGAGAGTGAAGATAGGCGAGCTGACGCTCGGCGGCCTTGCGCCTGGAGAGTGGCGACGGCTCGAAAAAAAGGAGATACGTTACCTTAAAAACCTCGCAAAGAGCGAGCGATGACATGCCTGCGGTTTAGAGTATACACAATAATAAAGAGACGGGGGGATATATCCATGACAAGCGACCTCATGTCGCGCATAGAGGCCGGACGGGACAGGTTCTCGAAGGGTCAGCGCAGGATAGCCGACTACATAGAGACGCACTACGACAAGGCGGCATACATGACCGCAAGCAAGCTTGGAAGCGTCACCGGCGTGAGCGAGTCCACGGTCGTGCGTTTTGCCACCGAGCTCGGTTACAGCGGCTATCCGCACATGCAGCGCGACCTGCGCGACATAGTTCAGGGGAGGCTCACGAGCCTCCAGCGCCTCGAGCTGACGTGGGACAGGCTCGAGGGTCAGAGTGTGCTCGAGGCCGTGATGGAGAGCGACATAAACAAGATCCGCGCGACGCTTGCGGCGATCGGGGAGGAGTCCTTTGAAAAGGCGGTAAAGATGATACTTTCCGCAAAGAGGATATACATACTTGGTCTGCGCACCGCCGCGTTCCTCGCGGACTTCCTCGGCTACTACATGCACCTCATGTTCGAGAACGTGACGGTACTTGAGGACGGCTCGAAGAGCGGCGACATATTCGAAAAGCTGTTCCGCGTAGGGGAGGGAGACGTCGTTATCGGCATCACCTTCCCGCGCTACTCGAAGCGGACGCTTCGAGGCATGCGCTTTGCGCGGGACAGGGGCGCGGGCATCGTCTCGATAACCGACGGACCGGCAAGCCCTATTGCGAAGCTTTCGCCCTGCCCGCTCTACGCGCCGTGCGAGATGGCGTCGTTTGTTGATTCGCTCGTGGCCCCGCTGAGCCTTGTGAACTCGCTTGTCGTGGCGCTTGCGCAGCACAGGAGAGACGAGATCTCCGACACCTTCTCGGTGCTCGAGAATATATGGGACGAGTATGAGACCTACGAGAAATCGATCACCGGAGAGGACGAGAATGAAGACTGAGCTCGCCGTCGTGGGCGGCGGCGCCGCGGGGATGTTCGCCGCCGTTTCGGCGGCGGAGCGCGGCGCCGAGACAGTGTTGATAGAGCGGAACGACAAACTCGGAAGGAAACTCGGCATCACCGGAAAGGGACGCTGCAACCTCACAAACAACTGCGGAGCGGACGAGGTGATACGGAACGCTCCGGGGAACGGACGTTTCCTGTTCAGCGCGCTTGCCGCGTTCCCCCCGTCCGCCGCTATGGAGTGGTTCGAGGCGCACGGAGTCCCGCTCAAGACCGAGCGCGGCGCGAGGGTCTTTCCGGAGAGCGACCGCGCGGCGGACGTCGTGAACTGTCTTCGATGCGAGCTTGACCGTCTCGGTGTAAAGGTGATACATTCACGGGCAAAGCGGCTCGTCCTCGAAGACGGCAGAGTGACCGGCGTCGAGTGCGAGAGCGGCGCGGTAAGCTGTAAAGCTGTTATACTTGCCACGGGCGGACTTTCGTACCCCGCCACCGGCTCCACCGGGGATGGGTACCGGCTCGCAAAGAGCGCGGGGCACAGCGTCGGCGCGCTGCTGCCGTCGATAGTCCCGCTCGAGGTGAGCACGCCGGACTGCTCCGCAATGGCGGGTCTCGGTCTGAAAAACATAAAGGTGAAAGCCTTTACGGGCAGCGGGCGGCAGGTCTACGAGGACTTCGGGGAGCTGCTGTTCACTCACTTCGGGATAAGCGGCCCGGTGGTGCTGTCAATGTCTGCGCATCTGAGAAACTTCGCCGAGAACCGCTACCACATCCTAATTGACATGAAGCCCGCGCTCGACCTGGAGAAGCTCGACCGACGTATCCTCCGCGACTTCGCGGAGCATCCGAACAGGACGCTTGAAAACATCCTCGGCACGCTGCTGCCGAGAGCCATGATACCGGAAACGCTTAGGCAGGCGGGTCTTGACCCGTCCCTCCGCGTAAACGAGGTGACGCGTGCGCAGCGCGCCGCGCTCGCGGAGGCGGTGAAGGGCTTCCGGCTCGAGATAAGCGGCGCGCGTCCGATAGCGGAGGCGGTCGTCACTTCGGGCGGCGTCTCGGTAAAGGAGATAGACCCGCGCACCATGCGCTCGAAGCTGACGGACGGTCTGTACTTTGCGGGAGAGCTGATAGACGTGGACGCCTACACCGGCGGCTTCAATCTCCAGATAGCGTGGGCGACCGGCCGCGCGGCGGGGGTGTCCGCGGCGGAGGAGCTCGGGGTGCTGTAAAGTTAGAGAACTTTCCAGGCAAATACACGAGCGCTGCTTGCAAAAATATTTGACAAGTTGATTGCTTTATACACGGAGGCTGAGATGAAACGCTTTGCAATAGCGATAGACGGGCCGAACGGCGCGGGAAAGAGCACCGTCGCACGTGAGACCGCGCGGAGGCTCGGATGCGTCTATATCGACACCGGCGCGATGTACCGCGCCGTCGGACTGTACGTCAGAAGAAAGAACGTCCCGCCGGACGACCGCGCCGCAGTCGCGGCGCTGCTGCCCGAGATAAAGCTCTCGCTTCGGCACGGGCCGGACGGACAGCATGTCTTTCTCTCGGGGGAGGACGTGAGCGAGGCGATACGCACGCCGGAGGCTTCCATATACGCGGCGACCGTCTCGAAGCTGCCGGAGGTCCGCGCGGCGCTTCTGGACTTGCAGAGGAGGTTTGCGCGCGAGGGGAGCGTCGTCATGGACGGACGGGACATCGGCACGGTCGTATTGCCGGACGCCGAGGTGAAGATATTCCTCACCGCGTCGGTCGATGCCCGCGCGCGCCGGAGGTATGACGAGCTCCGCGCGAAGGGTCAGGACGTGAGCTTCGAGGAAGTGAAGCGCGACCTCGAGTGGCGGGACAGGACGGATTCCACCCGTGACATAGCGCCTCTCCGCGCGGCGGAGGACGCGGTGACGGTCGACACGACCGGGCTCGACATAGAGGGAAGCGTCGAAGCTGTTCTTAAAATCGCAAAGGAGCGGGGATATGGTAAAGCATAAGGGGCTGTATAAGTTCTACTATTTTCTTCTCTGGCTGTGGTTCGGTATCTTCTACCGCATACACACGAAGGGACGTGAGAACGTCACCGACGGGCCGTGCATCATCTGCGGCAACCACACCTCCATGGCGGATCCGCTGATGGTGGCGGTAAAGATGAAGAACAAAACCGGCTACCACTACACCAAGTTCATGGCGAAGGCAGAGCTCGGGAAGGTAGGCATACTCCGCAGGATAGCAGGGCACCTGATAATATTCATCCAGCGAGGAAAGAGCGACATCGGTGCGATAAAGCAGACCATCGCCCACCTCAAGGAGGGCGGAAACATCATCATCTTCCCGGAGGGACGGCGCGTGGACGCGGGCGAGGACGCCGAGGCGAAGACCGGCGTCGTTATGATGGCGCTCCACTCCGGCGCGAAGCTGCTGCCGGTCTACATTTCCGAGAAGCGGAAGCCCCCGGTCATATTCGGCAGGGTGGACATCGTTTTCGGCGAGCCGTACAGCATAGAGCGCGACCGCAGCGTGCCGACGTCCGAGGCGTACCGCCTCGCGGTGGATGATCTCATGGCGCGGATACGCGCGCTCGGCGAGCAGGTGAAGAGGTGAAGGTAGAAGTAGCAAAAAGCGCGGGATTCTGCTTCGGCGTCGACCGCGCGGTGAAGCTCGCGGAGGAGACCGCGAAGAGCGGTCCCGCGGCGACGCTCGGGCCGATAGTCCACAACGCCGAGGTCGTCGCGGAGCTTGAGCGGGACGGCGCGCGGATGATAGGCGGGTTTGACGAGCTGCGTGAGGGCGAGACGCTTATAATCTGCTCGCACGGCGCGCCGAGATCGGTGTATGAGCGGATAGAGCGGGAGCACATTCCCGCGGTGGACGCGACCTGTCCCTACGTCCGCCGGATACACTCGATCGCCGCAGAGGCGAGCGCCGAAGGGCGCATACTTGTGGTCATCGGCGACCCGGAACACACCGAAGTGAAGGGCATAACGAGCCGCGCGGACAGGTACGCCGTTTTTTCGGACGAAACCGAACTGGAAAAATGGTTACTTAATTTAGCGGAAAATGACAAGAATTGCATAACATTTGTTGCACAAACTACTCTCAATGCAGACTTCTATAAAAAATGTCTGAAAATTTCAAAAAAACTGTGTACAAATCCCGAAATTTTTGATACAATATGTAAAGCCACGAATAGTCGGCAGCCGGAAGCGGTCGAGCTCGCGGGCAGGTGCGACTGTATGATAGTCGTCGGAGACAGGCGCAGCGCAAACACCCGCCGTCTCTATGAGCTCTGCCTTGAAAAATGCCCTGAGACCTACTGGGTCGAACGGGCGGACGAGCTTCAGCTTCGCGGCGGCTATAAAAGCGTGGGCATCACTGCCGGCGCGTCCACGCCGAAGTGGATAATAGAGGAGGTCAACAGGAAAATGGATGAAATGAAAAATAACGTGACTGAGCCTGAGAAGGAAGTCATGGAAACGGCTGAGGAAAGGGTGTCGGAGCCTGCTGAGACCGGCGAACCCGGATTCGAGGAAATGCTCGAACAGTCGTTCAAAACGCTCACGAGCGGCGAGAAAATGACCGGCACCGTCATGAGCATCACACCTACCGAAATCCAGGTCGATCTCGGAACCAAGCACGCGGGCTACATACCGCTCAGCGAGCTCAGCGACGATCCTAACGCCAAGCCGGAGGAACTCGTGAAGGTTGGCGATGAGATAGAGGTATTCGTCGTCCGTGTCAACGACGGCGAGGGAACCGCAATGCTCTCCAAGAAGCGCCTCGACAGCATCAAGGGCTGGGAGGACGTTGAGAACGCCTGCGAGAGCGGCGACACCATGGAAGGCATCGTGACCGAGGAGAACAAGGGCGGCATAGTCAGCATGGTCAAGGGCGTGCGCGTGTTCGTGCCCGCTTCGCAGACCGGCGTGCCGCGCGGGGGCGAGCTTGCCCAGCTCATCGGCCAGCGCATCAAGCTCAAGATAACCGAGGTCAATCGTGCCCGCCGCCGCGTCGTCGGCTCCATCCGCCGCGTTGAGGCTGCTCTCCGCCGCGAGCGCGCCGAGGCCATCTGGAACGACATAGAGGTCGGCAAGGAGTATGACGGCACCGTCAAGAGTCTCACGAGCTACGGCGCGTTTGTTGACATCGGCGGTGTGGACGGCATGGTCCACGTCTCCGAGATTTCCTGGAAGCGCATCCGTCAGCCCTCCGACGTGCTCAAGGTCGGCGACCAGGTACACGTTCACGTCATAGGTCTTGACCGCGAGAAGCACAAGATCTCCCTCGGCATCCGCCGTCCGGAGGACAACCCGTGGACGAAGTTCATGACCGGCTACAAGATAGGCGACGTCGCGCAGGTCAAGGTCGTCAAGCTGATGACCTTCGGCGCGTTTGCCGAGATAGTCCCCGGCGTTGACGGTCTTATCCACATTTCCCAGATAGCCAACCGCCGCATAGACAAGCCGGAGGACGTCCTCAGCGAGGGTCAGGTCGTCGAGGCCAAGATAACCAACGTCGACGAGGAGAACCACAAGGTCTGGCTGAGCATCCGCGCGCTGAGCGAGCCGGAGAAGACCGAGGAGCCTGCCGCGAAGCCCGAGCCCGAGGAGGAAGATGGCGGATACGTCACCGATACCGTTGTCGCCTCCAGCGAGGATGGGAAGCTCGAGATCTCCGAGGAGATAGCTCACGAGGTCGAGGGCGAGGGCGAGCAGGAGTAAGCCCCGAGAACTCAATAATGTACAAAAGCCCGGGAGATTTCTGAACCGCCCCAGTAAAAACAGACAATAGACAAAAGCCCCCTGATGTAGGAAAATGAGAGTACTACATCAGGGGGT
>CANRJS010000030.1 GCA_947631015.1 uncultured Clostridia bacterium
GCTGTGCTTTGCAGTGTTCGCGTACCTGGGTGTCAAGGCCGCGTATATGCTGGTGGTGTACAGGCAATATCTTTTCGTATAAAAAAGAGGGCGGGACAAGATGTCCCGCCCTGTTTTCTCAATGATTTACTTTACTTCGATGAGCTCGTACTCGCGCGAGCCGTAGCCGTGCTCGACGGCGGCCTCTATCGTGTGGATGCCGTGGCGGCTCTCGATACGCTCGATGAGCGCGGGCTTGCCGGGGTCGTCCGAGCCGTACACGAGGTCGACGCACGCCTGGTCTATCGCTATCGGGTCGACGGAGGCGAGGATGCCGATGTCATGCATGCAGGGCGCGGATGCGTGCCCGTCGCAGTCGCAGTCGACCGAGAGGTTCTTCATTACGTTGATGTAGGCGATGTTGCCCTTGAAGAACTCTATGACCGAGCCGGCGGCGTCCGCCATGGACTCAAGGAAGTCGTCCTGATTCGTCTGCCACATCTTGTCGGGATGGCCCGCGCCGTGGATGTTCGCCTTGCCGTGCGCGGAGGCGACGCCTATCGAGAGCTGCTTGAGCGCGCCGCCGAAGCCGCCCATCGCGTGACCCTTGAAGTGCGAGAGGACGAGCATCGAGTCGTACTTCTTCATGTTCTTGCCGACGAAGTTCTGCTTTATCTTCTTGCCGTTCGGTATCTCGAGAACGTCGTCCGGACCCTCGCTGTCGAGTATCTCGGTGGGGAACATCGTCCAGTGGTGGTCCTCGAGGGTCTTGAGGTGGACGTCGGTGGTGGCGCGGGAGCCGCCGTAGGCGGTGTTGGTCTCGACTATCGTGCCGCCGACGTGGTCAAACATCGGCTTCCAGAACTCGGGACGCAGGAAGTTCTGATTGCCCATCTCGCCGGAGTGCACCTTGAGCGCGACCTTGCCCGGCAGCTCCTTGTGGAGCATATCGAACATTTCCACGACCTTTTCGGGGGTGATAGTGCGGGTGAAGTAGACTTTTGAAGCCATTTCAATACCTCCATAGTATTTTTTAAGTTGACGGCGGGAAGTCCCGCCGCCGTATTTTTACCCTCCGGGCGCCGCCCGAAAGGAGATTTACGGCCGATAAGTAAAGTATATACCCTGGAGCGCGCTATAAGTCAACCCTTTTCCGAAATTTTATCCGAAAGCGCAAACAGTTCCTCGCGTGTGACAAGCGCGCGGAGGACGGAGAAGAGCGCGGGGCCGCTCAGCTTCTCGGGAAGGTCGAGCTCGCGGCAGAGCGCCGCGCGGCGCATGGAGGCGTCCGCCGAGCCGGAGAGTCCCGCCGAAATCATGTCCGCGCGGGTGAGCTCGTCCTTCCGCTCCCGCGCGGCGTCCTCGCCGTCAAGGAAGGTCGCGCCGGCGCGCCGGAGCGCGAGAAGTATCGTCTCGGGCGGCATCCCCTCCACGCCGACAAGACCCGCCTTCGATGGCGCGCGCTTGCGGCGCTCCTTGCCTCGAACCTCCGGGATGTACGCCTGCTTCACGCTGTCCTTCGGGAGCATCCCGAGGAGGTGACCGCGTATGACGCTCCCAGCGCCGTCGCTGTCGGTGAGAAGTATCACGCCGCGCTCCGCCGCGAGGCGGCGTATGAGCGCGAGCTTTTCCCCGTCGGAAAACACGCCGAAGCCTGCGGTCTCGACGACGACGGCGTCCGCCGCCTGCAATAGCGCATTGCGGTCGTAGCGTCCCTCGACGATGACCGCCTCGCGTATGCGCGGCTTCACCGCTCGAGCGCCGCGAGGCGCAGAATCAGCGTTTCGAGCATGGCGCTTCGGTCGGCGGAGGAACTTTTCAGCGCGTAGTCGCACTCGACGCAGAGCTTCATGGCTTCCCGCGCCCAACGCGTGGTGAATCGCCGCGCGAGGTCGAGCTGCTTCCGCGCGACGTAGGGGGAGGGTATGTCCGCCTCGCGCGCGAGCCAGTTCTGCCCGAGACCGTCGTCGATGGCGATCCGCCCGTAGAAGATCTGGCGTATCTGACGCGAGAGTGCGCCCACGATGTAGATGGGGTCGTTCCGCATGGCCGTGAGCTCGCGGGAGAGCTCGAGCGCCTCCGCAAACTTCCCGGCGGCGACGCGGTCGGCGAGGTCGTACACGACGGCGTCAGCTATCGGACTGCAAACCGCGTCGATGTCGGTTCGGAGTATCCTGTCACCGGCGGCGTAGGCCGCGAGCTTTTCCACCTCGTTGACGAGCAGCGTCATCGAGCGCCCGCAGACAAAGAGCATCTGCTCCGCCTCGGGGAAGTCTATCTCCTTGCCGAGCGAGCGGAAGCGCCGGCGGAGCCATCCGACGAGCTCGCGGTCCTCCTGGAGCGCAAACTCCACGGCAAGGCCGTTCGCCGCGACGAGCTTGTGTACCTTTGTCCGCACGTCCGCCTTGTACTCTGCGGTGTCATACACAAAGACGAGCGTGGTGTACTCCGGCAGGTCAGAGAGGATGGCTTCAAGCCGCTCCTTTTTGTCCGCGCCGGGACGGTAGATGTCGAGGTCGGTGACGGTGACGAGCTTCCGCTCGCTGAATGCCGGAAGCGCCTCCACCGCGTCCCCGAGCTCGTCCATGTCAAGCGACGCCCCGTCGAAGCGGAAGAGGTTGAAGTCCTCCATCCCCTCCGCGACGGCGGCCTTTTTCAGCAGTTCGAGGTAGTATTCGAGAAGATACTTCTCCTCGCCGTAGAAGACGTAGAGGCTCCGCAGAGCTCTGCTCTCGAGCTCGCTCTTGAAGACGCGGAGATTCTGCGCGTCGCCGTCGCTTTTCTTTTTCGGAGGCATATTGTCACTCCCTTGCGGTTTTTATCGGCTTCTCCGCCGGGCTGCTTTCCGGGCGGGGATCAGATGTGGCTTTTGCGGAGAGTCCGGACTGTCACCCACGACGATACGGTCATCCCTATCCTACGCGGACGCGGAGATGTCCGCCGAGGTCGGTGCGGTATATGTCGCACCCGTGCGCCTCGAGACGCGCTACAGTGTCCGGGTGCGGGTGACCGTAGGTGTTGTAGCCGACCGAGATAAGCGATACCTCCGGAAGTATCCGGTCGAGCAGGTAGTCCGAGCTCGAGCCGCGCGAGCCGTGGTGACCTGCGACGCAGACCTCCACCGAGGAAAGTCCCTCCCTGTCGACAAGCACCGTCTCGCTCTCCGAGCCGAGGTCGCCAGTCATAAGCATCGAAAAGTCACCGCGCTCCGCGAGGACGCTTATGCCCTCCTCGTTCTCACCCGAGCCGTGGACAGGACGGAGAAGCTCAAGCGACGCCTTCCCGAACGGAAGCGTGAGGTTCTCTTCCTCGATAAAGACGACCTCCGCGCCGCTGTCCTCGAGCATGGCTATCATGTCGCCGTCCGACTCCTCGTAGGGGAGTGGAACATACGCCGTGTCCACCGAGACAAAACGGAGCAGGTCGCGGACGCCGTTTGCGTGGTCGGTGTGGTAGTGAGTGAGAATGAGCGCTTCGAGATGCCGCGTGCCCTCAAGCATGAGACGTTCGGAGGCGATGCAGCCCGCGCCGCCGTAGCCGTCCCCGCCGCAGTCGACAAGCGCGGCGTCGCCGCCGCTGCGGAGAAGTATCGACTCGCCCTGTCCGACGTCGAGGACAGTCGCCTCGAAGCCGTCCGCGCGGCGGGTCATCTCGCCGAGGAACATCGAGAGGACGAGCGCGCACCCGGCGGCAGTGGCGCACACCGCGCCGTGCCGATTTCCCTCCGGCGAGAAGCGCCATATCAGGAGAAGGACGTACCCGAGCGCGAGCGCGCAGAGGTTGTACGGGTCGCGCGCGTCGATTATCGAGAAGGGTATGTGGCTGAACAAATGCGCGTCGGCGCGGAGAGCGAGCACCGCGAGCGTCACGACGCGTCCGAGAGCGTGTGCGGCGGGTGCCGACACGAACGCGAGAAGTCCACTCAGAAGTCCGCCGACGAGCGCCACCGGAACGAAAAACGTCGCGAAAATGTTTGCAAAGATGCCAAAAAGCGATATGCTCCCGAAGGTGTAGGCGATAAGCGGCGCGGTGTACACCGTGGCGACCGCCGTCATCGCGGCGGCGGAGGCGACTGCGTTCCACAGCCGCGCGAGGAGGCGGTTCTTCGGCGCGAGAAGTCCGCGCAGACGCTTTGAGACCGCGTCCATATTGCAGAGTATCCCGTAGGTCGAAAGAAAGCTGAGTTGGAGACCGATGTCGGATATCGAGAACGGATTGATAAGCAGCAGGAGTATGAGCGAGGCAGAGAGCGCGCTTTTCGAATCGGCGTCCCGCCGGAGCAGGACCGCGCCGAGCGCGAGCGCGTGCATCACGAACGCCCTCGCGGCGGAGGGAGATGCCCCGCTCGTCAGTACAAAGAGCAGGGCTATGACGAGCGCGAAGGGTATGCCGCGCCGCCTCCTGCTCCCGAACGCGCGGAGCACTATCGCGCAGAGGAGCGTGACGTGCAGTCCGCTTATCGCGAGCAGGTGCGAAAGCCCGCTCGCGCGGATTTCGAGGCGGAGCGCGTCCGACATGTCCGAGCGGTCGCCGACGGTGAGAGCCCTCACGACGGCGAGCGTGTCGCCGTCGTAGAGACGTCCGAGCCGCAGCGACAGAGCGTGGCCGAACGCCGTGGGGAGAAAGCGGAGCGGCGTCCGCTCCGCGCGCTGCACGTCCCAGATCTCGGTGACCTTGCCGCTGAGAAAGACGCGCTTTGCGCGGTAATATTCGAGAAAGTCAAAGTCCGGCGAGGACTCGGGAAGCCCGAGCTCCGCTTCGACAGTCACAACGTCGCCCGGACGGAAGTCGGTATCCTCATTGAACCAGAGGCGTGCCCGCGCGCCGTTCGCCTCGCGTATCTCGGCCTCGACGCCCGAGCCGTAGCTGTACGGCTCGGAGTATCCCCGCACGACGGCGGTGAAACGTCCGTAGGAGCCGGCGAGCCGAACCGCCGGAGCGTAGAATATCATCGAAAAGAGCAGGTGCCACAGCGCCGCCGCGACGGCGGCGCAGGAGAACACAGCCGCCGAAGCGCGGAGGTGCGAGACCCCTGCGCTTCGGCGGACGAGGTACCATATCGTAAACACTGCGGCGAGGACGCTCACCGGAATGAGAGCAAGCGCCCCGATGTACTCGGAGAGCAGCAGTGAGGCGGCAAAGCCGAGCGCCGCGGGTACGAGCGGGCGCATCAGCCCGGCGGCCAGGTCATGTCACGCCCCGCAAGGACGTGGAAGTGAAGGTGTGGGACGCTCTGCCCCGCCTGACTGC
The DNA here is from genome assembly GCA_947631015.1 of uncultured Clostridia bacterium. Taxonomy (GTDB): domain Bacteria; phylum Bacillota; class Clostridia; order Oscillospirales; family JAAYOS01; genus CANRIN01. Next base: position 5,230 of record CANRJS010000030.1, read on the forward strand.
CCACGTTCGAGACGACGCGGAAGCCGTCCCCGAGGCCGAGCGACGCCGCGAGCTTCGCTATCACCTCGAAGATGTGACCAACGACGGTGGAGTTCGAACCGTCAACGGCGGCGCAGGACTGTATGTGCTCCTTCGGTATGACGAGGAAGTGGACGGGCGCCTGCGGGTCGATATCCTTGAAGGCATAGCAGACCTCGTCCTCGTAGACCTTCGAGGAGGGTATTTCGCCCGAGACTATCTTACAGAACAGGCAGTCCGGGTCGTGCTTTACAATGTCAGACATTTTCGTGACCTCCGATAATTATCTGAAGCGGTTCGTCCCGGCGTCGTACTCGAAGCCGGCGTCCGCGAGCTTCCTTTCGAGCGCCGCGCGGTCTACGCCGCACGCGGCGCACAGCTCGTCAAGGCTCGGATAGAAGTCGCGAAGGCGGGTGTTGACGACGCTGAGGAGTATGAAGGGATCTTCGGGCAGTTTCACAGTCCGAGCTTCCCCGCGATGTAGTCGTCGACTATGGCGAGCGCGTCGTCTACCTTGTTCGGGTCCTTGCCGCCACCCATCGCGCTCGACGGCTTGCCGCCGCCGGAGCCTCCGGCGACCTTGCAGACCTCGCGCACGAGGTCGCCGGCCTTGACGCCGGCCTTCACGGCGTCCGGCCCGCAGACGGCAAGGAAGGTGACCTTTCCGTCCACGACCGAGCTCAGGACCGCAACGATAGCGTTCTCCTTCGAGAGTATTTGGTCGCCCATCTGGCGGAGAGTGTTCGCGTCGGCGCTGCCGACGACCGAGGTGAACAGCTTGAGACCGCCGACGGTCTTTGCGCTCATGAGGAAGCGGTCGATGCCGGCCGCCGCGTCCTTCAGGCGGAGCTTTTCAAGCTCGTGGCGGAGCGACTTCGTCTCCTCGAGCTGCGCGCGGGCGCGCTCGACGAGGTCGGACGGCGTCGTTTTCAGCTCGGCGGCGACGGTGTGGAGTATCTTTTCGGTCTTTGCGAGGGTGTTCAGGACTTCCTCGCCGACAATAGCCTCGATGCGGCGGACGCCGGAAGCAACCGAGCCCTCGCTTGTGATGTGGAACGGGCCGACCTTCGCGGTGTTGTCGAGGTGGGTGCCGCCGCAGAGCTCCATGGAGTAGTCTCCGCCCATCCGGACGACGCGGACAACGTCGCCGTACTTCTCGCCGAAGAGGGCGGTGGCTCCAATCGCCTTCGCCTCGTCTATCGGCATCTCGTCGGTGCGTATCTCGAGACCCGCGAGTATCTGACGGTTGACCTCGCGCACGACGTCGGCTATCTCGTCCGGCGTCATGGCGCTGAAGTGGGTGAAGTCAAAGCGGAGCCTGTCCGGCTCGACGAGGCTGCCCGCCTGCTCGACGTGCGTGCCGAGACGGTCGCGGAGCGCCTTCTGGAGCAGATGAGTGGCGGAGTGGGCGCGACGTATCGCGGCGCGGCGCTCGGCGTCTATCGAGACGGAGACGGTGTCTCCGAGCTTTATCTCGCCGCTTGTGACCTTGCCGTAGTGCATGAACTTGCCGCCCTTGTTTTTCTGGACGTCGGTGACTTCAAATCTGCCGCCCGCGCACTCTATCACGCCGCGGTCGGCGACCTGTCCGCCCATCTCGGCGTACATCGTCGTGCGGTCGAGGACGATAAGCGCCTCGACGCCGGAGGCTATCTCGTCACGGAACTCGTCGTCCGCGACTATCGCGAGGACCTTGCCCTCGGTCGTGTCCTTCGTGTATCCTTCAAAGACGGTCTCGGGCATGTCCTTACCGAACTCGATACCGGCCCAGCCGAGGTCGCCGAGCGCCTCGCGCGCCTTGCGCGCGCGGACACGCTGCTCCTCCATAAGGCGGCGGAACTCCTCGTGGTCGACGGTGAGTCCCTTCTCGCCGACTATCTCCTCGGTGAGCTCGACGGGGAAGCCGTAGGTGTCGTAGAGCTTGAAGGCGTCGGCGCCGCCGAAGACCGTCTCGCCCTTTGCGATGTGTCCGTCCACAAGGCTTGTGAGTATGCCGAGGCCGGAGTCTATCGTGCGGGCGAAGTTCTCCTCCTCCATGCGGACTATCTTTGCGATGTACTCCTGCTTGCTTCGGAGCTCGGGGTAGGCGCTCTCGTTCTCGTTTATAACGGTGTCCACCACCTCGTAGAGGTAGGGATGGTGCACGCCGAGCAGACGGCTGTGGCGCGCCGCGCGGCGGAGCAGACGGCGGAGAACGTAGCCGCGTCCCTCATTGGAGGGCAGGACGCCGTCGGAGATCATCATGACCGAGGCGCGGATGTGGTCGGTGATGATGCGGAGCGACACGTCGCTCTTCGCGTCCTCGTGGTACTTCACGCCGGTGTACTCGGACACTTTATTTGTAATGTTGATGACGGTATCGACGTCGAAGAGCGAGCCGACGTCCTGCATAACGCAGGCGAGGCGCTCGAGGCCCATGCCGGTGTCTATGTTCTTCTGCTTCAGCTCGGTGTAGTTGCCCTCGCCGTCGTTGTTGAACTGCGAGAAGACGATGTTCCAGACCTCGATGTAGCGGTCGCAGTCACAGCCAACGGTGCAGGTGGGCTTGCCGCAGCCGTACTTCTCGCCGCGGTCGTAGTATATCTCGGAGCAGGGACCGCAGGGACCCGCGCCGTGCTCCCAGAAGTTGTCCTCACGGCCGAAGCGGAATATCCGCTCGGCGGGGATGCCCATTTCCTTGTTCCATATCTCGAAAGCTTCCTCGTCCTCCTCGTATATCGAGGGGTAGAGGCGGTCGGGGTCGAGGCCCATCCACTCATTGCCTGTGAGGAACTCCCACGCCCAGTGTATCGACTCGTGCTTGAAGTAGTCGCCGAACGAGAAGTTGCCGAGCATCTCGAAGTAGGTGCCGTGGCGGTCGGTCTTGCCGATGTTTTCGAGGTCCTCGGTGCGGATGCACTTCTGGCAGGTCGTGACGCGGTGGCGCGGCGGCTCCTGCTCGCCCGTGAACCACGGTTTCAGCGGCTGCATTCCCGCGACGACGAGGAGGACAGACTTGTCCCCCTGCGGAATGAGCGGGAAGCTCGGCAGGCGGAGATGCCCCTTTGTCTCAAAGAACGCGAGAAACTTCTCGCGTATTTCGTTAAGACCCATGTAGCTCATTGAAATATCTCTCCCGGTACATTATAATATAGTAGTTGGCTTCATATATTTTATACTCTATCCGCCGCGCTGTCAATCCCCGCGCGGAAAGGAAGCGGAAAAGCCTCTCCCGGGAGAGTTTTCCAAAGTAATCGTTATCAAAAAACGCACGTTCGCCCGGGAATCAGTTTTTCCCGTTTTTGCGAAGTTAGATTTCCGCACAAAATGCTCGATTGCTATTTTTGCCTGCAAAAATGCCGTTTTGCACATGATGCACAAAAAATACGGAGTTTTTGGCAAATTCAAAGGACAAAATTTCGCACAAATTGCATGTCCGTAAAAACGAGAAAATTCGTCAAAATCGCAATTTCTGCCGCGCGTTTGTCAAGTTGCAAAAAATCGTAAATAAAATTTTGTGAAAAATAGCAAAAAGGTCTTGCAATTTGCACAAGAGCATAGTACAATATTCATGTAAGTTAACCAAACCGACGTACCGGTACGCATGGTGGTGAAGGCGCCGTGCGTTTCTGTTCGTTCAGGCTTGGGAAAACCTAGTAAGGAGGTTAGTCATGGCTGGTAAAACTGAGAAAGTCGCGCCGGTGCAGAAGGAGAGAAAGTGGACTATCCGTGCGGTCAGGCGCGACATCAAAATGAACTGGCAGATTTATCTGCTGGCAATACCGATCCTCGCGTATTTCATAGTTTTTAACTACATACCGATGGCCGGTCTTGCAATGGCGTTCCAGAAGTACGACATGAAGAAGGGCTTCATAGGGCCCGGCATCGAATGGGTCGGGTTCCAGTGGTTCGTTGAGTTCGTCTCGGGTCCGTTCTTCTGGCGTACCTTCCGCAACACGTTCCTTATAAGCTTCTATTCGCTCCTGTTCTCGTTCCCGATGCCGGTCATCTTCGCGCTGATGCTCAACGAGGTCAAGAATACGTACTTCAAGAAGACTATTCAGACTATGAGCTATCTGCCGTACTTCATTTCGATGGTCGTCATCTGCGGTCTTATCAAGGACTTCTGCGAAGTCGGCGGCATGCTTTCGACTCTCGTTCAGAGCCTTGGCGCCTACGGCGGTGTCGCAACCAGCCTTCTCGAAAAGAAGGAGCTGTTCCGCGTCATCTACGTCGGCTCGGATATATGGCAGGGCATAGGCTTCGGCTCGATAATCTACCTCGCCGCTCTTTCGTCCATTGACCAGGAGCTCTACGAGGCGGCTGTTATCGACGGCGCCGGACGTTGGAAGCAGACCTGGCACATCACCCTTCCCGGCATTGCTCCGACCATCATCATCATGCTCATCATGCGTATGGGCAGCCTGTTCAGCGTCGGCTTCGAGAAGATAATACTTCTCTACAACGACCTGACCATGGAAGTGGCGGACGTTATTTCGAGCTACGTCTATCGCATCGGCATTCAGCAAACGCGTTACGACTACTCGGCTGCCGTCGGCCTCTTCAACTCGGTTATAAACTTTTCGCTCCTTATAATCACCAACGCAATTTCGCGCAAGGTTTCCGAAACCAGTCTGTTCTAATGGAGGTGTAGAAGATGGTACAAAGAAGAACAGTCGGTAAAACCGTATTCGATATCATTAACTACACGGTGCTCGCGGCAATAGGAATTGCCTGTATTCTCCCGATGTGGCACGTTCTCGCAGCCTCGTTCAGCCAGCCCGCAAAGCTGCTCGCTGCCCGCGGCACGATACTCTGGCCGCTCGGAAACGCCACCGCCGAAGGCTACCGTCTGGTGTTCAACAACACCAACATCGCCACAGGCTACGGCAACACGCTCATCTATGTCGCGTGCTTCACCGTTATCGGCCTTATCGGTACGCTTATAGCCGGCTACATCCTTTCCCGTCCGTACTTCATGTTCAAGAACATCATAGTGTTTATCATCACCTTCACGATGATGTTCAACGGCGGCATGGTCCCGACCTTCATAGTCATCCGCGACCTGCATATGTACGACACGAGATGGGCAATAATCCTGCCCGGCGCAATATCGGTGTTCAACATCATAATCATGAGAACGTCGATACAGGGTATACCGAACAGCCTTGAGGAATCGGCAAAGCTCGACGGAGCCGGAAACATGACGATACTGTTCCGCATCTTCGTCCCGCTGCTGAAGGCGACCATCGCGGTCATCATCCTCTACCTCGCGGTCGGTATGTGGAACAGCTGGTTCCAGGCCATGCTGTACCTCCGCAATACCTCGCTGTATCCGCTTCAGCTCATACTCCGTGAGATCCTCATTCGTAACGACACCTCGAAGATCATGCAGGACGGCGGCATGCAGAACCGTCAGGACATCGACCAGTATCAGCGTCTCGTGCAGTACTGCACCACGATCGTTGCTACTCTGCCGATACTCTGCATCTACCCGTTCGTTCAGCGTTTCTTCGTCACCGGCGTTATGATAGGCTCGCTGAAGGGCTAAGCGACGGCTGCACGGTGTTCAAAAACGAACAAAAAACAGAAGACGGGGCGCTGCTATATAGGCAGCGCCCCGCTTTTTTGCGCGCAAAAGTCGGATATTTCAGTTATTTCTGTTGCGCGGTGCTCTTTGTTGTGGTAGAATTATGATGTATTTTATATACACATATTCTCGGGGGGAGTGAAAACGGGTTTGAGCGAATACATCGTAGAAATGCGCGGTGTGACAAAGCGTTTCCCCGGCATCGTCGCGAACGACAACGTCTCGATAGCGATAAAAAAGGGGGAGATCTACGCTCTGCTCGGTGAGAACGGCGCGGGAAAGAGCACTCTGATGAGCATGCTCTTCGGGCTGTACGAGCCGGACGAGGGCGAGATCTATGTGCGCGGAGAGAAGGTCACGCTTGAAAGCCCCGCCGCGGCCGCAAAGCTCGGCATAGGGATGGTGCATCAGCACTTCAGGCTTATCTCCAACTACACGATAGCACAGAACATCGTCCTCGGCATAGAGCCGAAGAAGCGCCTCCTCGGCTTCCTGCCGACGGTGGACATCAAGAAGGCTAACCGTGACATCGCGGAGCTCAGCCGCCGCTACGGCCTCGAGGTCGACCCGACGCAGAAGATAGAGGACGTCGGCGTCTCGGTGCAGCAGCGCGTCGAGATACTCAAGATGCTTTACCGCGAGGCGGAAATACTCATCTTCGACGAGCCTACCGCCATGCTCACCCCTCAGGAGATAGAGTTCCTGCTGAAGATAATCCTTGAGCTGAGGGCGGGAGGAAAGACGATAATCCTCATCACGCACAAGCTCGAGGAGATAAAGCAGGTCGCCGACCGCTGCGCGGTGCTCGCGCGTGGGAAACTCATCGGCGTCATAGACGCCGCGACGACCTCCACCCGCGAGATGGCGAACATGATGGTCGGCCGCGAGGTGGAGACCGATATAGACAAGAAGCCCGCGAACTTCGGCCGGGAGATACTGAAGGTCGAGGGCCTCACCGTGAAGAATGACGACGGGCTCGAGGTCGTGAAGGACGTCGGGTTCTCGGTGAGGGCGGGCGAGATATTTGCGGTCGCGGGCGTGTCCGGCAACGGACAGATCGAGCTTGCGGACGCCGTTGCGGGGCTTGCAAAGACGTCCGGCGGACGGATATTCCTCGACGGCGAGGAGATGACCCACGCCTCGGTGCGCGACCGCATACTTGCGGGCATGAGCTACATCCCCGAGGACCGGCAGAACGTCGGTCTCGTGCTCGACTTCGATCTCGCGGAAAACCTCGCGCTCAAGAGCTACTTCAAGGAGCCGTTCTGTCGGAAAGGCTTCCTCAACAAGGCCGCTTTCGAGGAACACGGGAACCGCCTCATAGAGGAGTATGACATCCGCTCGGGGCAGGGCACCCACACTCAGGTGCGCTCGATGAGCGGCGGCAACCAGCAGAAGGCGATAATCGCGAGAGAGATAGAGCTCGAGTCGAAGCTGATGATATTCGTCCAGCCGACGCGAGGTCTCGACATCGGCGCGATAGAGAACATTCGGCGGCAGATACTCGCCGAGAGAGACGCGGGGCGCGCGGTGCTCCTCATCTCCCTCGAGCTTGACGAGATAATGGCGCTCGCGGACACGATAGGCGTCATCTATCGCGGACAGCTCCTCAAGACCGCGCCGGCGGCGGAGCTCACGAGCCGCAAGGTCGGCGAGTACATGATGGGGGTGAGCGCATGAAAAAGAAATCGGGAAGCGGCTTCCGCCGCGCCGTCCTCGCAATATTTGGTGACGAGCGCCGGCAGTCGATAACGATACCGGTGTTCGCGGTCGTGCTGAGCCTCCTCGCCTCCGCCGTGATGCTCCTCGCCCTCGGGAAGGACCCGATAAACGCGTTCCTCGGAATGCTTCGCGGATGCGGCATAGTCCCGAAGGCAAACTACGCCGCGCGGACGGGAATGCTCACCGACTTTATGAGCTTCCTCAACGTCCTCGCGCCGATGATATTCGCGGCGCTTGCGGTGGCGGTCGCATCCAAGACCGGGCTTTTCAACATCGGTATCTCCGGCCAGATGCTCTTTGCCGGATTTATCGCCACGGTGGTCGTGGGATACAGCGACCTTCCGGCGGCTGTGGCGCTGCCGCTCGTGATAGTGATCGGCGTCACGGCGGGTGCGCTCGTCGGCGGTATAATCGGATTTCTCAAGTACAGGTTTAACATCAACGAGGTCGTCAGCTCGATAATGCTGAACTACATAATCCAGTACGTCGTATCCTTCTTTATAAATATGTATTACGTCGACCCGGTGTCGCGCCAGTCGATGTACGTCAGCAACGCGTCCCGCCTCACCGTCACCGGCGTCGAGATATTCGGCATGAAGGCGGATCTGCCGCTTGCGATGCTGCTCGTTCCTCCCGCGATAATCTTTGCGAAGGTGCTCTTTGACCGCACGAAGATCGGCTATGAGATGAAGAGCGTCGGCCTCAGCCGCAACGCCGCGCGGTACGCGGGCATGAGCGTCGGAAAGAACATGGTCCTGTCGATGCTCGTTTCGGGGGCGCTCGCGGGGCTCGCGGGCGTCGCGTACTACCTCGGCTACTTCAACTCTATACAGCCGGGCGTGCTCACAAGCGTCGGATTTGACTCGATAGCGGTGTCGATACTCGGCAACTACAACCCGTTGGGCATCTTCTTCTCGTCATTCCTTATCACGATAGTGTCCAAGGGAAGCACGTATATGTCGAGCTCGGCCGCCATTCCGCAGGAGATAGCCTCGATAATCACGGGACTTATCCTCGTCGTGAGCGCGTGTACCTTCTTCATACGCACGAAGCTTGCGCGGATGAAGGAGCGCGAGATCGAGAGCCGCAAGGCGGCGGAGGCGGCGGAGACGCCGGACCAGCCCGTCCCTGCGGCGGAGGACAGCAAAGGAGGCGAGCGGTAAATGGAAACCTTTATAAGCGACGGCCTTTCCTTCGCACTGCCGCTCTTTGTCATAGCGATAGGCGGCATTTACAGCGAGCGGAGCGGTATAACGAACCTCGCTCTCGAAGGTATGCTCGGCATGGGCGCGTTTGTCGGCGCGCTCGCGGTCGTGCTCCTCACGAACGGAGCGTTCGCGGGTGAGTTCTACCTTGCGATGCTCTTTGCGTGCCTCGGCGGAGCGCTGTTTGCGGTCATACACGCGGTGCTCTGCATCAACTTCCGCGCAAATCAGGTCATAAGCGGCGTTGTCATCAACATACTTGCGACGGCGCTCGCGGCCTTCCTCGCAAAGCTGATAAACTCTGCGGTGTTCGGCCAGAACTCCAACAAGTTCCAGCTCAGCACCGCGCCGACGCTCGGGACGATAATCCCCGGCATCAGCGGAGTTCCCGTCCTCGGGAAGATGTATGTGTTCGTGCCGATAATACTTGTCGTGGCGCTCATAGCGTGGTTCATACTCTATAAGACGCGCTTCGGGATGCACCTCCGCGCCTGCGGCGACAATCCTCACGCGGTCGACGCGGCGGGCGGAAACGTCGCGCGCACCCGCTTTATCGCGGTACTCGCGTCCGGCGCGCTCAGCGGCATAGGCGGCATCTGCTTTGCATACTATATAGCCGCGAACTTCTCGCCGAGCATCTTCATGGGCTACGGCTACCTGTCGATAGCGGCGCTGATATTCGGCAACTGGCGCGTCATGCCGACGCTTGCGGCCTGCCTGCTCTTCGGGTTTGCACGTTCCGGCGGATACGCCGTGGCGAAGTTGCTCGCGCTTCCGAGCACCTTCTCAAACCTCATCATGACTCTGCCGTATATCGTCACGCTGCTTCTGCTGGTGTTCTTCTCTAAGACGAACCGCGCTCCGCGCGCCCTCGGAGAGATATACGACAAGGGAAAACGGTAAAACAGTCTCAGGGCAGGATACTTCCTGCCCTGATGTATTTGCGGAGTATAGGAGCGAATGTATGAAAGAAAACGTCTTTTTGAGGAGCCCTGCGGCGGAGAGGCTGTACGCCGGGGTGAAGGATCTTCCCATCATAGACTTCCACTGCCACCTCTCCCCGGAGGAGCTGTACCTCGACCGTCCGTTTGAGAACATCGGCGAGATGTGGCTTTCGGGCGACCATTACAAGTGGCGGCTTATGCGCGAGGCGGGCATAGACGAGCGACTCATCACCGGCGACGCGCCGTGGGAGGAGAAGTTCGCAGCCTACACCGGATGCGTGGAGCTCGCCGTCGGGAACCCGCTCTACCACTGGACGGCGCTCGAGCTCGAGCGGTACTTCGGCGTCACCGAGCCGCTTACGGCGGAGAACGCGCGCGGGATATACGAAAGGGTCGGAGAGAGGATAAAGGAGATGCGGCTTTCACCCCGGAAGTGCGTCGAGATGATGAATGTCGAGTACGTCTGCACGACCGACGACCCGGCGGACGACCTCGTCTGGCACCGCCGCTTCGAGGACGACCGCCGGGCGGGACGGGACCCGCTTTCGGCAAGGATAGCTCCCGCGTTCCGTGCGGACAACGTCGCGAACGTCCGCAGAAAGGGCTACGGGGAATACATTGAAAGGCTGGGACGCACGGCGGGCGTCGAAATAAAGTCGCTTCAGGACTTAGAGGAGGCGCTTTGCCGCCGGCTCGACGATTTCTGCGCGCTCGGGTGCCGGTTCGCGGACGTCGGCGTGGAGGGACTGCCCTCCGCCGAGTGCTCGAGCGAGCGCGCCGGGACGATATTCGAGAGCGCCGTTGCGGGACGGTACGAAGCGGGGATGCCTGTGGAAGACTACTCCGCATGGCTCGGGTATATCTACCGCTTCCTTGCCGGGGAGTACGCGGCGCGCGGGATGGTGTCGCAGCTCCACTTCGCGGCAAAGCGCAACCCGCGCACCGCGCTCTTTGAGAGCTTCGGCCCGGACGCCGGGACCGACTGCGCTGCGGATGCAGTGACTCCTTCGGTGCTCGCGGACTTCCTTGACAGCTGTGAGCGCGGCGCGGGACTGCCGGAGACGATAGTTTACACGCTCGAGCCCTCGAACGCGGCGGCGCTCGCGAGCGCGGCGTTCAGCTTCCCGCGCGTGAGGATGGGCGCGGCGTGGTGGTTCCACGATACGATCGGCGGGATAGCCCGACAGCTTGAGACCGTGGCGGAGGCCGGGTATATCGCCGCCTTCCCCGGGATGCTCACCGACAGCCGCAGCTTTCTCTCCTATCCGCGCCACGACTTCTACCGCCGCATAGCCGCAAGCGTACTCGGCGAGTGGATAGAGCGCGGCGAGGCGGAGGAGTCCGCCTGTGCGAAGGTGATGAGCAGAATATGTTACGAAAACGCCGCGAAGATGGCGTTCGGAAAATGACCGTTCGCTTGCGGGCGACGGGACAACGTAAGGAGGGACAGAGTTGATAGTAGGAGCACAGGGCTTTACCGTCCGCGCGTTCGCGCAGGACGAGGCGGGCATAGCCGAGACGATGAAGAAGTTGGCCGCGATAGGGTACAAAACCCTGCAGGTGTCGGCGTTCGCGACGATTGCCCCGGAGAGGATGCGGGAGCTCGCGGACGAGGCGGGTCTTCGGATAGTCGTCACCCACACGAACCAGGACCGCATAATGAACGAGCCGGAGGCGGTCGCGCGCGAGCATGAGATCTACGGCTGTAAAAACGTCGGAATAGGCATGATGCCGCAGAGATACGTCGGCAGTGTCGAGGGCTTACGCGCGTTCCTTCATGACTTCGACCGCGCGGCGCGGGTCTTCCGCGAGCGCGGGCTGAAGCTGCACTACCACAATCACTGCTTCGAGTACCAGCGCTTCGGCGGCGCGCCGCTCATCGATATCATGGCGGACGAGACCGACCCCGACCTTTGGGGCTTCATCCTCGACCTCTTTTGGGTGCAGGCCGGCGGCAGGAACCCCGCAAGCGAGCTCCGCCGCTTCGAGGGACGCGTGGATATATGCCACTTCAAGGACTACGCCGTCGAGGGCTGGGACAAGCGCTTCGCGCCGGTGATGGAGGGCAACCTCGAGTGGGACGAGATATTCGAGGCGTGCCGCGACACCGGCGTGGAGTACGCGATGGTCGAGCAGGACGACGCCTACGGGCGCGACCCGTTCGACGAGCTGCGGATAAGCCACGACAATCTGAAGAAAGCGGGGCTTGACTTCTGATGACCGACTTCAGACTGTGCGCGTTTGCGGACGAGGCGTCGGGCGACCTCGCGGGGCAGATAGAAGCTCTGCACCGCAACGGTATGCGCCTTATAGAGATACGGAACGTCGGGGGAAAGACCGTCACCGACCTCTCGGACGAAGAACTCGACGCCGTCGCGGAGACGCTTCACGCCGCGGGAATAGAGGTGTGGAGCATCGGCTCGCCGCTCGGCAAGACGCGGCTCGGGGACGCGGAGGAGAACCGCCGCCGCTTCGAGCGGTCCATAGAGGCGGCAAAGCGCCTCGGCACGAAGCGGGTGAGAATGTTCAGCTATTACGTCTCCGAGGAGGAGGCGGAGGGCGCGGCGGAAGCGATATTTGCGGAGCTTCGCCGTATGGCGGAGCGTGCCGAAAAGGAGGGCGTCCTTCTCTGCCACGAGAACGAGAAGGGGATATACGGCTCGACGGCGGAACGTACGCTCCATCTGCTCGAGGCCGTGCCGTCGCTCGGCTCGGTCTTCGACCCGGCAAACTATATACAGTGCGGCGAGCGCCCGGACGAGATCTTCCCGCGCTTTGCCGCTCGGACGACATATCTTCACATCAAGGACGCGCTCGCGGAGGACGGCACGGTCGTTCCGTCCGGCGAGGGAGACGGAGGCGTCGCGAAGATAATAGACATGTTCGCGGAGAAGGGGAGCGGGCGCGTGCTCACGCTCGAACCGCACCTTTTCAGCTTTATCGGGCTTAAAAACCTGCAAACCGAGGAATTACGGCACAAATTCAGCTATTCCACGCCGGATGAGGCTTTCGACGCCGGTGCGGCTGCGCTGAAGAAGATACTTGACAGGGGAGGCTACAGCTATGAGTGAACTCAACGTAGGCATCATCGGCATAGGCAACATGGGTAGCGCGCATTCGAAGAACATCCTTGAGGGCAAGATCGAGGGCATGCGCCTCGCGGCGGTGTGCGACGTCTCGCCCGTAAAGCTCGACTGGGCGAAGGAGAACCTGCCGGGCGTACCGCTCTTTGCGGACGCGCATGAGATGATAAAGAGCGGACTTATCGACACGTTGATCGTCGCGACGCCGCACTATCTGCATCCGCCGCTCGCGATGGCGGGCTTCGACGCGGGGCTGAACGTGCTCATAGAGAAGCCGGCGGGTGTGTACACCTCTGCTGTCGAGAAGATGAACGAGGCGGCAAGGAAGAGCGGCAAGGTGTTCGGGATAATGTTCAACCAGCGCACGAACCCGCAGTTCCGTAAGATACGCGAGCTGATACGCTCCGGTGAGATAGGCGAGCCGAAGCGCCTCGTGTGGATAATCACCAACTGGTACCGCACCCAGAGCTACTACGACTCCGGCTCGTGGCGCGCCACATGGGCGGGCGAGGGCGGCGGCGTCCTATTGAATCAGGCCCCGCACCAGCTCGACCTCTGGCAGTGGATGTTCGGCATGCCGCAGAGAGTCTGGGCGCGCTGCCGCTACGGTCACTGGCACAACGTCGAGATAGAGGACGACGTGACGGCCTACGCCGAGTACGACAACGGCGCGAGCGCGACCTTCATTACCACCACCGGCGAGTATCCCGGCACGAACCGTCTCGAGATAAGCGGCGACCGCGCGAAGCTCGTCTGGGAGGGCGGCAAGCTGCGTATGTGGAAGCTCGACGAGCCGGAGCGCGAGGTCTGCTTTACGTCAAAGCAGGGATTTGCGACGCCGCCCGTCACCGAAATTGAGCCGGACTGCCCCGGCGTCGAGACCGCGCACGTCGGCATACTCCAAAACTTCGCGAACGCCGTCCTGCACGGCGAGGAGCTGATAGCCCCCGGCTATGACGGCATCAACGGCCTCACCCTCTCGAACGCGATGCACCTCAGCGACTGGACGGGCAAGATGGTCGAGCTGCCGCTTGACACCGAGCTCTTTGAGAAGTATCTCGACGAGCGCCGCAGAACCTCCAAGGTCAAAACGGAGGTCGAGGGCGCGCCGGAGGACATACGCGGCACGTATAACGACAGGTGGAATGTAAGATAAATTTCCCGCGAAGCCAAGCCCCCGCGAAACGGAAGTTTCGCGGGGGCTTTTTGCTGCGTAAAATTGAGACTCAGGAGCAAAAGATATAATGTATCATAACATTATCAATCTTACTCTCAAGGAAGTCTCTATGAAAATGACAAATTTATTTCTCACAGACGAAGTCCTCTCCGGCTTCGCGCGCGAGCTGGAAGCGAAGCACCGCAGCGTCTGCACGCGCGGGAAGTACCTGCACGACGCGCGCGCGTTCGCGCGGTTCCTCGCGGGGCGTCCCGTCTCGCCGGAGCTGACGCTCGAGTACCGCGACGCGCTTCTCGGCGCGGGGTACTCGCCGTCCAGCGTGAACACGATGTTGGCGTCGCTCAACGCTCTGTTCCGCTTTGTCGGACGGGAGGACTGCCGCGCCGAGCGGACGCGCGTCCAGCGCGAAGCGTTCCGTCCAGAGGAACGCGAGCTCACCCGCGACGAGTATCTTTCCCTGCTCGGCGCGGCGTCGTCCCGCGAGCGGCTCATCCTCGAGGCGATCTGTTCGACCGGCATCCGAATCTCCGAGCTCCGCTACTTCACCGTCGAGGGCGTGAAACGCGGCGCGCTGTCCGTCACCTGCAAAGGGAAAACGCGCTCGATCCTCATCACGCACAAGCTGAAAGCCCTGCTTGTCGAGTATGCGGAGCTCAACGGGATAACTTCCGGCGCGATTTTTCTCGACCGCCACGGCAACCCCGTCGGGCGCGGGACAGTGTGGGCGATGATGAAGCGGCTCGCGCGGAAGTCCGGCGTCCCGGAGGCTAAGGTGTTCCCCCACAACCTGCGGAAGCT
>CANRJS010000031.1 GCA_947631015.1 uncultured Clostridia bacterium
TATCTCGTTTACCAACCCCGCCTGACAGATGCCATAATCGTAATTTTTGGATTACTTTCTTATGAGCACCCGTGTAAGCCGGAGCGCTTTTTGTCTATGAATTTATAAGACCTTGCTGAGGAATTCCTTTGCGCGGGGCTGCTGCGGGTCGTCGAAGAACGCCGCGGGGGTGTTCTGCTCGAGTATCTTGCCGCCGTCCATGAAGAACAGGCGGGTGCCGACCTCGCGCGCGAAGCCCATCTCGTGGGTGACGACCGCCATCGTCATACCCTCGTCCGCGAGCTCCTTCATGACCGTGAGAACTTCGCCGACCATCTCGGGGTCGAGCGCGCTCGTCGGCTCGTCAAAGAGCATCATCTTCGGCTTCATCGCGAGCGCGCGGACTATCGCGATGCGCTGCTTCTGTCCGCCGGAGAGCTTTCCGGGGTACTCGAGAGCCTTGTCCTTGAGACCGACGCGGTCGAGCAGGCGAAGCGCCTCGGCCTCCGCCTCGTCCTTATTCATCAGGCCGAGCTTTGTGGGCGCGAGGGTGAGGTTCCGCATGACGGTGAGGTGCGGGAAAAGGTTGAAGTGCTGGAACACCATGCCGAGGCTGCGGCGCACGGCGTTGATGTCCGCCTTGGGGTCGGTGACGCAGACGCCGTCCACCGTGATGGAGCCGGAGGAGGGTATCTCGAGCAGGTTCAGACAGCGCAGGAAGGTGCTCTTGCCCGAGCCGCTGGGTCCGATGATGACTATCTTCTCGCCGGGGGAGATGTGCTCCGAGATGTCGTCGAGGACGAGGTTATCACCGAAGTACTTTGTCAGATGACTAACGTCTATCACTCTTGCGAAGCCTCCTCTCCAACAGTCCGAGCAGCCAGGTGAATATGATGACGAGCACGAGGTATATCGCCGCGACGCCGAAAAGCGGGAACATCTGCTCGTAGGTGCGGCTCATGACGCCCTGCGCGGCGTAGACGAGCTCCTTGCCGCCGATGACGTTGATAAGCGACGTGTCCTTCAGTAGGACGATGAACTCGTTGCCGAGCGCCGGGAGTATCGCCTTGAACGCCTGCGGCACGACTATGTAGATCATCGTCGGCAGATACCCGAGGCCGAGAGAGCGTCCCGCCTCCATCTGTCCCGCGTCGAGGCTCATCAGTCCGCCGCGGATTATCTCGGAGACGTAAGCGCCGGAGTTGATGCCGAGCGTCAGCGCGCCGACCATGGTGTAGTTGTTGCTCGTCTTGAATATAACAAGACCCATTATGAGCAGCTGCACCATCATAGGCGTGCCGCGTATGACGGTGACGTATACGTTGAAAACGGCGTTGAAGAAACCGAGAATGGGGTTGTGGCGGCCGGGACGCTGCTGCGCGTGCGCCGTTCTCACCGACGCAACGATGACGCCGAGCAGAACGCCTATCGCAAGCGCTATGGCCGTGACGATAAGCGTCGTACCGACGCGGCTGAGGTATTGCTTCCACCTGTCCGCCTCGATGAACGCCTGATAGAACTTGACGTAGAACGACTGCCAGAACGCCACGTCCGCGCCGGAGCGCATAAGCTCCTTCCACTGCAAATAAAGCTCCACCGAAACACTCCTTCCGTACTTTTTTATGGGGCGCTGTCACACGAAAAAGGGCGGCTTAGCCGTCCTTTTTCGGTGAACGCATTACTGTTACGGGCTTACTCGGCGGTGATGTACTTGTCGACTATCGACTGGAAGGTGCCGTCGTTCATAAGCTCAGCAAGCGCGGCGTTTATCGCGTCGAGAAGCGCGGTGTTGCTCTTGTTGACGCCGATGGCGTAGTCCTCATTGGTGAACTCGGTTTCGAGTATCTTCAGACCGGGGTTCTCCTGGACAAAGACCTTTGCGGGCTCGTTGTCGATGACGACCGCGTCGACCTGGCCGTTGATGAGCGCCTGGACTGCGGTGATGCCGCTGTCGTAACCGGTGACGTTCTCCTCACCGTAGCCGCCGTTCTCGGGGGTGTCGGAGCAGTAGATGTAGCCGGTGGTGCCCATCTGGGTGCCGATCTTCTTGCCGTCGAGGTCATCTATCGAAGTGATGGGGGAGTCCTCGGTGACTATGACGACCTGCACGGCCTTGGCGTAGGTGTTCGAGAAGTTGATGATGGCTTCGCGGTCCGGGCTGACGGTGAGGCCGGCCATGACGATGTCGCTCGCGCCGTTCTGGCAGGCGGTGATGGCGGCGTCAAAGCCCATGTCGTTTATCTGAAGGGTGAGACCGAGCTTGTCGGCGATGGCCTTCGCGACCTCGACGTCGATGCCTATGTAGTCGCCGTTGTCGTCGGTCATCTCGTAGGGCGGGAACTCGGCGTTGGTGGACATGGTGAGCACGCCCTCGGTGATGGTGGTGAAGTCGGTGGGAATGGGCTCGGTGCTGGTGGTGTTCGGCTCGCCGCTGGTGGTGTTGCCGTCGCCGCCGCATCCGGCGAAGACGCCCGCAAACATCATGACCGCGAGGACCAAACTAATAAACTTTGCATATTTTTTCATAATATAGCCTCCGAATTGAATGTTGTTCCGTCGAACGAGTATGATTATACAGCACGGCCGCATTTTAATCAATAGTCAAACTGTACAATAATCGAAAAACTTTTCGCCGAAAACGCATAGGTTTGTCGTAATAATGAATTTATCCTGAATATTCGCAGCGAATATTCAGGATAAATATGAATAACAAATCCTTCCACCACTGAAACAATTTGCGCCGCGCGTGCAAAAACGCGGAATTTCGGTGAATGGAACGAAAAAATCCTCGGGAACGCCGCGAGGCGCTCCCGAGGATGAATGTCGTTTGGAAATATTTACATCTTGTCGAGCAGACGGCGGGCGAGGGACGCGTCCTCCTCGCTTATGTCGTCCTCCGCGTAGCGGGCGCGGGAGTATATGCGCCCGAAGTCGTCTCCGTATCCCGGCATGATGCGGTCAAACTCGTAAGAAAGCTCGCTCGGCGTCTTGGAGCGCTGGGCGTAGGGGTTGCGGCGCAGATACTCGCGCATGGCAAACCGCACCTTCGCGCGGGGGGAGGGCATATCGCCGTAGCGGGCGCGCTTCTCACGCTTTACGCCCTTCTTCCTGCGGCGCCTGTCCTCGCCGGCGTCCTCGAGGTCCTCCGTCTCGTCGATGTAGTCCTCGTCCGTGAAGGTGGAGTTCATAAAGCGTCCGAGCAGTCCGCCGAAGCTTGCTATGAGGTGGCGGATAAGCTTGTAGAGGAAGAAGCAGAGCAGGACGATTATCGCCGCTATTATCACATAGAGGAGTATCTTCCAGAGGAGCTGCGAGAGCGGGCTCTGCACCACCGCGTCGGCAATGAGACCCATGCCTACGCCTTCACCCGGCATCTGCGGTTCACCCGAGCCGGCGGGAACTCCGTTGATGTTTCCCATGAACTGAAGGAAGCGAATAAACCCGTCCGCTATGGCGACGCCGAGGCGTATCGCCGCGTCCTTTATCGCCTGAATGTTCGCGAGCGCGAGCGCCAGCACGACGAAGAACGCGAGTATCAGCATATTGCTCTGCCGCATACCCTTCGGGAAGCGGACGCGGTGCTGACCGGGCGAGGTCGCGTCCGCAAGACCCTTGATGTTGAACACGAACAGGGTGGTAATCAGCAGAACCACCGAGCAGATGTTGAGCGCGAGAGAGTAGCTCGCGGCGTTTTCCCCGCCGATGACTATCGCAAGAACGTAGGCTCCGATACCCGCGATGAACCACTTTCCGTTCGGAAGCGAGCCGCCGTGAATGAGCGGTATGAGGAATGCCGTCATGGCGCTGAGTACGGTGAGAAGGTACAGCGCCACCTTCGAAAAGATGTTTATGCTCGCCGTGAAGAATATGAGCGCGGGGAGAGGCGTGAACGCGCTCACGACGACGCCGACGGTGAGCGCCGTCTGACGGTCCTTCTTTCGGAGCAGCCGTCCGACGGGGTAGCACACGAACGTCGTCAGGAGCGAGAGGACGCCCATCCACGGAGACGCGTCCGGCATGAGCAGCTTTTCTATCGTGACAAGTATCGGCAGGACTATCAGCGCCGTCATGACGGCGTTGAACGCCTCGTTAAACGGCTTGTTCTTCGTCAACGCTTTCCGCCTCCTTTGCCTCCGACACCTCGGATACTATCGGAATAAACTGTACGCTGTTGCCGAGCAGCCGAAGCGCCTCCGCGCGCTCGCGCAGCGCGTCCGACTCGTAGGCTGTGATAATCGCTATGTCAAGGCCGCTCTCGGCGGACTCGATAAGGCTGTCAAGATATGTGGTAAAGGTGGTGTGACAGACTATCTCGAGCTTTGCGAGCGCGTGCATTATCTCGTCGAGCTGCGCGCGCGAGCCGGCGGGAGGTATGTCGATGGTGTGCTCGCGGTCGTCTGCGCGCTGACCGTTGCAGAGAAGGCCGCACTCCATGCCGCTCTCCACGGCCCACGTCGCGAGGTAGGACGCTATCCGCACGCCGCGCTCGATGAACTCCTGCTGCTCCGGCTCCATCGCGCCCCAGAGTATCTCGCTGAACTGCACGTTCAATATAATGAGTACCTTCGGGGAGACGGTGTAGTCGCGCACCTTGACCTGGAGCTTTCCCGCGCGGGCGGTGGCGCGCCAGTGTATGTCCTTCTGCGGGTCGCCGGGGAGGTAGTCGCGGATGCCGCTCACGAGTATCGGGTCGGGAAGTATCCAGCGGCGCATCGTGATGTCGCCCTGGAACTTCAGCGACTCGATGCTCTCTCCGGGGGAGATTGGCGCGGGGTAGACGTAGAGCTCGCTCGAGCCCTCTATCTCCCGCGAGCGGCGCATGAGCCCGAACAGGTCTCCGCCGGTGAGTGACGCCTGCCTCAGAACGTACCAACCGCGGTGGACACAGGTGACCTCGTGGCGGCGGCGTATGCGCTTGTAGCCGCGAAGAAAGAATGAGCTGCGGTGGAACTGGTCGTGCAGCACGTCGTAATTCACTTCCTTGCCGAATCGGATATACGGCGAAATGCGGCTCTCTACGCGGAGCCACGGTATCGGGATGCTCTTGCGGTTCTCAAGCACCTCGACCATCTCGTTCTTGTCGCCCTCGTAGACCTCGCTCTTCTGCCAGTAGCGGCGGTACTCCACCTTCCGCAGCACGAACAGGTGGAAGAACTCCATCTGTATCAGCACGAGCGCGCCCACTATCAAAATGAACCAGACTATGCCCATTTTGCGCCTCTTTACGCCTCAATCATGCCGGTAAGCGACGGGTCTTCGGTGGGGGCGGGGGTGTTCGCGAGTATCTGCTCTATCCGCTCGCGCGCCTTCGCCGCGCCCATCGAGAGGCCGCCGCGCATTATCATACGGTGGGTAAAGACGTGCGGGGCGAGCATCTTCACGTCGTCGGGCAGGACGTAGGCGCGTCCCTCGACGGCTGCGGCGACCTGCGCCGCGCGGAGCATCGCGAGCACGCCGCGCGGGCTCACGCCGAGCGAGACGTCCGCGCCCTTCCTCGTCTCGGAGGCGAGGCGGGCTATGTACTCGCGAACCGGCGCGGAGACGTGTACCTTCGAAAAGCTCCTCTGCGCGTCAAGTATCTCCTCGGTCGTGGCGACGGAGGTTATCTCCTCGAGCGGGCTCGCCTCGATAAACCGGTCGATGAGCGTGACGGCGTCCGCGCCCTCGGGGTAGCCCATCGAGAGCTTAATAAGGAAGCGGTCAAGCTGTGCCTCGGGCAGCGGGAAGGTGCCCTGTATCTCCACCGGGTTCTGCGTGGCTATGACGAAGAACGGGGCGGGGAGGGGCATGGTCTCGCCGTCCGCCGTTATCTGCCGCTCCTCCATGCACTCGAGGAGGGCGGACTGCGTGCGCGGCGTGGCGCGGTTTATCTCATCGGCGAGAAGGATGTTTGTGAACGCCGGTCCCTGCTTGAACTCGAATTCGAGCTTCTGCTGGTCGAAGACACTCGTTCCGGTGACGTCGCTCGGCAGGAGGTCGGGGGTGAACTGTATGCG
This sequence comes from uncultured Clostridia bacterium, assembly GCA_947631015.1. GTDB lineage: Bacteria > Bacillota > Clostridia > Oscillospirales > JAAYOS01 > CANRIN01. The sequence goes on from CANRJS010000031.1 coordinate 5,976, forward strand.
CCGGAAGTTGCCCGCGACCGAGCGCGCAAGGCTCTTTGCAAGCACCGTCTTGCCGGTGCCGGGAACGTCCTCGAGCAGGACGTGGCCGCCCGCGAGGAGCACGGTCGTGACGAGCTTTATCACGTCGTTCTTGCCGACAATGACCTTTGCGATATTTTCCGATATTTTGGAGGCAAGGGAGGTAATACCGGAGATTTCCATATACAGACAACTCCTTTATTAAAGTTGTATAGCTTTCAAAATCAGTATAACACCGCCAGTGAGCATTTTCAAGCATAACATAGCCGCAAAGAAGAATACACGACGTTGCTTTTTGCGCGGGCGGGTGCTATAATATATTTGTAGAAGTATCGTAAATCTGTCTGCGGAAAAAGAAAGGAGACAGAGTATGTACATATCGGATATGACGGAGGGAGGCGGCGCGCTGTGAGACGCTTCTTTGAATGGACGGTTGGGCACAGAAAGCTGATGCTCGTGATATTTGCCGTGCTGTTCGTTGTCTGCCTCGTGCTCCAGAACACGGTCTCGGTCAACTACGCCATGGACGAGTACCTGCCGGCGGGGACGCATTCCACCGTGTCCCTCGAGGTCATGCGGGAGGAGTTCGCGAGCGGCATACCGAACGCGCGGGTGTTGGTGCGCGGCGTCAGCATCCCGGAGGCGCTGGAGTACAAGGAACGGCTCGCGAAGGTCGACGGCGTCACGAGCGTGATGTGGCTTGACGACGCGGCGGACATCGCGGTTCCGCTCTCCACCATGGACAAGGGCACGCTAGAGAGCTACTACAAGGACGGAGACGCGCTCTTTACCGTTACCATAGCCGACGCGCGGGAGATAGAGGCCGTCGCGGGCATCCGCGAGGTGATTGGCGACTCGAACGCCGTCACCGGCGCCGCCGTGTCGATAGCGGACGCGATGAGCGGCAGCGCCGCCGAGATACAGATAATAACCGTGATAGCGGTGCTGTTCGTGCTCGCAGTCCTCACGGTGACGACCCGCTCCTGGGCGGAGCCGGTGCTCGTGCTTATCGGCATAGGCGTCGCGGTCATAATCAACAACGGCACGCACGCGATATTCGGCGAGGTGTCGTTTGCGACGAACGCGGCGGGCAGCGTCCTCCAGCTTGCGGTGTCGCTTGACTACTCGGTGTTCCTCATACACCGCTTTGAGGAGTGCCGCGCGGGCGGGAAGGGCGCGGAGAGCGCCATGACGGATGCACTCTGCAAGTCCGCCTCGTCGATACTCTCGAGCGGACTCACGACCGTGATAGGCTTCCTCGCGCTCGTGCTCATGCAGTTCGGACTCGGCCCCGACCTCGGCATAGCGCTCGCGAAGGGCATAGCGATAAGCCTTATCACCGTGTTCCTCTTCATGCCGGCGCTGATACTCGCCTGCTACAAGCTGATGGACAGGACCCGCCACCGCTCGTTCCTGCCGAGCTTCAAGGGCTTCGGACGGTTCATCCGCCGCGCGGCGGTGCCGATGGTCTGCATATTCGTCCTGCTGATAGTTCCGAGCTACCTCGCATCCAACGCGAACGACTTTCTCTACGGCTCCTCGAAGATGTTCAGCGACGACAGCCGCTACACCCGTGACACCGAGGCGATAGACGACATCTTCGGCAGGAATGACACCTTCGTCTTGCTTGTCCCGAAGGGAGACACGGCAAAGCAGACCGAGCTCTCCACGGCGCTGAAGGCGCTGCCCTATATGAACAGCATAGTTTCGTATGTGGATATGGCGGGCGCGGAGATCCCGCCGGAGTTCCTCGACGAAGCGACGCTCGGTCAGCTCGAAAGCGAGCATTACAGCAGGATGATGCTCGCGGTCGGTGTGCCGGTCGAGAGCGAGGAGACCTTCGCGCTCGTGCAGCAGATACGCGACACGGCGCAGGAGTTCTATCCCGACGGATACTACCTCGTCGGCAACGGCGTCAGCACCTACGACTTAAAGCAGACGGTGACAAGCGATATGTTCAAGGTGAACACAGTCGCGATAGCCGCGGTCTTTGTCGTCCTGCTGCTCATGATGCGCTCGATAGCTCTGCCTGTGATACTCGTCGTGTGCATAGAGACGGCAATTTGGATAAACCTCGCGGTGCCGTACTTCGCGGGCTCGCAGCTTTTCTACATAGCGTACCTAATCATCAGTTCGATGCAGCTCGGCGCGACGGTCGACTACGCCATACTCTTCACCGACCGCTACCGCGAGAACCGCGCGGAGCTCGATAAGAAGGAAGCGGTGGTGATGACCGTTTCGAACACACTCGCATCGATACTCACGTCGGGAAGCGTGCTCACGGTCGCGGGATTCCTGCTCGGTATATTCTCCTCGAACCGCCTTATCGCCCAGCTCGGCGTGCTGATAGGGCGAGGCGCGATATTCTCGCTCGTGATAGTCCTGTTCGTACTGCCGGGGATACTGATGCTCTTTGACCGCTTCATCATACGAAAGAAACACAAGGAATCGCGGGAGGCGACAGTAAAATGAAAAATCGGAACTTTTTGCGCGTGACGGCCGCGGCGCTCGTGCTCATAATGTGCGTGTTCGCGTTCACTCCGCCTACAAACGCGGCGGAGCCCGCGACCGAGAAGGAGGAGGTCGTCTACGCGAACCTCGCGGGCGACGGACAGCTCCTCGAGGTGAACGTCGTAAATATCCTCTACCCGGACGAAAACGGACACGCCGTGGACTACGGCAGCTACGAGAGCGTCCGGAACATGACGACCACCGACCCGATAAGCTATTCCGGCGGCGCGGTGAGCGTCGACACGAACGCGGACAAACTCTACTATGAGGGAAAGATGACCGACCCCTCGCTGCCGTGGAACATCTCGATACACTACTTCCTCGACGGCGAGGAGACCTCCGCGCAATCGCTCGCGGGACGAAGCGGAGCGCTTAGGATAACAATGAAGATAACCGAGAACCCCGACTGTGAGGGAGAGTTCTTTGACGCGTTCGCGCTCCAGACGTCGCTCACGCTCGACACCGGGAAATGCTCGAACATCACGGCGGAGGGCGCGACTATAGCGAACGCGGGACGCTCAAAGCAGCTCACCTACACCATTCTTCCGGGGCAGGGCGCGGACATAGTCGTAACGGCGGACGTCACCGACTTCGAGATGGACGGCATTTCGATAAACGGCGTTCCGCTGAATCTCTCGCTCGACCTCGGGGACGTCGCAGGCGAGCTCGGCGGGCTCGGAGAGCTCGAGAGCGGCATAGCCGAGCTCGACGACGGCGCGGGGAGCATCCTCGACGGCGTCGGAGCCCTAAAGAGCGGCGCGGAGCAGCTAAGCGGAGGTATAGGGACCTTCGCAAGCGGCGCGGCCGAGCTTTCGGGCGCGGCGGAGCAGGTGACGGCTGGTTCGACGGCGTTCAGGAGCGGCGGAGAACAGCTCGTCTCCGGCGCGGAACAGCTCGACCTCGGCATAAAGCAGCTCAACATGGGCGCGGGCGAGATTCAGATGGCGCTGAACGCGCTCGATACGCAGTCCGACACGCTGAAGGGCGGTTCCGCGGCCTTCCTCGCGGGTCTGCGCCAGCTTCAGACGGCGCTCGACGGCGTGGTTGTCACGTCGCAGGACCTCTCCGCGCTCGCGGCGGCGTCCGGCGAGATAAAGTCGGCGGCGGAGCAGCTCGCCTCCGGCGCGGCGGCGCTTCGCGAGGCCTTGAGCTTTGAGGCGTACAAGGCCGCGATGAAGCAGAACGGGCTCGACGTCGACTCTCTGAAGCAGCAGAACGCCGCCGCCGTGGGGCAACTCACGTCGTCTGTAGCGGAACTGAAGACGCAGGCGGAGACGATGAAGCGTGCCGGGGCGGACACCTCGTCGCTCGAGGCGCAGATAGCGCAGTTTGAGGGACTTATCGCGCTGATAGGCGCGAACGGCGGCGCGATAGACGGCGCGGAGGCGTATCTTGATACCCTCGGAGAGAACGCCGAAGCGCTCGAGACCGGGGCAAAGCAGCTCGCGGAGAACTATGCGGCATTTGATACGCAGATAGCGGGGCTTGTCGACCTGCTCGGAAACCTCGCCGTCAACATGGCGCCCCTCGCGGACGCGGTGACGACGCTTGTGACCGAGTACACCACGCTCGACGCGGGCATAGCGGGCTACACCGACGGCGTGGGCCAGATAGCCGCAGGGTATGCGCAGGTCATAGACGGTGCGGCGGCGCTCGCCGAGGCGAGCGCCGCGCTCCACACCGGCGCGGCGGCGCTCGTCGAGAACGCCGGAGCGCTGTTTAGTGGCGTGGACGCGGTCGGCGCGGGCGCAAAGGAGCTCGGCGGCGGCGCGTCGAAGCTCTCCGGCGGCGCACGCGACCTCCTTTCGGGAACCGTCGCGCTCTATGACGGCGTGTCCGAGCTGAAGGACGGCACAGCGGCGCTCCGGGAGGCCACGACCGGCATAGACAGTACGATAGACGAAAAGGTAGACTCGCTCCTCGCGTCCTTCACCGGCGGGGACGCGGAGACCGGCTCGTTCGTGTCGGATGAGAACACGAACGTCGAGAGCGTACAGTTTGTCATAAAGACCGAGCCGATAACGGTTGAGGCGGAGGACAGCGCGCCGGTGCAGGAGACGGAGCAGCTGAACTTCTGGCAGCGGCTCCTGAGACTTTTCGGGCTCTATTGAGCTTGTTGCGGCGCGGCAAAGACGACGAAGAAATGAAATGACATATGACAAAACTCCCCTGCGCGGTGTGACCGCGCAGGGAAGTTTTAGTAACGGGTTATGGGATAAACGTTGACCGCACTTCGCGGCATCGTTTCACGGCAAAGCATACGGGCCTTCGCAGATGGATATATTGCTCCGCAGCGGCTCCTCACTCCGCAAGTACATCAAATTCGGCTAGTATAATGGCGTGATCAGACTGACTGTCAGCCTGCCCGGTGACGCATTGTTTTACCCGAAGATTCACCCCTTTCACAAAAATGTGATCAATAGGATATATTTTATGGGTTGGAATAGGCTTTCCATCCCTCGTAATATCTGCCATCTTAAAACCATAAGGTTCAAGCCAATTTTTTATTAAATGCAAATTATAATTGATTTGAGCACGCTCCTTCATCACACCTTCTTCCTTGTATGTATAATCACCTATACTGTTCAAATCACCATAACACTGTGCATTATTAAAATCTCCGGCAAGAATGAAAATATCGTTCGGATTATCATCAATACTTTTATGGATAAAGGGTAGCAGTGTGGCGCAGAAAGCCACACATTCCGAATCGTATTGTTTTTTTAGCGCCTTCGTTGTAAATCCAAACGGAGCAACCCACCTGCCATTTTCTCTCTTATTCAGTTCACAATAAATAACATCTCTGGGTTTGGGTTTTATCTTCTCGCAAACCTCCTGCATAACTGTTACTTCTATTTCGCGTTTGCGATATATAGCCTTAACAGTAGAATATCCGCATTTTTCACTCGCAGCGACACTTTTTACAGTTAGCTTCTCCTTACCAATACCGGTTGTAAATCTACATCCGATGACCGTGAAAGACTGTCCTGTCGCTTCAAAACGGACTTTTAGTAAGTCTATATCCTGCGTGCTTCTGTCACTGATTACCTCAATTATTTTGAAATCATCAAAAGATTTTTTCACACCTGTGACTATGCTATATCTATTGCAGCAATTGCTTACATTCCATTCATACTCATTGAACTCCCGGTTTGTTCGGATAGCTTCCCATTGTTCATCGGACACCGCTGTCAGAACTATCACATCCATGTCGAATGAGGTATCCCGGCAACTTTGCTCCGCTACATCCGGAACTTTGTTAGTCGCGGTTTCTTTTAGCTTTTCAAAAGCGTTTATAATTTGTTCTTTTATTTTTTCCGGAGCTTTCCTGTTTTTATTCCAGACTTCGCCTTGAACATTCAGCTCGCGAACCGTAATTCTTAACGGCGCTCCCATTGTAAAGCACCCCCGTTTTATGATTGTTGTACACCGCACCATGCGCATTGCGGAGCTCCGTTACGGGCTTTTCCCGATGAAAAGCCTTGCAAAGTTTCAACGGGAAAGCGGAGAAATAACAGCAATGTTTCCGAGAAGTGTTCTCCGTAACTGCGTTCAGACCGCCCGGCAGCCTGTTTCCCTCGCGAATCAGCCGGCCGCCTCGGAAGCAGCGGGCGCGGGCTGTTCCTGCGCCGTGGCGGAGTTTATCTTCTTCATCCACTTCCTGCTCCTCAGACGGAAGAAGCACCAGAAGCATTTGATTATCTGGTCTATTTTGAGCATCGTGTATATCCAGAAGCTCGACCAGTGCCACACGAGACCCGCGAGCGCGCCGAGCGGTATCGACGCCACCCACAGGAACAGTATGTCGCCCGCCATGAGGAAGCGCGTGTCGCCGCCGGCGCGGAGGACGCCCTTGGTGAGTATCGAGTTCATCGCCTGGAAGATTATGATGAAGCTTATCGAGTCCATCAGCTCCCACGCAATCGTCTTTGCCTCCGGCGTGACCTTGTAGTAGTTGATGATAGGCCCGCGCAGAAGGAGTATAACGCCCGCCGCGACCAGACCGAGCACGAGTCCGAGACCGAGGAAGGTGTAGCCCTGCTTCTGCGCCTTGTCGTACTCGCCGCGACCCATCGTGTGGCCGGTGATGATGCCGCTTGCGTTCGATATGCCCTGCGTCAGCACCGAGCTCAGCTGCTGGACGACCATCGTCACCGAGTTTGCCGCGACGAACGCGTCTCCGATGCGCCCCATTATCATGGCGACCGAGTTGTTGCCGAGGGCGAGAAGCCCGTCGCTTATCAGAACGGGTATGCTTATCTTGAGATATTCGCCCGTCATGTCGCGGCACTTCATGCGGAGGTGCTTTATGCGGTAGCCTATCCGCTTGTCCTTAAAGAAGAAGTAGCCGCAGATAAAGACAAGCTCGAAGATGCGCGCGATGAGCGTTCCGAGAGCCGCGCCGGCTATCTCCATGCGGGGAGCGCCGAGCTTGCCGAAGATGAACACCCAGTTGCAGAAGATGTTTATGAAGAACGCGATGATAGAGCTCACGAGCGGGATCTTGACCTGTCCGACGCTCCGGAGGATTATCGTGCAGGTGAGCGAGAGCCCCATGCAGAAGTAGGTCGGAAGCACCCAGCGGAGGTAGGACACGCCGTAGTCTATCGTCACGCGGCTGTCGGTGTATATCCGCATGATGAGCTCCGGGGAGATTATCGTCGCGAGGGTAAAGACCGACGCGAACACGAGGCATATCCGGAGCATTATCGTCACCGCTTTGCGGAGCCCCTCCTTGTCCTGCATGCCCCAGAAGCGGGCGGTGAGGACCGACGCGCCCATGCCGATGCCCATGCAGAATATCTGAAAAAGGTTGATGAACTGGCTTGCGAGGCTGGACGCGGAGAGCTGTGCGTCCCCCATGCTCGAGAGCATCACGGTGTCCATGAGGTTTATGCCGACCGTGATGAGCTGCTGAAGGGATATCGGTATCGCTATTCTTGCGATGTTGAGATAGAATTCTTTGTCCCCGAGGTATTCCCTTATGCCTCCGAGACGGCTGCCAGAACTGCCCATATCAAATCACTCCGAAACCTGACCCCGTGCCGCCATGGCCGGGTCGATAATATACTTGCAAAAAGCAATTATAGCACCGTTTCGGAGCGATTTCAACGCCGGAGGGCTTTAAAAGCCGCTCCGTGCCTCACTTTTGTTAAATTTATACAATATAAGCGGAGACTTCGGACGCGCATTTCAACGCGCTTCGGGGCTCGGACTCTGCGCCGGCGGGAAAGACCCGAGCTCCTCCCGCGCCAGACGGCGGACGGCCGGACGCGTTCACGCCTGCTTTTCCGCGAGCTCGCGGCGCTTCTTCCGGCGGACGCGGTTGATGTTCCGCTCGAAGTCGCCGCTTGTTATCAGTTCCGCAAGAACCAACTGTTCAAAGGTCGGCACCGTGCAGGAGAGGAAGCCGAGCTTCTCCGAAAATTCCGGGACGAGACGCTTCGGAAACACCATATAGCCGATGCGCAGGGCGGGGGAGATGGTGCGCGAGAAGGTATTGATGTATATCACTCGGCCGTCCGGCGCGGTCGAGAACAGCGGCTCCTGCGGCTTTCGGGAGACGGAAAACTCGCTCTCGAAGTCGTCCTCAACTATTATCCTGCCGCCATCCGCCCAGCGCAGGTACTCGTGGCGCTTCGAGGCGGACGCCGTGACGCCGCTCGGGAAGCTTCGGTAGGGGGTGATGTGGAGCACGTCCGCGCGGGACGTCCACAGCGCGGCGCTCTCTATGCCGTCCGCGCCGAGCGGAAGCAGCTCGCACCGCACGTCCGAGGAGCGGTACACCTGCTCTATCTTCCGATAGGACGGCGACTCGACGGCGTATGTCTTGTCCCGCCCGAGCAGTCTCACCGTAAGTCCGTACAGGTACTCCGCGCCGGAGCCTATCACTATCTGCGAGATGTCCGCCTCTATGCCGCGGCTGCGGACGAGGTAGCGCCGGAGAGCCTCGCGGAGCTCGGTGCGTCCCGCGCCGGGAGCGCGTCCGAAGAGCGCGTCCTCGGGGCGGTCGCCGAGAACGCGGCGCATGGTCTTTGCGAGGAGCGTGTACGGAAACTCCGGGGCATAGGAGCCGGAGGGCTCCGGCGCGGCGGCGTGGCGCGGACTCTCAGCAGGTTCCTCAAAGCCGTCCGACTCGCGGAAGACGACGAAGTATCCGCTCCGCTCGCGCGGCTCCGCGTAGCCCTCGTCGCAGAGCAGGGCGTAGGCGTTTTCGACCGTCACCGTTCCGACGCCCGATTCCTCAGCGAGCGTCCGCTTGGACGGCAGACGGCTGCCGAAGGGGTATATGCCCTTCACGATGTCCTCCCGCAGCTCGCGGTAGAGCTGGATGTACGCGGGGACTTTGCCCGCCCTGTCGATAGTGTATCTCATTCGGAGAACTGACCTCCCTGTTTTGACGCTGAATAACATAACAATAATACCACATTAGCAGAATGCAGTCAATCGTGCGGTTGCCCGCCTCGCAGAGCATGCGCCTGTGAACCTATACCGCACCCTACTCTCTACAGGGCGCATCAGACGTCGGCGCAAAGCGCCGACGTCCCGACAAAAGCCTCGCAGAGTTTCGCGCCGGAGGCGCGAAATAAATTCCAATCTGTTTTTTCCGGCGGCGTGTACGTCGGAAAAAACACATATCGCGGAGCGCGCGTCGAAGACGGCGAAGCCGTCGAGGCGCGAAGCGGAGCGCCTGCTGTCGGTAGGGCTTTGCCCTATCCGACAGATTCACTTGGAATTGCGCCTGCGCAATTCCAAGTGAAAATTTACCATTGACAACGCCGCCGGGACGTGCTATAATGCGAAAAACAACAGGAGACGCCACGGGTCTCCGGGTTTGGGCGGTATCAGATATGTCTCTCGGTTTTGTCACGATATCCATACTTCTACTAGCCGTTATTTTCCTTTCCGAGTCGAAATGTGAAAATAGCGCTAAAAGTTGTGCCTGAACTGCAAAAAGCACGGTTGGATATTCAAAGCCGGCAGAAAGAACGAAATTTTTTGCAAGTCCTACGGTCTAGCTTTTAGGCCGCAGGGCTTTTTAATTTGCGAAAAAAGCGCGGAGCGGCCTTGGCGGACGAAAAACAAAGGAGGAAATGCGCATGAGAATGACCGGCGCAAAAGTACTGATGGAATGTCTTCTCGAGCAGGGAGTGGACACCGTTTTCGGTTACCCCGGCGGCACGATACTGAACGTGTACGACGAGATATACAGGTATGACGGGAAAATACGCCACATCCTCACCGCGCACGAGCAGGGCGCCGCGCACGCGGCGGACGGCTATGCGCGGAGCACTGGAAAGGTCGGCGTGTGCTTTGCTACATCCGGCCCGGGCGCGACGAATCTCGTCACCGGCATCGCCACCGCGTACATGGACTCGTCCCCGGTGGTGTTCATCTCCTGCAACGTCAGCGAGAACCTCATGGGCAAGGACTCGTTCCAGGAGGTCGACATAACCGGCATCACCATGCCGATAACGAAATGCAACTACCTCGTGCGGGACGTCGCTCAGCTCGCGGACATAGTCCGCGAGGCGTTCGCGATAGCGCGGAGCGGACGTCCGGGGCCGGTGCTTATCGACATCCTCAAGAACGTCACGGCGGAGGAGGCGGAGTTTACCTCCATACCGCGAAGCGAGCACGCGAACAACGGCCGCCTCGCCGCGCTGATAAAGCGCGCCTCGCACGACTTCCGCGCGCCCGAGCCGAATGACCGCGACATCAACATCCTGGCGGAAATGATACGCGCCTCGAAGAAGCCGCTCCTGATATGCGGCGGCGGCGTCGTCCGGGGCAGGGCGCAGAAGGAGTTTACCGAGTTTGCCGAGAAGATAGATTCTCCCGTGGCGATAACCGTCATGGGCGCGGGCGGCATAGTCGGACGCAACCCGCTCGTCACCGGCATGATAGGCATGCACGGCACGCAGGCCTCCAACATGGCCTGCGACGGGTGCGACCTGCTCGTGGCGGTCGGGTGCCGCTTCAGCGACCGCGTCGCGCTCAAGCCGTCGAGCTTCGCGGCGCAGGCGAAGATAGTCCAGATAGATATCGACCGCGCGGAGATAAACAAGAACGTGAAGACCGACCACCACATCGTCGGGGACGCGGCGCTGGTGCTGAGCAGATTAAATGAGCGCCTCGAGCCGCAGGACCACACCGAGTGGAAGAAGTACGTCTTCTCCTTCAAGACCGAGACCGAGTACGACGAGGGCGGAAACACCCTCACCCCGAAGCAGATACTCACCGCCATAGCGCGCCTCATGCCGCAGGACACCATCGTCTCCACCGACGTCGGACAGCACCAGATGTGGGCTATCCAGCATTTCCGCTTCGACTATCCCGGTCAGCTCCTCACCTCGGGCGGCTTCGGCACGATGGGCTTCGGCCTCGGGGCGGCGATAGGCGCGAAGGTCGCAAACCCCGAAAAGACGGTCATACACATCACCGGGGACGGCTCCTTCCGTATGAACTGCAACGAGCTTGCCACCGAGCAGCACTACGACATCCCGGTAATAACCTTCGTCTTTGACAACAGGACGCTCGGAATGGTGCGCCAGTGGCAGAACCTCATATACGACAAACGCTTCAGCCAGACCACGCTCGACTTTGCGCCGGACTTCGTCAAGCTTGCGGAGGCTTACGGGCTGAAGGGGTGCAGGGTCTCGAACGTCGCGGAGCTTGAGCGGGCGATAGCGGAGGCGCGGGAGTACGGCCACGGCTACGTCATAGACTGCGCGATAGATACCGACGAGATGGTGCGCCCGATGGTGAGCGGCGGCGCGCACATCACCGAGTTCATAGTTTCCTGAGAGGTGAGAAGATGAGTGAAGTAAAACGTCACACCCTCGCCGCCATCGTGGATAACGAGGCGGGAGTTCTCTCGCAGGTATCGCGGCTGTTCTCGCGGAAGGGCTACAACATCGAGTCGCTTGCCGTCGGCACGACGAGCGACCCGGCAGTGTCCCGAATAACGATAGAAGTCCTCGCGGACGACGACCACATCCTGCTCCTTGCAAACCAGCTCCGTAAGCTGTTCCCGGTCCACTCGGTAAAGCTGGTGCCCGCTTCGAATTCCATACGCCGCGAGCTCGTGCTGCTGAAGGTGAAGGCTCCGACGAGCGCCGTCCGAAGCGAGATAATCCAGATAGCGAACATCTTCCGGGCAAACATTCTCGACGTGTCTATCGGTTCGCTCACGCTCGCCCTTATCGGCGAGGAATCGAAGACTATTGCAATCGAAAGGATCCTCGAAGAGTTCGAGGTGCTTGAGCTCGTGCGAACGGGCGTCATAGCTCTCGAACGCGGACAGGATACCATATATGACGAAACTAAGGAAAAAGGGGAGTTCAATTATGGCAAAAATGTATTATGAGAAGGACTGCGACCTCAGCAAGCTCGACGGCAAGACGATAGCCGTCATCGGCTACGGCTCGCAGGGTCACGCGCACGCGCTCAATCTGCGCGACTCCGGCTGCAATGTTATAGTCGGCCTCCGCAAGGGCGGCAAGAGCTGGCCCGTCGCGGAAAAGGACGGCTTTGACGTCATGACCGTCCCGGAGGCGGTTCAGAAGGGCGACATCATCATGATCCTCATAAACGACGAGGCTCAGGCCGACATGTACAAGAAGGACGTCGCGCCCTACCTCACGGCGGGCAAGGCTATTGCCTTCGCGCACGGCTTCAACATCCGCTACAAGCAGATAACCCCGCCCGCCGACGTCGATGTGTTCATGGCGGCGCCGAAGGGACCGGGTCATACCGTCCGCAGCACCTACGTCGCGGGCAAGGGCGTGCCCTGCCTCGTCGCCGTCGAGCAGGACGCCACTGGCAAGGCCTACGACATAGCACTCGCGTATATCGCGGGCATCGGCGGCGCGCGCGCCGGCATCATGGAGACCACGATGCACGACG
>CANRJS010000032.1 GCA_947631015.1 uncultured Clostridia bacterium
GGGTCAGTCCCCGCACACCTAGTATCCATCGTTTACAGCGTGGACTACCAGGGTATCTAATCCTGTTTGCTCCCCACGCTTTCGCGCCTCAGCGTCAGTTAATGTCCAGCAGACCGCCTTCGCCACTGGTGTTCCTCCCGATATCTACGCATTCCACCGCTACACCGGGAATTCCGTCTGCCTCTCCATCACTCAAGAACTACAGTTTCAAATGCAGCCCCGGAGTTAAGCCCCGGTATTTCACATCTGACTTGCAGTCCCGCCTACGCGCCCTTTACACCCAGTAATTCCGGATAACGCTTGCTCCCTACGTATCACCGCGGCTGCTGGCACGTAGTTAGCCGGAGCTTGTTTTCAGGGTACCGTCATTATCTTCCCCTGTCAAAGAGGTTTACAACCCGAAAGCCTTCTTCCCTCACGCGGCGTTGCTGGGTCAGGCTTTCGCCCATTGCCCAATATTCCCCACTGCTGCCTCCCGTAGGAGTCTGGGCCGTATCTCAGTCCCAATGTGGCCGATCGATCTCTCAACCCGGCTACTGATCGCAGGCTTGGTGGGCCGTTACCTCACCAACTACCTAATCAGACGCGAGCCCATCTTCAAGCGGATCGCTCCTTTGATATCCGGACGATGCCGTCCAAATATGTTATGCGGTATTAGCAGTCGTTTCCAACTGTTGTCCCCCACTCGAAGGCAGGTTGCTCACGCGTTACTCACCCGTCCGCCACTAAGCTCATATTCCCTTGACCGAAGTCTTGTTCCTATGAGCTCCGTTCGACTTGCATGTGTTAAGCACGCCGCCAGCGTTCATCCTGAGCCAGGATCAAACTCTCTATAATATGGTTATCCAAACAGCTTACGCTGCTTAAATACTTATAGTGCCGGCCCCTCTCGGAGCCCGCGTAAGTTCGCTCTCGCTCTCTTACTTTTTTAATTCAAAAGAATCGTTAGGTCGCTCCTTCCGCCTTTCGGCTCCAAGAGCGCCCCACCCTATCTCTTACTGGCTTCTTCTCTTATTGTCACGTTGTTTAATTTTCAAGGTGCGGTTCCCGCGCATTGCTTTCCCGCGCGGAATTTTATTTTAGCACGGAAGCTCTCAACTGTCAAGAGGTTTTTTGAAATTTCCAAAAAACTTTTTGAGAACCTTGTCCTCGCCACGCCGTAAAGCGTTTCGTTTTCCGGCGCTCAGTTATAATACAACAAAGCGTCGGATTTGTCAATACGGTATTTCAAAAAAATTCGCGGAAAATCAAGCTCTGTCGCCGAGAAATTTTCTCACCGGCGCTATCTTCGGCAGAGCGTACAGCAACGGGATGCCGAGCCCATAGCACGCGCCTATCTGACCTGCGCCTACTGTCACCATGTTCCACGCCCACGCACCGAAGAACCCGGCGGTCGCTCCGGCTATGCTGTACGCTATCACCGCGCCGACGATGACCGCGTTCAGCAGCACCGCCGGCAGCGGCACGAGCAGGCGGACGCGGATTCGCGCCGCCATCAGCCCCGCGATAAGCGTCGCAAGCGACCCGAAGACTATGTCGAGCATGCCGTACCCGCCGAAGATATTCGCAAACGCGCAGCCCACGGCCAGTCCCCACGCGGAGCCGGGGATGAAGAACGGCATGACACAGAGCGCTTCGCTGAACCGGAACTGCACCGGCCCGAACGTGAAGCCCGCGCCAAGAAGCGTGAGCGCCGCATAAATCGCGCCTATGAGCGCGGACAGCACCAAATTAAGCACCTTTTTGTTGACATTGTTCATTTCTATTACTCTCCCACAACGATCTGAATTTTGGGTTCACTTGAGGCTGCTGGCGTCGAACCCGTCGAGGAACCTCTTTGCGGCGGAGGCGACGGTCTCGAGTGCCTTTTCGCCGAACGGCGTGTCGAGCCCGGCCGTCGCGACGAGCCCGTCGAAGGTCTCGGTTCCGGCCTTGCGCACAAGCGCCATATAGCGCCGCCACGCGTCCTCTCGGTCCTCCTGCATGAGCGCCCAGAATTGGAGCGCCACCGTCTGCGCGAGGCAGTAGTCTATGTAGTAGAACGGGCGCTGATAGATATGGCTCTGCGCCTGCCAGCGCCGCCCGTCGCCGTAGAACGGTATCTCGCTCACGTCGAGCCACGGGCGGTAGATCTTCTCGAGCTTCTTCCACTCCGCGTGACGCTCCGCTGGGGTAAGCTCGGGGTGCTCGTAGACGATGTGCTGGAAGTGGTCGACCATCGTGCCGTAGGGTATGAACGCGAGCGCGGAAGCGAGGTGCGAGTAGCGGAACTTATCGGTGTCCGCGCCGAAGAAGCCCTCCGCCCAGTTCCACGCGAAGAACTCCATCGACATCGAGTGTATCTCACAGCTCTCGAGCGTCGCGTGGCGGGCGCTCATCGGCTCGATGTCCCGCGCCATGTACGAAGCGAACGCGTGACCCGCCTCGTGCGTGACGACCTCGACGTCGCCCTGCGTGCCGTTGAAATTCGAGAAGATGAACGGCGCGCCGTACTCCATCAGCGTCGCGCAGTGTCCTCCGCCGGCCTTGCCCGGCTTGGAGAGGACATCCATCAGCTCGTAGCCGTAAAGGAAGTCCACGAACTCCGCCGTCTCGGGGCTCATCTCGTGGTACATCCTTTTGCCGTGCGCAAGGATGTCGTCCGAGCTGCCGGCGGGACGGGCGTTGCCGCTGCGGAAGAACAGCGCCTCGTCGCTCATGAGCATCGGGAACTTTGCGCCTATCCGCTCCGCCTGAGCCTTCTTCACCTCGCACGCCACCGGGACGACGTACTTCACGACCGCCTCGCGGAAACGCTCTACGTCCTGCTCGGTGTAGCTGTTGCGGTTCATCAGGTCGTAGCCGAGGGGGACGAAGTTCTTGTGGCCGAGCTTCTTTGCCATATCCGTGCGGACCTTCACAAGCTCGTCGTATATCCTGTCAAGCTCCTCGCCGCGCTCGTTGTACCACTCGCCCTCGGCGTTCCACGCGGCGCGGCGTACCTCGTCGTCGGGCGAGGCCTTGAAGGGCGTCATCTGCGGCAGGGTGCGCTTCCCGCCCATAAAGTCTATCTGCGCGGAGGCTATCAGCTTGCCGTACTCGTTTGTGAGGCGGCTCTCCTCCTGAAGGCCGGGTATCAGCTCGGGCGAGAAGCTCCGCATCTGTATCTCCATATTCTTAAACATCAGCGAGCCGAACTCCCGCTCGAACTCCGGGCGGAACTTCGAGGCGTAGAGCGCCTTAGTCGCGTCCGTGCGGAGCTCGCCTATCCTCGGGCTCACCGACGACCAGTACTCGCGCTCGCCGGAATAGAACGGGTCGCGCGTGTCTATCTGGTAGCGGTTCATCGCTATCGACATCACGGTCGAGACGTGCGCCGTTATCTTCTCATAGTCAAGGAACGCCTGCCGCGCCGCCTCATAGCTTTCGGCGTTCGCAAGCCGTTCGGTCACGGCTTTCATATCTTCGCGGATAGTCTCAAACGGTATCCGCTCATACGGCAGCTCGCTGAACTTCTTCATCTCCATCAATATCACTCCCGGCGCGGGCCCCGCCCACGCAAAATTCTTTATCATTGTACCACCGTATAGCGTAAAATGCAACAACGACTTGCCTGCTCCCCCGGATCGCGCCGGCCTCGCAGAGTTTCGCCGCCTTGCGGCGAAATAAATTCCAATCGGTAAATTTCGGCGGCATGTACGGCGAAATTTACACCACTCGCCCGGCGCGTTTCAAGCGAAGCTCGGAACAAAGCCGGGCGCTCGCCGCCGGCAGAGCTTCGCTCTGTCCGGCGGCTTCGCGGGAAACAGGTTGCGGGCAAAGCCCGCAACCTGCTTCCCTGTGAAAAAGAAAAGCTCCGGACGGTAAAAATACCGTCCGGAGCAGTTGCGATGTATTTTGCGGAACGCTTACGCCTTCTCGGCCTCGAGGCCGGGGTAGCGCGAACGCTTGGAGTAGCTGGTGTGCAGCAGCTCGTGCGCGAGGTGGCTGCCGGGCTTGCCGAGGTACTCGGCATAGACCTTCTTCATCAGCGGGCTCTCGTGGCTCTTGCGTATCGGCATAGCCGCGTCCTGAGCGTAGAGCGCCTTCGCGCGCTCGGCGCGCAGGTCGACGAAGTTGCGGACGTTGCCGGGCTGGATCGGCTGGCCGCCGCCGTTGACGCAGCCGCCGGGGCAGCCCATGATCTCAATGAAGTGATAGTCGGCCTCGCCGCGCTTGACGCGCTCGAGCAGCTCCTTGGCGTTGGCCATACCGCTCGCGACGGCGACCTTGACGGTCATGCCCGCGACCTCGTAGCTGGCCTCCTTGATGCCCGCGACGCCGCGGACCTCGGTGAAGTCGAGCTTCTGAAGCTCCTCGCCGGTGAGAGTCTCAACGGCTGTGCGGAGAGCGGCCTCCATGACACCGCCGGTGGCGCCGAAGATGACGCCAGCGCCGGTGAAGTCGCCGAACGCCGGGTCGAACTTCTCGTCCGGCAGACGTTCGAACTTGATGCCGGCCTTGCGGATCATCTTCGCGAGCTCACGGGTGGTGATGGTCGCGTCGATATCCCACAGACCGTCGACCGACGCCTCGTCGGTACGGCGGATCTCGTACTTCTTCGCGGTGCAGGGCATAGCGGTGACGACGAAGATGTCCTTCGGGTCGATGCCGGCCTGCTTTGCGTAGTAGCTCTTCATCATCGCGCCGAACATCTGCTGCGGGCTCTTGCAGGTCGAAAGGTTCGGGATGAACTCCGGGAAATACTGCTCGCAGAAGCGGACCCAACCGGGCGAGCAGGAGGTGATCATCGGCAGGACGCCGCCGTTCTTGACGCGCTCGACGAGCTCGTTTGCCTCCTCCATGATGGTGAGGTCGGCGCCGGCGTTGACGTCAAACACTCCGTCGAAGCCGAGGCGGCGGAGAGCCGCGACCATCTTGCCCTCGACGTTGGTGCCTATCTTCTCGCCGAACTCCTCGCCGAGAGCGGCGCGGACTGCGGGAGCGGTGCCGACGACGACGTGCTTAGTGGGATCGGCGAGCGCCGCCCAGACCTTGTCGGTATCGTCGACCTCGGTGAGAGCGCCGGTCGGGCAGACGGCGATGCACTGGCCGCAGCTGATGCAGCCGACCTCGCCGAGTCCGCGGTCAAACGGGCTGCCGATGTGGGTGGCAAAGCCGCGCTCGCTCGCGCCGATGACGGCCACGCTCTGCAGATGGTTGCAGACGGCCATGCAGCGGCGGCAGAGGACGCACTTGCTGTTGTCGCGGATGAGGTGCGCGGTCGAGCACTCTATCTGCGGCTGGAGGGAGCCGGGGTCGCCGAAGCGGACTTCCTTGACGCCGTACTCGTTTGCCAGCTTCTGGAGCTCGCAGTTGTGGCTGCGGGCGCAGGTGGTGCATTCCATGCGGTGATTGGAAAGAATGAGCTCGAGGGTGCGCTTGCGCGCATCGTAAGCCTTCTTCGAGTTGGTATTTATCTCCATGCCCTCGGCCACGGGGTAGACGCAGGCGGCGACAAGTCCGCGCGCGCCGGTGACCTCGGTAACGCACATACGGCAGGCGCCGATGGCGTTTATCTCCTTCATGTAGCAGAGGGTGGGGATATCCACACCGGCGGCGTTTGCCGCCTCAAGAACGGTCGAACCGGCGGGAACCGATACCGGAATGCCGTTAACTTTAACATTTACCATATCCATTTGTGTTCTCCTCCGCTTAACCCTTGGTGATAGCGCCGAAACGGCACTTCGATATGCAGGTGCCGCACTTGATGCACTTGCTTGTGTCTATCGTATGGGGCTCCTTGACGGTACCGGTGATAGCGCCGACCGGGCACGCCCTCGCGCACGCGGTGCAGCCCTTGCATTTCTCGGGGTCGATGCTGTAGTTGAGCAGGTCCTTGCAGACGCCGGCGGGGCACTTCTTGTCCACGACGTGAGCGACATACTCATCGCGGAAATGCTTGAGGGTCGACAGGACCGGGTTCGGAGCGGTCTGGCCGAGGCCGCACAGGGAGTTGGCCTTGACGTGCTCGCACAGCTCCTCGAGGCGGTCGATGTCCTCAAGGGTGCCGTTGCCGGAGGTTATCTTGTTGAGTATCTCGAGCATACGGCGGGTGCCTATACGGCAGGGCGCGCACTTTCCGCAGCTCTCGTCGACGGTGAACTCGAGGAAGAACTTGGCTATATCGACCATGCAGTTGTCCTCGTCCATGACGATGAGTCCGCCGGAGCCGACTATCGAACCGACAGCCGCCATCGACTCATAGTCGAGCGGGGTGTCGATAAGGCTTGCGGGCAGGCAGCCGCCGGACGGGCCGCCGGTCTGAGCGGCCTTGAACTTCTTGCCGTTCGGAACGCCGCCGCCTATCTCCTCGACGACCTCGCGGAGCGTGGTGCCCATCGGGATCTCGACAAGGCCGGTGTTGGTTATCTTTCCGCCGAGGGCGAAGACCTTGGTGCCCTTCGAGCGCTCGGTGCCCATGGCCGCAAACGCCTCGGGTCCGTTGTTGATTATCCAGGTGATGTTTGCGAAGGTCTCGACATTGTTCTCGAGCGTCGGCTGGCCGAAGAGGCCCTTGACCGCCGGGAACGGAGGACGCGGACGCGGCTCGCCGCGGTGACCCTCGATGGAGGTCATGAGCGCGGTCTCCTCGCCGCAGACGAACGCGCCTGCGCCGAGACGGACGATTATGTCGAAGTCGAAGCCGGTGCCGAAGATGTTCTTGCCGAGCATGCCGTACTCGCGGGCCTGCTCGATGGCTATGTTGAGACGGTGAACGGCTATCGGGTACTCGGCGCGGACGTAAACGTAACCCTCGTGAGCGCCGGCGGCGTAGCCTGCTATCGCCATCGCCTCGATGACGCTGTGCGGGTCGCCCTCGAGGACCGAACGGTCCATGAACGCGCCCGGGTCGCCCTCGTCGGCGTTGCAGCAGACGTACTTGACGTCGTTCTTCTCGTTTGCCGCGAACTGCCACTTGTTGCCGGTCGGGAAGCCCGCGCCGCCACGGCCGCGCAGGCCGGACGCCTTGACAACGTCGATGACCTCCTGCGGCTGCATGGTCTTGAGGACCTTCTCAAGCGCCTTGTATCCGTCAAAGGCTATGTACTCGTCGATGTTCTCGGGGTTGATGCGTCCGCAGTTGCGGAGCGCTATGCGCTTCTGCTTGCGGTAGAAGTCGGTATCGTTAAGGGAGGAATGAACGGTGCCATGATGATCCGCGCCCTCGTGATAGAGCAGACGCTCGACCGGGCGTCCCTTGACGAGATGCTCGTCCACTATCTCCTTGACGTCGTTGATAGTCACCATCGAGTAGAACGAACCCTCGGGGTAGACGACGACTATCGGGCCGAGCGCGCACAGACCGAAGCAGCCGGTCTGTACGACCTTGACCTCGTCCGCGAGGCCGGCGGCCTCAAGCTGTTTTCTGAACTCTGCGGCTATCTCCGGGCTCTTCGACGAAGTGCAGCCGGTGCCTCCGCAGACCATGATGTGTGCTCTTGCGAAATTCATATTGGCGCCTCCTTACTTCGCTCCGCCGATGACCTCGGCGGCTATCTGCTTTGCCTTTGCGGCGTCCACCTTAGTGTAGGTGACGGTGTCCTTGCCAAGGACATGGATCTCAACGACGGGCGCGTTCTCGGCGTCCTTATTGTTGCCGTCCATGATGACCTTGACGTGGGTCGCGTTGTGCGCGCCGACCTCGTCGACGATCACACGCATTATGTCGCGCGCGCCGGCCGCGATACCGCAGGTACCCATGCCGACGACTACGCGAATGGCGTTCTTGTCCTCGACGCGCAGGCTCATCTGCCCCGCCATCTGCTCCCGCATTTTCTGGAGCTCTGTTGTGCTCTTTGCCATCTGAACTCTATCCTCCGTTTTTCAGAAGTTTATTTACCCTGTGTTATCTCCGCCGTCATCTCCCGCACGCGCTCGCGCACCGACTGCGGTATGTCCGGCGCTTCGCCGCCCTCCGCGCCCTTCCGGAATTCCCGGCAGAGCGTGTCGCTTCGGCAGCGAAAAACAAATTCCGTGCCCGGTCTCCCCGAAAGGAACAGTTCCGCAGTGAGCCCGACGTCGCCTACCGGCGGCGTGTCGAGGCTCGAGGCCCGGTACCACGCCCTCACGCGCGTTCCGCGACCCTCGCGGCTCTCTATCTCCATCCCTCCGTCCGCCTGCTCCGCCTCGCTTTTCAGGAGCGAGAGCCCGAGTCCGGCTCCGCGCGCTCCGTCCGTCGAAAAGAACGGATCCGCCGCGCGTTCGAGCGTTTCGCTACTCATACCGCGTCCGTCGTCGCGAACCTCGAACCCGACGGTGTCCTCCCTCTCGGAGAGGAACAGCGTAAGCTCGACTTTTCGCGCACCGGCGCCTGCAGAGTTCATAAGGACGTCGAGGATGCTTTCGGAGATCTCCCGCACGGTCTTACTCCATGTACTGCTTGAGTATCTCGGGAACCATGGCCGGGGTCATACGTCCGTAGACCTCGCCGTTGACGGTCATGACCGGCGCAAGTCCGCACGCGCCGATGCAGCGGGTAGCGTCTATCGAGAACTTCCCGTCGGAAGTAATGGAACCTGCCTCACATCCGATGGTGTCGACGACCTTCTGCAGAACGTCGCCGGAGCCCTTGACGTAGCAGGCGGTACCGAGGCAGACACTGATCTGTGTCTCGCCCTTCGGGTTGAGCGCGAACTGTGCGTAGAAAGTGGCGATACCGTAGATCTCCGTGAGCGGAATGCCGGTCTCCTCCGCGATGATGACCTGAACCTCCTCGGGCAGGTATCCGTAGATCTCCTGCGCCTTCTGGAGAATCGGCATCGTTGCGCCCTTCTCGTGCTTGATCTCGGCGATGAACTTCTTCAGCTCCGCCTCCTGCTCGGGCGTGCCTTTGAAGGCCACCTTGGTCTTTGTATTGGGCATCGAAAAACCTCCTCCATTTACAAGCGGGCATACTCCCGCTTTTGAATCTGATATGATTCTAGCACACTTTTTTCGACTTTGCAACAGGTTTGATTCTGCATTTTGTGCCGGAAAAATCGTTCTTTTCCGTGCGGTCATACATTCTGTAACAAAAGTTACATTTTATTCCAATGTGTTTCCTGTCCGCTACTCCAGCCCCGTCAGGCGGCGCAGGGTGTGAGCCAGAGTATAGGCGGAGCCGCCGCATCGGAGGAACGCCGCGCCGGTCCGCTCCATGTCCCGCGCGAGCTCCGCGTCCGGCGAGACGCCGTCCGCCATGAGGACGCACGCCGCGCCCGCTATCTCCGCCGCCGCCGCGACGTTGCGGTTCGTCATTATCGTTATCCACGCGTCGCCCCGGCGCATCCGCGCGGCGGCGCGACCTATCAGGTCGCAGACGTACACGCCCGTGACCTCCCGCGACATATCTCCCTTATTCAGCACCTCCGCGCCGAGCGCAGAGGCAAGCTCCGCTACCGTCACGGCGTCTCCTCCTTCCCCGTCCGAGCGTCGCAACGGACGGCTTTGCATGTTCGTCTTTATTATCTTTATTATAATGTATAGGCAGTCCAAATTCAAGCGCCGAGCAATAACCTCAAAATCCCCTTGCCCGCCCGGGGAAAATCGTGTATAATTGGTCGTAGGAAAACCAAAGGAGGAATCATCATGAAGCTGCTCAAAACGATAGGCGCCGTCGTCGTCGCGCTAGGCGCGATAGTCGGCATAGTTTTCGTAGTGTTCCGCTATGCCGAGGTGCTCGGCGACCAGCGCGCAAAGAAGGACGACGACTTTGACCCCGACCTTCTCGGGATCTGACGCGCGTTTTCAGGCTCGGAGGATAGAACAAAATGCCAATAAAAGTACCGTCCGATCTTCCCGCGCTCAGGACCTTGGAGCAGGAGAACATCTTCGTCATGCACACGCGGCGCGCGGAGTCGCAGGACATCCGCCCGCTCCGCGTGCTGCTGCTGAACCTCATGCCCACAAAGCTCGAGACCGAGACGCAGCTTCTGCGCTGCCTCTCAAACACGCCGCTCCAGATAGAGCTCGACCTTCTCCAGACGCAGAGCTACACCTCTACCCACACCCCGCAGGAGCACCTTCTCTCGTTCTACATGAACTTTGACGAGATAAAGCACCTGCGCTACGACGGCATGATAATCACCGGCGCGCCGGTGGAGCACCTCGCCTTTGAGGACGTCGCGTACTGGAAGGAGCTCTGCGAGATACTCGACTGGAGCCGCCGGAACGTCTGGTCGGTACTGCATATATGCTGGGGCGCGCAGGCAGGTCTCTACCGCCACTACGGCATAAAGAAGCATCCGCTCGAAAGGAAGCTGTTCGGCATCTTCGAGCACACCGCCGTACACCCGGAGGCGCCTCTGCTCCGCGGGTTCGACTCGCGCTTCCTCGCCCCACACTCCCGCCACACCGAGGTGCGGCTCGAGGACGTGGAAAGGACGCCCGGGCTCGAAGTTCTCGCCGCGGGCGAGAAGCCGGGGCTCTACATCGCCGCGACAAAGGACGGACGCGAGATATACGTCACCGGCCACTCGGAGTACGACGCGGACACCCTCGCCCGCGAGTACCGCCGCGACCTCGAGAAGGGACTTCCGATAGACATCCCGGAAAACTACTTCCCGCACGACGACCCGTCGCAGCCGCCGCCGCTCACCTGGCGCTCGCACGCGACGTTGCTCTATACCAACTGGCTCAATTACTACGTCTATCAGGAGACGCCATACGATTTGGATCTGCTGTAAACTCAAGACGGCGGCGCGAAATGCGCCGCCGTCTTTTGTGTGCTGTGCCGCACCACATCTGCCGGTGAGGCATACAGCTTGGCTTACTTTTTGATCTTTGCAAGCCTCGCTTCTATCGTCTCGAGCGCTCCCTCCGGCAGCTCGCCTATGAATGCGAGGTTCCGTTCGAGCGTCATGCTCTTTATCATGGCCATCATGCCCTCGGGTATCTCCTGCCCCATGAGCTCGGTGACGAACTTCTTTGCCTCGGGGTTTGCGAGGAGGTCGCCCATCTTGTCCTTGACCGAGAAGTGCTCGGTCGAAAACTCCGGCGTCTTCTTCTCCGGCTTGACAATTCCCTCAAACCAGTTCTTCACGCCCTCGCCGCCCCTGCGGTGCGCGCTCTCGCGCTGGTCGGCAGGGACGGTGTAGCTTGCGGGCTCGGTTTCGACCTTTTCCACCGATATGAAGTCCGAAAGGCCGCCCGCCTCCGCGCGGATGATGTTCGTTCCCTTGCGGAGCGGGACGCCCGTAAACGTCGCGACGCGCTCATGCGAGCGTCCGACCTCCGCTCCGTTCGCGTACAGCACTATCTCGCCCGCGTTCGAGCAGACGACGACGCGCGTCGTCTCGCCCGACCGGCAGGCATACCGCGCGCCGCAGACGTGGACGAACGGCTCCTTCGACCAGTGAGCCTTGCAGACGTAGAACGAATCCTTCTTTATTTTGCGGTCGCTCGTGACGAGGCCCTTGTTGTTGCGGCCCTTGACGCCGCCCTCGTCCCGCGCTGAGCAGCCGAAGTCGAACATATTCCAGACGTGCGACGCCCAGACCCACGGTCTCTCCTCGAGCACCCTGCACATCTCCGCGTGATAGAGCGCCTGATACTCCTCGGTGTAGTCCTTGCACTCCGGCGTCTCCGAATGGTAGGAGACGATGCCCTCCGCGCCGTACTCGCTGAGTCCGAGCGCGCGGTCGGGATACTGCGCGTGGTAGCCGTCAAGCCACGGCCCGTTGTCCTCCATCTTGCCGCCGTACCAGCCCATGTACTGATTGTACGCCTCGACGTCGGTGATGCCGTGTATCGGATGGTCTCCCTCGGTGAAGCTGACGTGCGCCATCGTGGTGAGGCGGGTCGGGTCGAGACTCTTTGCCAGTTCGTTGAGCTCACGGTGATTTTCGACGCACCCTTCACGCTCGCCGCCGATGAGAATTTCGTTCGAGATGCCCCAGAAGCATATCGAGGGGTGGTTGTAGTTCTGTATTATCAGCTCGCGGAGCATATCCTTTGCGATCTCGTGAGCGTTCGGGTCCTCCGACTGCACGCTTATATAAGGTATCTCCGCCCAGACGACTATTCCGCGCTCGTCGCAGAGGTCGTAGAACTCGGGGCTGTGCTGATAGTGCGCACAGCGGACGGTGTTCGCGCCGACCTCGCAGATAAGGTCTGCGTCCTCGACGTGATCCTCCGGCGAGACGGCGCTCCCCTTGTACATCCTGTCCTGATGGCGCGCGACGCCGCGCAGGACGGTGAGCTTTCCGTTGAGGAAAAATCCCTTCTGCGGGTCGACCGAGAAGGTGCGGACGCCGAAGCGCGCCGTCACCTCGTCAAGTCCCTCGTTGTGAATAACGAGCCGCGCCGTTGCGGTATAGAGATACGGGTCGTCCGTAGACCACAGGTGGGCGTTCTCAAGCGGTATCTCGGCGGAGACGTGTTCCTCCGCCGGACGCCACACCTCAGCGGCTTTCCTCCCCTCTCCGTCGCGTATCTCAAAGCAGACCGACATTCCGTCGGTCTCGCCCTCAAGCCACGCCTCACAGCGCACCGATGCGCGCCCGTCCTTCACGGACGGGGTGACGGCGACGCCCGCCGAGCCGTAGTGACCGAGCGCGAAGTGCGTCGCGGGGACGGATATGAGCTTCACCCCGCGCGTGAGTCCGCCGTAGAAGGTGAAGTCCGCCGTCCTCGGGTAGATGTCCGGGAAGTCACTGTTGTCCACGCGTATTGAGAGGACGTTCTTCCCCTCCTCCGCCACGAGGCCGGTGAGCTCCGCGCGGAAGGCGGCGTAGCCTCCCTTGTGGGTGCAGGCGGGCTTTCCGTTCAGATAGACCTCCGCCGCAAGCGGCGCTGCGCCTACCTCGACGTAGAGACGTCCCCCGGCAGTCGGCTCGCGCGGGATGTCTATCTCGCGCTCATACCACGCGGAGCCGCGCCACGGACGGCTGCCGTCCATGCCGTCCACGGCGTTCCAGCTGTGCGGAAGCGTGACACTCTCCCACGCGGCGTCCGACGGCGCGGACGGCGCGTCGCTTTTGACAAATTTCCAGTTGTCGTTTATCGGTATGACCTTTCGCATTTCGGTTCCCCTCCCTGTAAGAAATACCCGGTGTCGCTTATATTGATATTATACCATTATATGGGTAGGCGCACAAGCGCAAATCCCCGCCAACCTTGCCTGAAAGCGTTGCGATAATGCGGCGGTCATTGAAAACGCCGCCGCAGTGTGCTACAATAGTGTCAATAAATTACATATACCCGGCGGAGCGCTCCGCCGGTACTATTCAGGGAGGTCATTATGGAAAAGAGCATTCTTGAAGCCCTGCGCGGCGAAAACGGAAACTACCTTTTCCCGTTCTTCTGGCAGCACGGCGAGAGCGAGTCCGTTCTGCGCGAGGTCATAGGGAAGATACACGACTGCGGCATCGGCGCGTTCTGCGTCGAGAGCCGCCCGCACCCCGACTTCTGCGGCCCGAAGTGGTGGGCGGACATGGACGTCATTCTCGACGAGGCAAAGAAGCGCCATATGAAGGTCTGGATACTTGACGACGCGCACTTTCCCACCGGCTACGCAAACGGCATCCTCGCGAAGGGTCACGCCGACAGGACAAAGCAGTACCTCAAGTTCACCGAGGTCCCGGTCGCGGGACCGCTCCCCGGCGCGCGCTTCAACGCCGCGTCGCTCCTGAACCCGCCTCCGCTCCCCGCTATGGGTGTCGACATGGCGACGATAATGAATCAGGGACTTGCGACCCCCGAGCTTCCGAAGGACGACTTCCTCCTCGCCGCCGTCGCGCGGAAGCTCGAGCGGGACGGAACTCTCGGCGAAGCGGTCCTGCTCGACGAATACATCTCCGACGGCGTTCTCACATGGGACGTTCCGGGCGGTGAGTGGCGCGTATTTTTCATCGTCGTGAGCCGCACCGGCGGCGGGCGCGCGAGCTACCTCAACTGGGCGGATGCAGAGAGCGCCGCGCTCCAGATAGAGGCGGTCTACGAGCCGCATTGGGCGCACTACGCCGCCGAGTTCGGAGGCACGATAGCGGGCTTCTTCTCCGACGAGCCCTGCATAGACAACTGCGTCGGCTTCATGTTCAACGAGGACATCGGCCGCAATGACATGGCGCTCCCCTACTCCGAGGAGCTCATCTCCGCACTGCGCGAGTCGCTCGGCGGGACGTTCGAGGCCGACCTGCCCGCTCTCTGGCGCGAGACCTCGGACAGCGCGCGCACGGCGGAGGTCCGCCGCGCGTACATGGACGCGCTCACGCGGCTGATAGAGCGCAACTTCAGCCGCGCCATCGGCGACTGGTGCGCGGCGCACGGCGTCGAGTACATCGGTCACATCATCGAGGACGAGAACCAACACGCCCGCCTCGGTTCGAGCATGGGCCACTTCTTCCGCGCGCTCCGCGGTCAGCACATGTCCGGCATTGACGACATCGGCGGACAGGTCACCTTCGGCGGCGGAAACGGCAGGCGCGCGGGTCTCTTCACCGACCGCGACTGCGAGTTCTACCACTACGCGCTCGGCAAGCTCGGCCCGTCGCTCGGACATATCGACCCGCGCAAGCAGGGACGGACGATGTGCGAGATATTCGGCGCTTACGGCTGGAGCGAGGGCACGCGTCTGATGAAGTACCTCGCCGACCACTTCCTCGTGCGCGGCGTGAACCGCTTCGTCCCGCACGCGTTCTCCCCCAAGGACTTCCCGGACAGCGACTGCCCGCCGCACTTCTACGCGCGCGGGAACAACCCTCTCTACCGTCCCTTCGGGCTGCTCGCGCGGTACATGAACCGCATGTGCCACGTCCTCTCGGACGGAACTCACCGCTGCCGCGCGGCGATACTCTACCACGGCGAGAGCCAGTGGATGGGCGACGCGCAGCTCATGCAGAAGCCCGCGCGGGCGCTCGCGGAGCATCAGATAGACTTCGACTTCCTCCCCTCCGACGTCTGGGACGACCGCGAGGGCTATCCGCACTCCTTCGACGGACGTCTCCGCGTCGCGGACGAGGTCTACGATTGCCTCATAATTCCCGGCTGTGACTATGTCCCGTACCACGCGGCGAGGTTTGCGGCGGAGGCGGCAAAGGCCGGCTTTGCCGTGTATATCACGGAAAAGATGCCGCTCGGCGTCCTCGGCGGCACTCCCGAGGAGAACGCAGCAGCATTCGCGGGGCTTCGCGCGGCGGAGATCGTCTCGACCGGCGCGCTTGCGGACATCCTCATAAAGAAGGGACTTGCGGAGGTCACGCCCGACCGCTTCTTCCCCGACCTCCGCGTCTACCACTACGAGAAGGGCGACCACCTCTACATGCTCTCAAACGAGAGCGCGGGCGACGTGTTCGAGGGCGAAGTCTTCTTCCCCGCCTCCGGCACGCCGGTCATCTATGACGGATACGAAAACGTCCTCCGCGCGGCAGACTTCCGCACGGCAGACGGCGGCGTCACGCTCCGTCTCCGCCTCGCGCCCTACGAGTCTGTGATAGTCGACTTTGCGAAGGACGCCATTGGGCTTGTCTCCCGCGCCCCGAAGCTCACGGGCGAATCGCAGACGCTCGCGGGCGAGTGGACGGTCGCCTTCGCCTCCGCGAAGGAGTACCCGACCTTCTCCGGCGCGATCAAGATGAAAGAGCTTGAAAACCTCGAGGTCCTGAAGCCCGGCTTTGCCGGCACGGCGCGGTATGAGCTCGACTTCACGCTCGACCGCGCGCGCGACGCCGCCGTTCTCGAGCTCCCGGAGGCGTTCGAGTTTGCCGAGGTCTGGGTGAACGGCGAGAAGGCCGGCGCGCGCATAGCGCCGCCCTACCGCTTCGACTGTTCCGGCCGCCTCGTCGCGGGCAGGAACCACATAGCGATAGAGGTCACGAACACGCTCGCGAACGCCATGAGCGGCGCCGCGCCGAGCTACCTCACCGGCGCGGAGTTCACCGCGCCGTCCGGCCTGCTCCGCGACCCGGTTCTGCGCTTCTGATCGCCCGACACGCACGCAAAAGAGGGCGGGACATCTGTCCCGCCCTCTTTTTTATGCGAAAAGATATTGCCTATAGACTACGAGCATATACGTAGCTTTCACGCCGAGGTACGCAAACACTGCAAAACACAGCCACAGCCCGAACCGTGCGAGCGGCCGGGCGCGGAAGTGATACATCGCCCAGAGCGCCGCGGGTATGACGATGAGCTTGTACGCCGCCGCCATCCACGGCGAACCGAGCAGCGCCGCGAAGAAGGGGTTGCCCTCCCGCATACCCGGGATGCGGCCTATGCCGAAAAGCGTGTAAGCAAAATCGACGAGGCTGAGTATCTGCGTTCCAATGGCGAGGATGAGGTAGAGCCGTGAGCTCCGCGCGGCCTTTCCGCGCGGAGCGGCGAGGCCGCCGGACAGAGAATGTTCCGTCATTTGTCGCGGGGATCAACCGGCCAAAAGGGCGCTTAGCATTTCCTTGAGAGCATCATCGGTATAACCGCTTTCCAAAACGCCGCTTTCCATGAACTGTTCGGCGTTATCGTTAAGTGCGGACATTGCAGCGAAATATCCCTCCAAGTCCTTCCTTGCCTCGCCGTTATTCAAATATTCTTTATATTCACTGGATTTGTTTAACTCTGTATGTAATACTTCAATCATGTCCAACGCATCCGAACCACCAGATGCACTTGAAAGATTATCTGCTGTTCGCCTATAATAATCGTAAATCTTTATTTTCTTTCCGGGATCATCAGGATCATCTATTTCTGCTGTCTTTCCGACCTCTGAGTTTGCAAACGCTGTAACGGCGCCGTATTTGATTGCCGCTGTAGCGGCTGTTGTAGAAAGCATTCCGTCACCCCCACCATAGTCTGGGAGAGGTGCAGTTAGCCTACCGTTGGTTTTTAATGCTGTTAGAATTTCATCTATAGACCAATCTTTTGATTGTTGAGCGCATTGCAACACCAATGCATTCAAAACTTTTTCTTTGTACTCTGGTGTACCCTGTTTAATATTGTGAGATTCGAGATAATCCTTCATTTGTTTCGTTAAAAGCGTCGGTAGCATGTCTTCCATGCCAGAAAAAACACTTGCCGCAGATTTGACTACATTATCGACCTCATTTGTAAGCTGATCTAATGTCATGCTATTTCCGAAACTAGAGTTATTGAAATTTTGGACATCTGTTTCGTTGACTTGGAGTGTGTATGTTTTACCATTCTTTTCCCACGTCCACTCCGTATTGCCGTACACATCAGTTTTCCCACGGGTCAGGCTGTTGCCATCACTTAACATATACTTTTGCCCTGCTTTGGTAGAGTAAACGCCATAGAAGCACCCCGAGGTCTTGTCATATCCAAGTTCTTCAATAACCTTAAATTCGGTGTCTTCATTACCCTTATAATATTGCATAAAAGTATCAGTCAGGTCATTTGCGCTGCTCTGAATTAAGTATTGTATGCCGCCGATTTTTTTGGTTCCCTCTACAAAACTTGCCATTGCGTTATCGGGTTTTCCGTCAGAAACCCCTTCGTCGATAAGCGCCGAGCGGAACGACTCGTTGACTGCGCCGAGCAGCACCTGATCCGCCGCCTCATTTGCCTTGGTTATGTACCCCGTGTACACCGGGTACGCGACCGCCGCGAGGATTGCGAGAATCGCGATAACGACGATCAACTCGACCAACGTGAACCCTCGCTTGCCTTCTTTCAGAATCTGTCCCTTCATTGTTGA
>CANRJS010000033.1 GCA_947631015.1 uncultured Clostridia bacterium
GGCTCCAAGAGCGCCCCACCCTATCTCTTACTGGCTTCTTCTCTTATTGTCACGTTGTTTAATTTTCAAGGTGCGGCGACAAGCGATATGACCCGCTGTCCTGCACTCTCCGGAAGGCGTCCTCTCGGCGAGCGCTTTAATAATATATCACACCGCAAGGGGAATGTCAACACTTTTATTCAGAAAATTTTTAGAAATTTCAAAACCGACTTTTTGCCTTTGCGGACGGTGGGTTTTTGCGTGCTTTCTTATGCATAATAGACACTTCCGCCGCACCCGACGTATTCAACCCGCCGGCGCCGGGTGAAACGGCCGCCCGAACGGAGTCCGTTCGGGCGGCCTGTTTTTTCCTTACTTGAAGCGGACCAAAAGTCTTACTTCAGGTTGAACCAAGCCTTGCGGCCAAGGAACTGGGCGGTCTCGCCGAGCTCTTCCTCTATCCGCAGGAGCTGGTTATACTTCGAGACACGGTCGGTGCGGCTCGGAGCGCCGGTCTTTATCTGACCCGCGTTGAGCGCGACGGCGATGTCGGCAAGGGTGGTGTCCTCGGTCTCGCCGGAGCGGTGGCTGACGACGGCGGTGTAGCCGGCGCGGTTGGCCATCTGGATGGCGTCGAGGGTCTCGGTAAGGCTGCCGATCTGGTTGACCTTTATCAGTATCGAGTTGGCAACGCCGAGGTTGATGCCCTTCTCGAGGCGGGTGGTGTTGGTGACGAACAGGTCGTCGCCGACGAGCTGGACCTTGTCGCCGATAGCGTCGGTGAGGAGCTTCCAGCCCTCCCAGTCCTCTTCGGCCATGCCGTCCTCAAGGGATATTATCGGATACTTCTCGGCAAAGCCCTTCCACATCTCAACGAGCTCTTCCTTGGTCATGACGGTGCCCTTCTTCGGCAGGTGATACTTGCCGTCCGACTCCTCGTACCACTCGGAGGAGGCGGCGTCGATGGCTATCATGAAGTCCTCGCCGGGCTTGTAGCCGGCCTCGGAAATGGCCTGGACTATGACCTTCAGCGCGTCCTCGTCGGCGGCAAGGTTCGGAGCGTAGCCGCCCTCATCGCCAACACCGGCGGCGGGGGTGCCGTTCTCGGCGAGGGTCTTCTTCAGCTGATGGAATACCTCGGCGCACATACGGAGAGCCTCTCGCCACGACGGAGCGGCGACGGGCATGACCATGAACTCCTGAATGTCGACGTTGTTGGTGGCGTGAGCTCCGCCGTTGAGGATGTTCATCATGGGCACGGGCAGGGTCTTGGCGTTGACGCCGCCGATGTACTGATAGAGCGGCAGTCCGAGAGCCTCTGCGGCGGCCTTCGCGACAGCGAGGGAGACGCCGAGGATGGCGTTGGCGCCGAAGCGGCCCTTATTGGGGGTGCCGTCAAGCTGGCACATGGTGCGGTCGATCTCGACCTGGTCGAGGGCGTTCATGCCGACGACCGCGTCCGCGATCTCACCGTTGACGGCCTCGACGGCCTTCAGGACGCCCTTGCCGCCGTAACGGCTCTTGTCGCCGTCACGAAGCTCGACCGCCTCGAAAGCGCCGGTGGAAGCACCGGACGGAACGGCGGCGCGGCCGACATACATGCTGTCGCCCGCTTCGACGGTGACCTCGACCTCGACGGTGGGGTTGCCGCGCGAGTCCATTATCTCGCGGCCGACGACGTCAACGATCTCAATGTACTGTTTCATTTTCAAACAACTCCTTTTATTATAATGTTGCTTTGATTACGTTTTATACGAGAAGCCCGAAGGCGCACTCACTTGATAAGCGACTTGCCGGTCATTTCCTCCGGCTTGCCAAGACCCATGAGGTCGAGCATCGTCGGGGCGATGTCGCACAGGCGGCCCTCCTCGAGACGCACGTCTGCGCCGACGATGGCGAGCGGGACGGGATTCGTCGTGTGCGCCGTGAAGGGCGACGTGCCGTCGTCCTCGAGCATACGGTCGGCGTTGCCGTGGTCGGCGGTTATCATCGTGATGCCGCCCACCGACTTCATCGCGTCGACGACCTTACCCACGCACTCGTCGACCGTCTCAACGGCTTTCACCGCCGCGTCGAACACGCCGGTGTGACCGACCATGTCGCAGTTAGCGAAGTTGAGTATTATGACGTCGTAGACGCCGCTCTTTATCCTCTCGACCACCTGCTCGGTGACCTCGTAGGCGCTCATCTCCGGCTTGAGGTCGTAGGTCGCGACCTTCGGACTGGGGACGAGCACGCGGTCCTCGCCGTCATAGACCTTCTCAACACCGCCGTTGAAGAAGAACGTGACGTGCGCGTACTTCTCCGTCTCCGCTATGCGGAGCTGACGGAGCCCGAGCGAGGAGATATACTCGCCGAAGGTATTCTTCAGCTCCTCCTTGCCGAACGCTATGTGGACGTTCGGCATATCTGCGTCATACTGCGTGGTGCAGACGTAGTAGACCGGGAAGTAGCCCTTCTTCCGTTCGAAGCCGCTGAACTCGGGGTCGACGAACGTGCGGGTTATCTCACGCGCGCGGTCGGGGCGGAAGTTCATGAACACTATGCTGTCGCCGCCCTTTATCGGCTCGTAGCCGTCGACGACTATCGGCTTGATAAACTCGTCGGTGACGCCCTCGGCATAGCTCTCATGAACGCCCTCGACGGGGTCGGCGACATGCTTTCCCTCGCCGCAGACGAGCGCGTTATACGCCTCGGTGACGCGCTCCCAGCGGTTGTCGCGGTCCATGGCGTAGAAGCGACCTATAACGGTGCCTATCTGCCCGCCGAACTTCTCGCAGCATTCCTTGGTTGAGGCGACAAATCCCGCGCCGCTCTCGGGCGGTGTGTCGCGCCCGTCCATGAAGCAGTGGACGAACACTCTGTCAAGCCCCTTGCGGTGGCAGAGCTCGACCATGGCCTGAATATGCGTGACGTGGCTGTGTACGCCGCCGTCGCTCATAAGTCCGAAGATGTGGAGGTTGCCGCCGCCCTCGAGGCAGCGCTTCACGGCCTCGCAGTAGGCGGGGTTCTCGAAGAAGTCTCCGTCCTCTATGGCTTTGGAAATCTTGGGGAGGTCCTGGAACACGACGCGTCCCGCGCCGATGTTGGTGTGGCCGACCTCGCTGTTGCCCATCTGACCGGCGGGCAGGCCGACGTCAAGCCCGCTCGCCTGAAGGATGGTGCGCGGGTTCTTGGCAAATATCTCGTCAAGCACGGGAGTGCTCGCCGTCGTTATGGCGTTTCCCTTGCCCTCGGGGGCAAGGCCGAAGCCGTCCATTATAATAAGTGTGACCGGTGTTTTCATCAGGTTCACCTTTCTTGCTTTGAGAAAAGACCCGCAGCTTCATCGCTTTCGGAGCGCTCCGGCTTTCGTCCGTCCTCCGAAGTGGGGAACGGACGGCGGCGCGCGGACTCACGCCGCGCCGTGTCGTGCGGCGAGACGTCCGGCTCGGAGCCGCGGATCCTCGGATAATGTAATATTACTCCTGATTTGCGGCGTTGACTATCGTCACGAAGTCCGCGCTCTTGAGGCTCGCACCGCCGATGAGGCCGCCGTCGACATCCGGCTGAGCCAGCAGGTCGTGGGCGTTCTTGGCGTTCATCGAGCCGCCGTACTGTATCGTCACGGCGCGGGCGGTGCGGGCGCCGAACTGCTTGCGGATTATCGTGCGGATATGCTCACAGACCTCATTTGCCTGCTCGGCGGTGGCGGTCTTGCCGGTGCCGATGGCCCAGATGGGCTCGTAGGCAAAGACTATGCGGCGGATCTTCTCGGCGGGAACGCCGCAGATCGCGCTCTTGACCTGGACGCTTATCAGGTCGTTCGTAATACCCATCTCGCGCTGCTCAAGGCTCTCGCCCACGCAGACTATCGGATGAAGCCCCGCTTCGAGGGCGGCGTGGACCTTCTTGTTGACGGTGACGTCGGTCTCGCCGAAGTACTGACGGCGCTCGGAGTGGCCGATGATGACGTATTTGACGCCGAGGTCCTTGAGCATCGAGGCCGAGATCTCGCCGGTGTAAGCTCCGCTCGGCTCGTAGTGAAGGTTCTGCGCGCCTACGGCGATGCGGGAATCCTTCAGAGCCTTGACGGCCATCGGAATGTCGACCGCGGGAACGCAGGCGACTACCTCGCACCACTTCGCCTTGCCGACGCTTGCCTTTATCTCGTCGAGAAGGACCTTGCCCTCGGTCGCGGTCTTGTTCATCTTCCAGTTGCCCGCGATAATAGTCTTACGATAACGTCTGTTCACTTTCTTTTCTTCCTTTCTTCCAAAGCTCTTGTATATATTTTGCCCGCGCGTTCTGCGGCGGACGCCGTCCGCCGCAGAACAGCGCGAATATATCCGAATTATTTGTCCTCAAGGCAGGCGACGCCCGGAAGGTCGAGACCCTCCATGAACTCGAGGCTCGCTCCGCCGCCGGTGGAGATGTGGGTCATCTTGTCGCCGTAGCCGAGCTGCTTGACGGCCGCAGCGGAGTCGCCGCCGCCGATGATGGTGATGGCTCCGCTCTCGGCAAGTGCCTGCGCCATGGCCTTGGTGCCGACGGCGAACTTCTCAAACTCGAACACGCCCATCGGGCCGTTCCAGATGACGGTTCCGGCGCCCTTGACGGCCTCAACGTAAGCCTTGACGGTCTCCGGGCCGATGTCGAGACCCATCTTGTCCTCCGGGATGGCCATGGTCGGGACGACGGAGGCGGGGGTATCCGGCTTGAACTCGTCGCCCACAACGGTGTCGGTCGGGAGCAGGAACTTGACGCCCTTGGCCTTCGCCTTCTCTATCATCTCGCGGGCATAGTCGAGGCGGTCGTCCTCGCAGAGGCTCTTGCCTATCGAGCCGCCCTGAGCCTTGGCAAAGGTGTAGGCCATGCCGCCGCCGATGATGAGGGTGTCGACCTTCTCGAGCAGGTTGTTGATGACGCCTATCTTGTCGGAGACCTTCGATCCGCCGAGGACGGCGACGAACGGGCGCTTCGGGCTCTCGAGCGCGCCGCCGATTATCTCGAGCTCCTTGTTTATAAGGAAGCCGCAGACCGCCGGCAGATAGTCGGCAACGCCCGCAGTGGTGGCGTGGGCGCGGTGAGCGGTCCCGAACGCGTCATTGACATATATGTCGGCATAGCTTGCGAGCTTCTTTGCAAACTCGGGGTCGTTCTTCTCCTCCTCCTTGTGGAAGCGAACGTTCTCAAGCAGCATGACCTCGCCGGGCTTGAGCGCAGCGGTCTTGGCGTCGGCATCGGGTCCTATCACGTCGGCGGCCATCTTGACCTCGCAGCCGAGGAGCTCGCTGAGGCGCTTTGCCACCGGCGCGAGCGTGTACTTCATCTTGAACTCGCCCTTCGGACGACCGAGGTGCGAGCAGAGGATGACGGCGGCGTTGTGCTCCTTGAGGTACTTTATCGTGGGAAGAGCGCCCACGATGCGTCCCTCATCGGTGATGTTCCCGTCGTCGTCCTGCGGAACGTTGAAATCGCAGCGAACGAGTACCTTCTTGCCCGATACGTCAATGTCTTCGATGGTTTTCTTGTTGTACTTCATCTTGCTTTGCCCCTTTTTATAAAGTTTATAAATTGGATACCATACAAATTCGGGGTCGGCAATATATGCCATACCACACACATAATTGATTATATCCCATACTAAACGGGTTTTCAAGAGGTTTTTGTGATTATTTCAAAGAAATTCTTTTGTTCGCCGATGCTACACCCTTGTCGCGCCCCGGTTTGTCAGTGCTCGCGGCCGAGGAACCCGATGCCGACGGCCTTCGTGCCGGTATTCGTCGAGACGCACGGCCCCAGCGGAGCGCGGACTATCCGCCTCGGCCGGAGGACTTCCCGCACCAGCGCTTCCACGCGGTCTATCTCCTCAGGCGGCACTTTTGTATACATTATAACAAGGGTCTGCTTCTGCGGCTCGACGGCGAGCGCGCGCACCTGCCGTATCATCTCGGGCGCGGCGTTCCGCTCGCCGCGCACCTTCTTTATTATGTCTATGCCGCCGGCGGCAACGCGCAGTATCGGACGTATGCCAAGCGCCTCGCCCACGAACGCCGCCGCACCGTTTATCCTCCCGCTCTTTTTGAGGTGGCGGAGCGAATACACGAGGAAGAGCGCCTCCGAGCGCTTCAGTATGTGCCGTGCGGCGGCGACGATCTCCTCAAAGCTTCTGCCCGCGCGTCGCATCCGCGCCGCTTCCACCACGGCGCGCCCGTACACCACCGAGTACCCCTCTCCGTCGAGGACGGCTATCTCCATCGCGCCGGGATGCTCCTCCTCGAAAAGTCCCTTTGCCACGAGGCAGGCGTTGTATGTACCGCTGCCGTTGGAGTTTATCGTGACCGCGAGGAGGTGCGTCGCGCCGTCCGCATACGCCGCCTCGAAGCGTTCGAGGAAGCGCACCGGCGTTATCTGCGCCGTGGACGGCACGTCCGGGAGCGAGTCGAGCAGGTCCCAATACGCCTCCGGAGTGATGTCGTAATACTCGGTTATCCGCCGTCCTCCGGCGTCTATCTCTATGCCCATGACCTCGATGCCGAGCTTTTCGGCAAGCGGTCGGGGAATGTCGCTGCACGAATCTGTCAGTATGTGAATCTTTTCCACGGGGAACAAACTCCTTATATGCGTAGGTAAATGCGGCGTCAGTGTTCTGCGGCGAAGCGTCCCTTTTCCTCGAGGCCGCCGAAGCCGTTCTGCCGCAGCGCTTCAAACAGGACTATCGCCACCGAGTTCGAGAGGTTGAGGCTCCGCGCCTCCGCGCGTATCGGTATGCGGACGCAGTCCCGAAGCCGGCTCAAAAGCATCGGCTCGGGCAGGCCGCGCGTCTCGCGGCCGAAGAACAGCCAGTCCCCGGGACGGTACTCCGCCTCGGTGTAGCTCCTCGGCGCCTTTGTGCTCGCGTAGAAGCAGCGCGCGCCCGCGCGCCACGCCTCCGCGTTCGCGCACCAGAAGTCCCCGCTCGAGGGGTAGCTTCGCACGTCGACAAGGTGCCAGTAGTCAAGCCCCGCGCGCTTCACCGCGCTCTCGCTTATGTCAAAGCCGAGCGGCCCCACGAGGTGGAGCACAGACCCTGTAGCGGCGCACGTCCGCGCTATGTTGCCGGTGTTTGCCGGGATCTCCGGCTGCATCAGTACGATGTTGAACATTTTATCCTCCGCCGCGCGTACTCTCTCCGCGCGGTCTTCTCTTATTATAGAATACTCCTGCGGAACGGCAAAATCAAGCGGAAGCGGGGAACTTTCACCAAATGTTGAATTCGCCTCCGTCCGATTGCTTTTGGGCGGCGTCTGTGGTACAATTCTTGCAGTATGCTCCAACACCCCGCCGCCGGGCTGCCGCCCTTCTGCGGCTCGGATACGCGAAACGTTCAGGAGGCAAGGATGAACAAAACCGCAAAACGCCGCCCCGCAGGTATGGTAATCACCGCGCTCGGCATGCTTCTCATAATTCTCACAGTCGTCCAGTCCGGGGCGAGTTTCTTCTCGCCGCGCACGGTGTCGTCCGGCACGGAGGCGGAGCTTGTCGGCGCGAACGGCGGCGGTATATACCGCCCGTTCAACCGCGCGGAGTTTGTGTACTCCACCTTCTCCGGTCTCTATCTCTCGGACGACGGCGGCAGGGTCGCGGTCTGGGTCATGTGGGGCGTGTTTGACGAGGGCTGGGTCTGCTTCTACCTCCCCGCCGATGGGAAGGATACGAACGGCGACGGCATGTTTGACGAGAACGACGCGCCCGCAGATCAGTGGAACGTGGAGTTCATACTACGCGCCGCACGCCCGGACTACCACGAGCACAGCGCGTGGGTGCTCGACGAGTCGGTCTCGGAGAGCGCCGCCTACTACGGGACAAGCGAGGGCGAGATGAGCACCTTCTTCGCGGACACCGTCCTCGAGGCGGCGCGCGCCGGGCTGCGCTGGGCGCGGATAGCCTTCGCCGCAGGCGTACTGCTCACGCTCGCGGGCGGAGCGCTCCTCCTGCTGCCCGAGAAGGTTCGGCTCCTGCCGAAGCGGTTCCGGCCGGACGGTTCGGACGAAACGTCCGGCGACGGAGACGGCGAGGCGCCCGACGGGGACGAAGACGAGGGCGAGGACACGGACGAAGAATACGCCTGCGAGGACAAGGGCGAAGTTTTCGGCAGCAGCGCCGGATGCGCCTGCGAGGACGAGGATGCGGAGCCTGCCGCAGACGGCGGCGACTTCGATTCCGAAGCGGACGGC
The DNA here is from genome assembly GCA_947631015.1 of uncultured Clostridia bacterium. GTDB lineage: Bacteria > Bacillota > Clostridia > Oscillospirales > JAAYOS01 > CANRIN01. The sequence continues at coordinate 8,178 of CANRJS010000033.1, forward strand.
GGCGAACCCGGCAATCCCGCTACTAAAGCAGCATCCGGAACCCCCGCGCCGGCGGGGATGCCGGCAAAGGCCGCAAACACTGCGGCGGACGGTTCAAACGACGGCGGCAGCTCTGGCGACGAAGCGGACGACGGAGGCTTCGGTTTTGAAGCGGACATCGGCGAACCCGACGATTTCGGCGGGGACGCTTCGGAAAGTAGTCCGGCGTGACCGGGCGCGTCCGCAAAGGGCGCGTCTGTCGCGTTTGCAGAAGATTTTCATGACAAAAGGGAGCTGAACTTCCGTTCAGCTCCCGTAAATTTGCTCTTTTGTGTTCTCAGGTCTTTCTTTGCGTCCCCATGGGACGCGGCCTAATCAGAACATTGGACTGTACCTCCGATTTTAATTCTTGTACCTCAGAGCAAGAACATTCATTGGATCGTACCTCCATATATCAGATGCCTTCTGCATCGTCTTGAGCATTTGGCGCTGCAGGCCGTTTCACCGGCGCGCGCCCATATTAAATTGTCGGTCGAAACGCAGCTCCCGGATTTGTCAGATCCTACTTCTGCGCGCCCCGCCGACTTATCTCAAGTCACTGGCGGGGCAGTTAAAACTGCTTCACCGGACCGTACCTCCTATAATAGATTTGGTTCCCTTTTGCCCTCTCCGGCTCTTCCCCGGACGATCGACTTTCCGAGTCGCCGCCGCTGTCGGTTTATAAACCTTGCTATCGGGTCGTTTATTCGGAACCCCTTGTGCGGCACCCCGACTCTGAAGTCAGGCGGTGATTACCTCGTACATCGGACTCATTCCCTTCCGCGGTCTCCCGCAAAGATATCGAGTGGAACGTACTCAGCGCATTGGACCGTACCTCCGATTAGAATTTGGTTTGACGCCTCCGAAACACTTTCATTGGTATCACCCTCTGTTCGGTTTAGGTGCTTCCTTGCTACGGTTACATTGTACCGTATGTTTGGTAAAATGTCAATAGTTTTTTCAAAAATTTTTGAAAAATTTTTGTGCACATCATCAACAAAATTTCCCATATAAGTCTGTATTTGATATGCGATATACTGTTGCTTATGCCAGCCGGGCGTCGCTGTTGTGAACCTTTCCGACCGTTTCTCGTCAGAAAGTTCCCACGCGCGGCGCATTTTCGGACAATGCGCTGTAAAATCGGAGCATATTCGAGGCGGCGGCGCGCTCACGTGACCTCCGTACCGGGGTAGTACCACGCGAGGATCTCCCGCCAGTCCGCGCCGCCGAGCGCCATCTCCCGCGCGCCGTACTGGCTCATGCCGACGCCGTGGCCGTTCTGCGCCATGTTTTCCCCGCTCGCGACGCCGGAGAGGTACGGCACCGCCGCGCCCCAGACCTCCTCGGCGGAGCGCGTCCTGCCGTCCGAGGACGAGAAGAAGGCCGCCATCGCCGCCTCGCCGTCGTAGACGAGTATCGCCCCGTCGGTCTCGGCAACGGCGGCGCGGCTCACGTCGGTCGCCTCCCCGAACGCCATGCAGCAGCCGGGGTCGGTACAGACGTCCGCGCCGGAGTGCTTGGGGTGAGCCATCCTGTAATATACGAGGCTCCGCGCGGCGACGGCCTGCGCCTTGAGCGCCGCCTCGGGAAAGCCCGGCGGCATCTCCGCCGCGACGACTCCCCCGAGGTAGTCCGCAAGCGGCATCAGCCGCGTTGCGCCGCCGTCCAGCACCCGCACGACGGTCTCCGCGTCCGGCACGCGCGGCGGGACGCCGTCGGTGTCGGGCGACGGTTCGCCCACGCCCGAGCCGATCTCGGTCTCCGCGAACGCCTCCTCCCCACGGGAAGGCTCGTCCGCTTCCTGGACGGCGGAGGCGGAGCCTCCCGCGCCGAAGGCTTCGCGGGCGGAAGTTCCGCCCGCGCCCGCGGCGCTGAGCTCCACCGCGCCCGGCGGCGGTTCGGACTGCGCCGCGCCGTCCGGCGAGCCGGAGGCGTCCGCATCCCGCGCCGCACCCGGCGCGGCGCTCACCTCACCCGTACCGAAGGCCGCCTCCGCACGGCTCTCCCCCGCCCCCGCGAGCAGCAGGGGTATCACCGCCGCCGCCGTGAGCGCGAGCATCCACATTATCAGAAGTCTCCGCATTCTTCGCACCTCCCCGTTCCGTTCAAAGGCTATGCTCCGGAGACGTGAAAAATGCGCGTTCCACCGCTTAACATATCCCTCCCTCTTGCTTTTTTCCGCAAAATTGATTATTATATATGTACAGCCGCCGCACGGCGGCGCTCTCCGGTTGCGTCCGCGCCGCGCGGAGAAATATTTATTTCCGCTCTGCGGTACTACATCTGTTTATTGAGGTTTTGGCGATATGTCCGACTTTTCAGCACAGAACGAATGGCTCGAGGTCTCGGTAGAGACCACCCCGGCTGGCATCGACCCCGTCTCCGCCCGCATCATCTCGCTTGACATCGAGGGGATGCAGATAGAGGACTACGACGAATTTCTCGAAATACTCGAGGAGACCCGTCCGAGCTGGGACTACGTCGATGAGGAGCTTATCCGCTCGAAGCGGAAGCCCACGCAGATAAAGGTCTATCTCCGCTCGGACGATGAGGGACGTGCGAAGCTTCGCGAGCTGCGCGCGGCGCTCGAAGCGCTCCGGGGCGACGTCCCGGAGCTCGACCTCGGCACGCTCGCGGTCACGGTGAACGGCATCCGCGAGGAGGACTGGGCAAACAACTGGAAGCAGTACTACAAGCCCACGCCGGTGGGCTCGCGCCTGCTGATACTCCCCCGCTGGGAGGAGCGTCCCGATACCGACCGCGTCGTCTTTCTCAACGACCCCGGCATGAGCTTCGGCACCGGCACCCACGCCTCAACACGCCTCGCGCTCGAGGCGGTCGAACGGCTGACGGAAAGCGGGATGCGCGTGCTCGACCTCGGCTGCGGGAGCGGCATACTCGCGGTCTGCGCGCTGCTCCTCGGCGCGGGCGAGGCGGAGCTTGTCGATATCGACCCCGCCGCCGCGCGCATAGCCATGCGGAACGCCGCGCTGAACGGCGTAGAGAGCCGCGCGCATGCGGACGCGGGCGACGTGCTGCACGACACGCGGCTCCGCGCGGCGCTCGAGGCGTCCGCCCCATACGATCTGGTGCTCGCGAACATAGTCGCGGACGTGATAATCCCGCTCGCGCCGCTCGCCGCGCGCCTCGCTGCGCCGGAGGCGCATTTTGTCACCTCCGGGATAATCGAACCACGCCTGCCCGACGTCCTCGCGGCGCTCGAGGCGGCGGGCTTCACCGAAAACATGGTGTCCCGCGCGGAGGGCTGGTGCTCGGTCGATTCCTCGCGCTCCTGACAGCGTCCGTCACGACACACTTAAAGAGGTAATTCCAGCATGAAAGGTACTTTTCACGGCGGGATCCGGCTCGACCCCCGCAAGCGTTCGACGCTTTCGGCGGCGCTCGAGGCGCTCGACCCGCCCTCTCTAATCACCGTCCCCCTCGCCCTGCGCGAGGGTACGCCGGCGACGGCGGACATCCACCCGGGCGACACGGTAAATATCGGCACACGCCTCGGCGTGGGCGAGGTCCCGGTGTACAGCCCGGTGAGCGGACGCGTCCGCTCGATAACGGAGGTCCCGCTCCCCGACGGCGGGAGCGTCCCCGCCGTCGAGCTTGAAAACGACGGGTTGGACACGTCCGACCCGTTTATACAGCCGCGCGGCAGCCTCGAATCTCTCTCGCCGGACGAGATAACCGAACTCTGCTACACTGCGGGGCTCGTGCTCACCGGCTCGCCCGTGCCGGTCTACGACCGGCTCCGCTCGCTTGCCGGGGCGGCCTGCGAGGTGCTTATAATCGACTGTACCGAGTGCGACCCGTTCGTCACCGCGCGGCGCAGGACGCTTCTTGACCGCACCGACGAGGTGCTCGCCGGGGTGCGTCTCTTTATAAAGGCTCTCTCGCCGAAGCGGACGGTGCTCGCCGTCCCCTCCGACTCCTACGACGTCGCGGAGCACCTCACGAAGCGCATCTCGCGGAGCGACCCGATGACCGTCCGCGTCGTCAGCTCGAAGTATCCCCAGGGGGACGAGCGGCGGCTTGTCGAGGCCGTCGCCGGTGCGCAGTCTGCGGGCGCGATAGTCCTCGACCCGGAGTCCGCGGCGGAACTCTACCGCGCCGCGTCCGCCGGCGCGCCGCAGCTCACCCGGGCCGTCACCGTATCCGGGGACGCCGTCGCGAACCCCAAGAACCTGCTCGTCCGCATCGGCACCCCGCTCTCCGCGCTTATCGACGCGGCGGGCGGACTCAGCCGCGCTCCCGCGATGCTCCTGTTCGGCGGCGCGCTCACCGGCGCGGCGCTCGACAGCGCAGACTACCCCGTGACCTCGTCCGCGCGAGCGGTGCTCGTCCTCTCGGAGGACACCGCCGCCCGCACCGACAGCGGCGCGTGCATCCGCTGCGGGCGGTGCGTATCGGTCTGCCCGGAAAATCTGGAGCCGCTCTACATTTCGCTGTGGCTGACGCGCGGTGCGAACTACGAGCTCCGCCGCTCCCGCGCCGTGCGGTGTACGGGCTGCGGCTCCTGCTCCTACGTCTGCCCCGCGAAGCTCCCTCTCGCGGAGCACGCCCGCCTCGCGAAGGCGAAGCTCCTTTCCGCGAGAAAGACGCCCGTCCCGCCCGAGGCAAATTCCGAAAGCGAGGTGACTGAGTAGTGGCCCGCTCAAATCTCATCCCCAAGGCAAGACAGAACCCGCTCGCGCGCGGCTCCGGCTCGCTCCGAAGGAGCCCCGCGCCGCATCTGCGGGCGGACGCCTCCACGCGGAGCATCATGAGCGACGTGCTGATAGCGCTCTCCCCGATGCTCATCGTGTCTGTGTTCTTCTACGGCTTCCGCACGCTCGCGCTGACGCTTACAAGCGTCGCGAGCTGCATAGCCTTCGAGTGGCTCTTCCGGCGCGCCGTGAAGAAGCCCGCTTCCGTCGGCGATCTCTCCGCCGTCGTCACCGGCGTGCTGCTCGCGTACAATCTCCCCGCCTCCGTTCCCTACTGGATACCGGTCGTCGGGGCGGCGTTCGCGATACTCATTGTAAAGCAGCTCTACGGCGGCATAGGAAAGAACTTCCTCAACCCCGCGCTCGCAGGCAAGGCGTTCCTGCTCGTCTGCTTCCCGGACGTCATGCAGACCTGGACGCAGCCGTTCGAGCATCTTCCCCTGTTCGGCCCGTTCGAGGCGGAGACGGCGGCAAACCCGCTCGAAGCGCTGAAGAACGGCCTCATACCCGACGACTCGGCGCTCGAGCTGCTGCTCGGACGCCACGCCGGCGCGCTCGGCGAGACCTGCGCCCTGCTCCTTCTGTTCGGCGGGCTCTATCTGATACTGCGCCGCGTCATAAGCGCGCGTATACCGCTCGTGTACCTCGGAACGGTCGCGGTCGTGACGCTTCTCTTCCCGCTCGGCGGCGCGCGTCCGCTCGAGTGGATGACGTCGGAGCTCCTCAGCGGCTCGCTCATCCTTGCGGCGTTCTTTATGGCGACCGACTATACGACGAGCCCCGTGACGCCGCTCGGGCAGACAGTTTACGCCGTCGGGTGCGGACTTGTCACGGTATTTCTCAGATACTTCGGCGGGTGGACCGAGTCGGTCTGCTTTGCCATACTCATAATGAACTCCTGCGCGTGGCTCGTGGACCGTATAAGGCTGCCGCAGTCGAGAGGAGGTGCGCGCAATGTCCGATAAACGCAGAGAGGACGTCCCGGAGGTCCCGGAGGATCCGTCCGTGGCCGAGGGTAACGGCATAGATATTCCCGTCCCCGAGGAAGCACCCGCGCGGGGACGAGGCCGCAGAGGCAGAAAGCGCGCAGAGCGGTCCGAGGCGGACTCCGGTCTCCTGCCCGAGAGCGGCGCGCCCGCCGGAACGGTCTACACGCTCGGCCCGCAGAACGAATTCGGCGACGTTGAGGACGTCTCCTTTGAGCAGGCGTCCGAGGATGCGGCCGAGCCGTCTGAGCCGAAGAAGGGCGCCGCCCTCGACATATCGGATATTCCTAACGCCGTTGCGGCGCCCGACGCCCCCGCTTCGGGCAAATTCCGCAAGCGGAAGAAGCGCCGTACCGCACAGCCGCGGAATACTGCGGCTGCGCCCGAAGAGACGTCCGTCCCCGCCGCAGAGGACTCCGCGCCTTCCTCGCAGGATGCTCCGGCGGCAGAACCCGCAAGCGTCCCGGAGGAACCGCCCGCAGACGTGAACGCGGCGGAGAACGCAGATAAAGCGCCGTCCGGAGAGCCCGAGACGTCCGAAGCCGCAGAGCCTGCGGCAGACGTCGCGGACGCCGCGCCGAAGGCCTCACGGTCGAAGCGGCGCGGAAAGCGCCGTCCCGCGCAGGCGGATCGTCCGGACAGCGGGGACACTCCGTCCGAAAGCGGCGAAGCCGCCGCTTCCCGCGACACAGCTTCCGCGCCCGACGCGGAGCCCGCCGTACCGGCAAAGAAGCCTAAAAAGAAGTCCCGCCGCACCGCCGCGCAGGCGGAGGATGCGGCAGGGGACGCCGCCGAAACGGAGAGCGCTCCGTCCGAGACGCCCGAAAAGCCGCTGCGTGCGCCGAAGCCGAAGGCTCCGGCGGCGACGCTCCTGCTGCACGGTATCCTTTCCGAGAATCCGCTGCTCTTCGGGCTCGTCGGCGTGTTCCCCGTGGTCGCGGCGGCGTCGACCGGCCTCACGGCGCTCGCCGCAGGCATATGCGTTCTTGCGGCGCTCATAGTGACGAACCTCGCGGCGGCGCTCATAGGGGACAGGCTGCCGCGCCGTCTCCGCGCGGCGCTGCTGCTCCTGCTCGCAGCGTGCGTGTCCGCAGGCGAGCAGTTCGCTCTCGAGGCTCTGCTCCCTGAGACGGTGGACGCGCTCGGCATATTTATACCGCTCGTCGCGGTCTGCGGACTCACGCTCGCGCGTGAGAGCTTCGCCTCGGAGCATCACCCGGCCTCCGCGCTCATCGACGCCGCCGCCTGCGGCGTGGGCTTTGCCGCCGCGCTCACGCTACTCGGCGTGATACGCGAGGTCATAGGCTCCCGGGCGCTGTTCGGGCTCGATATTTCGGTCCCGGGTCTTCCCCCCGTACTTGTCTTCGCCGCGCCCGCCGGCGGACTGCTCCTTCTGGGGCTTCTCTCCGGCGCGGCAAGATACGTCAGGACAAAGCGCCGCGCCTCGAAGCGCGGCAGTAAGGAGGCGGAGCTATGAGCTTTTCACAGATGCTTACTATATCGCTCGGCCTGATACTCTCGGAGAACATAGTGTTTTCCCGCGCGCTCGGACTGCGCGCCATGCTCGAAGCGGAGTATCCTCGCAGAACGGCGTGGCTCACCCTCCGCGTCGCGGTGGGGATAGTCCTCACGTCAATGGCGGCGTGGCCGGTCGACCGTTTCCTCCTCTCGCCGTTCGGGCTCGAGGCAGTGCGCGCGCCTGTGTATGTCCTCATAGCGGGAATACTCGAGCTCGTGCCGGAGATCGTTCTGAAGAAGGCCGTGCCCTCGCTCGGCGCGCGCTTCCGTGAGGATCGTCCCTTCCTGCTCCTGAACGTCGTGGTGCTCGGCTGTGCGCTCACGCTCTCGGAGCTCTGTCCGAGCTTTGCGGAGCTCGCCGTAGGCGCGGTCTCCGCCGCGCTCGGCTATGTCCTCGCAAGCGTTATTCTCTCCTCGGTCCTGCGCCGCACGCGCTTTGCCGAGCCGCCCGCCTGCTTTGAGGGCACGCCGCTCGCGCTCGTATCCGCCGCGCTTATCGCGCTCGCGTTTGCGGGCTTCCACGGCCTGCACTTCTGAGCGCGGGCAGAATCTCACAAAGGAGGTAATCTCCAATGGCCAGCTATGAACCGTACCGCGGTCGCCGCCGGGGACACCGCATATTCGTCGGCGTCGTCATAATTCTCATACTCATCGCCGCGGCAGTACTCGTCCTCGCGGCGACGCACAGGCTCGACTTTCTCGCGGAGGGCGGCACGTCGCCCTCGCCCGTCGTCGGCGGTGAGCCGTCACACGGGAGCGGATCGTCCGAGCCGACCGTCGAGCCGACGCTCATCGTCGAGACGCCCTCCCTCGAGCCGTCCGAGGAACCCTCGGCCTCGCCGGACGCGCGTCCCGGCTTCATGCGCGCCGTGCGGCTCGACCCGCGCGACGACGTCGCGTTCGCCGGAGCCGTCCAGCTCGCGCAGGACGGGCTTATCAACACCGTCGTCCTCGAGATGGGCAACCGGCGCGGCGGCCTCAATTACGAGAGCGGCGTTCCGCTCGCGGGCGAGGCGGGCGCAGTCCCCTCCGCGCGCGGTGAAGCTGCGTTTGACGTCTCGCGCCTCGACGAGCTGCACGCCGCAGGCGCACGTCTCGTGGCGGAGATCTCCTCGCTCAAGGAGAGCTATCTCGGCAACCTCAACACCTCCTACGCCGTGAAATGGGCGGACGGACGGCGCTGGCTGGACGGTGAGCTGCTCGGCTGGCTCGACCCGTACAACGCCGCCTCGCGCGGGTATATCGAGGATCTGACGGCGGAGCTCATCGGTCTCGGATTTGACGAAGTCCTGCTGACGAATTTCAGCTTCCCCTCGTCCGGCCTCACCAACTTCACCTACTTTGCGGGCGAGAGCGTGGACGGCATAGCGCGCGGCGACATCCTCTCCTCCTTTGCCTCGGAGCTTCGGGACACGGCGGCCGCCGCCGGCGGCTCGGTCTCCTTTGAGACGTCCGCCGCGCAGTATTCTTACGAAGGAAACGACGAAGCGTACTCGGCGGCCGTGGCGGCGGGCACCGCGCTCCCCGCCCTGCCGGACGGGACGGCGGTGTATCTCACCGACGTTCCCGCGGGCGTCACGATACCGGAAGCCGTCACCGTGACGGCTCTCGCAAGCGCCTACACCTCCCCGGAGGCCGCCGGCGAAGCGCGCGCCGCAGTCGCGGCGGCGGACGGTACGTCCGGCTTCCTGCTCGTCAGCACCGACGGGAGATACCCTGCAAGCTTTTAGTTTTTACGGGTGGAACCCACAGCTTTGTGGGCTTGCGCCCCCCGCACCCGATTGGGCAAAGCCCACTCCTATCCAGCGGGGCAGACCCCGCAGGAATCTGCGGGGGCGACCCCGCGTCCCTAGTAGAGCAGAGCTCTACCGACACCTTGCGGGGATTGCATCCCCGCGCCCTGCGTTACTTTTTGCTTGTGCAAAAAGTAACCAAAAAGCACACAAAGGGGAGAAAACAAAGTTTTCTCCCCTTTGTACCCCCCCCTTTCCTTTGACCGGAAAGTCTCTGCGACGCGGGTCGTCTGCCCGTAGCTTAGTACAAGCGTCCCCGCTCATACTCTCGCCTAGAACCGAAAGCTACGTCTCCTTGGGAAAGCTTCTGC
>CANRJS010000034.1 GCA_947631015.1 uncultured Clostridia bacterium
CTTTCCTACCTCACGCCGGACAGGGCGAAGCCCATCACCGCCCGGAGACTGGGAGACGCTTTTGACCGCGATGCAGTTCTCTCCACGCTGGAGCAAAACGCCGCCAGAGCAGCCGCACAATCCGCAGCAAAGCCACAGCAGCCAGCCAGTATTATGGCGCGTCTGAAAGGGGCAAAGGCTCCCAATGTCGAGCGCGTGATCGACATCGAAGCCAAACGTGCCGAGGGCAAAGGCAAAGGCTACGAACACTGGGCAAGTATTCACAATCTGAAGAACGAGGCAAGGGCTCTTGCTCTCTATCAGGAATACGGTTTTAAGTCCGGCAAAGAATTGAATGCCGCCATCGAAGCCGCTCTCAAGGATACGCAGCAGACCCATGTAAAGCTAAAACAGAAATATATTTCTCGTTTCTATAATGGCTATGCCTTTGATAGCAGATTGCTAAAAGTTGATTACAAATTTGCAGTTATACGAATTGGAGATATAAAGGGAGGTACTATTGACTATTTAGGGTGTCAAGGGGTTGATGATAACATTGGGTTAGAAGAATACAGAATTAAAAAAATGATATTCTCTTGGCCATGAGCGGTGCAACAGTAGGAAAAGTAGGGCTCTCAAGCACTAATTCAGAAGCGTATACGGTTATTTTAGAAAGCACGGAATGATCGAATGAATCAAATCACTGGTTGTAAAGGAAGAAACCCATGAATAACATCCTCTCCGAAAAAGAATACCAGCACTACATAATGGATCGTCTCTCCGAAGGCAACGGCTACGTCATCCGCAAAGCTGTACATTTTGACCGGCATTTTGCGATGGATCGGGAGCTGTTGTTCCAATTCCTCTGGGCAACCCAGCCGGAGACGATGGACGCCCTGCGGAAAATATATAAGGACAAGCTGGAGGATACCCTCGTCGGCTTTATCAACGCCGAGGCGACAAAATCGCGGGGGAGCCTCTTGAACCTTCTGCGGCACGGCGTTGAGCTTTCCAACATAAAGCTGGAGCTGATGTATACGAAGCCCGCCACTGCGTTCAACAAGGAACTGCTGATAGTTCGATTCATTACAAAGTAAAGCACGGAGTACCGGGGGATTCCCTGATACTCCGCGCTTTTTGCTTGTCCCAATCCAGCCTGACAGATGCCGTAATTATAATTTTGGCTTCAAAACTTTCTTACGGGCACCCGTCATTCGGCGGGGCGCTCATTCTTTCCTTTTCACACGATCTCCCCCAGCGCCGACGTCAGCGCGTCGACGTCCTCCTCGGTGTTCGTCCACGAAAAGGAGATCCGCACGGCGCTCTTTATCAGCTTCGGGTCGACGTGCATCGCGGTGAGGACGTGGCTCTCGCGTCCCTTCGCGCAGGCGGAGCCGCCGGAGACGAACACTCCCCGGTTCTCGAGCAGCCGTATCAGCACCTCGGACGGGTAGCGCGGAGCCGATATTGTCACAACAGCCTCGCCGGAGGCGAGAACCGTCACGCCGGGCATCTGCCCGAGCGCGGCGAGCGTTTTTTCACGCAGGGCGGCGATATGCGCCGAATGCTCCTCGAGACCTTCCGCCGCCTCCTCCGCCGCGACGCCGAAGCCGACTATCGCCGGGACAGGCTCGGTGCCGGAGCGCAGACCGCGCTCCTGCCCGCCGCCGTATATCAGCGGAGTGAGGTTTATCCCGTCCCTTATATACAGCGCGCCGGCGCCCTTCGGCCCGTGCAGCTTGTGGGCGGTGACGCTTACGAGGTCTGCGCCGAGGCGTCTCGGCGTGAAGCGGAGCTTCCCGAATGCCTGCACCGCGTCGACATGGACGAGCGCGTTCGGGTTCTTCCGCCGCAGGAGCGCCGCCGCTTTCTCGACCGGCAGACGCGCGCCGGTCTCGTTGCAGACGAGCATCATCGAGAGCAGGGCGGTGTCGGGACGTATCAGACTTTCAAGCTCGGCAAGCGATATGCCCCCGTCCCGCGTGGGGCGGAGGTAGTTGACTTCCCAGCCGCTCTGCTCGAGCCTTTTCAGACACTCCAAGACGGACGGATGCTCGAAAGCGGTGGAGATTATGTGCCGCCCGTACCGGCGCTGAATCTCGGCGCCGCGAAGGAGCGCCAGGTTGTTTGACTCGGTGCCGCCGGAGGTGAAAAGTATCTCGCCGGGCTCGCAGCCCATCAGAGCGGCGACGCGTTCCCGCGCGGTGCGGACCGCCGCCTCCGCCTCTATGCCGAGGCGGTGAACGGACGACGGGTTTGCAAACGTCTCGGTCATGGCGTCCGCCGCGGCGGCCGCCGCAGCGGGGGAGACCCGCGTCGTTGCGGCGTTATCCAGATAGTGAAGCTCCATTTCAGTTCCCTTCTTCCGGGTTTCGTACAGCGTATACTGCGGTTTGGCTTACAATAGCATACGCCCGAAGCCCGGAAACAATACCGATTTTATGCCGGTTTTACCGCGTTATGCGACCGACTCGCGCGTGACGTTCCGTATCCACTTCCGACTTTTGAACCGCCACAGTCCGAGTACGGTCTTGACCGGTTCCTCGCTGAGCACGAACAGGTAGACCCAGAGGATGTCGAGATGCAGGACAAGCCCGCCTATCGCCGCGAGCGGCAGGGATATGAGCCACATCGCGCCGACGTCCACGAGCAGTCCGAAGCTTACGTCTCCGCCGCCGCGCAGTATGCCGACGACGAGCGTGGAGTTAAACGATCGGAAGAACATCGTCGCGAAGCCCTGACATAAGAGCATTATCGTCGCCGCGCGCATCGCGCCCGGCTCCAGCTTGAATGCGGGGAAGAGGAAGGGCCGCACGACGGTGAACAGAGCCACGATTATCAGCAGTCCACTGACAAATCCCACGATGAAGCTCATCACCGTGAACGTCATGCCGAGCGACTGCACCTCCTCCTTGGAGTCTCCCGCGCCCACGGACTTTCCGACGAGCACCGCCGTCGCGTTCGAGACGGCAAACACTGCGATGGTGACTATCTGCTCGACGTTTCGCGAGAGGGAATAAGCCGCCGTGATGTCGCTCGAGGCCGCCATGTGTCCGTATATGACGGCGTAGAGCGAGGTGCCGAGACCCCACAGCGTTTCGTTCAGCATGACGGGGGAGGAGTAGCGGAGGAAGTCCTTGAGTATCGTCATACCCGGACGTATCATCTTGGAGGGCATGAGCTTCAGCACCTGCTTCGGGCTGTGCTGGGTGACGATGATGTAGCCGAGCACCGTCACCGTCTCGACAATGCGGGCGGCGAGCGTTCCGAGCGCCGCGCCCTCGACTCCCATGGCGGGCAGACCGAGCTTGCCGAAGATGAATATGTAGTTGAATATCACGTTCGAGCCCATGCCGAGCATGACTACCACCGTGCCAAGCTTCGGACTCTCACAGCTCCGCCGCGCTCCGATATAGAGCGAGGTGAAGGCGTTCAGGACGTATGAGTAGGCGACGACCTTACCATAGCGCGCCGCGACGTCTAAAAGGGCGGGATTGTTTGTCGTGAGACCCATAATGGCGCGGGGGAAGAGGAACACCGCCGTCGCGAATACGAAGCTCAGGCCGACGGCGAACATGATGCTGAGACCTATCACGCGGTTTATCGTCGCGATGTCCCGCTTGCCCCAGTACTGGCTCATCAGCACCGCGCCGCCGCTCTGAAGGCCGAACACAAAGAGCATGGCGACAAAGAACGGGGTGTTCGCGAGGCTCAATCCGCCGAGCTCGTTCTGACCGAGCGTGCCCACCATGAATGTGTCAACAAGGCCGAGCGACGAGCTTATCAGGTTCTGGAGCATTATCGGGAGAGCCAGCGCAAAGAAGCTCCTGTAAAACTCCTTCGGCCGGCGGAGACTCTTAAACATACGAAAACATTATCCTTTCAAATCAAGACTGCGCTGCCCAGCGTGCGGAGCGCGCCGCGGACGGCAGACGTGCGCCTTGCCGAATTTTGACCCACCTGCCGCGCCCGGAGCACGACAGGACTGGCAGACCGCAGACGAATATCTTTCCGGATTTCAAACCACGCACCCTACGCGGGGCACGACCGCAGCAACGATATACGGCGGCGCGCTTGCCCAGAAATTTCAACCCGCTCACCCGTATGGGGCGCGACATCGCGGGGTCCGCCTCGGTTTTTATCCATGCGGTATTTCAACCCACACTCCCCGTGCGGGCGCGGCGGCGTTAGTGCCGTTTCAGATGGTTCATCATTATCCGCGTGGAGTGCAGGGTCTCGCGGAGGATGAACGTCTCGGTGTACACCTGCCGCGACTGCTTGTAGACGCCTTCCTGTTCAAGCTCGCGGTCTATCCGGCGGGAGAGCTCGTCCGGGTCGCCGTAGCGGGAGGCGAGCAGGTAGTTGAAGTGCAGGCGCGGGAAGATAAACGCGAGCAGCGCATAGAGGAAGAACAGCGGGAAAATTATCGAGAAAATCACGAGCATGATGAGGTCGTTGCCCTCACTCTCGACCGGGATGTTGCGGAAGTCGAGCATGTAGTTCGCGATCTCCTTACCGGCGGAGTCGGTGAGGCCGAGGTCCCAGACGACGTAGAGCGGGAGCTTCGTGAACACGGCGCAGTCGGCAAGCCGACCCGCCTCCGGCGTCCAGCCGTAGGGTATGAGCGAAGCGAAGCGCTGTCCTCCGACGGTGATGACTGCGAGCTGCTGCTCTATCTCACCCTGACGCTCGAACGCCGCCTCGTCCCCTTGGAAGAAGCGGAGGAGCGAATCACTATCCGAGACGTAGTAGCCGATGTCGTAGAGCTCCACCTTCTCGACGGAGACGATGAAGCGGTAGTAGTCGCGGCTGTCACGGTAGACATGGTCGATAAGCAGCGACTCGGGAATTGTATCTCCCGCGCCGTAGACCCAGTGATCGGTCTGCGGCTCGACGGTCACCGGCTTCACCGCCGCGAGCAGCCCGGCGGTGTCGAGCTCGACGCCGTTTGTCGTGGTGTTCTTGACGTACATCGCCGCCGAGCGGACGTAAAAGACGTATACCACCATGAAAAGCACAGCCCAGAAGAGCGCGAGCGCCGCATTTTTCCTCGTCCGGCTCCTGAGGTAGCCCTTTTCGGGCTGCTTGAAAAGTTTCAGCATATCTGCCTCCTACTGGACGTTTTCTTCGCCCCGGTAGCGGAGCGCTTCGGCTATATGTACCGCGCGGACGCCGTCGCTGTGGTCGAGGTCGGCCACCGTGCGGGCGAGGCGCAGTATGCGGTCATACGACCGCGCCGTGAGCCCGAGACGGTTGAACGCGTTCTTTATCAGCGCGTCTCCTTCCGCGTCCGGGCGGCAATACTCGCCGACGAGCGGCGCGGGTATCTGCGCGTTGCACTCTATGCCGTGTGCGCGCATACGCTCGCGCGCTATATTGCGCGCGTCCTCGACGCGGGCGCGGATGTCGCTCGAGCGCTCGCCGCCGCCCGACCGCGCGGAGAGCTCGTCGTAGGCGAGGGCGGGGACTTCTATCCGCATATCTATCCGGTCGAGTATCGGCCCGGAGAGGCGCGCCTTGTACTTCCGTATCTGCTCCTCGGTGCAGACGCACTTCCGCACGGGATGCCCGTACCAACCGCAGCGGCAGGGGTTCATCGCGCAGACGAGCATGAAGCGCGCGGGGTAGGTGACCGTTCCCGCGACGCGCGCTATCGTCACCTTGCCGTCCTCGAGGGGCTGGCGGAGGCTTTCGAGCGCGCGGCGGTCGAACTCCGGGAACTCGTCCATAAAGAGGACGCCGTTGTGTGCAAGCGAGAACTCGCCCGGCCTCGGAAGCGCGGCGGAATGTCCGCCGCCGATAAGCGCCGCCGCCGAGACCGTGTGGTGCGGCGAGCGGAAGGGACGCTCGGAGAGTATGGGTCGGTCGTCCGAGAGAAGTCCCGCTACGGAGTGTATCTTCGTAGACTCGAACAGTTCCTCGCGGCTCATCGCGGGGAGAATGGACGGGAGCCGCCGCGCAAGCATGCTCTTTCCCGAGCCGGGAGGTCCGTTCAGGAGGATGTTGTGCCCTCCGGCGGCGGCGACCTCGAGGGCGCGCTTCGTCGCGGCCTGTCCCTTGACGTCCGCAAAGTCGAGCGCGTCGTCGCGCACGGCATACGCCTCGCCGGGCTCCGCGCGGGAGATGTGCCGAACGCCGCGCATGTGGTCGATTATCTCGCTCGCGTGGCGCGCGCCGTAGACGGCGATGCCGTCGGCATACGCCGCCTCCGAAGCGTTCTCCGAGGGAAGGAATATCGCCTTGAAGCCGGCGGCCTTTGCCGCGAGCGCCATCGGCAGAGCGCCGTTCATCGGACGGAGCTCTCCCGTGAGCGACAGCTCGCCGACAAACGCCGCGTCCTCCTGAACGCGGATGTCCTCGCCCGCCGCGAGCAGGCCGAGGAATATCGGCAGGTCGTATATCGCACCCTCCTTCTTCGTGTCGGCGGGCGCGAGGTTGACGGTTATCCGCCCCGACGGGAAGCCGAAGCCGCAGTTCTTCATCGCCGCGCGAACGCGCTCGCGGCTCTCGCGCACCGCCGCGTCCGGCAGACCGACAACGTCGAAGGAGGGGAGTCCTCCCGATATGAATGTCTCGACCGCGACGGGGTACGCGTCGATGCCGAACAATCCGAGTGAGTTAAGACTTGCGACCAAGCGCTTCGCCTCCAGACGGTTGAAAATTTACATACATAATAATTATACCGCGTTTCCGCGCGAATGGCAATAGCGCGGAGAGAACGATTTTACTTTAGCGCGAAGCGCATCGGAGGGCGGCTTTACGCCGCCCTCCGATGCGCTTCGCGCTCCGACCGACCCGGGGGAGCGGCTTGCGTCACTCTATACCGTACATTGTTCCGCCGAAGGAAAAACTGACATGCTCAAAATACCTAGCATACTCCGCGTCGTCGATGCCAGCGTCCCGGACGCAGTAGAGGCTGCCGGTGTTGGCGTTCCAGACAAGTATGAGGGTGAAATCCTCGTTGAATATCATGCTGTTGAACGTGAAGGAATTTTTCCCGGCGTCGTAGGTGTTGAGGTAAGCCTCCGCGAGCGAATGTTCATACCACCTGTCGCCGTAGAAGAAGTAAATGCCCGGGTCGTAGCTGCCGCGGGATCGGGAATTAAAGCCGAATCCGCTTCCGGCGGGCGGCGTGAAGTCTGCCGAGCCGGACAGGACGTCGCTCCCGCCCGGGCGGAAAAGGTAGCTTTTGTACCGGAGGTCAAGCGTGAGCGTCGCCGCCTCGTCGGAGACGGGGCGCAGGTCCTCGCCCACCTCGAACGCCTCAAACGTCCCGGAGATGCGGCGCGGTATGTAGATATTCCACAGCAGAAGCAGCACGAGCGCGGCGGCGACTATCGCCGCCGCGGCACGCTTCAGACGTTTGAAGATGCGCTGTTTCCGCTCGACCTTCGCTTTTACCTCGTCCGACATGGGCTCCATCGTACCGCCTCCCGGAGATATATTTGTCGCTGTCAACAGAGTAGCATATTATATGATGATTGTCAAGTAAAGTTTAACGAATAAGATTAAAAATTTTGCGAAATAGAATATTTGCTGCGCTCCGTCCGCCGCCGGAACGCGGCAAATCGAGCCCGCCGGGGAGGATTATAGATATGTCCTGCCGCAAAGCGGCAGGACGTATCTATATCGAAATATACACGGAAAACGTGCCGTGAGGTCAGTTCAGCTTGAGACCGTCCACCCAGGCCGAGACGTCATCTGCCGACGCACTGCCGGAGAAACGGCGCCCGTCGAGCCACTCTGCTCCGCCGGCGGCGGCCTTCAGCGCCGCATCGCTGCTTCCAAAGCCGCTGCTGCCGGAGGTGCAGAACGGTATGACCGTCTTGCCGGAGAAATCATAGCTCTCGACAAACGTGCTCATTATCCGGGGCGCTTCGCCCCACCATATCGGATAGCCGAGGAACACAACGTCGTAGTCCGCCATATTCCCGACCGAGCCGGAGATAGCGGGGCGGGCGTCCGGGTCGTTCTGCTCACTATTCGCGCGGCAGTCGCTGTTGTAATCGAGGTCGGCGGAGGTATACGGCTCCTCCGGCAATATCTCGTACAGCTCCGCACCGTCGAGAGCGGCGGCTATCTTCTCCGCCACGCTCTTTGTGTTGCCCGTCGCGGAGAAGTAGGCGACAAGGACCTTGGCGCTCTCCGCTTCGGTTGGCGAGCCTTCGGGCGTCGCGTCCGGCTGTCCGTTCTCACCCTCCGTTTCGGAGGGCACGGCGGAAGGTTCCGGCTCTTCCGTGCCGATCTGCGGCGGCGCGGCGCTGATGCCGCCGGACGGTTCATTTCCGCCGGCGCAGGCGGCCAGAGACAGAACCGTCACGACCACCAGTAAAACCGTTACGACCTTTTTCATCTTAAGCCTCCGTCGAGCCCAAGCCATTTCAGAACATGTTGAATATAGGTATCCCAAAAATACCAGTCATGGATGCCCGGCCCTTCCTCGTAAGTCACACTCGCCCCGGCCTCTTTCAATGCAGCCGCTATCGAGCGGTTCGCTCCGATCAGGTGATCTTCCGTACCGCAGGCCACATAAAAGTCCGGGAAATGGTTCCGGCCGTCCTCTGCATTCCGCGCTTTGATCTGTTCCATCAGAAAACGCGGGTTGCGGTCTGTCTGCTCCATCTCGTCCAGATCTCCGATACATTGCAGTTCACCGATGGTGTTGCCCTCGGTTTTGACCCATTCGCGCGGGTTCTCGAAGAAATGCACCGCGGCGGACAGCATCGCCACTTTCCCGAACGTATCGCAGTATTTCAACCCGTTCCGGCAGGCTCCGTAACCTCCCATTGAAAGACCGCCGATAAACGTATCCTCCCGCTTGCGGGAGAGGGGGAACATTTTGCGTGTCACCGCTACCAGCTCCCGCCCGACATATTCCCCAAAGTCGCCGTAGCATCCGCCTTTTACCGGGACATCCAGATAAAAGGAGTTCTCCCCGGACGGAAGTATCACGGCAAGACCCGTCTGTTCCGCCCACATGCGGATACGGGTGTTGTAGAGCCACGCGCTGCTGTTATCCGTCAGTCCGTGCAGAAGATAGAGCGTCGGATACGACGGCTCGAACGCTTCCGACGGCAGTATAGCCTTAAATGACACCTGCCGCTTCAATGCTTCGGAACGAAGTTCGACCTGTATGACTGCCATTTTTCTTCATCCTTTCCCGATTTGCTCAGACCACGTTCCCCGCGCTCTGCTTTCCGTTCTGCGCCATGACGCCGACGAGGGCGTGCGGAATGTACAGCTCCTCAAGGTAGTTTATCTCGTCCTCTGTAAGCTCCAGCTCGAAGGCTTTTGCCGCGCCGTCGACATGCGAGAACTTCGTCGCGCCGACGACAGGGGAGGTCACCTTCGTGAGCAGCCACGCAAGCGAGACCTCGGTCATCGAGACGCCGCGCCGCTCCGCGAGCTCCGCGACGCGGGCGATTATCTTCCCGTCTGCCTCGGCGGTGGCGTCGTACTTGAATTTAGCGTAGGCGTCCTGCTCGAGGCGTTTGCTTGTCTCGCCGGGATGTTTGGAGAGGCGGCCTCCGGCGAGGGCGCTGTACGGCGTCATGGCGATGTTCTGGTCGCGGCAGAAGGGAACCATCTCGCGCTCCTCCTCGCGGGCGATAAGGTTGTAATGTCCCTGAATGGACACAAACTCCGCAAGTCCGTGCTCGCGCGCGTAGAAGTTCGCCTTCGCGAGCTGCCACGCAAAGCAGTTGGAGATGCCGATGTAGCGCACCTTGCCCGCCTTCACGGCGTTATTCAGTCCCTCCATCACCTCCTCCATCGGCGTGTGGTAGTCCCACATGTGATAGATGTAGAGGTCGACGTAGTCCATGCCGAGGTTTTTGAGGCTGCGGTCGAGGTAGTTTGCAATGTGCTGTTCACCGCTTATCCCGGCGTCTATCTCGTCCTGCGTGCGGGGGGTGAACTTGGTGGCGATAACATAGTCGTCCCGCTTGGCAAAGTCCCGAAGCGCACGGCCAACGAACTGCTCGCTCGTGCCGTTCTGATAGGCGATCGCGGTGTCGTAGAAGTTGACTCCCAAATCCAGCCCATGCTTGATGATTTCCCGTGTCTGCTCCTCGTCCACCGTCCAGCTGTGCTGACCCGTGGCGGCGTTGCCGAAGCCCATGCATCCCATGCAGATGCGGGAGACGGTCAGATCGGACTTTCCGAGCTTTGTGTACTTCATTTTTCTGTCCTCCTGTAAAAGTATGATGTGTTATGCGCCGTTCGGCGCTTTTTCCCTGAGTGTGCGGGCGGCGACGCCCGGTTTCGTGTCTGCGGAGGGCCGCCGCTCAGTCTCCGAGCAGCTTTCTCACGCAGTTGTATACTATCTCGTATATCGACATGAATACGTAGTTGACGCCGGCCTCCTCCATTGCCGCCCGCTGCTTCTCGGTGACGTAGGTGTAGGGGTAGATTCCGAACATAAACGGGAAGAACGTGTAGATAAAGTCCCGTTTCTGCGCGGCGTCCATGTCGGGGAAGAAGCGGTCGAGGCAGTCCGAAACCGTCCGCATGGCCCCGCCGTAGGCGACCTTGAACTCCGCGAGGCGCTCCGGACGGCTTCCGGCTTCCATGTCGTAGTGGTTCATCGAAAGCAGCTTCAAAAGCTGTGCGCGCTCCTCGAGGGAATGCGCGAGCATACCGGCAAACTCATCCTTTGTCATGCCGTCCGTGCGCTCCGCCGTCTCCCGGAGGGACGCCGTCCACAGCTCGTACTCCCGCTTCAGCAGGGCAAGGAATATCTCCTCCTTTGTGCGGAAGTAGTTGTATATGGAGGTGCGGGTGAAGCTGGTGGCGTCCCCAATATCTCCCATGGTTATATCCTTGAAGCTCATTACACGGTAGAGCTTTTCGCAGGCGTTGATTATTTCCTCCCGGCGCGCCTCGGTGAGCTCGGGCGATCCTTTGGGCATTTCGCTTCCTCCTTACTTTTCCGGCGTCCGCTTGAAGGACAGGCATTTTCCTATCACGCCGCCTGTTTTCAGATACTGATAGGTGGGGAACTCGAACAGCACCGGCTTCAGGGTCTCATAATCGACCTTGCCGTTTGCGTTCAGATACTCCTCCGCCACATAGGTGTGGTCGACGGTGCAGATGAAGCTCTCAAACCCCGGGGTCTCGTAGACGTCCGCGACGCTGCACTCCATCGTGAGCGGAGAACGGCGGATGACCGGCGTACCGGCGTCCCCGAGGTCGTATTCGAACAGGGCGGACTTGTCTGTCTTCGCGCCGCTTACCGAGCCTGCGCAGTCCGCCTCCGGCAGCATATCCCCGCTCACGAGGTTCACCGAGAGTTTCCCCGTCTCCCGGATACAGCCGTTGATGAAGTGCCGCGCGGCGAGGCTGACAAGCACCCGGTCGTGGCCGATGATGCCGACGTGAGCGACAAGCGTCCAGGTGGGTTTGCCGCCGTTCATCGCGCCTATCACCGTCGCCGGAGTGGGGTAGAGCGCGAGCAGCGGCCCGACATTTTTCTTCATTTTGAATTCACTCCCTGCTTTCCGATGTGTTCTGACGTCGTGTCAGCATAGTAAGTATAACACTCGCGGGAACCGGTGTCAACACATTTCTGACACAATGTCAATAATATGGCGGCATCAGCGCGAATATATATTGAAGGGGAGAGCGCCGCGCGGCGGACAGCCGATTCGCGGGACAGCGGGCAGCTTTGGAGGAAAAATTTTCCGCCCGCCGGAGGCGGAAATCGCATTTTGAAAAAATTCCTCCTTTTATACGCTTTACATCTCAAAAAATTAGTGGTACAATGATTTTCGGATAAAAGGAGCCACGCGGCTCTTTATGAATGTGAGGAGGAAGTTAAATGGCAATCATTCGCAAGAAGAAAACCATGGACGGCAACACCGCCGCCGCCCACGTTGCCTACGCTTTCACCGACGTTGCGGGCATCTACCCGATAACCCCGTCGTCGGTCATGGCGGAGAACGTGGACAAGTGGGCTGCCGCCGGCCAGAAGAACATCTTCGGCCAGGAAGTCAAGGTCGTCGAGATGCAGTCGGAGGCGGGCGCCGCCGGCGTTGTCCACGGCTCGCTTGCCGCCGGCGCGCTGACCACCACCTTTACCGCTTCTCAGGGCCTGCTGCTGATGATCCCGAATATGTACAAGATAGCGGGCGAGCTGCTCCCGGGCGTTATCCACGTCTCGGCGCGCGCAGTCGCGAGCCACGCTCTGAACATCTTCGGCGACCATTCGGACGTTATGGCCTGCCGTTCCACCGGCTTTGCGATGCTCGTTGAGTCGAACCCGCAGGAAGTCATGGACCTCGCCGCCGTCGCGCATCTCTCCGCGATAAAGGGCCGCGTACCGTTCCTCAACTTTTTTGACGGCTTCCGCACGAGCCACGAGCAGCAGAAGATAGAGATCTGGGACTACAAGGATCTCGCCGAGATGGTCGACATGGACGCGGTCGACGCGTTCCGTGCGAACGCCCTCAACCCGGAGCACCCGGTCCTCCGCGGTTCCGCCGAGAACGGCGACATCTTCTTCCAGGCCCGCGAGTCCTGCAACACCTACTACGACGCGCTTCCCGCCGTCGTTGAGGAGTACATGGGCAAGGTCAACGAGAAGCTCGGCACCGACTACAAGCTCTTCAACTACTACGGCGACCCGAACGCCGAGCACGTCATAGTCGCCATGGGTTCCGTCTGCGACACCGCCGAGGAGACCATCGACTACCTGCGCGCGAAGGGCGAGAAGGTCGGCCTTGTCAAGGTCCGCCTGTACCGTCCGTTCGTCAACACCAAGCTCTCCGAGGCCATACCCGCGAGCGTGAAGACCGTCTCGGTCCTCGACCGCACGAAGGAGCCCGGCGCCATCGGCGAGCCGCTCTACCTCGACGTCGTCGCCGCTCTGCACGAGACCGGCCGCGACAACATCAAGGTCTTCGGCGGCCGTTACGGCCTCGGCTCGAAGGACACCCCGCCGAGCACTATCATCGCCGTCTACCGCAACGCGCAGAGCGCGGAGCCGAAGCGTGAGTTCACGATAGGTATCACCGACGACGTGACAAACCTCTCCCTGCCGATAACCGAGAACCCGGTCACCACTCCGGAGGGCATCGTCAGCTGCAAGTTCTGGGGCCTCGGCTCGGACGGCACCGTCGGCGCGAACAAGAACGCGATAAAGATAATCGGCGACCACACCGACAAGTACGCTCAGGCATACTTCTTCTATGACTCGAAGAAGTCTGGCGGCATCACCGTCTCACACCTGCGCTTCGGCGACGTTCCGATAAAGAGCACCTACTACATCTCCCAGGCCGACTTTGTCGCCTGCCACAACCAGTCCTACATCGGCAAGTACGACATGGTCGAGGACGTCCGTCCCGGCGGCACCTTCCTGCTGAACTGCGCGTGGGACCAGTCGGACATCGGCGAGCACCTGCCCGCAAAGGACAAGCGCTACATAGCCGAGAACGGCATCAAGCTGTATGTCGTCGACGGCGTCAAGATAGCGAGGGAGATCGGCCTCGGCGGCCGCATCAACATGATCCTCATGAGCGCGTTCTTCACCCTTTCGAAGATACTCCCGCTCGAGGACGCGATACAGTACATGCGTGACGCCGTCGTCGCCAGCTACGGCCGCAAGGGCGAGCAGGTCGTCAACATGAACTACGCCGCCATCGACGCCGGCAAGGACGCCATCGTCGAGATAAAGGTCCCGGAGGAGTGGAAGAACGCCGTCGACACCGAGGAGCCGAAGCTCGCCACCGGCGACCGCAAGGACCTCGTCGACTTCGTCAACAACGTCATGAACCCGGTCAACGCCCAGCGCGGCGACAAGCTGCCGGTCTCCGCCTTCGTCGGCGCAGAGGACGGCCACTTCCCGCAGGGCAGCGCCGCTTACGAGAAGCGCGGCATCGCCGTCGACGTTCCGAAGTGGATACCCGAGAACTGCATCCAGTGCAACCAGTGCGCGCTCGTTTGCCCGCACGCCGTCATCCGTCCGTTCGCCCTCAGCGAGAGCGAGGTCGCGAACGCTCCCGCCGGCATCCAGACAAAGAAGATGATGGGCAAGGGCCTCGAGGGTCTGAGCTTTGCCATCATCCCGTCGGTCTACGACTGCACCGGCTGCGGCGCATGCGTCAACGTCTGCCCGGCCAAGAACAAGGCCCTCGAGATGACCTCGTTCGAGACCATGGCAGAGACTCAGCCGATATTCGACTATGCGTTCAGCACCGTCACCGACAAGCCCGAGGTCCACGAGACCTTCAAGCAGGACACCGTCAAGGGCTCGCAGTTCAAGCAGCCGCTGCTCGAGTTCTCGGGCGCGTGCGCTGGCTGCGTCGAGCCGGCTTATGCCAAGCTCGTCACCCAGCTCTTCGGCGACCGTATGCTTATCTCGAACGCCACCGGATGCTCGTCCATCTGGGGCGGCAGCGCTCCCGCCACTCCGTACACCGTCAACAAGGAAGGTCACGGACCCGCGTGGGCAAACTCCCTCTTTGAGGACAACGCCGAGCACGGCTACGGCATGTACCTCGGCACCGAGCAGCGCCGCGCGAAGCTCGCCGACGTCGTGAAGGCCATGGCCGAGGACGAGACCGCGCCCGCCGAGCTGAAGGCCGCCGCAAACGAATGGCTCGAGAACAAGGACGACGCGGACGGCTCCAAGACCGCTTCTGCGAAGCTCATCGCCGCCTGCGAGGCCGCGAAGACCCCGCTTGCCTGCGAAGTCCTCAAGAGCCGCGACATGCTCGTCAAGAAGTCCGTCTGGATATTCGGCGGCGACGGCTGGGCTTACGACATAGGCTTCGGCGGCCTTGACCACGTCATCGCCTCCGGACAGGACGTCAACATCTTCGTGTTCGACACCGAGGTCTACTCCAACACCGGCGGACAGGCGTCCAAGGCCTCTCAAATCGGCCAGGTCGCTCAGTTCGCGGCCGCCGGCAAGGTCCAGGCGAAGAAGAGCCTCAGCGAGATAGCGATGAGCTACGGCAACGTCTACGTCGCGCAGGTCGCCATGGGCGCAAACCCCGCTCAGACCGTCCGCGCCGTTGCGGAGGCCGAGAGCTATCACGGCCCGTCCATCATCATCGGCTACGCTCCGTGCATCAACCACGGTCTCAAGGGCGGCATGGGCCGCGCTATGGCCGAGAGCAAGAACGCGGTCGACGCGGGCTACTGGCACCTCTTCCGCTACGACCCGCGCAAGAAGGGCACTGAGAGCGGCGCGTTCCAGCTCGACAGCAAGGCTCCGACCGCGAGCTACAAGGACTTCATCAAGGGCGAGGTCCGTTACTCCAGCCTCGAGCGTTCCTTCCCTCAGCGTGCGGCGGAGCTGTTCGACAAGGCCGAGGTCTCCGCGGCCGAGCGCTACGAGAAGCTCGTCAAGCTCCAGGAGCTCTACAAGGGCTGATAGTCCCGGAATGCAGGGAATTACGGCACAACAAAAAGAGCCGGCGGAAACTGAACTGCCCCAGGATGTACAGACAGTACAAAAAGGCCCTGGGTAGGAACGAAACTGATTCAAGCGGAGTGGCGCTG
>CANRJS010000035.1 GCA_947631015.1 uncultured Clostridia bacterium
TCCCGTATGAGGAGACCAAGAAGAACATGAAGGCGGTTTTGAAGGACATCCAGGACGGCACGTTTGCCGGCAAGTGGATAGCCGAGAACAAGAACGGCCGCACCTTCTTTAACTCCAAGCGCGAGCAGCTCGCAAAGCATCAGATGGAGATAGTCGGCCGCCAGCTCCGCGAGCAGATGCTCTGGAAGAACGACAGCGACCTCGACACCGCTTCCAACTGAGCGCGGAGGGACTATGAATTCTCAGAATATCAAACAGGGGGTGGAGCGGGCTCCGAACCGCAGCCTGCTCTACGCCCTCGGGCTCACCGAGGAGGAGATGGCGCGGCCTATCATCGGCGTCGTCAGCTCGTATAACGAGGTCGTGCCCGGACACATGCACCTCGACAAGATAGCGGAGGCGGTGAAGACCGGCATCCGACTCGCGGGCGGAACGCCGATAATGTTTCCCGCGATAGCCGTCTGCGACGGCATAGCGATGGGGCACATCGGCATGAAGTATTCGCTCGTTACGCGCGACCTCATAGCCGACTCCACCGAGGCCATGGCAATAGCCCATCAGTTCGACGGACTCGTGATGATACCGAACTGCGACAAGAACGTCCCGGGACTTCTCATGGCGGCGGCGCGGATAAACGTCCCGACCGTTATATGCTCCGGCGGGCCGATGCTCGCGGGACATCTCAAGGACGGCCGCCGCACCTGCCTCAGCCACATGTTCGAGGCGGTCGGAGCCTACCACGCGGGCACGCTCGACGAGGCGGGCGTCACCGATTACGAGGAGAACGCCTGCCCCTCCTGCGGCTCCTGCTCGGGGATGTACACCGCAAACTCGATGAACTGCCTCGCGGAGGCGATAGGCATGGCGCTCCCCGGCAACGGGACTATCCCCGCGCCGTACTCGGCGCGCATCCGCCTTGCAAAGAAGAGCGGTATGCAGGTGATGGAGCTCGTGCGGCGGAACATCCGCCCGCTCGACATCATGACCGAGGCGGCGTTCCGCAACGCGGAGACGGTCGATATGGCGCTCGGCTGTTCCACAAACACCATGCTGCACCTTCCCGCGATAGCGCACGAGGCCGACATCGACATGAGCCTCGATGCCGCGAACGAGATAAGCCGCCGCACGCCGAACCTCTGCCACCTCGCGCCTGCGGGGGACACCTTCATGGAAGACCTCGACCGCGCGGGCGGCGTATACGCCGTCATGAAGGAGCTTACAAAGAAGAACCTGCTCGACCTCTCTGTTCTGACCGTCACCGGCGGGACGATGGAGGAAAATCTGAAGGACGCGAAGAATCTCGACACGGAGATCATCCGTCCGGCGGAAAGCCCGTTCTCCCCGACGGGCGGCATAGCCGTCCTCAAGGGCAACCTCGCCCCGGACGGGTGCGTCGTCAAGCAGTCCGCCGTCGCGGAGGAGATGATGACGCACAGAGGCCCCGCGCGTGTCTTTGACTCGGAGGAGGACGCCATCGCCGCCATCTACTCCCGGAAGATAAACCCCGGCGACGTTGTGGTGATACGCTACGAGGGACCGAAGGGCGGCCCCGGTATGCGCGAGATGCTGAACCCCACCTCCGCGATAGTCGGTATGGGGCTCGGCTCGAGCGTCGCGCTCATCACCGACGGACGCTTCTCCGGCGCGACGCGCGGCGCGGCGATAGGCCACGTCAGCCCGGAGGCCGCCGCGGGCGGCAATATCGCGCTTGTCGAGGAGGGCGACATCATCTCGATAGACATACGCGGCTTCTCTATCTCGGTAGAGGTGACGGACGAAGAACTTGAAGCCCGCCGCGCCCGCTGGACGCCGCCAGAGCCGAAGGTGAAGACGGGCTACCTCGCGCGATATGCGAAGCTCGTATCCTCCGCCGACAAGGGCGCCATTCTTACGGTATAGCTTGAGGTGATCAAGATGGATAAGGTAAAAATATTCGATACGACTCTGCGGGACGGCGAGCAGTCGCCGGGCTGCAGCATGAACCTCAGCGAGAAGATAGAGGTCGCGCGCGCTCTCGAGAAGCTGCGCGTGGACGTCATAGAGGCGGGCTTCGCCATCTCGTCCCCCGGCGACTTCGAGTCGGTGAAGACGATAGCGGAGACCGTGAAGGACTGCACCGTCGCCTCCCTCGCGCGGGCGACCGTTGGGGACATAGACGCCGCGTGGGAGGCGGTGAAGGGCGCGGCAGACCCGCGCATACATACCTTCATCGCGACGAGCCCGCTTCACATGGAGTACAAGCTCCGCATGACGCCGGACGAGGTGTACGAGACGGTGCAGAAGATGGTCTCCTACGCCGCGAAGTACTGCAAAAACGTCGAGTTCTCGGCGGAGGACGCCACCCGCAGCGACTGGGACTTCCTCCGCAAGGTAGTGAACGCCGCCATAAAGTGCGGCGCGACCGTCATAAACCTCCCGGACACCGTCGGCTACACCACGCCGGCGGAGATGCGCGCGCTCATCGAGTACATCATGGCCGGGGTGGAGGATCCGAGCGGCGTGGAGTTCTCGGTCCACTGCCACAACGACCTCGGCATGGCGACGGCAAACTCGCTTGCCGGCGTCCTCGGCGGCGCAAGGCAGGTGGAATGCACGATAAACGGCCTCGGCGAGCGCGCGGGCAACTCCGCGCTTGAGGAGATAGTCATGGCGCTCCACACCCGCCCGGACGTCTACCGCGCGAACACCCGTCTTGACACCACGCAGATTTACCGCGCAAGCAAGCTCGTCTACAACATCATCGGGCAGACCGCGCCGATAAACAAGCCGATAGTCGGCAAGAACGCGTTCGCGCACGAGGCGGGGATACATCAGCACGGAGTCCTCGCGAACCGCATGACCTACGAAATACTCACCCCGGAGGCCGTCGGAATACACGCAAACTCGATAGTC
The DNA here is from genome assembly GCA_947631015.1 of uncultured Clostridia bacterium. Classification (GTDB taxonomy): domain Bacteria; phylum Bacillota; class Clostridia; order Oscillospirales; family JAAYOS01; genus CANRIN01. The sequence continues at coordinate 2,893 of CANRJS010000035.1, forward strand.
CTCGGCAAGCATTCCGGTAAGCACGCCTTCGAGAGCCGCCTGCACGAGCTCGGCTACAACCTCAGCCCGGAGGAGCTCGTGAGCTGCTTTGAGGAGTTCAAGGTGCTCTGCGACAAGAAGAAGTCGATAAACGACGCGGACATCGAGGCGATAGTCATGCACCGCTCCCGCACCGATGAGAGCGTCTCCGGCTACGAGCTCGACTGGTTCGCAGCGCACACGAGCAACTTCACCACCTCCACGAGCACCGTCTGCCTCAAGCTTGACGGTGAGAAGTTCGAGGGCGTCGCGCTCGGAGACGGGCCGATAGACGCCTCATTCAAGGCGATAGACGGGATAGTGAAGCCGGGCGAGCACACCTTCGATATCTACTCGATAAACTCCATTTCGGAGGGCAAGGACACCCTCGGAGACGTCACGGTGAAGCTCTCCGCCGGCGGCAGAAGCTACTCCGGCAAGGGACTTTCGACCGACATAATCGAGGCGAGCATCACCGCATACCTCACGGCGCTCAACAAGATGCGCGCCGCGGGAATGGCGGCGGAGCCTGCAAAGGAGGAATAAGCGTATGGGAATGACAATGACGCAGAAAATACTCGCCGCCCACGCCGGACTTCCGAGCGTGAAGGCGGGGGATCTGATAGAGGCAAAGCTAGACATAGTCCTCGGCAACGACGTCACGACCCCCGTGGCGATAAACGTCTTTGACGAGGCGGGCTTTGACAAGGTATTCGACAAGGACAAGATAGTCATAGTCCTCGACCACTACACGCCCTGTAAGGACATAAAGTCTGCGGAGCTCTGCGCCACGGCGCGCGAATTCGCGCACCGCTTCGGAATAACTCACTTCTACGACGTGGGAACGGTCGGCATCGAGCACGCTCTGCTCCCCGAGCAGGGGCTCGTCGGCCCCGGCGACTGCGTCGTCGGCGCGGACTCGCACACCTGCACCTACGGCGCTCTCGGCGCGTTCTCGACCGGCATTGGCTCCACCGACATGGCGGCGGGAATGGCCTCCGGCGAGAACTGGTTCAAGGTGCCCTCCGCGATAAAGGTGAACCTCGTGGGGACGCTTCCGAAGTACGTCGGCGGCAAGGACGTGATACTCCACCTGATAGGGCTCATCGGCGTGGACGGCGCGCTCTATAAGTCGATAGAGTTCGCGGGCCCCGGCGTAGCGTCGCTCTCGATGGACGACCGCTTCACCATCTCGAATATGGCCATAGAGGCGGGCGGCAAGAACGGCATCTTCCCGGTAGACGAAAAGACGCTCGAGTATGTGAAGGGACGCTTCGACCGTCCGATAAAGGTCTACGAGGCGGACGAGGACGCGGAGTACGAGCGCGAGGTGACTATAGACCTCTCCGCTCTGAAACCCACCGTCTCCATGCCGCACCTCCCCTCGAACACAAAGACCGTGGACGAGGTGAAGGGACTGCGCATAGACCAGGTCGTCATCGGCTCCTGCACGAACGGACGCATCTCCGACCTGCGCATGGCGGCGGGGATACTGAAGGGCAGAAAGGTCGCCCCCGGCGTCCGCTGCATCGTCATACCCGCGACGCAGGAGGTATACCTTCAGTGTCTTACCGAGGGACTTGCGGAGATATTCATAAAGAGCGGATGCGCCCTCTCCACCCCGACCTGTGGGCCTTGCCTCGGCGGACACATGGGCGTCATGACCGCGGGCGAGCGCGCAGTCACCACCACTAACCGCAACTTCGTCGGCAGGATGGGCCATACAAAGAGCGAAGTCATACTCGCGAGCCCCGCCGTCGCGGCGGCGAGCGCCGTCGTGGGATGCGTGGCGTCGCCATACGAGCTTGAGGAGGCGTCAAAATGATAAAGGGAACGGTTTTTAAGTACGGGGACAACGTGGATACCGACGTCATAATCCCCGCCCGCTATCTGAACTCGCCCTCCCCGGAGGAGCTTGCGCGCCACTGCATGGAGGACATCGACCCGGAGTTTGTACATAAGATGCACCCCGGCGACATCATGGTGGGCGGCGCGAACTTCGGCTGCGGCTCCTCCCGCGAGCACGCGCCGTTGGCGATACGCGCGAGCGGCGTGTCCTGCGTCATAGCGGCGAGCTTTGCGCGCATATTCTACCGCAACGCGATAAACATCGGCTTTCCCATTCTCGAATGCCCGGAGGCTGCGGAGAAGATAAAGAGCGGAGACACCGTCACGGTCGACCTCTCCACCGGCGTCATCTCGGACGAGACGACGGGCGAGACCTTCAAGGCCGCCGCCTTCCCCGAGTTCATACAGGGGATAATCGAGAGCGGCGGACTGCTGAAGTACATCAAGGCAAAGCAGACGGGGGCGAAGGACTGATGGAATACAATATTGCGCTGATAAAGGGCGACGGCATAGGCCCCGAGATAGTGGAGAGCGCCGTTGCGGTGCTTGAAAAGGTCGGCGAGAAGTTCGGCCACGTCTTTCACTTCACGGCGTACCCCGCGGGCGGCGAGGCGATAGACAAATTCGGCATCCCGCTCCCGGAGGAGACGGTAAAGGGGTGCCTTGAAAGCGACAGCGTCCTGCTCGGCGCGGTAGGCGGGCCCAAGTGGGACGGGCTTTCGGGCGACGTCCGCCCGGAGAAGGCGCTGCTCGGACTGCGCGCGGCGCTGGAGCTCTTTACAAACCTCCGCCCCGCGAAGATATACCCCGCTTTGAAGGATGCGTGCGTCCTCCGCGCGGACATCGTGAATAAGGGCATTGACCTCGTGATAGTGCGCGAGCTCACCGGCGGAATCTACTTCGGCGAGCGCGGCCGGCGTGAGGGGAAGTACGGCCCGGAGGCATATGACACCGAGGCGTACAGCGTCTACGAGATAGAGCGGATAGCGCGCGTCGCGTTCGAGACGGCGCGGAAGCGCCGCCGGCACGTCACGAGCATCGACAAGGCGAACGTCCTCGAGACCTCGCGCCTCTGGCGCGAGACCGTCCACCGCGTGGCGGAGGAGTACCCAGACGTCACGCTCGCGGATATGCTCGTGGACAACGCCGCGATGCAGCTCGTCCGCGACCCGTCGAAGTTTGACGTCATAGTGACGTCGAATATGTTCGGCGACATACTCTCCGACGAGGCAAGCCAGATAACCGGCTCGATAGGTCTGCTCGCCTCCGCCTCGCTCGGCAGCGGGACGAGGGGCCTGTACGAGCCGATACACGGCTCCGCGCCGGACATCGCGGGGCAGAACAGGGCAAACCCTATCGCGACGGTGCTCTCCGCCGCGATGATGCTCCGCTACTCCTTCGGACTCACGCGCGAGGCGGACGCCATAGAGGGTGCGGTCGGCGCGGTGCTCGAGGAGGGTCTGCGCACGGCGGATATCCTCGTCGGCGAGGGCAAAGCCCTCACCTGCACCGAAATGACCGGGGAGATAATAAAGAGACTGTAAGCAGTCCGAATTTGAGGTGATTGTTGTGCTTGACATCAAGATAGTAAAGACCGACAAGCCGAAGGAGAAGCCGCATGGCCCGCTCGGATTCGGCAAAATATTCACCGACCACATGTTCGTCATGAACTACACCGAGGGTAAGGGCTGGCACGACCCGCGCGTCGTACCGTTCGCGGACTTCACCCTCTCCCCGGCGGCGATGGTGTTCCACTACGGCCAGGAGATGTTCGAGGGACTCAAGGCGTACCGCGGCGCGGACGGAAAGAGCTACCTCTTCCGCCCGGACATGAACGCGAAGCGCGCCAACCGCTCAAACGAGCGCCTCTGTATCCCGCTTATCCCCGAGGAGGACTTCGTCCAGGCCGTCAAGACCGTGGTGAAGGTGGACGAGGACTGGATACCCACCGAGGCGGGCACCTCGCTCTACATCCGTCCGTTCATCATTGCGACCGACCCGTTCCTCGGCGTCAAGCCGAGCGAGACCTATCTGTTTGTGATAATCCTCTCGCCGAGCGGCGCGTACTATGAGAGCGGCCTTGCGCCGGTCGGGATATGGATAGAGGACGACTTCGTGCGCGCGGTGCGCGGCGGTGTCGGCTTCACAAAGACCGGCGGCAACTACGCCGCGAGCCTCGCGGCGCAGGTCAAGGCGCACGACTCGGGCTACTCTCAGGTGCTCTGGCTTGACGGCGTCGAGCGCAGGTATATTGAGGAAGTCGGCGCGATGAACATCTTCTTCAAGATAGACGGGAAGATAGTCACGCCGATGCTGAACGGCAGCATCCTCTCCGGCATCACGCGCGACTCTGTCCTGCACCTCTGCCGCCACTGGGGTCTTCCCACAGAGGAGCGCAAGATCTCGGTGGACGAGCTCATCGCGGCGCAAAAGTCCGGCGCGCTCGAGGAGGTATTCGGCACCGGCACGGCGGCGGTCATTTCGCCCGTCGGCAAGCTCCGCTTCAAAGACGAGGTCATGCAGATAGGCGACGGAAATATCGGCCCCGTCAGCCAGCGCCTCTATGACACCGTGACCGGCATCCAGACCGGCGTCCTCCCGGACGAGTTCGGCTGGAGAACGACGGTGGAATAAACAATGTACAAGGAGACTTCGCGGCTGCTGCTCTACGGCGGCAGCCGCAGGGACGGCATACTCGAGGCGCTCTGCGCCGCGCTCGAGGCAAAGAAGCGCGGCGAGGACAGATTCACGGTCGTCCGCGCGATAAATGCGTGCGTGCGCGGCATGGTGGAGCTCGCCGTGCGTTACGGTCTTGACGGGAACCTCTGGCAGGACTGCCTCGCGCTGAGGATAGCGACCGACGAAAACCCGTTCTCGCTCGCGTGCGAGCGGCGCGGCTCGGAGGGCGCGGGCGGCACGGAGAGGCTTGCAAAGCGCGACCTCGCCGTATTTTTGCGCCTCTTCCGATACGACTTCTCGAAGCTCGAAAGCGAGCTCGGTCTTGACTGCTTCTCCGCCGTGTCAGACTTCCGCCTGCCTGCGGGTTGTGCGGAGCGGCGCCCTGCGGGGGAGAGAATAACCGCGCTCGCGCGCGATATGGCCGCGGCGGAAGACGAGGAAGAAGCGTACCGCATAGTGACGGAGTTCTACCGGCGGTACGGCGCGGGGATATTCGCGCTCGACCGCGCCTTCCGCCTCGACGACGCGGGAGAGCTCGTCCCGGCTCGCGGGGACGATTCCGCGCGCCTCAGCGACATCGTAGGCTGTGAGCGGCAGAAGGCGGTGCTCATCGAAAACACCGAGGCGTTCGTCTCGGGAAGGAGCGCGAACAACGTCCTTCTTTACGGCGACAGCGGGACGGGCAAGAGCACGAGCGTCCGCGCAGTGATAAACGAGTACGCGGAGCGCGGACTTCGCGCCGTGGAGATATACAAGCATCAGTTCGGAATGCTCGCGCCGCTGATGAGCCGGCTGAGAGAGCGGAACTATCGCTTTGTCGTGTTCATAGACGACCTGTCCTTCGAGGAGCACGAGGTCGAGTACAAGTTCCTCAAGGCAGTCATAGAGGGCGGTATAGCGCTGAAGCCGGAAAACGTCCTCATCTACGCCACGTCGAACCGCCGCCACCTCATAAGGGAGACGTGGAACGACCGCAGCGACATGGAGCACGACGGCGACATCCACCGTTCGGACACGATGGAGGAGAAACTGTCGCTTGCGGAGCGATTCGGGATACTGATAAATTTCTCGACGCCCGCGCGCGAGGAGTTCTACGAGATAGTGAGGACTCTTGCGGCGCGGCGCGGCATAGAAATGGACGAAAAGACTCTGCTGCTCGAGGCGAACCGCTGGGAGATACGCCACGGAGGCGTCTCCGGGCGGACGGCGCAGCAGTTTGTGGATATGCTCGCGGCAAAAAACTCGGATAGGGGTTAGGATATGGTGACACTTGACAAGGTGTATCAGGCGGCGTTCGTGCTGAAGGGGGTCGCGCGAAAGACCGACCTCATCTACTCGGAGAAGCTCTCGACGCGCTCGCAGATATACCTCAAGACCGAAAACCTTCAGGTGACCGGCAGCTTCAAGCTGCGCGGCGCCTACTACAAGATAAGCCGGCTCTCGGAGGAGCAGAAGCGCGCCGGGATAATCGCGTGCAGCGCGGGAAACCACGCGCAGGGCGTGGCTCTTGCCGCGACGAAGAACGGCATCCGGAGCATCGTCTGCATGGCGGACGGCGCGCCGATAAGCAAGGTCGAGGCGACAAAGGCGCTCGGCGCTGAGGTGCGCCTCGTCCCCGGGACGTATGACGACGCATACGCCGAGGCCGTCCGTCTCCGCGACGAGACCGGAATGACCTTCATCCACCCGTTTGACGACGACGAGGTGATAGCGGGACAGGGCACCGTCGGGCTCGAGATACTTGACCAGCTTCAGGACCTCGACGCCGTTATTCTTCCCATAGGCGGCGGCGGGCTCATCTCCGGCGTGGCTTATGTGATAAAGCACCTCCGCCCGGAGGTGAAGGTTTACGGCGTGCAGGCGGAGCGCGCGGCAAGCATGCTCGAGAGCCGCCGCGCGGGCAAACCGATAACCCTCGGCGCGGTGGAGACCTTTGCCGACGGAATCGCCGTCAAGCACCCGGGAGACATAACATTTGACATGATAGGGAAGTACGTAGACGACATCGTCACCGTGAGCGAGGACGAGACGGCTGCGGCGATACTCGCGCTCATCGAGAAGCAGAAGCTCATCACCGAGGGCGCGGGAGCGGTGAGCGTCGCTGCGGCGATGTTTGACAAGCTGCCGATAGCGGGAAAGAAGGCCGTCTGCGTCCTCTCCGGCGGAAATATCGACGTGAACATACTCTCGCGCGTGATAACGCGCGGCCTCGTGACCTCCGGCAGGAACGCCACGCTCCAGATAGCGCTCGAGGACAAGCCGGGCCAGCTCGTCGGCGTGAGCGAGATAATATCGAGGTGCGGCGCGAACGTCGTGAGCGTCCACCACGAGCGCTCGGACGCGAATATGGCGATAGCGAGCTGCTTCCTCACCATAGGCATGGAGACCCGCGACTTTGAGCAGATAGAGGAAATACGTTCCGAACTGACAAAGGCAGGGTTTAAGATAACGGAGTAAAACTCCGTGGGTTTGCGGGCGGAGCCCACACCCATCCAGCGGGGAAGCCCCGCAAGCATTTGCGGGGCGAGCCTCCGCATCCCTAAATGAGGCAGAGCCTCACCGCTGCCTTGCGGGGGCTGCGCCCCCGCACCCTGCGTTACTTTTTGCTTGTGCAAAAAGTAACCAAAAAGCACACAAAGGGGAGAAAACCCACGGTTTTCTCCCCTTTGTACCCCTCTTTCATTTGACCGGAAAGTCTTTACCACGCGGGACGTCCGTCCGTAGCTTAGTACCATCTTCCCCGCTTACACTCTCGCCTAGAACCGAAGGTTCCGTTTTCTCGGGGAAGTGTCTGCATTACGCTTATAGTGTGAGCGTAGGACCGGACTTTTGTATCTACTACGCAGGAACTGTTCTATGTTGTCGGCGACAGTGGGAAAGTCGGATGTTGTATCCCCAGAAACGCACCCGGTCGGATGATGGATTGGTTCGATACAGAGTGTCGTCATACTCTTGGGGTAATGGTGTTGTGTCTGTATTCATGAGAGGGATTATTAAGGGAGAGGGCGAAGCCCTCTCCCTTAAGCGCTTTTTGGCTACTTTTTGCGCGAGCAAAAAGTAATGCAGGGGTGCGGGGTGGCACAGCCCCGCCGGGGGTGCGGGGGCAGCGCCCCCACAAGGTGCCGGCGAGGCTCCGCCTCACTTAGGGATGCGGGGTCTCGCCCCGCGATTGCCCGCGGGGCTTCCCCGCTGGAGGAGTGGGGATGCAATCCCCGCAAAGTGCCCGTGAGGCTCTGCCTTACTCAGGGACGCGGGGTCATCCCCGCAGATTCCTGCGGGGCTTCCCCGCTCGATGGGTGTGGGTTCTGCCCGCTGATAAGGTGTGCGGCGGCACAGCCCCGAGAAGGCATCGGCTGCGCCCGCAAAATCTTTTTAAGGTATTGACAGCAAAGCTTGCGAGTGCTAAACTATCATTGTAGAGGTTTAATTATTTTAAACTCAAGCCAAAACAGCAGCGAACCGCCGCATCTCCGGCGGACGGTTGCGGAAAGAGGGAATAAAGTATGAACGAATACAGGCTTGGCGTGATGGAGACCAAATTTGCGGACATAATCTGGGCAAATGAGCCGGTGCCGTCCGGCGCGCTCGTGAAGCTCTGCGAGCAGGAACTCGGCTGGAAGAAGTCGACCACCTACACGATGCTCCGCCGCATCTGCGAGAGGGGCATCTTTATAAACGACGGCGGCGTCGTGAGAAAGCTCATGACGAAGCAGGAGCTTGCGGCGATACAGGGCGAGCAGATGGTGGAGGAGAGCTTCGGCGGGTCGCTGCCGGAGTTCGTCGCCGCATTTTCGACGCGGCGGCAGCTCTCGCAAGACGACGTGGAGGAGCTCCGCCACTTCATCGACGAATACGGGAAGGGAGACGGTAAGGCGTGACCTCGGTATTCCTCGGCATACTCGGAATGAGCCTCGCGGCGTCGGCGGCGATACTTGCGGTGCTCGCGGCGCGGCTCCCGCTCCACCGGGCACCGAAGGTTTTCTCCTACGCGCTGTGGGCTATTGTGCTGCTGCGACTGCTGTCGCCGGTGTCGGTGAGGTCGCCGCTGTCGGTGATGAACCTGCTTCCGGGCGGGACGGAGAAGTCCGTCACGATGAGCGGAGACGTTCCAACGCCTGTACCGCCGACTGGGACGCACATCGGAACCGGCGGAGCGCTGTCCTACGACCTGCCGTCCGCCCCGGACACGTCCGAGGCGGAGCCCGGCGGGAGCGAGAGCGTTCAACAGATGCCGGAGGTACAGACGCCCGCCGCCGGGACGCCGGCGGCTCCGGCGGCGCGTCCCGCGGCGCGCGACGTGCTGCTTGTGGCCGCGTCGTGGTTGTGGCTCGCGGGCGCGGCGGCGATGGCCGCGCGCGGCGTCGTGCGGTACGTCCGTCTGCGGCGGAGGCTTGTCGGCGTGGTGAAGGAGCAGGAAGGCGTATTTCTCGCGGACGGCGCGGACGTACCGTTCACGCTCGGACTGTTTCGCCCGCGCATATACATCCCCTCCGACCTCGGTGAGCGGGAGAAGGAATACGTTCTCGCGCACGAGCGCTGCCACATCCGGCGGGGCGACAATCTGACGCGCGTCCTCGCATATGCGGCGCTCTGCATACACTGGTTCAACCCGCTTGTGTGGGCGGCGTTTGTACTGTCCGGGCGGGACATGGAACTCTCCTGCGACGAGGCGGTACTTCGACGCGCACCGTCGGACATCCGCGCCGAATACGCCACGTCGATACTCCGCTACTCGGGCGGGACGGGGCATGTCGCCGCGTCGCCGCTCTCGTTTGGGGAGGGCGAGCCGAAGAGCCGGATAAAGAACGTCATGAAGTTCAGAAAACCGGCAATTTGGACGGTCGTGATCGCGGGCATAGTCTGCGCCGCGACAGTCGCGGCATTCGCGACCGACGCGGTCAGCGGCGGGGAGGACGAGCCCGCCGTGACGTTTACGCATGAAAACTATGAGGCATATCTTGAAAGCGCGGAGACCCGCTATCCTAAGTGGGCGGAGCCCGGAACCGAGATAGTCTATGACGGAGAGGGACACTATACCGTCGCTCTCGGCGCGCTCCTCGGCGAGGATGCCTGCCGCGCGCGCTGGGACGAGATAGGCGAGACGCTCCTGCCGGAGAACGACTCTCCCCTCATCCGTCCGAACACGAAGGCGGTATACGACCGGGATGGTTTCATACAGAATGTTTACTACGAATATCCCGAGGGCTCGGGCGAGTATGTCCTGACACTGCCGGAGGAGCAAGCTCCGGACTACGACACGACGCTCGAAAGCTGGCAGACGCACTATCCGCAGTTTGCCGTCCCGAACGCCGAGCTCTACTACGGCGAGGGAGGACAGCTTGTACGCAGTAACAGCGGGGACATTCTCTCCGAGGAGGAGTATTACGAGCGGTACGGCGGGTCTGACGGAGCCGCTCTCCCGGATGCGGCGGCGTATCCGTACACGGCGGCGATCTACGACGAGTCGGGCGCGCTCGCTGAAGTCCGTATCTGCCTTCCGGGGACGGACGGCGAACCCGCGCCCGTAACGGCGGACGAAGTCCCGTCGCTCACAGCGGCGGACGGCTCCGACCTGTCTGTACGTTTCGCGCAGCTGTGGTACGGCGTTAACAGCGACCTCGTCTACGGCAGAAAGGACGCTGCGGATGCGGATGAAGGAACGCTGTTCCGCCGCAGAAGCGACGGAGAGTTGATAACTTGGGACGAGGTGGAGGTCGGTGCGGACGGTCTGCCGGGGAACGCCGACTCCGTGCCGTACAGCCCGCGCGCGGGGATATACGCCATATTGCCGTACTACTTCACCGAGCACGGAGCGGCGCGGGCGCTTGAAAACGACGTGTTCCTGTGGAGGGACGGCGTTCCGTACCGGGAGCTCTGGGAGGATTCCGGCAGCGGCAACGTCGGCAGGGAAATCTCGCTCAATATGCTCGAGTCCACGGCAAACAGCATGCTCGTACTTGTCAGGTACCTGAGCGACCCGTGGGGGACTGCCACGGAGGCGACCTGGCCGGACGACCATGACGACTATGAGCGCGGGGCGCTGATGCTGCTGAGGCTCGTCGACGGCGAGTGGTACATAGACGACTACGAGTATATGGACGCCCTCTCCGACAGCGGGCGAAATTATGACGACGCGCTCGCCGCTCTGTACGGCCCGAAGCGCGCGGAGCCGAACACTGTCATAGCATACGACGAGATGTTGAGACCGACGATTATCTCCGGCGGACTGCTCGACCCGGAGAGCGCTGCCGTCGATGACGGCACCGGCCCATACGGGTACATAGCGAGCAACAGCATAGTGTTCTATGGTGCTGATGGCAAGTTTTTGTCCTATACGGCGCGGCTTGTCCCCGGCTCGCGGGACGCCTACGTCCTTGCAAACCCGAATACCGCTTCGGAGTGGCTTCCGTATAGCGTAACAGCCGAGGACGGGACGGATCTCACTTATCGGGTGGGCTATCTCTGGTCGGCGTCCGTGGCTGTCGGCAAGCAGCCCCACTACTACTATCGTGTGATGACGGGGGAGGACGGCAGGCCGGTGGACCGGGACTTCGGTGTGGCGGACGGATTCTGGCGCGTGCCCGGCACGGGTGAGCTCGTGCGCGCTGCCGAGGCGGAGAACTACCCGGGCGCCTACCCCTGCTATGGGACGCTTGAGGATCTGGGGGCGGACATCAGAAGCCCGCTCGAGCTGTGGATGGTCATGCTGCTTGCGGGAGAGAATACCACGCAGGAACCGGCGCTGATACTCCGCGACGGCGTGCTGTACTTCCCGATAGACGTAGAAAACGAGTACGACGAAACGGGCGGCGAGATAACCGGCGTGAAGGTGTTAGCGAGCTCGCCGACACAGATGACGCTCGAAATATCCTACCGGCGGCCGGACAGCGACAAATGGGGCTCAGACGAGATGACGATAGTCCGAGGAGAGGACGGAGTGTGGGAGCTCGCCGCCGCTTAGTGAGGCGAAGCCTCACCGGTAGAGGCGGGGCATGCGCCCCACTCTCATCTAGTGGGGAAGTCCCGCGAGCATACGCGGGGCGAGCCCCCGCGTCCCGGAGTGAGGCCGAGCCTCACGGGTACTTTGCGGGGATTGCATCCCCACTCCTCTAGCGGGGGTTGCGCCCCCGCACCCTGCGTTACTTTTTGCTTGTGCAAAAAGTAACCAAAAAGCACACAAAAGGGAGAAAACCCATGGTTTTCTCCCCTTTGTACCCCTCTTTCCTTTGACCGGAAGGTCTCTGC
>CANRJS010000036.1 GCA_947631015.1 uncultured Clostridia bacterium
GCGCTCCGCCTCGGCGGTCGCGGCTTCCTTCTGAGCGTCGGTGGTGCCGGTGTCCTCGGTGCTGTCATCGGTATCCTCGGCCGCCTCGGCGTCGTCGCTTGCGGGGTTGCCGTCGGCATCGAAGTCGTCAAAGGAGACGAGGATGTGGCGGACGTCTATCGTGTTGTAGTTGTTGCGTGTGCGATCAAGGAAGAACATGACGTAGGTGCCGTTCGTCGTGTCGAAGGTAGTGGTCTCGCCCGTGACGCGGTCGGCGGAGAACAGCCAGTCCGCCTGCTCGGTGCTCGTGGCCTGACTGTAGGTCGTGTTGCTCATCAGCGTGTCGGTCTCGGCGTCCGCACCGGTGTACTCGACGGGCTCAGGGAGATTCCCGTCCTCATCCGGCTCGCTCTCGGCGGCGGTCTTCTGCGCGACCTCGTTCTGACGGGCGACGACCTGCGCTATGAACTCCGCCTCGTTCGTGCTTGCCGCCGCGATACGCTCCGCAGTGCTGCGGGCAGTGTCGAGCGCGGCGGTGCGCTCGTCGTCGGTCATATCGTCCTCGGTGTCGGCAGTAACGAGGTAGCGGCGGTAGGTCACGAGGTCGAAGTCGTTCCTGTTGTCCTCGTAGTAGGTCTCGATATCCGAATCGGTTATGGCGTCCGCAAAGGAGTCATACTTCGTGTCGGAATACTGCGTCGCGAGATAGCCATTGCGAAGCAGGCGCTCGTACTCAGCGACGTCCATACGCTTGCCGTACATATTCTTGAGGTACGCGCCGAGGTCATAGCCGTTGCTGTCCACATAGTCCTGAAGTGACTGTATATCGTTCCGGACGTTTTGCTCGTTCTCTGCGGAGAGCGTGACGCCGTCGGCCTCCGCCGCGGCCACGAGCATGTGTACCTGCTGCACGGAGCTCTTGGCGCTGTTCAGGAAGTAGTCGTGCCAAGTCATCGAGCTGTCGGCATAGTAGGGCTGGCTCGCAAGCGACTTGGTCGTGTCGAGCCCGAAGAGGGTCGACGCATAGTCGCCGACCTGACCGACGAAGTTGGAGTACGAGTTGATATAGTAGTAGCTCAGCTCGTGGTCATAGACCTTCTCGCCGGCGATGGTGACGGCGGCGGCATTCGGCTTTACGAATCCCTGATACACAAAGAAAACGGCCGAAAGCACAAGCGCCACGACGACTATGACCGTAGCTACCTTGTAACGCAAACCGTTGTCCTTACCGTCCTTTTTGTTCTTCTTCGCGTCAAGCTCTTCCGCGGCGGCGCTCTGAAGCTTGCGCTGCCTCTTTTCTCTGGAGGCGCTCATATCGCTTACACTTCCTCTCGAAATAACTTAAAAGGTCCTGTTATTCAGAAAGGCTTTGGAAAATCCAAAGCCTTTCCGCCGTGTTGGCAGCGGGAGAAGGATTCGAACCCTCACAAACAGAGTCAGAGTCTGTCGTGCTACCCTTACACAATCCCGCTATCTCCAAAACGCAAATATGATTATACCAAATTCCCGCTGTTTGTCAATACCAAACTTAAAATTTTTTGCCTTTGGGACGGCTCCGCGCCCTTCCGAGCGCCGGATACCGCCCGCGCGGAGCGCTTCCGCGCCGCGCGGTCACACCCTCCGGTACACCGCGAGGTCGAAGTCCGCCGTCACCGTCCGCACGTCCGACGCGGGGATGCGCTCGGGGTGAGCCTCCCCGCTCCGCGAGTGCGGCGTCATGCGGAAGAGTTCGAGCGCGTCCTCCGCGCTCTCCAGCTCTATTTGATACGTCACCCGCTTCTCCTCCGCAAGCTCGAAGCCCTCGTGCCGGTGCTCCTTGGGTTCAGGATGCGGAGGACGGTCGTAAATTATACGCTTCAGCTCCGCGAGGTGCTCCGCTCCGGGCGCGGCGACGGCGAGGACGCCTCCCCTGCCGAGCAGCCGCCGGAACTCCGCGCCGCACCACGGCGCGAACACGGAAAATATCAGCGAAGCGCTGCCGGGCGCGAGCGGCATGTCGTACACGCTCGCGACCGCGACCTCGACGTTTTCGCGCCTTCTCACGCCGAGACGCTTCGCGGCGGCGGCTGCGGCGAACTTGGAGAGGTCGAGTGCCGCCGTAGGACGCGCCGGCGCTATGTTCTCAAGGAACCACCCCTCGCCGCAGCCCGCGTCGAGCAGGACGCCCTCCTGCGTCCCAGCGGATATGCTCTCGAGCTCGCGGCGGAGCGCCGCGTAGTATCCCTTCTCGAGAAACGCGCTCCGCGCCGCGACCATCTCCCGCGTGTCGCCCTCAAGCCTCGGAGGGCGGCCGGTGAGGAGGTTCACATATCCGCTCCGCGCGCGGTCAAAAGAGTGTCCGTTCGCGCAGACGAGCCCGCTTTCCGTGCGGAGAAGACCTTCCCCGCAGACCGGGCAGCGAAAAAAGGACGGGCGGCGTATGCCGCCCGTCTCCGTGTTTTTTATGTCCTTTTCTCTGTCCGGACGCATTACCTGAACCAGCCGAGCCGCATGAGCTTGCCGACAAGCGGCAGCTCCTTTGCCTTGCCGGTCGCGGCAAAGACGATGCCGAGCACAATGTACGCAATCGTGACAAGCGAGATTATCCACTGTATGGCGCCGAAAATATAATAGGTCCCGAAGCTCACATACTTGACCACTCCGAGGATCCCGCTGATTATCGACAGCGCTATCTCGCACAGGAACAGGTACATTCCCTGCACCGCATGGAAGCGCACCCACGGCGAATTCTTCTCGGCAAAGAACGGTATGAGCACCAGTATGCCGATGTAGGAGAGAATGCCCATGGCCTTGTTGTTCGCTATGTCCTGCGGATGGTACTGCGCGGTGTGGTCGGGCATGAAGCTGCTCCCGTTAGGCGCATACTGCTGATAGTTCGGGTTGCCCTGAGGGGGCGTCTGCTGGTAGCCGGGGTTGCCCTGGGGCGGCGTCTGCTGGTAGCCGGGATTGCCCTGGGGCGGCGTCTGCTGATAGCCGGGGTTGCCCTGGGGCGGCGTCTGCTGATAGCCGGGGTTGCCCTGGGGCGGCGTCTGCTGATAACCCGAATCGCCCTGCGGGGGTACCTGTCCGGGCTGCTGAGCCTGCGCGACGGGCGTACCGCAGGCAGGACAGAATAGAGCGTCGTCCTCCATCTGAGTGCCGCAATTAACGCAGAATTTTGCCATATATTTTCCAACTCCTTAACTTCAAAAATAGTGCCGGATCCTCTTCCTAAAGCCGATATTCGCGGGCGCCGCCGCCGTAGATCGCCGGCTTCCGGAGCTTTGATTTAATTATACGCTTGTCTTCGGAGAAATTCAACCTCACTTTGCAAAACTTTGCAAATTTCCGCCGGACGCCGCCCATACGCCTCGGTGACGAAAAAGGACGGGGGCGTCCCCCGTCCTTTCACCGTCTCCGGTTATTTTATGTTCGCCTTCAGCCACTTCACGTCCTCGCCGAGGCAGGCGACGATGTCGTCCAGATAGTCGTTCTCGCGCTCGACGGTCCACGCGGTCTCGTTCGGCTGTGCGTCGGTCGCGGCCTTGATCTCATGCCAGTCGATGCGGCTCGACGGGTCGCCCATCGGGCACTGTATCTTCATACGGCTCTGCATCTCGGCCATGCGCTTCTTCATCTCCTCGGAGAAGATGGGGTTGCCGTTCTCGTCGAGCTTGGGCGGGGTGAACGCGGGACGCGGCTCGCCCATCGAGCGCGGGGTGCCGGTGCCGACGAGCTTGTTGTTCTCCTTGACGTGTATCGAGATGAAGCGGCCGCTGTGCTTGCGTATAAACGCGGGACAGTCGCAGCCGGCGGCGGTTGCCCAGCCGCAGTCTAGCTGGAACCAGACCTTGCCGGGCTCGGTCGACTCTATCGTCCACTCGAGAATAGGCTTGCCCTCGTCCTCAAAGAACTCGGTGGTGTGGTTGTGGTAGCCGATCTTGACGCCGTACTTCTCGGCCATCTCCGCCTTCTCGGTGAGCTGACGGCCGAGCTCAACAGCCTCCGCCCTGTTCGCGAACTGGAAGGACGGGACTATCATCATCTTGCCGCCGATGGCCGCGAACTTCTCAAGCATCTCCTCGCCTATGAGGTCCATTGCGACGTGGCTGGAGAGCGGCTCTATCCCGCCGGCCTCTTCGCACATCTTCTTCAGCTCCTCGGCGGAGTTGTTTTTGAGGTCGTCCGCAAGCAGCTCGATTCCGTCATAGCCGAGCTCGTGCGCCTTCTTCAGCTTGTCCTGAAGGCTCATCGGGCCGCGCCCGAAGGAATAAGTACCGACATTGATTTTCATTGTGTGAGGCTCCTTTCTGAAATTGGGTAAACGATTTCTGATATAAATGGTACACCCGCGCCGCCGGTTTGTCAAGCAAAATCTGCCGGTTCCGTCCGCGCTGTCCCGCGTGCAAAAAAAAGTCTGCTTTGAGTGTGCTCCGAGAGCGCGCTCCGGCTCTTGACACCGGCGTTCATTTTTGTTACAATTACTGTGCAATCGTTTTCAGAGTACGGAGCCCTCGGGTGAGAAAATTTAATGGAGGCATAAAACCTATGGAAAAGTATCTCGGTTCGGACATAAAGCAGCTCGGCTTCGGCCTGATGCGCCTGCCGAAGCTCGAAAACGGTGAGATCGACCACGAGCAGGTCAAGGAGATGGTCGACCTGTTCATGAGGGCCGGCTTCACCTATTTTGACACCGCATACGTCTACGAGAACGGCAAGAGCGAGATAGCGGCGCGCGAATGCCTCGTCAAGCGCTATCCGCGCGAGAGCTTCACGCTCGCGACGAAGATGCCGCTCTGGGGCATGAAGGACGCAAGCGAGCTCGACGTCAAGTTCAAAGAGTCGCTTGACCGCGCGGGTGTCAGCTACTTCGACTTCTATCTGCTGCACAACATCAACCGCGGCAACTATGACGACTCGAACAATCTCGACGCATGGGGCTGGGGCCTGAAGCAGAAGTCCGAGGGCAAGATCCGTCATCTCGGCTTCTCCTTCCACGACACGCCGGAGCTTCTCGACAAGGTGCTCACCGAGCATCCCGAGGCCGAGTTCGTACAGCTCCAGATAAACTATGCCGACTGGGAGAACCCCGGCGTCCGCAGCCGCGAGTGCTACGAGGTCGCGCGGAAGCACGGTAAACCGGTCGTCATAATGGAGCCGGTCAAGGGCGGCAGCCTCGCGGGCATGGCGGAGCCTGTCCGCAAGGTGCTCACCGACGCGAACCCGAACGTCTCGGTCGCGAGCTGGGCCGTCCGCTACGCCGCGAGCCTCGAGGGGCTTGTCACCGTCCTCAGCGGCATGTCGAACCTCGACCAGATGAAGGACAACATCAGCTATATGGAGGACTTCAAGCCGCTCAGCGACTCGGAGCGCGCCGTCGTCGCGAAGGCAGTCGAGGAGCTGAACAAGATACCGCAGATACCCTGCACCGAGTGCCGCTACTGCGTGGACGGCTGCCCGCAGAAGATAAGCATTCCGCGCTTCTTCCAGGCGTACAACAACTATCAGCTCTTCCAAAACAAGCAGGGCTTCATCCAGCGCTACAACGGCACCGCGCACGAGGGCGGCTCGCCGGAGGACTGCATACAGTGCGGCCAGTGCGAGAGCCACTGCCCGCAGCACCTCGAGATAATCAAGCTGCTGCAGGACGTCGCCGCCGCGACGAAGTAAGCGTCCCGAAAACTACATACATAAGGGAGCGGATTTTTGTCCGCTCCCTTTTTTGTTATAAAAACAGGGCTGCCGTTTCCGGCAGTCCTGTCTTATTCCGTAAACCTCACGACATCGTTCGGCGTGCAGCCTATTATTGCGCAGAACTTTTCAAGTGTCAGCAGCGTGATGTTTCTGCCCTTCTTCAGCGAATCGAGCGTTTTGTTGTCTATGCCGCCCTTCAGGAGCTGATACTGCGTCACTCTGCGTTGCCGCATCGTCTCCCACAGGGGACTGTAATCTATCATAAACCCACCTGATTATATCAATATGCCGCCAAAAGCACGAACATTTACAAAGGAAACTTTCACACTTTCAAGGTTCCAGATTTTCTTCGTCAAAAAGCGGAGAATCAAAGAACTCCCTCATACTTATGCCGAATCCCTGACACAGCTCGTGGATTATGCGCAACTTTACCGAGTCATACGCGCAGTTTATCACGTTCCCTATCGTCGATTTGGGCACGCCGCTCCTTGTGTACAGCCGGTACTGCGTCATGCCCTTTTCGGCAAGCAGCTCTCCGAGTCGTCTGCTTACGGCCTCATTCAAGAGCATATTGTCACCATCCGTACCTGTAAATGTACTAATATTATATGAACAGACACAAAATAATTAGTCCCTGTAACTGTACTAATCTCCCTTTTTGTGCTATTCTAAAATCCGAGGTGACGGTTATGACGGTTACATTCTGCGGACACAGGGAAGTCTACGAACGCGCGGAGGTGCGCGAATGGCTGCGCGAGTGTATCGACGCGCTTATATGCGAGGGTGCGGATCTGTTCTATCTCGGCGGGTACGGGGAATTCGACCGAATGGCGGCGGGCGCCGTCCGCGAGGCGAAGTCGCGCCGCCCGCACATCCGGGCGGCGCTCGTCCTGCCCTATCCCGACCGGGTGCCGGACTGCGGCGGCTACGACTATACGGTCTACCCTCCTCTCGAAAACGTTCCGCGCCGGTACGCCATACTTCGCAGAAACGAGTGGATGATACGCGAGTCGGACGTGGTCGCGGCATACGTCCGCACCGGCTTCGGCGGAGCCGCCGCGGCGCTCGAATACGCCTTCCGCCGCGGCAAACGGATACTGCGCTTCTACCCCGCCGAATGAAAGCACCACCCGCACGGGAGGGCTTGCGCTTCGCTCCGTTTTTTGCTATAATTACTTTATAATGGGTTTTTGGGCTGTCCCCGGCACAAGATATATTGCGGGGATATGCCGTGAATATGCGGCGCGGATATGCCGCAGACTTAGGTTATTCGGAGTGTGATACCGTTTGGCTGCAAAAAAGACAAACTACGGCAACGATTCGATCTCCGCGCTGAAGGGCGCGGACCGGGTGCGGAAGCGTCCCGGCGTTATCTTCGGCTCGGACGGCCTCGAGGGCTGTGAGCACGCGGTCTTCGAGATACTTTCAAACTCCATAGACGAGGCGCGCGGCGGCCACGGCAGCCGCATCATCCTCACCCGCTACCTCGACCGCTCTGTCTCGGTGGAGGACTTCGGGCGCGGCTGCCCCGTCGACTGGAACCCCAAGGAGGAGCGCTACAACTGGGAGCTCGTCTACTGCGAGCTGTACGCCGGAGGAAAGTACGACGCGGAGGGCGTCTACGAATACTCCCTCGGCCTCAACGGCCTCGGCTCCTGCGCGACGCAGTACTCCTCCGAGTACATGGACGTCACCGTCTGGCGCGACGGGAAGAAGTACACCCTCCGCTTCGAGAAGGGCGAGAACATCGGCGGTCTCAAAAGCGAGCCCTACTCCGGCCGCCGCACCGGCACGCTCCACCATTGGAAGCCCGACCTCGACGTCTTTACCGACATCGACATCCCGGTGGAATACTACACCGACGTGCTTAAGCGGCAGGCGGTCGTCAACCCGAAGGTCACCTTCGTCTTCCGCAACGAGACCGCGCCCGGGAAGTTCGAGGAGCAGGAGTTCATGTACGAGAACGGCATCTCGGACTACGTCGCGGAGCTTGCGGGCGAGGAGGGACGCATAACCGACGTCAGAAGCGTCTCCTGCGAGCGCGTCGGGCGCGACCGCGAGGACAAGCCCGAGTACCGCGTAAAGATCGGCTGCGCGTTCCTCTTCTCGAACCGCACGGCCGTCATCGAGCACTACCACAACTCGAGCTTCCTCGAGCACGGCGGCTCGCCGGACAAGGCGCTCAGGAGCGCATTTGTCGCGGCGCTCGACGAATACCTCCGCCGGACGAACAAGTACCAGAAGGGCGAGTCAAAGATATCCTTCAACGACATTCAGGACTGCCTTGTGTTCGTCAGCTCGAACTTCTCCACCCAGACGAGCTACGAGAACCAGACGAAGAAGTCGATAACGAACAAGTTCATCCAGGATGCGATGAACGACTTCCTCCGCGAGCAGATGCAGGTCTACTTCATCGAGAACCCGGCGGAGGCCGACCGCATCTGCGAGCAGGTGATGATAAACAAGCGCTCCCGCGAGCAGGCGGAGCGCACCCGCCTCACGATAAAGAAGAAGCTCACCGGCACGCTCGACCTCTCCAACCGCGTGCAGAAGTTCGTGGACTGCCGCACGCGGGACGTGGAGCGGCGCGAGCTCTACATCGTCGAGGGCGACAGCGCTCTCGGCTCGGTAAAGCAGGGGCGCGAGCCGGAGTTCCAGGCGATAATGCCGGTGCGCGGCAAGATACTCAACTGCCTCAAGGCCGACCTGCCGAGAGTGTTCAAGAGCGACATCATCACCGACCTTTTGAAGGTTCTCGGCTGCGGCGTGGAGGTCGCGCACAAGGGCGCGAAAGACCTCGCGTCCTTCGACCTTGCGAACCTCCGCTGGTCAAAGGTGATAATCTGCACCGACGCGGACGTGGACGGATACCAGATACGCACGCTCATACTCGCGATGATCTACCGCCTCACGCCGACGCTCATTCAGCAGGGCTACGTCTACATCGCGGAGACGCCACTCTATGAGATACGTCTGCGCGGCGGCGAGGAGTCGCTTTTTGCCTACACCGACGCCGAGCGGAACGAGATAGTCGCAAAGCTCGGAAACAAGAAGTACACCATCTCCCGCTCGAAGGGGCTCGGCGAGAACTCGTCGGAGATGATGTGGCAGACCACCATGAATCCCGAGACGCGGCGGCTCGTCCGCGTCATGCCGGAGGATGCCGAGCGCACCGCCGAGATGTTCGACCTCTTCGAGGGCGACAACCTCGCGGGACGCAAGGAGTTCATCGCCTCGGAGGGCTACCGCTTCCTCGACATGGTCGACGTGAGCTGACCGCCCGCACTGCTGTAATTTTGGAGGACAGACGATGCCGCTTCCGATGGTACATCTGGCCGTCGCAGTCAGAGTAAAGGACAAGCTGAAAATCGAGGACGACGGAGCGTTCTACCTCGGCTCGATAGCGCCCGACGCGATACACATGCGCGAGGGCGCTTCCACGGAGGACAAATTCAGGTCGCACATGGGTATGCGCGGAAATCTCTTTGAGAACGAGCGGAACGCGAAGGCGCTCATCGGGCGGAGCGACTTTCTCACGGGCTACGCCGTCCACCTCGTCACCGACATGTACTGGTCGCGCGAGGTGGGTACTGCGTTCAAGGCGAGGTTCAGGGCGAGGTTCCCGGACGCCGACCACGCCCCGGCGTACTACAACGACACCGACCTCGCTGACCTCGCGCTCTACCGCTCCGAGCCGTGGGTCCCGGAGGTCTATGCCGCGCTCGAGAGCGCCCGCGGCGAGGCGGCGGACGACCTGCTCTCGGCAGAGGAGGTCGAGAAGTGGCGGCTCCGTCAGCTTCACTGGTTCGAGCAGGACTTTGCACATCTGAAGCCCGCCGAGTACATCACCCGCGAGGAGATAAACCGCTACATCGAGTTCGCCGCCGAAAAATGCCTCGAATACTTCGGCGTGAAATAACAGAGTAATTTGTAAAGGGAGAAGATACCTTGGCAAAGAAGAAGGACAATGAGACAAGGGAATACATCCCGGCGCCCGTCACCGACCAGCCGATAACCGAGACGCTCGAGAAGAACTTCATGCCCTACGCGATGAGCGTCATAATGAGCCGCGCCATACCGGAGATAGACGGCTTCAAGCCGTCCCACCGCAAGCTGCTCTACACGATGTACAAGATGGGGCTGCTGAACGGCGGTCTCACGAAGTCGGCAAACGTCGTCGGTCAGACGATGCACCTCAACCCGCACGGAGACGCCGCGATATACGAGACGATGGTGCGCCTCACGAAAGACAACGAGACGCTGCTCGCGCCGTTCGTCGAGTCAAAGGGCAACTTCGGCAAGGTCTACTCACGCGACATGGCATACGCCGCGAGCCGCTACACCGAAGTAAAGCTCGCGCCGATATGCTCCGAGCTTTTCCGCGACATCGACCGCGACTGCGTCGACTTCGTCGACAACTACGACTCCACCACAAAGGAGCCCACCCTGCTGCCGACGACCTTCCCCAACGTCCTCGTGAGCGCAAACCAGGGCATCGCCGTCGGCATGGCGAGCCAGGTCTGTGGCTTCAACCTCGCCGAGGTCTGCCGGACGACGGCGGCATACATCCGTGACCCGAATGTTGACATCTTCGAGACGCTGCCCGCGCCCGACTTCACTACCGGCGGCGAGCTGCTGTATGAGCGAGAGGCGCTCGAGGAGGTCTACAACACCGGGCGCGGCTCGGTAAAGCTCCGCGCGCGGTGGCGCTACGACAAGAGCGAAAACCTTATCGAAGTATACGAGATACCCTACTCCACGACGGTCGAGGCGATAATCGACAAGGTCGTCGAGCTCTGCAAGGCAAACAAGCTCCGCGAGATAGCGGACATCCGCGACGAGACCGGCCGAGCCGGCCTCAAGATAGCGATAAACCTCAAGCGCGGCACCGACCCGGAGGCACTGATGCAGAAGCTCTTTCGCATGACCCCGCTTCAGGACAGCTATCCCTGCAACTTCAACATCCTGATAGCCGGAACACCGCGCCAGATGGGCGTGCGCGAGATACTCGAGGAGTGGTGCGCGTGGCGCTGCGAGTGTGTGCGCCGGCGCGTCCACTACGACCTCGGCGTGAAGAAAGACAGGCTGCACCTCCTGCGCGGACTTGAGAAGATACTTCTCGACATCGACCGCGCGATAAAGATAATCCGCGAGACCGAGGAGGAGGACGAGGTCGTCCCGAACCTCATGATAGGCTTCCGCATAGACGAGAAGCAGGCGGAGTATATCGCGGAAATACGCCTCCGCAACATCAACAAGCAGTACATCCTGCGCCGCCTCGAGGAGACAGGCGAGCTTGCGGACGAGGTCGCTCGGCTTGAAAAGCTGCTCGGCGACAGGCGCGCGATAATGGACATAATAGTGGAGGAGCTGGAGGCGGTCGCAAAGAAGTACGGCGCGCCGAGGCGGACGGTCATACTCCGCGAGTTCACCGAGGACGCGCCCGCCGAGGCGGAGAGCGCCCCCGACGCAAGTCCCGTCACCGTGTTCCTCTCAAACGAGGGCTACTTCAAGAAGATAACCCCGCAGTCGCTCCGCATGGCGAGCGAGCAGCGCTTCAAGGAGGGCGACGCGCTCCGTCAGAGCTTCGAGACAAGCGCCTCGGCGGAGGTAGTCTTTCTCACGAACATGCAGCAGGCGTACAAATGCCGCGTGGGAGACTTCCCGGACACCAAGGCATCCGCCCTCGGCGACTACCTGCCGGCAAAGCTCGGCATGGACCCCGGCGAGCAGGTCGTGTTCATGTTCCTGCCGGGGGACTACACCGGCTCGCTCCTGCTTTTCTTTGAGAACGGCAAGGCGGCAAAGATAGAGGCGGAGGCATATAATACAAAGTCGAACCGTCGCCGCCTCACCGGCGCGTTCAGCGGGGCGAGTCCGCTCGTCGCGGCGTTCTTCCTCGAGCGGGACGGGGAGCTCTGCATGCACACCTCGGACGGGCGCGCCATACTCTTTACGACGGCGCTCCTCGCGCCGAAGTCCACCCGCTCGACGATAGGCGTGCAGGTCGTGACGCCGAAGAAGGGACGCCTCCTCGCGCGTGTCGAACGTGCGGAGGAGAGCGGCATACTGAACCCCGCGCGTTACCGCACGAGGGCGCTTCCCGGCGCGGGCGCGCTGCTCCGTCCGGAGGACGTGGGCGAGGTGCAGGCATCGCTCGACATATAGCTGACAGGTGCAAACCCATGGTGCTCTTACGCAGGCTCTTTTCGTCGCTTTTCTGTTTGTCGTCGCCGGTTTGCGTCAGCAATACCGGCTCCTCCGCGCAGAAAATCATCCGAAAATAGCTCCGCGTGAAATGCAGGCAGTTTTCGGCGAGCGGGTTTGCGTTCGGTGGGGGAAAAGCCCGCCGGGAATACCGCCGTATTTCCAAGGGGTCCAACGCCGCGCGGGCGCAAATCCGCCGCCGAAAACCACCATGGGTTCACCCGTCAGCAATAAGACACTTCAGATAAGGAGTTTCCGACAATGCAGAAGCCGAAAATACTGCGTACCGGCGCGCTCGACTTCGTCGTCATCGCGCTCGGAAGCGCGCTCTACGCGCTCGCATTCGACATCTTCCTCGACCCGAACGACATAGCCCCCGGCGGCGCGAGCGGTCTCGCGATGGTGATAAACCGTCAGCTCCCGTTTCTGCCGGTCGGTACGCTGGTGCTCATAATCAACGCGCCGCTCTTTCTCATGGGCTGGAGGGTAGAGGGAAAGGACTTCCTGATAAAGTCGCTCTGGGGAACGGTAATCTCGTCGGTGCTCATCGACGTGTTCCACGGGCTCTACGAGTACACCGAGGATCCGCTCATGGCGTCGATAAGCGGCGGCGTGCTGCTCGGCGCGGGGCTCGGGATAGTCTTTACGCGCGGCGCGACGACCGGCGGGAGCGACATTGCCGCGCGCCTTCTCACCTACAAATTCCCCGGACTGTCGGTCGGGCGTCTGATGCTCGTCGTCGACACGATTATAATCGCGCTCGCCGCGCTCACCTTCGGCCACATCACCTACGCGCTCTACGCCGTGGCGGCGCTCTACATCTCCACCCTCGTCATAGACGGGATACTCTACGGCGCGGACTCCGCGCGCGTCGCATACATCATCACGCAGCAGACGCGCAAGGTCGTAGAGGCGATAGACCGCGAGCTCGACCGTGGCGCGACTCTGCTGCACGGCGAGGGAAGCTACTCCGGTGCGGAGATGAACGTCATACTCTGCGCGATAAAGCGGCGGCAGATAGCCGACCTCAAGAAGCTCGTGCGCGAGATAGACCCGAAGTCGTTCCTCATCATCATAGACGCGCACGAGGTGCTGGGGGACGGATTTAGAAGCCACACGCGCTAAGCGCGTGTGGCTTTCGCGGGAAATCGCGGCGGGCAGACTTTGTCTGCACGCCTTACCAATTTCCCTCGAGAAGTTCACTTGGAATTGCGCAAGCGCAATTCCAAGTGAAGCTGTCGGATAGGGCGAAGCCCTACCGACAGCAT
>CANRJS010000037.1 GCA_947631015.1 uncultured Clostridia bacterium
GAGCAGGCCCTTGCCGACACCGACCGCACAGCCGCCGAGCTGCGTGAACAGTATGACCGGGTCCTCACCTGGGCGGAGCTGTTCGACAACAGCACCACCGAGGGCAAGAAGATGATCGCCTACCAGCTCATCCGCCAGGTCCGGGTGTACAGAAATTTCAGAATCGAGATAGACTTAAAGGTGAGCTTCGAGCAGTTCAAGGAACTGTGGCGTCGGGATGACAAGAAAATATTGGTAAGCGTTTCTGGGTAAAAAGTTCGGGAAAACCTCAAAACAGGCTTTCCCGAACGTAAAATGGTGGACCCGAAGGGGATCGAACCCTCGAACCTCACGGATGCGAACCGTGCGCTCTCCCAGCTGAGCTACGGGCCCGTATTCTGTTTTGCGGACGCTCTCCGTCCGCGCGAGGATTATTATAACACAGTTTTTCGAGGTTGTAAAGCGCCTTTTACGAAAATTTTCGTATTCTGCGAAAATTACACGAGACTTCTTGTATCGTTTTTCTGCACCGGCCGCACGGGAAACGCGCCGTCGGCACGGGGAGCAACGCCTCGCAGAGCTTCGCGCCGATAAGCGCGAAATAGGTTTTCCGCTGCTCGCGGCTTGCCGCACGTCCACGCCTTCGGAGCGCCGGCGCGGACGTTATGCCGTCTCTCACCCCTCACGCGGCGTTCCGCGCGGGCGGCGGACGCTTCCGCGTCCGCCGCACCGTATTTTCCCGCTAGAGTATGATGCAGATGAGCCCTCCGCTGCCCTCGTTGATGATGCGCTGGAGGGTCTCGCGCAGCTTGTCGCGAGCGTCCTCCGGCATACGCTTGAGCTTGGCGTTCAGCCCCTCGCTCACGAGGTCGTGCAGGCTCTTCCCGAAGATGTTCGACTGCCAGATCTCGTCCGGTTTGTCCTCGAACTCGCTCAGGAGGTAGTGTACAAGGTCCTCCGACTGCTTCTCACTGCCGACTATCGGGCTCACCTCGGTCTCGATGTCCGCGCGGAGCATGTGTATCGAGGGAGCGCTCGCGCGGAGGCGCACTCCGTACCGGCCGCCCTGCTTCACGATCTCCGGCTCCTCAAGCGACAGCTCGTCGGTGGCGGGCAGGACTATCCCGTAGCCCGTCGCCTTCACCGAGGCGAGCGCCGGGGCTATCTTGTCGTACTCCGCCTTGACCGACGCAAGCTCGCCGAGGAGACGCATGAGGTCGCCGTCGTCCTGTATCCCGAAACCGGACTGCTCCGCGAGCGTCTTGTAAAAGAGCGAGCGCGGCAGGTCGGCGTCCACGACGGCGACGCCGGTGCCCATGTCGATTCCCGCGAGCTTTATCGAGCTTATCTGCTCGCACTCGCGTAGCCTCGCCACCGCTGCCTCGACGTCCCGGACGCGGTGCATGTCCTGCGCCCCGGCAAGTATCGCGTCGAAAATCCCACGCTTTATCGGGTGCGAGTTTTCGAGCGTCTCCACCCACGCCGGCAGGAAGAAGCCTATCTCCCGCGCCGGGAACTCGCCGAGGACGCTGCGGAGTATCGCCGTTATCTCGTTCTCGCCGAGGAGGAGGCAGTTCGCGGCGATACAGCCGACGTCGTACTTCTCGCGTATCGCCTGCACCGTCTCGAGCGCCGCCGCGCCCTCCGGGAATGCGGAGTTCACGACGACGAGGAACGGCTTGCCGAGCGCCTTCAGCTCCTTTATCACCCGTTCCTCCGGCTCGGCGTACTCCTCACGCGGGATGTCGGTGACCGTCCCGTCGGTCGTTACCACTATGCCTATCGTCGAATGCTCGGCTATCACCTTGCGGGTGCCGGTCTCAGCGGCCTCCGCCATCGGAACGGGGTGATCGAACCACGGCGTTGACACCATCCTCGGCGCGTCTCCCTCGAGCGCGCCCGCGGCGGACGCCACCATGTATCCTACACTGTCTATAAGGCGCACCTTGAAGCGCGCCCCGCCGTCCAGCGCGACCTCGACCGCGTCCTCCGGCACGAACTTCGGCTCGGCGGTCATTATCGTCCTCCCCGATCCGGACTGCGGCAGCTCGTCCTTGGCGCGCTCCCGCATGTACACGTTCTCTATGCCGGGTATCACGAGCGTCTCCATGAAGCGCTTAATGAAGGTGGACTTTCCCGTCCTCACCGGTCCGACGACGCCGATGTAGATGTCCCCGCCGGTGCGCTTCGCTATGTCCTCGTATATCCTTCCTCTATCCACGTTTATCCTCCTCTCTATCGGCGCTTGGGTATCAGCATCAGCTTCTTCGGGTCGGGCGGCGCGTCCTCCGCCATGCCGTTCGCGTCGCGGATGTCCGCCTCGGTCGTGCAGAAACGCTTGGCGAGCTGCCACATCGTCTCCCCGTCCTGTGGGT
The DNA here is from genome assembly GCA_947631015.1 of uncultured Clostridia bacterium. Lineage (GTDB taxonomy): Bacteria > Bacillota > Clostridia > Oscillospirales > JAAYOS01 > CANRIN01. The sequence goes on from CANRJS010000037.1 coordinate 2,355, forward strand.
ACCGCAACACCACCGACGGGCGCGGCGGAGCGTCCTCGCCGTACTCCTCGAGCTTCGCGTGGCGGACAAAGCCCACCGTTTCGGTCCTTGTCTCCTCGAGCGCCGCCGAGATGTCGAGGCGTATCTCGATGCCGCCCGGCACGGCCGCGCTCAGCGCGGCGCTCTCGACGCGGAGCTCGCACGAGCAGTCCCCCTCGCCCGCGACGTCTATCGAGACGGGTATCCGTCCCCGCGTCTGGTACTGCGTGCCGTCCTCGCCCGTGTAGCGGACACGCACGTCCGCGTTCGACGTGACGCGCAGTATGCCGTCCTCCCCGCGCGACGACGCCGGCGCCGTGAAGCACACCTCCGCGTCCTCCGCCTCGCGCGCCTCCGCGCCGGTCTCGAGCGTGGCGCGGACCGTCGTGCGGCGCTCCTCGTGCCTGATGAAGGTCTCGAGCTCGAGCGTGCCGGTCTCGGTCTCCGCGCGCTGCGACGTGCTGTACAGATCGGCGAGCACCGCGAACTCGTGCGCGCTGTACGCCACCGTCTGCGCCTCGGCTGAGACCGAGAACTCGTAGGCTCTGCCTCCGTCCTCGTGTCGCACCGCGCTTGTCATACCTGTCGCGCGTAGGACGATAACGACCTCCGCCCCGTCCTCAAGTCCCTCTGTCTCGACTATCTGCGAGAAGGGCACCTCCGCGCGGTGGGAGCAGACTGCGCCGTTCTGCGCGCGGTACAGCGTCTCCACAAGCGCCGTCGCCTTGAACACCGCGCGCCTGCCGATGATGTTGCAGTCCGCCACCGAGAAGGACGCCTTCGAGCGGATGATGTCCCTCATGGCGGGCGCGCCGCCGAGCTCGATGACGTCGCTCACCGTGAACGCCTTGCACGCCGCCGCCGTCGCGATGCGGTGGCTCGTGCGCTCCTCGAGCGTCCGCACGCCGAGGCTCCTCGGCGCGTTCACCGTCGCGGGTATCTCCACCGTCCTGCGGCGAAGCACCCGCGCCGTGACGCGCACGTTCGCCCGCACGAGTACCTTTCGCGGGTTTATCGTGCGCGCGTCCACGCTCTCAAGCTCCGCCGAAGCGAAGAGCAGGTCGCCCGGCTCGCTCGGCGTCTCGAAGGTCTGCGTGAACGGTACGGTGAGGACGAGCTGCTCCACGCCCTCGCCGCTCTCCGGCAGGTAGAGCACCGCCGCGCGCACCGTTCCGCTCACCTCCGCCCGCCCGTCGTGCAGGCTTGTCTCCGAGGCGTACACGCTCCCGTAGGTCGTGATGATGCGCAGGATGTCCGGGCACGCGTCCGGCACGACCTGCTCCTGGGTCTGCTCGCGGGCGGTGACGAGCCGCGCCCCGGTATCGTAGAACACATGGCTTTTTCCGATAAGTTCCAGTTCCATCGGTCACACTCCTTTTTACCGCCCGCCTTTTGACCGGCGCGGTTTTTCAAGGGATGTATATGCGCCTCGCGGCAGACATTAGAACAATTCGCTCCGAGGCACATATAATGACCCGGAGAGGAGGCAAGCGAGGTATGCGGTCGAAGATAATGTTTCTCATCCTGGCGGCGCTGGGTGCGGGCGTGCTCATTTCGCTTATACTGCCCTCGTGGGCGATAATCGCTGTCCTCGGCTGCGTACTGCTGCTTCTGGGGCTGTGCGGGTGCAAAAAATTTTAGGGAGGCGGGCTGAAATATGAAAGTCGTCGTCTGGCGGTCGCCGAAGTTCTTCAGTGCGATACTTAGGAAGATATTCAAAATAGACAAAAAGAGCGAAGCATAGCAAAAGGGAGGCCGTCGGCCTCCCTTTTGCTATAGTTTCGACGTGAAATGTGCTCGGGCAATGAATTGCCCTGCGCACCCTTTCACGCCGAGACTTTCACTTGAAATTGCGCAGGCGCAATTTCAAGTGAAGCTGTCGGGTAGGGCGAAGCCCTACCGACAGCAAACGCTGCGCTTCGCTCCTCGCGCCTGCGGCGCTTCGAAGCGCGCTCCGCGAGAAGTATTTTCGGCGACGTACACGCCGCCGCCGAAAATAAATCAAACTTAATTCGCCGCCTGCGGCGGCGAACTCTGCGAGGCTTTCTACCGCTTCGCTATACATCTCGGCGCTATATCAAACCATCCGGCAGAAGCGCAAGCTGATTGAGGATATACTGCATGTTGCCGTCCCCGGCAAACCTTTCGAGGTTGCGGAAGCCGTCCGCATCCGGCGTGTACCAAAGCAGATCGTTCTCCTCCCCGTACACCTCAACCTCGCATCCGAGCCGCCCCGCCCACACCTCGAGCATGACATCGAAGGCATAGTAGGTGAAGTCTATCACATGGCGGAGGGATATGTCCTCCCGACGGATGCCGGTCTCCTCCTCGAGCTCGCGGTAAGCGGCGTCTTCGCCGCTCTCGCCCGGCTCGATATGTCCCCCGACAAAATTCAGCTTGCCGGTGTACGGTTCCTTTCTTCTGCGGCAGAGCAGAAATCGCCCGTCCCGCCCAATCACGACTATCAGATTTACCTTCTCCATATCTGATTCCCAAACGGCGCAGAGCGCCGTTTGGGAGCCCTCCCGATTAAAATGCTCGGCGGAAATGAATTCCGCCTGCGCAAAGTTGTTTGCCTTCGGCAAACAACTTTAACCGCGCGAACCGGCGCGGAGCGGCGCAGAGCGCCGTTTGGGAGCCCTCCTGATTGAAATGCTCGGGGCGAATGAATCGCCCCTGCGCGAAGTTAGCGGCTCCGCCGCTAACTTCAACCGCTGCGAACAGCGAAAGCACAAACCAATTCTTCATCCGACACTCTACTGCTTTCGCCTGTAATATTCGCTTCGCGAATATTACCCGACTTTGAGCACGTTCCATTGCGGAACAGCGCTCCGCGCTGACGTCCCGACCAAAGCCTCGCAGAGTTTCGCCGCTTCAGCGGCGAAATAAAGTCCAATCCGTTTTTTCGACGGTGTGTACGTCGGAAAAAACTCTTTGCGCGGAGCGCGCGTCGAACGGGCGCAGCCCGCGAGGCGCGAAGCGAAGCGTTGCCGCTGGCAAGGCTATGCCTTGTCCGGCGGCTTCGCGGGAAATTGGTAAGGGGGCAGACAAAGTCTGCCCCCGCGATTTCCCGCGAAAAAGTTTATTTCTTCGGGCCGCCCTCGAACCCGACGCCGGTGTTGGCGTTGAACTCGTAGTCCTTGCCCGGGAGTATCGCGTTGAGCGCTATGCCGAGTATCGCCGCGAGCGCGAGGCCGGTGAGGGTGATGGCGGTGCCGCCGATGTTGAAGGTGAGGCCGCCCACCGAGTTGAAGCCGAGCGCCGAGACAAGTATGACCGCCGCAATGATGACGTTGCGGCTCTTGGACAGGTCGACGCGGTTCTCGACGACGTTGCGGACGCCGATGGCGGAGATCATGCCGTAGAGGATGAAGCTGACGCCGCCGATAATAGCGGACGGTATCGAGCCGATAATGTCTGCGACGAGCGGGCTGAACGAGAGCACGATTGCAAAGCACGCGGCAATCCGGATGACCCACGGGTCGTAGACCTTGGTGAGCGCAAGGACGCCGGTGTTCTCACCGTAAGTGGTGTTCGCCGGGCCGCCGAAGACGGCGGCAATGCTCGTTGCAAGACCGTCTCCGAGGAGGGTGCGCGAGAGACCCGGGTCCTCGATGAAGTTCTCGCCGACGGTGGCGGAGATGGCGGAGATGTCGCCGACGTGCTCCATCATGGATGCGATGGCTATCGGCGCCATGACGAGTATCGCCGAGATGTCAAACTTCGGGAAGCTGAACGGCTGGAAGCCAACGATGCTCGCGTCCTTTACGGCGGAGAAGTCGATATAAGCGCCGTTGCCGGGGCCGACGACCTTCGTAAGCGTCAGTATGAGCGCTATGACGTAGGGGATGACGACGCCGAGGAGTATCGGCACTATCTTTATCATGCCCTTGCCCCAGATATTCGCGACGATGATGACGAGCAGCGACACGCCCGCAAGCCACCAGCAGCTCGAAGCGTTGTTTATCGCGCTCGAGGCGAGGATGAGGCCTATCGAAATGATTATCGGGCCGGTGACGACCGGCGGCAGGAAGCGCATGACGCGCTTGACGCCGACGAGCCTTATCACAAGCGCGACGACTACATATATAGCGCCGGCTATCACGACGCCGCCAAGCGCGTAGGCAAGGCGCTCGTCCGGCGTGCAGCTGGCATACGCCTCGAGGTTTGCAACAGCCTCAAAGCCGCCGAGGAACGCGAAGCTCGAACCGAGGAACGCCGGGACCTTCAGCTTCGTAAGTACGTGGAACAGGAGCGTTCCGATGCCCGCGAAGAACAGCGTCACCTGGATGCTCATCGGCAGTCCGTAGCTCTGCACCAGTATCGGCACGAGAATAGTCGCGCCGAACATGGCGAACATGTGCTGGAGGCCGAGTATCAGCATACGCGGTATGCCGAGCTGTCTCGCGTCCCGAAGTCCTTCCTCCGGGATCTTGAATTTTGCCATTTTTCTTTCCTCCCTATAAGGTTTCTTCCGCGCCGCCGGAAGCAACGCAAAAAAATAGCACCTTTATCCTTAAAAATAAGAATAAAAATGCCTTCCGAAAGAAGAAACAGCTATTCCGTTTCGTCCCGCCGCAAACGCTTTCCATAAGCACGGTCGAAGCAGCATAGCTCTCCCCCCTTCAAATCTTTGCTTATGATACCACGATTTGCGACGGATTGCAAGATGTTTTTTTCAATACTTCAAATTTCGACACTTTGACGAACCTTGCCGCCTACCTGTACATCTCCTCCGCCGCCGCGACGAGCCGCTTCAGCGCTTCTCTTGCGTCCTTCGGCTCGAGCAGCTCCGCCCCGCCCTCGAGGCCTATGAGCCACGCGAAGAACTGCGGGCTTACCTCCACCTCGCAGGTGAGAAGGAAGTGACTGTCTCCATCCGGCGAGACGTGAACGTCCCGCCCGAGCCTGTCCACCGCGACGCCGGCAAAGCGCCGCTCGAAGCGCAGCTTCACCTGCCTTCTGTCGCCGTGGAACATCCCGAACATCTCGCGCGAGTACGCGCCGGGGTCGAAAGCGCCGTAGTCCCAGCGGCGGTCGCGCGGCTCGTCCGCGATGACGATGTTTTCCATCTTGTCCACGCGGAAATTTCGCCGTTCGCCGCGCGCGGAGTCGTAGGAGATGAGGTAGTAGTTCTCGTCGTCCCACGCGAGCGCAGCGGGGCTTACGCGCCGCCGCTCGCCGCGCCTGCGGCGCACGAAGGTCTCGCCCGGGCCGAAGTTCACCGCCCAGTCGGTGTAGTCAAACTCTATCTGCCGGTTCTCGGCGATGGCGGTGTGAATAGCGTCCACCGACCGAAGCACGCTCTCGTTTGCGGTCTTGACGCGGTTCGTGATGAACACCTGCCGCGAGAGGCTTCCCGCGTCGCGCTCGCCCGCGAGGGCGACGAGCTTCGCTATAAGCTCCCGCGACCGCTCCGGCGTGATGAACTTCGAGGACTGCACCGCGTCCACTAGCAGCTTCAGCTCGCCGAGCTCAAAGTCCCGCCCGCGAAGAAAGTATCCCCCGTCGCGGCCGCGCTTCTGCTCGATCTCGTAGCCGAAGTCGCAGAGCGCGCCGATGTCAGAGTAGACGCTTTTCCTGTCGCACTCCACACCGCGCCGCGCAAGCTCCTCCTGTATCTCCGGCACGGTGAGAGGACGCTCCGGGGAGGACTTCTCCCGCAGTATCTCGTAGACGAGCAGGACTCTCAGCTTTGTTCCGGCGGTCTTTGCCATACTCTCACACCCTTTCCCTCAGCGACTGCACCTTCTTCTCGTCCGGCGTGACGTACATGGTGTAGTACGGGTCGTACACCACCATGCCCGGCTTCGCGCCGGACGGCTTCTTCACGAATCTCGCGCGGGTGTAGTCTACGGCGACGTTCGTTCCCTCCCGCGAGTCGGAGTAGAACGCGGCTATCTCGCCCGCCTCGGTGTAGGTGGCGTCGTCCGGCTCCCCGTTCTCACAGCGTATCAGGACGTGCGCCCCGTGCGCTCCACGGACGTGCAGCCACACGTCGTTCCTGTGCGCCTCGCGGAGGGTCAGGCGGTCGTTCTGGAGGTTGTTCCTGCCGACCTGTATGCGGAACCCGCCGCTCGACACAAACTCCCTCGGCGGAAGCGCCGCGCTCTTGCGCTGCTTCTGTCCGCCCTGCGGACGGAGGTACCCCGTGCTGACAAGTTCCTCCCGTATGCCCGCGAGCTCGCGGTCGCTCTCGGCGTTCTTCAGCTCGCCGAGGACGCTCCCTAGGTATGTCTGCTCGGTCTCGCCCTCCTCGATGAGCCCCTTCAGCATCTTCTCCGCATTCTTGCGGCGCGCGTAGTCGCGGTAGTACTTCGCCGCGTTCTGCTGCGGAGTGAGGCGCGGGTCGAGCGCTATTTCGGTGGGGGCGTTATTCTCGTCGTAGAAGTCCTCGACGGTGACGCTCTTCGCGCCGCGCCCTATCAGGTGGAGGTTTGCCATCAGCAGGTCGCCGATTTCGCGGAGACGCTCTCGGTCCTTCGCCTCCGCCATCTCCACGCGGCGGGTCTCGAGCTTGCGCGTCGCGCGCTCGAGCGCGGTCGAGACGGTCTTTGTCATCTCCCGCGCGCGCAGGCGCATGCGCTCGGAGTGCTCCCGCTTCGCGTAGAACTGTCCGAGGAGCGCGGAAAAGCCCGCGCACCGCGCGCAATCGTACCCTCCGCCGGCGTACTGCGTGAGCTCGAGGTAGCTGAAGTCGCACGGCTCATCGTCCTTTGTGAGAAGCCACGGTTCGAGCGCGCCGTCATTCGCGCGCGCCGCTATGTCGCAGAGTATTTCCGCCGTGCGGCGGCGCGCCTCATCGTCGAGACGCCCCTCCGCGTCCCCGGACGCGCGCACGGCTATCTCCCGCGCGACGAGCGGCGACACGCCGGCAAACGACGCCATCAGCGCGCGCTCTATCGCAACGCCGTCGTCAAACCCGGCAAGTATCTCCGCCGTCTCCTCCGGCGTGAGCGCGAGCGGGTCGCGCTTCTTCTGCGGCTCGGGCGGACGGTAAAACAGTCCCGGGAGTATCTGCCGCTTTCCCGCAGCTATGTCTCCCTCGACGCGGCGGATGCAGTCGATGATGCGGCTCTCCTCGTCGAGCAGGACGAGGTTCGGCTGCCTGCCGACAAGCTCCAGAAGGACGCGCCTCCGCCGCAGCTCGCCGAGCTCGTCCACGGAGTCGACACCTATCTCGACTATCCGCTCGCCGGGGTACTGCCGCACCTCGCGGATGACGCCGCTGCCGAGTATCTTCCGCAGCAGCATGCAGAACATCGGCGGCACGGCGGGGTTCTCGCGGTTCTCCGCGAGCAGCTCCATCCGCGCGGAGCCGGGCGCGGCGGAGAGGAGCAGACGGCTTGATCCCGCCGCGCCGCGCGTCGCGAGGACTATTTCGTCGTGCTCCGGCTGAAATATCTTGTCTATCTTCTGACCCACGACCCGCCCCGCTATCTCGCGGGTGAGGGCTGTGAGAAATATCGCGTCTATCGGCATAATTTACCTCGGATCATTCTCTTTCTATCAGGACGGCGCTCATCATTTTGTCGTTAAGAAAGTGCAGGACGGTCTCCTTCTCCTCTGCCGTGCAGCCGAGGAGAATCTTTATCTCGCTGTCGCGCTTCATCATGTCGAGGATGACGGCTACGGCGTCCGGCGAGCGTCCTCCCGCCGACCCTACGAATACGTCTATCCCGCCGCCGTCCATCGAGGACGTGCCTTTCAGATACCCGTAGTCAAGCGGGTATATCATATCGGGAAATCGCGGGTGGGCGCTGCCCTTCGGTCGGTCAATGACTATCTCGCTCTCCGAGACGAGCGCGTCGAGCGCCGTCCAGAACCGTTCTCCGCTCTGCTTTTCCTCGCGCAGGACGGCCTCGAGCTTTTCTACCGACGCCGTGAGCTCGCGCCGCGCGGCTTCGTCCGCGCCGCCGAGCTCGTTTGTGAGGCACTCTATCGCCCGCGCGATATGTTCCGGGTCGCGGATGTGCTTCCCCGCCGCGAGGTCGGCGCGGTCGAAGCTCTCCCGCTCGCCGCCGCCCTCCGCCTCTATTACGACGTAGCGCCGATGTCCGTCGCGGACGAAGGTCTCGCCCGTGACGCGCCAGCGTCCCTCGTAGAGTACCTTCCGCGTGTCCTCCGGCGAGGACATCGGCTGCAGAACGAGCCGGACGCCGGGTTCCTGCGTCCACGGCGCGGCGAGAAGTATGTCCGCTATGGTGCTTCCGCCGAGCCCGGCAATGATGAACACGTCCGCCGCGCCGCGCGCGTCCGGCGGGATGCCGTCGCAGAGGCGGAGCGATACGCGGTCGCCGACGCCGAAGCGCTCGACCGTCCGCCGTGCGCTCGCGAGCGGCTGCTCGCCGATGTCGCTCGCGACGGCGGAGGGTATCTTCCCGGTTGCCACGAGCCACACGGGAAGGCGCGCGTGGTCGCTCCCGACGTCCCAGACGCGCAGTCCCTCGGGTATCTTATCCGCGACGGCGGCGAGCCGCGCGTCAAGGCTGAACAGCCGCATTTTCTCACCTCTCATTCCCTACAAAAACAGCCGCGCTCGTGCGGGCGTGGCTGTTCCCTCTCTTTGGCTCCTGCGGCTTACTGCTCGTACTGAGCGGCCTCGAGGTAGTTGTTCATCTGCTCGACAAGCTCGTCGGCGTCAACGCCGTGGACCTGACATGCCTCCTCGACGGTCTCCCCGGCGGAGGCCGGGCAGCCGATGCAGTGCATGCCTATCTGCATGAGGAACCTCGCGAGCTGTATGTCGATTTTCAGCAGGTCGCCGATAACGGTGTCTTTGGTAATAACTGCCATTTGGGGTACGCATCCTTTCGCGCAGAATTTCGTGCAGATATATTATACACCGCCCGAAACGGTTTTTCAAGTATTTTCGCCGAATAGAAAGGGGGCAGACAAAGTCTGCCCCCCGCGATTTTCCGCGAAATATCTTACTCGTCCATGTACTGGATACGATCGTTGTAGCGAGCGAGAGCGGCCTGATAGCAGGCAACAGCCTCATCGATCTTGTTGTCCTTCAGGCGCTGGCACATGGCCTCCCAAGTGTCAATGCTCTCAACGCCGGTGATGACGTTAGCAGCCCATTCGTTAGCGATGGTGTTGCAGTTGGCAAGGATGACCGAAGCGTCGTTGCCTTCCTGAGCGGTGAGGGTAACGCCGTCCGGCCAGACATACTCGATGCCGACCTTGTCCCAAGTGTTGCAGTACTCTATCTGGTACTTCTCAAGCGTGCACCACTCGCGGCTCCATATACGGTAGCCCGGGGTGAGGAAGCTCGAGACCTTGACCTGAACGTTGGTGACGTTGTTGCCGTACTTCTCCATCAGAGCGGGCTGATAGCACTCCTGATGTCCGTCGCCGTTCGCATCGGTCGGGTCGACGAAGTAGGTGGCGCTGGCGTCGCCCTCGGGTCCCTCGTACGGACCCCAGTTAGCGGCCTCAATGCCTTCCTCGGTGAAGGCATAGTCCCAATACTTGCAGGCAAGCTCGAGGTCGTTGCACTGCGTGGAGATGCCCATGGAGTTGACCGAGAAGACCTTGTCCTGACGGTTGCGGAGATGGATGTCGCTCCAGTCCATGCTCGCGTCGACCTTCGGGGTGGTGATGGCGCTGAGCGCGAAGTCCGGGTCGGGCATGAGCTCGCTCAGAGCGGCGGAAGCGGCAAGCATCTTGTCGTTGGTGTAGACGAAGTCGCCCACGCCGACCTCGCTGTTGACCCAGCGGTCATCGGGAGTCGACCACGAGTTGGTGGCAACATACTCGGTGTTGACGAGGCCCTTGGCATACCAGTCGGCTATCTTTGCGATGTAGTCACGGTAGCCGGTCTCGAGCGGGCTGTAAACGGCGGTGCCGTTCTTGTTGATGATACCGCT
>CANRJS010000038.1 GCA_947631015.1 uncultured Clostridia bacterium
CAAGCGGCGGCAGGAAATCCGTATTGAGTACGATCTTGTGGGCTATATCCCGCTGGATAAGCTGATGGAACAGGAAAGGCAGGAAACGGCATGACCGAAATCATGCCGTCCCTGCAAAACTTGATAAAACTTTCTTATGACGCCCTACCTTTCCTGCCGGAGCGCTTTTGATTTATCCGCACAATTTGCAGAATGCGTCCCATGCCGCGCCCTAAGCCGCACGGTCCGGGTGTGGGAACAGCGCCGAAGCATACCTAGAACTCAAATCCGAAGCTGACGGTAAACGCCGGAGTGAGATTTACCGGGTCGTCCGTAAAGTCCGCCGTACAGAAATATGTGCGCCCATCCTCCTGACTCTCGTCGAATGTTATAACGAACTCATATATGTATGGGACGTAAGATTCTTCCGGCACCAAACTTATAATTTCGCTCTCCCGGTCGTCGGTTCCCGAAGAGATCATTGACGAGGTTCCCAACAGGGAGTTGAAAGTGAAAACAGCTCCGCCGCTTTCTTTAGGGACAGGGCGCGAGCTGCCGTCCGAATAGATTTCCTCAAGCCTGAAGGAATCTTCTATGAGTTCACATCCGGTCGACCCATCCGGGAAAATGAGCTCCAGTCGTGCGACCGACCTGTTAAATCGCGCGATATCTTCCTGAATCTCCGTGTTATTATATGACGAGCCATATATCTTCTGTTCGATATTGCCGAAAATCAGGCATTGAGAATCAATATACTCTTCGGGTATATCCGGTACTTCAATCATCGTGGAAAAGGAGTGCCAATCATGCGGCGGGTCAGAGTAACGGAATCCGTTCCAATAAGTCCATGTGACACGGTATATCCCCGGGATGGTGAAGGGCACGTCGAGCACATCCTTGTAGCTCTTTCCGCTGTCCACGGAGATGTCTGCCCAAACGCGGCCGGTGCGGGCGTCGACGTCCGGCCTCCGCGCATCCGACTGCCGTCCGCTGAAACCGTCAGCAGCTATAAACCTGTGGTACAGTTTTGCGTAATCCACCTCGACCCATCCGTCATCAGTCAGATATTCTATCGCACCGGGAAGAACCTCCAGCGGCTTATCCGGATGCAGGTTGGATATTCTGATTTCCAGATAGGGGCCGCCCCACCATTCGTATCCGCAGAGCTCCAGGCCGACATACTCGGCGTCGCCGGTGATTTCCAGCGGCAGTGCCAGCTCGGTGAGCGTATTCCCCTCGGTCGCGTCCACGAACGCAAACGGGAGACGGTTTATCCCGTCCGATTCGGGTTCGGGACTCTCGGACAGCGCGGCGCTCTCGGCAAACGAAGGATCTTCGGTGAATTCGAGGCTTTCTGCGGGGACGCCGCCCCGATGCGCTGTGGCAAGGATACAGCAGACCGCGAGCAGTGCGGCAAGCGCAATTGCGGCACATGTCCCGATGATTTTGCGGTTTTTTCTTTCGGAACCGGTGTTCATAAACAATGCCTCCCTCTGACCTGTGTATTCCGGCTTCATCCGTATATGTCCGCACAACGCAAAACAGGGACAGCTTTTTTGAAAAATTCAGAAAAAATTTTTCGGTGCAGCACGCGTTGCCGAATAAACCGACAGTCTCCCGGCGCACTGCGCCGGGAGACTGTATCGGTCTGTATATAAATCGTCGCATCTTTCTGATGTCTTAGAACAGCCTTGCCGCTGTCTCGCGGACAGCCTCGTCCGACGCGAGAAGGTCGAACACGGCGTCCTCGGACAGCACCCCGCGCTTGAGCTCCGGCGGGAGAAGCCCCGCCTCGTCGTCGCGGAGGTCGCTCTGCCAGTCGGTGCGGTAGTACTCGCGGAGCGCCGCCAGTTTCGGCAGCGCCGCCTCGTAGCCCTCGAGCGCCGCAAGGAGCGCCGAGACCGCCACTTCCGCCTCGTCGAGATACCGCTCGTTCCGCGCTATCCGCTCTATGTCCGGCATGGCGGGGCTTACTTCGCCTCGGCGGGTTTCTTTGCGAGATAGCGGTCGAGATCCTCGCGGATGTTCTTCGGGATGGTGCGCGGGACCGGGAATATCTTCGCATTCACCATGCGCTCGCTGAACGCGACGGCAAACTCGGTGACGACCGCGAGCGCCTCCGGCGAGATGAGCGAGATCATGTCGTAGCGGGTGTGCATGAAGCCCATGCCCGGCATGCCGGGGCCGCCGCCGCGCGCGAAGTTTATCGCGGGGATGCCCCTGTCCGCAAACGGCACCGAGTCGCTTGACATGATGCTCTGGCGGACGCCGGTGGAGTAGCCGAGCTCCTTTGCCATGAACTCGACGTATTTGCAGAGGCCCTCGTCCGCCGTGACGGCGGCGCTGTTCATGCCGAGCACCGAGCCGCCGACGTCGGCATTGACCATAAAGACGTGCTTCGGAAGCTCCTCCTCCGGTATCGCGGCGACGTATGCCTTCGAGCCGAGGAGCCCCAGCTCCTCCGAGCCGAAGAAGATGAAGCGGCAGGTGCGGACGGGCGGATGCTCGACGAAGTGACGCAGTATCTCCATTATCGTGACGCAGCCGGCGGCGTTGTCCCACACTCCGGGGCTGAACTCGACGCTGTCATAGTGCGCGCCGAAGTCGACTATCTCGTCCGGCCTTTCGGCGCCGGGTATCTCGCAGACGACGTTGTGGGAGTTGTACTTCCTCGGCGTGGTGTGCAGCTCGATATGTACCTTCGTCGCGCCGCTCTTGAGTATCTCGAGCGCGTCGGTCATGCGGATGTGGAACGCCGGCATGAGGCCGTGCTCGCTGAGCGTCGGACGGAGGGTGCGGGTGTCAAGGTCGGTCTTTTCGACCTCGTCAATAACAGTGCCGCCCATCGTGACAAAGCCCGCCGCACCCGCGGCGATGAGCTTCTTGTAGTTGTCGGCGGTCATTCTGCCGTTTATCAGCACGACCTTGCCTTTAGCCTGCGCGAGCATTACGTCGTCAAACTGTTCGAGGTACATGAACCCGTGGTCCTCCCCGCCCTCGGCGGTGCAGCCCGCGAGCTTGTAGCCCGTCACGGTGTACTTCTTATACTCCGGCTCGAGGACGGCAAACTCCGCCTTCTCGACCGTTCCGTCCTCTACCTCGAACGGTACCTGCTCCGCCTTGAGACCGAGCGAGGCTATCTCGTCCATAAGTATGTGCGCGGCGCGATCCTCCTCCGCCGTGCCGCTGATTCGCACGAAGCCCATCTTCTCAAGCAGATCGTACTGACGTTTTCCGCAAACTGCCATATTTTAAACCTCCCGTTTTTTCGGCGCGCGCACGGACGGAGCTTTCCCGCCGTGCATTTTCCCGCACCGTCATAAGTATGATAATTATACATCCACGCGGAAAAAATTGCAACCTCTGCACGGCGGATTTTCAAAAGAAAACGCTTTGCCGCGCGGCGTGCGCCGCCATTTGCAGGAAAGCGTTGTGGATTCCTGCAAGATTTGTCGAAAGGCGGCGAAAAAGTTTGTCTATTTTACCGCTCGCGCGCCTTTCGGCGCGGTGGTATAATTATTATGCTGCCGCGAACAGCGGCAGCCGTATCGGAATTAAAAGCGGCTCTGCGCCTTATCCTTCGCACCGGCGCGCGGCAGGACTGCTTTTATGATTTTACACCAAGGAGGAACCACCATGAAGAACGCCAAGCCCATCACCCCCGAAATGCTCGCGAAGTTCTCCGCGGCATACGATGCAAACCCGGTCTACAAGACCCTCACGGTCGCCGTCAGCAAGAACGACCTCGCCGAGCTCGCCTGCGACGTCATGCAGACGACGAAGGATCAGTTTGCCTTTGCCATCGACCTGCCGACCGTCGGCGTCACCAATCAGCGCGCTAGCGGCCGCTGCTGGCTGTTCGCGGGCATGAACGTCCTCCGCGAAATAGTCGCGAAGAAGGCCAATGCCGACCGCATAGAGATCTCGCAGAACTACATAGCCTTCTGGGACAAGTTCGAGAAGATAAACTACTGCCTCGAGTCGATAATCGACACCGCAAACCTCCCGACCTCCGACCGAACCGTCAACTGGATACTCGGCGGCCTTCAGGACGGCGGTCAGTGGGACATGGTCGTCGACCTCGTCAAGAAGTACGGCGTCGTGCCGATCTCCGTCATGCCCGAGACGCAGCAGTCCTGCAACACCCGCTCGGTCACGCAGATGGTCAACATGAAGCTCCGCGAGTATGCCGTCGAGCTCCGCGCGCTCGTCGCCGAGGGCAAGGACCCCCAGCCGCGCAAGGAAGAGATGCTCTGCGAGATGTACCGCGTGCTCTGCATCTGCTTCGGCAAGCCGGTCGAGAAGTTCGACTTCGAGTGGATAGACAAGGACAAGGTCTACCACGCCGACCGCGGCCTCACCCCGAAGGAGTTCTATGACAAGTATGTCGGTCTCGACCTCGACGACTATGTTTCGGTCATAAACGGGCCTACCGCCGATAAGCCGTTTGGCAAGAGCTACACCGTCGATTACCTCGGAAACGTCGTCGGCGGCAAGATAAAGTACCTCAACGTCCCGATGGACACGCTCAAGAAGCTCGTCATCGACCAGCTGAAGAGCGGCGAGGTCGTATGGTTCGGCAGCGACTGCGGCAAGTACGGCGACCGCAAGGGCGGCGTTTGGGATATCGACGCGTTCCACTACGGCGAACTGCTCGGCGGCCTCACCTTCAACCTCACCAAGGAGCAGCGCCTCGACTACCGCGACAGCGCGATGAACCACGCCATGGTGATAACCGGCGTCAACTTCGGCGCGGACGGAGAGCCCGACCGCTGGAAGATCGAGAACAGCTGGGGCGACGAGGCCGGCAATCACGGCTACTTCGTCGCGAGCGCGAAGTGGTTCGACGAGTTCACCTATCAGGCGGTCATCAACCGCAAGTTCCTCTCCCCCGAGCTCGCCGCCGCCTACGACGCGGACCCGATAGTCCTCAAGCCGTGGGACCCGATGGGCTCCCTCGCGTAACTTTCTCAAAACAAGAAATGGAGCGGGCTTTCGCCCGCTCCATTTCTTGTTTTGAGAAGCCATCGGACAGGGCAAAGCCCTGCCGACGGCTTACGCTCCGCTTTGCGCCTCGACGGCTCCGCCGTCTTCGACGCACGCTCCGCGAGAGGTATTTTTCCCGACGTACACGCCGTCGGGAAAAATGAATTTGACTTTATTTCGCACCGGAGGCGCCCTCCGGCTCGTACAATGTAGAGCATTCGGCGCTTCGCGCCGAATGCTGATGCGCCCGGTAGAGGGTCGAGTACGGTATATCCCGAGGGGCGCATTCTCTGCGAGGTTTTGAATGAAGGCGCGGACAAAAGTCCGCGCCTTGCTTTTCCCTCAAAATGCAAAAGGCGCGCCGAAACGCGATTTCCCAAACGGCGCTTTGCGCCGTTTGGGAGCCCTTCCGATTGAAATGCTCGGCGGAAATGAATTCCGCCTGCGCGAAGTTAGCGGCTCCGCCGCTAACTTCAACCGCGCGAACAGGCGCGGAAACGGCGCTTTGCGCCGTTTGGGAGCCCTTCCGATTGAAATGCTCGGCGGAAATGAATTCCGCCTGCGCGAAGCCCACGGCAAAGCCGTGGGCTTCAACCGCTGCGAACCGCGAGGGCGCGAACCCATTCTTCATCCGACCTTTTACAGCCCTCGCTCGCAATATTCGCTTTGCGAATATTGCCCGACATTGAGCTAAATAAAAGGCGGAGCGGCGCTTTGCGCCGTCGCGGGCGCTCACTTCTTGCCGAAGAGTCCTCCGAGCGCGCCGCCTATCTTGTCGACCGAGATCTTGGCCTTCACTCCGTCGACGATCTTCGAAACCTGGTCGTCCGGCAGGTCGACGCCGATAAGTCCCTCGACCGTGTGTGTCGGGTCGCTCTTGAACTTCTCCGCGATGGCGTCGTCGCCCTTGATCTTGCCGACTATCTCGTCTATCTTGCTCTTTATTGCATCCATACCGATTTCTCCTTTCGGCGTGTCCCGCCGGGATTTGCGCCGCAGAGCCCGCAATACGGAAACAAAGCGGCGCCGCAATTACGCACCAATTATAACACCACGCCGGGGCAAATGCAAGCTACGCGGCGGGTCGAGGAACATCCGGCAGTCTTCGCCAAACGCATAGCACAGATACCCTCTCGAACGTTTGCCAAAAGGCATAAATTTTTTGGCGAGTTGAATTAAAGTTGAACTATTTCTCAAACGTCCAAGCTCAACATTGTAAAAAAGTACAAAGAGCCGCCCGAATCTTTCGATTCGGGCGGTTTATCTGGTTGCGGAGAGGGGATTTGAACCACCTGACCTCCGGGTTATGAGCCCGACGAGCTACCGAGCTGCTCTACTCCGCAGGATTATAATAACACACCTCCCCCTGCGGTGTCAAGCATTTTTTTCGGGTTCGCCAAAACTTTACGATTTTCGACAGCGCGCCGTCTCCTGCCGTTCCCGGATGTCCCCTATCCCTGTACAATGTCTATCGCGCCGCTAACCGTCGAGACGTTGAGGGCGGCCGAGCCGTCTCCGTATATGAGGTTTTTGCCCTGCTTTACCGTCGGAAATTCGCAGTTCACGCCGCCGCTCACCGTGGAACAGTCCGTCGAGAAACCGGATATGTCGGCGGGAAGACGCAGTGTGACCTTACCGCTTATGGTACTGAGCTTTGCGCTCTCCGGCGAAGAAGCGAGCGAGACGTCGAGCTCGCCGCTAGCCGTAGAGGCGGCAACCGTCCCGAACGACCCATCAAGCGCCAGCTCGCCGCTTACCGTCGAGCAGTCCGCGTCCTGCGCCTCGCACGCCGTGGCGTGCAGCTCTCCGGAGGTGGTGGAGAGATCGAGCTTTCCCGAGACAGCCACGCGCTCCGCAGTGATTTCTCCGGAGGTACTGCCGGCCTCGACCTTCTCCGCCGATACGTACCGAAGCTCTATCTCGCCGCTCGTGCTCGAGACCTCCAGCTTTCCCGCGACGTTCAGGCTCCCCGCCGATATCCCGCCGGACGTGCTCTCTAGCTCCGCCGAAGCGGCGACTATGTCCGACGCGGATATTTCCCCGCTCGTCGTGTGTATGAGCACACTTCCGGACGCCGCAAGCCCGGGAATGTCTATCTCCGTAGAGACGCCGGAGATATTCACGTCTCCCGCGAACTCGAACCCCTCCGGCAGGTATACCGTGACGTCGGTGTCGGTATGCGAGGTCACGCGGCGGCTCTTGCCCTCGCGGAGGTGCAGGACGCCCGCGTCCAGACGATACGCGAGAAGACGGTCCTCGGGTATCTCTCCGAGCTCCGGGGTCTGGACGACGCGCACCGTGTCACCGCTGTGGCGCTCCACCGTCAAACTGCCGCCTATCCAGCTTATCTCTACGCTCCTTACGTCGCCCGCGGCAAACGACGCCTCGCCCGTCGGCGCGGTCTCGCCGTAAAAGTCGCCGTTCCAGTTCATGCCGCCGGAGCTTTTAAAAAAGTTGAAGAATGCCATCTCATTTTCTCCGTTTCGTGAAAGTCCCATACAAAGTATTATCACCAGCGCCGCAAAGCCCACGGCGCACAGCACGAGCAGAATATACCTCAGAGCCTTCATTCCTTCTCACCTCTGAATATCCGCATTACGTTTGCCACCGCCGCCGCGACGAGGAATATCACCCACGTCAGGTGCCACGCGCCGGTGCCGAAGCTGACGGCGAGGTACAGCAGCACCACAATGCTCCAGAACGAGCCGTTTATCGCGCGCCACATCGCGCGGGGATCGCCCTTGCTCGCGATAAGCCCCACTATCGAACTGAGGCATGCGCCCGCCGGGAAGATGAGCCATGTCACGCTCCACGCGCCGGTCTGAAAGCTCACGATGAAATAGAGCGCCGCTATTGCAGGCCAGACCGCCCCGTTCAGCGCGCCGGCGCGCCTCTTTCCGTCGCTTCCGCGCTCGCCCGCAAAATAGGTGATAACGCAGCTGAGGCTCGCGCCTATCAGGAACATTATCCACGTCACATGCCATGCGCCGGTGGCAAAGCTCACAATGAAGTAGAGCGCCGTGACAAGGCACCACATCGCCCCGATGAGCGAACCCGCGATTTTGCGCCGTCTCTTCGCCGGCATGCTTCCACGCGCCGCGCCGGAGCCGTACCGCACGTCCGGCATCGGAGAGGCTGTCGGCGCGCCGTATGTAGCGGCACCCGGTTCGCCGTGGCGCGGCGGCTCAGAGCCGCCGACGGACGGCGCTTCCCCGGCGCTTTGCGTCTCTTTGGGGATGTTCGTCTCCGCCGCGCTCTGTGTTTTTTCCGGTATGTTCGTCTCCGCGGTGCTCTTCGCCGCTTTCGGTATGTTCGGCTCTTCGGCAGGCTGAGCGCTCTCCTGTCCGACCGTTTCCGGCGCGGGCGACTGAGTCCCCTCCTGTCCGACTGCTTCCGATGCATTGGTCTGTGCAATCTTCTGCCCGGACGCCTCCGGCGCGGGCGACTGAGTCCCCTCCTGTCCGACTACTTCCGACGCGGCGGGCTGGTTGGTCTTCTGCCCGGTCGGCTCCGAAGCGGGAGCCTCCGGCGTCCGTTCGGGCTCGCCGTATGCGCGCCGCTCGTAGACCGAGCTGCGCTCTATCTCCTCGAAGAGCTCGCCCATGTCCCCGACGCTCGATCGCACCTCCTCGAACGCGTCGTCCGGGGAACGGCCCTCCGAAATGAGGTCGTTGTACCTGTCGAGCAGATTCTGCTCCATCTCGTCACGAAGCTCCAGCGTCTTACCGCTTCTCGGCGCGTCCCGGAACAGCTCCGCGACAAGCGATCTTATTCTGTCCTCCATTTCTCTGTGTTCCTTTCCAAATATTGACGGTCTGCTTATTCGTCCTTTGCGTAGGTCTGAACGCGGCTAACTTCAACCGCTGCGAACAGCGAGGGCGCGAACACGTTCTTCACCGCGACCCTTTACCGCCCTCGCCCGCAATATTCGCTCCGCGAATATTGCCCGACACTGAGCGCTTTCCGCTGCGGAGCGTTTATTCGTCCTTCGAGTCATTAGAGTGCGGCTGGATTATGCTGTCTATCAGCGCTTTTGCGTTCTCCCACTCGCGGACGCTCGCGATGTACGCCTTGCGGCCCGGCGATGTTATGGTGTAATACCTCCGCCGCGCGCCGGACCCCTCGTCGCCCCAGTAGGACGAGATGTAGCCCTGCTGCTCGAGCCGCCGGAACGCCGTATAGAGCGTCGCCTCCTTCAGCTCGAAGCGGTCGCCCGTCCTCATGCGTATGCTCTTGTTAATATCGTAGCCGTAGCTGTCCCCCTCCAGAAGATGCGCGAGTATCATCATATCTGTCGTACCGCGTATCAGGTCAGACGCTATTGACATCCCGATCGCCTCCCGAAACGGCGCTCTCCGGAAAGCGCCGCTCTGTGTTGAGTGTATCTTATCACGATATACCTCACCTGTCAAGGTATCTCAACAAAAAAAATCTGCGGCACGGAAAATCCGTGCCGCAGAAAACGACGCTCTCACCCGCCGGTAAATGCGGGCAAAAAAAGGTGGCGGCTCAAAGAGCCGCCAAAGTTTAAAAATAAAAAGGAGGGAAACTATGAAAACGCTATACTGCCTGCTGTCATATATAGTAAATCGAAGATATTAAAAAAGTTAGAGAAAATTTGTTAAAAAACTTTTAAATGTGCAAAAGTGCTTCGGAAAAACGCACAAAAATTATCTGTAAATCATTGCCTTTTTGCCAAAAGCAACAAATTGGCTGAATTTTCGGTAATATCGGCTATTTTGCCGAAACGCGCCGTAAGCAATAGTTTTGCAAACCCGCGTCCGGAAACATTCGAGGTTCGGGCGCTCCGAACCTCGATCCTGCGGCGTGTCCCGACGCGCCTCCGAATGTATACTTATTCGGCGTTTTTCGCGCGCTGTATCGCGCGGAGGCGCTGCGCGTGGTCGAGCTCGCGCTTGCGTATCCTGAAGTTCTCCGGCGTGACCTCGAGCAGCTCGTCGTCCGCAAGGAACTCTATCGCCTGTTCGAGGCTCATTATCCTCGGTGTCGTGAGGCGCAGAGCGTCGTCCGAACCGGCGGCGCGGGTGTTGGTGAGCTGCTTGCGCTTGCAGACGTTGACGGTGATGTCCCCCGCCTTTGGGCTGACGCCGACGACCATTCCACCGTACACCGGCGTGCCCGCGCCGATGAAAAGCTGTCCGCGCTCCTGCGCCTGATAGAGGCCGTAGGTGACCGCCTCGCCCGTCTCATACGCGACGAGCGACCCGCTCGCGCGGCGCGCTATGTCACCCCGGTACGGCTCATAGTCGTGGAACACCGTCGTGAGTATTCCCTCGCCCTTGGTGTCGGTGAGGAATTCGTTCCTGTATCCGAACAGTCCGCGCGACGGCACAAGGAACTCGAGGCGCATACGGCTTCCGGACGGCACCATCTTCTGAAGCTCGCCCTTGCGTGAGCCTATCTTCTCCATGACCGCTCCGACCGACTCCTCCGGCACGTCCGCGACGAGCTCCTCTATCGGCTCGTACACCTTGCCCTCGATCTCACGGTAGAGCACGCGGGGCGTGGAGACCTGGAACTCGTAGCCCTCGCGGCGCATATTCTCTATCAGTATCGAAAGGTGCATCTCGCCGCGCCCCGCGACGTTGAAGGCGTCGGTCCCCATCTCGCTCACGCGGAGCGACACGTCCTTCATCAGCTCTCTTTCGAGGCGGTCGCGGAGGTTGCGGCTCGTGACGTACTTGCCCTCGCGCCCGGCAAACGGACTGTCGTTTACCGAGAAGGTCATCTCGACCGTCGGCTCGCTTATCTTGACGAAGGGCAGCGCCTCCGGTGCGGCTGGGTCGCAGACGGTGTCCCCTATCGTGATGTCCGCAACGCCGCTGAACGCGACTATGTCCCCCGCCTCCGCCGACTCGACCGGGATGCGCTTCAAACCGTCGAACTCGTAGAGGCTCACGGCCTTCGCCTTTATGCTGCGCTCCGCGTCGGTGTGTGAGCAGACAAGGATGTCTGCGCCGGCCTTCAGCACGCCGCGCTCGACGCGGCCTATGCCGATGCGCCCGACGTAGTCGTTGTAGTCTATGGCGCTCACGAGCATCTGGAGCGGCTCGGAGGGGTCGCCCTCCGGCGCGGGGATGTGCTCAAGTATGGCGCGGAAGAGCGGCGTGAGGTCGTCCTTCTCGGTGACGTGGGCGGCGAGGCTCGCCTGACCGGTGCGCGCGGCGCAGTATATGACCGGGCTGTCAAGATAGCTCTCGTCGGCGTTGAGGTCTATCAGGAGTTCAAGGACCTCGCTTGCGACCTCGTCGAGCCGCGCGTCCGGGCGGTCTATCTTGTTTATGACGATGATGAGCGGCAGTCCGAGCTCGAGCGCGCGGCTCAGGACGAACCGCGTCTGCGGCATCGGACCCTCCGCCGCGTCGACGAGCACGAGGACGCCGTTGACCATCTTCAGCACGCGCTCGACCTCGCCGCCGAAGTCGGCATGGCCGGGCGTGTCGACAATGTTTATCTTCACGCCACCGTAGTGGACGGCGGTGTTCTTTGCGAGTATCGTAATGCCGCGCTCGCGCTCGAGGTCGTTCGAGTCCATGACGCGCTCGACGACCGCCTGATTCTCGCGGTACACGCCGCCCTGACGCAGCATCGCGTCAACGAGCGTCGTCTTGCCGTGGTCGACGTGCGCGATTATCGCAACATTCCGAAGATTTTCGTGTGTCAAGTGCTATACTCCCTCTCATTAACATACGCTTTGTATTATATCGCGAAGCCTGCCGCTTTTCAACGATGAAATGTGACAAATTCGCGCCGTCGGGAACGGGGTAACATACAACATTTCGCAAAGAAAGTTTGCGTCGCGGCGAACCGCAGGAGCGCGCACAGCCCGCAGCCCTCCAGCGGGGAAGCCCCGCGGGCATACGCGGGGCGACCCCGCGTCCCTGGTAGAGCAGAGCTCTATCGACACCTTCGCGGGGCTGTGCCGCCACGCACAGTTTAGTGAAGAAAATGTTGGGCATTGTCCGCGAAGCGGACAATGCTGGTGCGGGCTGTAGAATGTATCTATGCGGAAAAGGTTCGAGCCCGCACG
>CANRJS010000039.1 GCA_947631015.1 uncultured Clostridia bacterium
GCTAACTTCGCGCAGGCGGAATTCATTTCCGCCGAGCATTTAAATTAAAGGGGTCCCCAAACGGCGCAGAGCGCCGTTTGGGGTTTGCCGAAAGGATGTGGGGTCATGGTAAAGATGTGTGAGGAAGCCGAGAGGATAATGGCGGAGCGCTTCGGGCGCGACACCGTCATAGCGCTTGCGACCGTCGAAGGCGGCGTTCCGTATGTGCGGTACGTCGATGCGTACTACGAGGACGGTTCGTTCTACGTCGTGACCTACGCCCTCTCCAACAAGATGCGCCACCTCGCGGGCGGCTCGTCCGCCGCGATAGCCGGGGACTGGTTCACGGCACACGGGAAGGGCGTGAACATGGGTGCGTTCGGGAGCGAGGCAAACCGCGCGCTCGCGGAAAAGCTGGAGCGTGTGTTTTCCGCATGGATACACAACGGCGACAGCGATCTTACAAGCCCCGACACCGTGATACTCAAAATCGAGCTCACCGACGGCGTGCTGCTGTCACACGGCACTAGGTACGAGTTTTAGTAAGTCACGGCAAGTTGCGAGCACATTTCCGCACAGTATTTGACATAAAACAGGGCGTCCCCGAGAGGGGACGCCCTGCTTTGTATCGGTTAATCGTTTTACCCTCTGAGCGTGAAGCGCGAGAAGAAGCGCTTCAGCGCGTTCTCCTTCTTTGAGGGCGCGGCGGGCTGCGCGTCCCGCGTGTCCGGGGAAGGAGCGGCGGGCGCGGGTGCCGGGGTCGGTTCGGACGGTGCTGTCTGTGATTTGGGAGCAGACGTCGGTTCCGGCTCGGGTATGCACGGCGCAGACGCCGCCGTGACCAGCGCGCTCGTCGGCGTGGGTGTTGCCGCCGACTGTTCGGGTGCTGGCGCGGCGGTTGACGTCGGTTCGGGTATGTTCTCCGCCGCAGGGACGGACACTGTCGGTGCGTCTGTGACCGGCGCGGGGATAGTCGTTGGCTTGTCTGCGTCCGGCGCAGACGATGCTTCCGACCTCGGTGCAAACGTTTCGGTCGGCGCGGCAGATTCCGGAGCGGGTGTCGGTTCCTCCGTAGGAGTGGGCGTCGCCTCCACGGGTTCCGCCTCCGGTGCGGGTGTCGGTTCCTCCGTCGGAGTGGTTGCTGTCTCTGCGGGTTCTATCGCCGAAGCGGCTGCCGCCTCTGCGGGTTCTGTCGTCGGTGCGGGAGACGCCGGAGCCTCCGATGCGGACGCGGCGGTTTCTTCCGCCGGGGTCTCGTCCGGGCGGGCTGTCTTCCACGCGCCGGAGTACGCCATCTCGATGAAGCGCTCCTGCGAGTTCAGCGGCTCCCGGCCGTTCTGCACGTAGGTGTATATCCCGTCCGCGCCCTGGCGGCGGAGCTTCACGTTGTCCGAAAGCTGCGTCTCAAACACGCGCTCGAGGTGACGGCGGAGGTATTCGTCCAAAACCGGCACCGCGACCTCGACGCGGTGCTGTGTATTCCGCGTCATCAGGTCTGCGGAGGAGATGTAGACCTTTCTCCGCTCGCCGACGCCGAAGATGTAAATTCTCGCGTGCTCGAGGTAGCGCCCGACGATGCTGTATATGTTTATGTTCTCGGTGAGACCGGGCAGTCCGCCGACCATACAGCATATCCCCCGGATGAGCAGGTCTATCTTCACGCCCGCCTGCGACGCCTCCACGAACTTCTCGATTATCCCCTTGTCGGTGAGGCCGTTCAGCTTGAAGCCGAGGTACGCAGGGCGTCCCTCCTTGGCTTCGGCTATCTCCGAGTCTATCATCCCGATTATGCGGTTCCGAAGGCCGAGCGGCGCGACGAGCAGACATCCCGGCTCTTCGACGACCTCGCCGAGCGCGAGGCTCGTGAACACCCGCGCGACGTCCGCGCCGATCTCCTTCGAGGCGGTCATGAGCGCGAAGTCGGTGTACAGGCGGACGGTGTCCTCATTGTAGTTGCCGGTGCCTATCTGGCTTATGTACTCTATCTCGTCTCCGTGCCTGCTCGTTATGAGGAGCAGCTTCGAGTGTATCTTGATGTGGTCGAGGCCGTATATCACGCGGCAGCCTGCCTGCTCGAGCACGCGGCTCCAGCCGATGTTGTTCTCCTCGTCGAACCGCGCGCGCAGCTCGACCACGACGACGACCTCCTTGCCGTTCTCGGCGGCGTCGACAAGCGCCTCGATTATCTTGCTGTTGTGGGCGACGCGGTAGAGCGTCATCTTTATGGACACTACGTCCGGGTCGCGCCCCGCCTCCGCGAGGAGGTCGAGGAACGGGCGGACGCTCTCGTAGGGGTAGGACAGCATGAGGTCATGGCGGCGTATCTGCTCCATCACCGGCAGATCGGGGGAAATGTTTGCCGAGTTCTGCGGCACGCGGCGGGGATAGAAGAGCTCCGGCTTGTCGCGCACGACGTCCCTCAGGATGCCGATAAACGACAGGTCGAGCGGTATCGAGCTCGCAAAGAAGTGCTTCTTCGAGACTTTCAGGTAATCGCAGAGCGCGTCCCGCACAGAGTCGTCCAGCTTGCCGCGGTAGTCTATGCGGACGGGGTTCTGGCGCGTGCGGCGGCGGAGGAGGCGCTCCATCGTGTTGCGGTAGTCCTCGGCGCTCATGCCCTCCATGTCGGGGCCGGCATCCTCCACGTCCATGTCCGCGTTGCGGACGGTGCGAATGAGCGCCGAGCCCTCCACGCGGTAGTGTTCGAAAATCTTCGGCAGGAACTGGCGGATGAGGTCCTCCATAAGAATGAACCTCGTCCCGTCTCCCGGAACGGGGACGAGCCGCCGCAGACCGCCCTCACCGCAGGGGACTATCCCTATGCGGTCGTTTCCGCCGCTCTTGGTGCGGAGCATCGCGACGGCGTATATAGCCTTGTGGCGAAGGAACGGGAAGGGCTGCTTCCGCCCGACTATCTGCGGCGAGAGGAGCGGCAGCACCTCGCTTGTGAAGTATTTTTCGAGGTAGGACTGCGTCTTGTCCTGGAGACTTCCGAACCGCACGAGCTCGACGCCCTCATTCGCGAGCTCGCGCATGAGCTCCTTATACACTTCGTCGCGCATGGAAAGCAGCTCGCCGGTGCGGGCGAGCACCGCCGAAAGCTGTTCCGCGCTCGTGAGACCCATCTTGTCGTCGGTGACGCCGTCCTTAAGCGTGTCCACAAGCGTCCCGACGCGCACCATATAGAACTCGTCCAGATTGCTCTGGAATATGGATATAAAGTTCAGGCGCTCACAGAGCGGGTTGCGTTTGTCCCGCGCCTCCTCGAGCACTCTCTCGTTGAACTGGAGCCACGAAAGCTCGCGGTTGACAAAGTAGCCGGCAGGCTGCTCCGTGACGGGCGCTTCTTTTTCGGTTTTTTCGGCCATGTTCTCACAACCTCGCTCTCAAATGCTTTGCCGTGGGTTCAGCCTTTATTATACTACCGTATCCGTAGCTTTGCCACAAAAATCGAAAAAAAGACTCCGGAATTTTATTTCGTGCGGCGGCGGAGGGACGCCGGCGGCGGCGAAAAATACGCGGCGGGGCTGGACAGCCCGGCTTAAATGTGATAAAATCAAACTGAGGCAATAGCGGATGTTTGCGGCACTGCCGCACGGAACGTCCGGCGAAAGGGGAGAGCGCATGAGAAAGGTCGCGGCACGGCTTGTGACACTGCTTGTCGCGGCGGCAGTCGCCGCGGCGATGCTTCCCGCGCTCGCCGTTTCGGCGGCTCCGCCGCTGGATTTCACGCCTAAGACCGAGACGCTGCTGCTCGTGGATATGTCCACGGGCGAGGCGGTATACAGCGCGGAGGCGGACAAGGTGCGGCCTATGGCGTCGCTGACGAAGATAATGACATACATAGTCACGGCGGAGCACGTGGGTGACCTCGCCGGTACCCAGGTGGAGATACTCGACGAGCCGCTTGACGACATACGGGGGCGCGGCGCGTCTCTCGCGGGAGTGGAAGCATACGTCGGAAAGACCCTCTCGGTGCTCGACCTGCTGTACGGGCTGATGCTCCCGAGCGGGTGCGACGCGGCGGCGGAGCTCGCGTGGTACGTCTGCGGCGGCGACTTAGACGCCTTCGTGAAGCTGATGAACGACAAGGCGGCGGAGCTTGGCTGCAAGAATACCACATTTGTCGACTCCCACGGACTTTCGGACGGGAACACGACCACTGCGTGGGACATGTACCGGATAGCGTCCTACGCCCTCGGCGTTCAGCACTTCCGCGAGGTCGTGACCGCGACGAAGTACACCCTCCCCGGCGCGGCCGCGCCGATGTACACCTCGGTCATGCTCCAAGACCGCGCCAACGGAGGACGTTACTACTACCCCTACGCGAGCGGGATAAAGACGGGTTACATCAGCGCCGCCGGGCGGTGCCTCGTCTCCACCGCGACGAAGGGCGGCACGAGCTATATGTGCGTGGCGCTCGGCAGCGAGTACGACCCCGCGCAGAACAACGCCATGCTGGACTCGGTCGCTCTGTACAAGTGGGCATTCAAAAACTTCACCGAGAACGTGGATGTGGACATAAGGCGGCGCTTTGTGTCGATGCAGCTCGGGAGCAGCGAACCCCTCGAGTTCTCGGTGGGCGGCGAGGGAGAGACGCTTTCGTGGTCCTCCTCCGACCCGTCGGTGGCTGAGGTGGACGCGCGCGGCGTCGTCACGGCGCGCTCCCTCGGCGAGGCGGTGATCCGCGCCGAGAGCAGGACAGGCAACATCGACGAATGTACGGTGTCCGCCGGGTACTACAACGGCATATACGTCTCGGAGGACTACGGCGACTACACCTCCGGCACGCGCGCACCGACGGACTGGGCGGCGGTGAAGGATGCGGGGCTGGACTTCGCGCTTATCCGCGCCGAGACCGGCTCCGGCAAGCGGGACGCGGACTTCGAGGCAAACGTCTCCGGCGCGGAGGCGAACGGCGTTCCCTACGGGCTGTACCTCGTCTCCGGCGCGAAGACGGCGGCGGAGGCCGCGGCGGACGCGCGGCGCTTCGCGGAGGAGCTGAAGGCCGCGGGACACGTCCCCGCCCTGCCGGTGTTCTATGACCTGACCGGCGCGGGAGAAAACGGCACGGCGCTCGCGCTCGCGTTTTCCTCGGCTCTCGAGCAGTACGGGCTCGCGGGCGCGGTCTACGCGCCGAGAGAGAGCTTCGCCGCGTTCGACCTCGCGGCACTCGGGACGGCGGGAGTGCCGCTGTGGTGCAGATACATCGCAAACGTGAACGGCTTTGACGGTACGATGAAGCTGCCCGGCGGAGTGACACCGGACGTGTGGCAGCACAGGACGAACCTTTACTTCCCGGAGGCGGCGCAGAACCGGCGCGGCAGCGCCTCCGCAAACCTTATTTATATGCTGAGCGCCCTCGCCGGGGACATGACCCCTCCGGAGACGGCAGCCGTGCAGACAGACGGCGAGGCGGAGGTCGTCCTCAGCTGGAGAGCGCCGGGCTATGACTTTGACGGATACGCGGTCTACCGCCGCAAGGTCGGCGGCGAGCCCGAGCTTATCGCGACGCTCGGCGGTACCGCGAGCGTATATACCGACACCTCGGTCGAGTACGGACACACCTACGTCTACACCGTGGCGGCGAGGGTCGGGGGAGACATATTCGACGAGGATTACAGGGCGGAGGTCGGAGGTGACAGCCGCGAGGTCGCGGTGACGCCTCCGGAACTCCCGTCGGCACCGCCCGAGGATGCGCCGCCGGCGCAGGCCGATACGTCGGAAGAACCGAAGCAGGATACCGAAGCCGAGAGCAAGCCCGAGGCGGGAATATATGTCGCGGCCGTGTTCGGCGCGGCGGCGCTCGTCGCCGCAGTCGGCTCGGTGAAGGGAGGGAAAAATCAAAAGGGAAAACGTTCAAAGTGACCGTTAACACTGTTTGGACCGTAAAATGCTCGATATCCGGAAAGGAGTGTATTTATGGAAAAACTGAAGAAGCTGTTTTCGACACCCGAGAGGAAGGTGATCACCGTCGTCTGCATCGTGCTCATTCTCGCGATAGCGGGAGCGGGAACGGTCATGGCCGTGCGCGCGAACGCACAGCACAACGCGATAGGCGTTGAAAATGCGCAGAACTTTGCGTTCGCGGACGCCGGGGTGGATCCCGCCTCCGCGCGCGTGGAGCACACCGAGTTTGAGTTTGAAAACGGGCGGTTCGTCTATGAGATAGAGTTCACCGCCGACGGCGCGGAGTACGACTATCTCGTAAGCGCGGCGGACGGCGCGATAGTGAAGAAGGAGGTCGAGCGCGTCCGGGGAGGCACGGCAGGCGAGCCAGTTCCGGCGACCGTTACGCTCGAGGCCGCGAAGGATGCGGCGCTCGCGGACGCGGGGCTCACGGAGTCGGACGTCACCTTCACCAAGACCCGCCTCGACACGGAGGACGGCTTTGCGGTCTACGATATAGACTTCTACACGGCGGACTCCGAGTATGAGTACGAGATAAACGCCGAGACCGGCGAGGTTTTCAGCAGGAGCAGGGAGGTCTGGAACGGCGGCCGGCCCGCCGCACAGCCGACAATAGCGCCGACGGCGGCGCCGTCCGAGGCTCCAATAGCCGCTCCGTCCGTCGGGCCGAGCGCCGTCCCGACTTCCGACGGCTATATCGGAGCGGACGCCGCGAAGGACGCGGCGCTCGCGGACGCGGGGCTTGTCGCGTCGGACGTCACGTTCACCAAGGAGAAGTTCGATTGGGACGACGGCCGCGCGGTGTACGACATTGAGTTCTACGGCGCGGACGCGGAGTATGAGTACGAGATCGACGCCCTCACCGGCGCTGTCATAAGCAAGAGTAAGGAGACTTGGGGCGGCCGTCCCGCCGCGCAGACGACCTCAGCGCCCACACCCGCGCCGACAGCGGTTCCGTCCGTCGAGCCGAGCGCCGTCCCGACAGTGACGCCGACTTCCGACGGCTACATCGGCGCGGACGCCGCGAAGGACGCGGCGCTCGCCGACGCGGGACTTGCCGCGTCGGACGTCACATTCACCAAGGAGAAGTTTGATTGGGACGACGGCCGCGCGGTCTACGACATTGAGTTCTACGGCGCGGACGCGGAGTATGAGTATGAGATCGACGCCCTCACCGGCGCCGTCATAGGCAAGAGCAAGGAGATTTGGGGCGGCCGTCCCGCCGCGCAGACGACCTCAGCGCCCACACCCGCGCCGACAGCGGCTCCGTCCGAGACTCCGACCACGGCTCCGACTTCCGACGGCTATATCGGAACGGACGCCGCGAAGGACGCGGCGCTCGCGGACGCGGGGCTTGCCGCGTCGGACGTCACCTTTGTCAAGCAGGAGTTGGACCGCGACGACGGGCGTGCGGTGTATGAGGTGGAGTTCTACAGCGGCGGCGTCGAGTACGAGTATAAGATAGACGCCGCGACCGGCGCGGTGCTCGAGCGCGATGTCGACCACGACCACCACTGAGCGTCGGGAGCAAAAGAAAGCAGCGTGAGAAAGGACAGACCGCCGGAGAGCGGTCTGTCCCTTGTTATTGCGTCTGTTCGTCGGCCGCAGGATGTTTTTCCGCCCGGAAGCAGGTCGGTTCTACGGCAAAACCCGAGGCCGGCTGAACACGATTTGTGTGCATTTTCGTGTGTATTTTGTACCAAAAAACGGCTGTAAATGCTTTCATGATCCCAAAGCACAGAACCGTTGCGAGAGTAAGGGAAGAGCCCGAAACCGTTGTGGTTTCGGGCTCTTGGGTGTGGCGGAGGTGGAGAGATTCGAACTCTCGAAGAGCTTTTGACCCTTACACGATTTCCAATCGTGCGCCCTCGACCAAGCTAGGCGACACCTCCGCATCGAGCCAAATTATAATAACACAAAGCGGATGGGTTGTCAAGAGCGAGATTTTTTCGAAGCGTCCCGTCCGGTCAAAGCAAAACAGCCATCCGGCGCTCGTCTTTTTTCGATGCTCTCTATGCCGTCATATCGCGCTGGCAGCGGCGCACATTTTTCTTTCGACGCAAGATTGCGATTTTGCTTCCGGCGTGGTATGATTGACGTAACACGTACCCGCGCAGCTCATCTCCCTGCGGGACGCTTTTGTGCTTTACATCGCGCGCTCTGCGCGCGCTTCGGATCCTGTTCAATCAACATACGAAAGGAGCCTCCGATGAAGACTCTGTATGTATCCGACCTAGACGGCACTCTGCTCGACCGTGACGGCACGCTCGGCCCGTACACGCTCAAGACGCTGAATGCCCTTGTCTCCGACGGCGTGAGCTTCACCTATGCGACGGCGCGGAGCTATGCCTCCGCCGCGCGGGCGACGCAGGGGCTTCGGCTCACGCTGCCCGCCGTCGCTTACGGCGGCGCGCTGATAGTCCGTCCGGACACCGGCAGAGCCGTCTCCTGGACGACCATTCCGCAGGAGGGAGCGGACGACCTCGTCCGCGCGTTCCGCGAGCTCGACCTCAGCCCCCTCGTCTACTCGCTCATCGGCGGGACCGACCGCGTCTCCTGGCTCACGACGCGGGTAAACGACGGGATACGGCACTACCTCAACTCGCGGCGCGGCGACGCCCGCCTACGTCCCGTGACCGATGCGTCCCTCCTGTATGACGGCATTCCCTTCTACTTCACCTGTATCGGGGAGCGGGAGGAGCTGCTGCCGCTCTTCGAGCGCTTTTCCGGCGACCACCGCTTCAACGTCAGCCTGCACCGGGAGCTGTACCGCGAGGAGTATTGGTGCGAGATAACCTCCTCCGCCGCCTCCAAGGCCGGTGCTGTCGCGCGGATAAAGAGCATCTGCGGCTTTGACCGCGTCGTCTCCTTCGGCGACACGGAGAGCGACCTGGATATGCTCCTCGCATCCGACGAGAGCTATGCCGTAGCGGACGCCGCTCCGGCGCTCCGTGAGGCGGCGACGGCGGTCATCGGCTCGAACTCTGCGGACGGCGTCGCCATATGGCTTTCGGAGCACGCGCAGAGGTGCGAGCCGGAGGACGAGCCGGGCGGCGACGCGGCGGAGTTAGCGCTCCCGGCGCTCAGTCTCCTGCCCGCCGGGGAGCGCGCGAGGGCGTGCTGTTTTACCGGCCACCGGAGCATGACGCCGGAGGAGCGCAGGGAACTCACACCCCGGCTGGGGATGCTCGTGCTCGACCTGTACCGCGAGGGGTACCGCCGCTTCTACGTCGGCGGCGCTTACGGCTTCGACCTCCTTGCAGGACTTGCGGTCGTTGCCGCGATACGGAACGGATGCAGGGACATTGAGCTGGTGCTCGCCTGTCCGTTCCCCGGCCACGACTCGCGTTGGCAGGCTCGCGACCGCGAGCTCCTGCGGCGCATACGCGCCTACGCCTCGGAGGAGGTGTGCGTCTCACCGGTGTACTTTCCTGGCGCGTACGCGGCGCGCAACCGCTACATGATAGAGCGGACCTCCGCCTGCGTCGCCTACTACCTGCCCGGACGCGAGCAGAGCGGCACCGGTCAGACCGTCCGTCTCGCTGAGCAGGCGGGGCATAAAGTATACATTTTATAAGTTTGCCAAAAAAGTTCTCACGAACTTTTTTGGCAAACTTTCGCGGGAAATCGCGGGGCAGACTTTCAAATTCGCACAATGTCGGGACGTCGGTGCGAAGCACCGAGGTCTGATGCGCCCGGTAGGCAGTCGAATGCGGTATGAGTTCGCGGGCGCATTCTTACCAATTTCCCGCGAAAAGTTCACTTGGAATTGCGCCCGCGCAATTCCAAGTGAAGCTGTCGGACAAGGCAAAGCCTTGCCGACAGCAAGCGCTCCGCTTCGCAATTCCCACGCGGTCAGAGACCGCGTGGGAGCCCTTCCGATTGAAATGCTCGCCCCGAGTGAATCGGGGCTCCGCAAAGTTGCTTGCCTGCGGCAAGCAACTTTCACCGCGCGAACAGGCGCGGAGACGGCTTCGCCGTCTTCGACGCGCGCTACGCGCAAAGTATTTTTCCCGACGTACACGCCGCCGCCGAAAATGATTTGAATTTATTTCGCGCCTTCGGTGCGAAACTCTGCGAGGCTTCGCGCAGGGGATTCATATCCTTGGTCGGCATTGCCCGCTTCGCGGGCAATGCTCACGAGGGCTGAATAGGTGCCGATGAGGAACGTGTTGGCGCCCTCGTGTTCCGCACGAGCATTTCAATCATAGGGGTCCCCACTTTTCGCGGCAAAGCCGCGCCGCCGCGGTTCCGGCGGTTGAAGTTAGCGGCGGAGCCGCTAACTTCGCGCAGGGCAATTTTGCACTGTGTTCAGCTTTGCCGCTTGCGGCAAAGCTCACGAGGGCTGAATATGTGCCGATGAAGAATTGGTGGGCGCCCTCGTGTTCGCCCCGAGCATTTCAATCGGAGGGGTCCCCAAACGGTGCAAAGCACCGCTTGGGGAAAGGGCCCCCGCGCGGCTCCGCCGCGTGGGGATTGTGCTGCGCGGTGAAATGTGGTAACATATAGAGTAGACGACAAAAGGAAAGGGGTGTCTGCCATGAGAGAGCTTGACAGCCGGCTGATAGCCGAGGCGGTCGCGGATATGTGCGTCCGCGCGAACACCGTCCTGCCGGACGACGTGCGGGCGGCGCTCGACCTTGCCCGCCGGGATGAGGACGGCGAGGCGGCGCGCGGCATACTTGACACAATCATCGAAAACTACCGCGCCGCCGGTCCTGTGCCCATCTGCCAGGACACCGGGCTCGCGTGCGTCTTTGTCGAGGTGGGGCAGGACGTCCACATCTCCGGCAGTCTCACGGACGCGGTGAACGCCGGCGTCGCGAAGGGGTACACCGACGGATACCTCAGAAAGTCGGTCGTGCGCGACCCGCTCGACCGCGTGAACATCGACGACAACACCCCCGCGCTCCTCTACACCGAGCTCGTCCCGGGCGACCGCGTGAAGATAACCGTCGCGCCGAAGGGCGCGGGCAGCGAGAACATGAGCCGTATAGCTATGCTCAAGCCATCCGACGGTATCGGCGGCGTCCGCGACTTCGTGCTCGAGACGGTGCGCCTCGCGGGGCCGAACCCCTGCCCGCCGATAGTCGTCGGCGTCGGGATAGGCGGGAACTTCGACAAGGCAGCGCTGCTCGCAAAGAAGGCACTGCTCCGCCCCGTCGGCTCGCACAATCCGGCGGAGATGTACTCAGAGCTCGAGAGCGAGCTTCTGACGCTCATAAACGCGACCGGTATAGGGCCGCAGGGTCTCGGCGGGCGGACGACGGCGCTCGGCGTCAACATCGAGACGATGCCGACGCACATCGCAAGCCTCCCCTGCGCCGTGAACATAAACTGCCACGTCTCGAGACACGTCACGGAGGTGCTGTGATGACCTACGAGCTTACCGCTCCGCTCACGCGGGACGCCGCCGCGCGTCTCCGCGCGGGGGACAGTGTTCTGATAAGCGGCGTCATCTTCTCCGCGCGGGACGCCGCACACAAGCGGCTCTGCGAGCTTCTCGACGAGGGAAGGCCGCTCCCTCTGCCGATTGAGGGCTCGGTGATATACTACATGGGCCCGTCGCCCGCGCTTCCCGGTACGCCGATAGGCGCGGCGGGGCCGACGACGAGCTATCGGATGGACGCCTACGCGCCGCGTCTCCTCGCGCTCGGGAACCTCGGCATGATAGGCAAGGGACGCCGCTCGCACGAGGTCGTGGAGGCTATGAAGGAGGCGGGCGCGGTGTACTTCGGCGCGACGGGCGGCGCGGGCGCTCTGCTCTCGCGGTGCATCACCTTCGCCGAGGTCGCCGCGTGGCCCGACCTCGGCGCGGAGGCGCTCATGCGCCTCGAGGTGAAGGACTTCCCCGCCGTCGTCGTCATAGATTCGCTCGGGAACGACCTCTACGACATCGGCCCGCGGCAGTATCGCGAGAGGCACGGGGAAGAGTGAGGCGGCGGAATTTCCGCGCGGCGGCGACCGTGCGGGAGCCCTTTTATATGACGGTTTGATGCAAAAACATCCACCGGCTTTCCGGCGGGGGTCATAAGAAAGGTTTATCAAGTTTTGCAGGGACGGCATGATTTCGGTCATGCCGTTTCCTGCTTTTCC
>CANRJS010000040.1 GCA_947631015.1 uncultured Clostridia bacterium
GCGGATGAAAACGGTTTGCACGGCTCGGTCACGGTGAAAAACGTCGGCTGCGTTGACGGGGACGAGACGGTGCAGTGTTACGTCTCCTACCTCGGCGACGCATTTGAGAAGCCGGCGGCGTCGCTCTGCTTCTTCAAGCGCGTGAGCGTGAAAGCGGGGGAGAGCGTGAAGGTCGCGATAGAGATAGCTCCGCGCCGCCTCGCGAGCGTCCTCGAGGACGGGTCGCGGAAGCTCCTCGACGGGGACTACGTCCTCTACGTCGGCACGAATGGCCCGGACGCCCGCAGCGTCGAGCTCACGGGCAAGATGCCGCTTGCGGCGCTCGTTCGCGCGGAGGGCGGCGCGCTCACCGTCGCGGACACGGCGTGCAATGCGGCGCCTATAGAGTATCCCGAGACGTTTGACGTCACGTCGCTCCGCCGCCGCCCGAAATACGACCTCAACATCGGCGTCGGCCTTGTCCTGAAGGACAAACGGCTCCGCGCGCTGCTCGACCGGTTCTTCCCGGAGCTTGCCGCAAATCCGCAGTCGGATATGCTTTACGATATGTATTTCCCGATAGGGAACATCCTGACGCACCTGCCCGGCGTTCCGAAGGAGACCGTGGACGCGTTTGCAAAGGAGCTTTCCGAGATAGAGTAAAGCGATTCGCGGGAAACAGCATACGGAACAACACACAAAAAACGCGCGCCGGAATTTCTTCCGGCGCGCGATCGTCTTATTTGTTGTTGTTGTTTCTAAGTACGTGTTTCGGTTATTCGGCGTCCTCGGTCTCACTTGCCGTGAGTATCTTGTAGAGGAGACGGTAGAGCTCCTTCGCCTCGTCCTCGGTGAGGTGCAGGCAGGGCGCCATCTTCGCCGGTATGTCCACCGCAAGGTCACGGAGCTTTGCACCCTCGCGCGTAATGGAGACTATCAGGCTGCGCTCGTCCGAGATGGGGCGGACGCGGGTGATGAGTCCCTTTGCTTCGAGCTTTTTCAGCAGGGGGGTGAGGGTTCCGCTGTCGAGATACAGGCGCTTGCCGAGCTGCTTGACCGTTACCTCTTTTTCCTCCCAGAGTATCATCATGGTGATGTACTGGGTGTAGGTAAGGCCAAGCTCGTCAAGATAAGGCTTGTACCTCTTGATTATCTCACGGGATCCGGCATAGAGCGGGAAGCAGATCTGATTTTCTATCTTGAGCGCATCGTACTTTGATTCTTTCATAGTTCTTTCCCCTTTATATGATAGTGTATGTCCGGATTGAACACCGTTATCTATGTACTATAATACTGTGAGATGTCTGCGTTTACAATACATTAAGGGGGTATTTTAGCGGAAATTACCTCACTAAAAGCGGATATTCTCTGTTTCGTCCCGTCCAAACACCTGCATCGTGCCGTTTTGGAGGTAATAGACCTCGGTATTGCCGTCTCCGGCCCTGTACATGTTCCGGATGCCGGGGTTTGCGTCGAGCATCGCTTCCTGCGCCTCGATGCGTTCGTCGAGCACGGTTTCGGCCGAAATGCGGACCCAGCCGCCCTTGAACATGCCCGCTATCTCGATCTTCGGGTTCGCCTTGAGCTGGTGCGCGACCGCCTTCACCTTGCCCGTCTGGATGTAGACCTTACCTTCAAAGAGCGCGAGCGCGCCGAAGGGACGGACGTGCGGCGTGTCGCCATCGACGGTGGCGAGGTAGTAGACCCCGCACTTTTTCAGTGTCTCATAGACCTTTTCCATTGTAACTTCTCCTCCCATAATTTCAAAATGCTTTCTTATATTTGCCGAGACCTGTAACGATTTCGGCACATATTGCGTATCATTTGATGCCGTGTAAAATACCGGTCCGCGCCGACGAACACATTTGGTCAAAATCAGAACTGTTTTGTCGATAAATCGCGCAAAAAGACTTCATCATCTATCACAATATCGGTTTTGGTGATTTTGTCCCACGAAAAATCTCCTATAATGTCGCGCGGCAAGACGTCCTCCCGACGGTCGATTATTCCGAGCAGGTGCGCAAGCGCTCCGATGATGCGCTGCGGCGCCGCTTCCGCGAGCAGACTTCCGAGGTCCAGCGACTTTTCGCGCTTTGCGAGCCGCCGTCCGTCCGGCGCGACGAGCATCGGCGTGTGCGCGTACTCCGGCGGCTCCGCGCCGAGCAGGCCGTAGAGATATATCTGGCGCGGAGTGGACGAAGCAAGGTCGCTTCCGCGCACCACCTCTGTAACGCCCATGTCGATGTCGTCCGCGACGACGGCGAGCTGGTAGGCATACGTCCCGTCCGAGCGGCGGAGCACGAAGTCTCCGCATTCCCGCGCGAGCTGCTGTGACACGCGCCCGAGCCGCCGGTCTTCAAAGGACACCGTCACGTCCGGGACGGCGAGGCGCAGCACGGGAGAGCGGACAGCCCTGAGCCGGGACACATCTTCGGGGGAGAGACGGCGGCAGCGTCCGTCGTACACCGGCGTGCCGTCCGAGGCGTGCGGCGCGGAGGCGGCGCGCAGCTCCGCGCGCGTGCAGAAGCAGGGGTACACCTCCGCGCGGCTCCTTATCCTTTCGAGCGCCGCCGTGTAGACCTCGCCGCGTCCGCTCTGCATGTACGGCGGGAATACGCCGCCCTCGTCCGGCGTGAGACCGAGCGTGTCGAGGTCGCGCGCCGCCTGCTCGGCGTACTCACGCCGGCAGCGTCCGCGGTCGAGATCCTCTATGCGGAGGACGATGCTCCCGCCGGCGCTCTTTGCCGAGAGCCACGCGAGCAGATACGCTGCGACGTTGCCGAGGTGCATCCGTCCGCTCGGGCTCGGGGCGAAGCGCCCCTTCACGCTTTTCACAGCTCGACGCTTGAGCGCCCGTTTATGACCGCGAGCGCGGCCCCGACGGCGGTGCCGTGCTCCGAGTGTTCGGGGATGATGAAGCCGAAGCCGCGCACCTTCTGCCCCACGCCGCCGAGTATCTCATGGCAGTAGGGGATGCTCGTGAGGTTGCCGATAAGCACGACCTCGGCGGAGCCGAAGCCGCGCGCCGCAAACACCGAGAGCATGCCTATCGTCTGAAAGACGAGGTTGAAGATAGCGCGCGCTATGTCCTGCTTCTCCGCGCGGTCGCTCAGCTTGCCGAAGTTGGAGGCGGTAGCGTTCGGGGAGAGCTCAGGTATCTTGCCGCGCGATATGTCGCCGACGGTGAGGTCGACCTTTGAGAGGTCGCCGTCCTTCGCGGTCTCGACGAGCACGTCAAAATCGCGTATCTTGAGAAGCTGGTCGGCAAGCCCGCGTATCGTTCCGCCGCCGACGCCGGTGCCGCCGATGTGCGTCACCGTGCCGTCTCCGAGGGCGCGGACAAAGGACGTGCCGGTGCCCATGCTGACGATTATCGCGTCCTCGAGGCCGGAGAGAAACAGTCCGCCGAGTCCGTTGGAGAGGAATTCCTCTACGCGGTAGGTGGGGATGCCGTATATCTTCTTTGAGACGCTCGAGGCGCCGACGCCGGTGAGCGCGACGCGGTCAACGTCCGATATTGAAAGCGAGTTTTCGTCTATGAACTTGCCGAACGCGCCGAAGAGCGACGCGGCCGGGTCGTTTGCGCGGACCATCATCGGGGTGATGATATTCTTTTCCGGCCCGATGCCGACTATCTTCGTCGTAGTTCCGCCGATGTCAATGCCGATAGTTATGCCCATAAGGAACAGATACCTCCGAGGTCAAAGTTTAAGAAGCTCTGTGATTATAGCATAAAAGCGGAGATTTGGCAAATATATCTGCCCCTCGGAATTTCTCCGAGGGGCAGAACGGGCGGGATATGCCGTAAAGCGAAAAACATTACAGGCTGTCTCTTTAAAAAGAACCCTGTAATGTAAAACACTTCACACTAATTTCCGGCGAAGGCAAGCTCGCCGCCGCGCTCGAACCGCAGCTCGTTTTCAAGCTCTCTGCCGTCCCGGAAGGCGAGGAGGCTTCCGACGGTGGTCTCGGCTATCGCGCGCATGGCGTCCTCGGTGAAGAACGCCTGGTGCGAGGAGAGGATGACGTTCGGCATGGCGAGCAGCTGAAGCAGCTCCTCGTCGGTTATGACCTCGTTTGAAAGATCCTCGTAGAAGTAGGCTTCCTCCTCCTCGTAGACGTCGAGCCCTGCGCCGCCTATCTTCTTAGACTTCAGACCGTCGAGGAGCGCCGTGGTGTCAATAAGCCCGCCGCGCGAGGTGTTTATCAGTATGACGCCGTCCTTCATCCGCTCTATCGCGGCGGTGTTTATCATGTGGCGGGTCTCATCGGTGAGCGGACAGTGCAGGCTTATCACGTCCGCGCGGCGCTCGAGTTCCTCGAGAGGCATATATTCCGCGTCGAGCGAGGGGTCGGGGTACGCGTCGTAAGCGGCTATCTTCATCCCGAAGCCCCGGCATATCGTGATGAACTTTTTTCCTATCCTGCCGGTGCCGACTACTCCGGCGGTGCGTCCCTCGAGGTCGAATCCGAGAAAGCCGTTGATGCTGAAGTTTCCGCTCCGCACGCGCGCGTAGGCGCGGGGTATCTTGCGGTTCGTCGCGAGCATCAGCCCCGCCGCGTACTCCGCGACGGCGGCGGGCGAGTACGCCGGCACTCTTACTACGCGGACGCGGCCCTCCGCCGCGTCGAAGTCGACGTTATTGTATCCCGAGCAGCGGAGCGCGATAAGCTTCACTCCGGCGCGCGCGAGCGCGTCTATCGTCTCCGCGCCCGCGTCGTCGTTGACGAAGATACAGACCGCCTCCGAGCCGGCGGCGAGCGCGGCGGTCTCCGGGGACAGGCGGTACTCGCAGAACTTCACGTCTATGCCGGCGTCCGCGAGCATCGGCTCGAAGTAGAGCCTGTCGTAGGGCTTGGCGTCAAAAAAAGTCACTTTCATCTCGTGTACCTCACAAATGCGGATTTGTCGGTAGCTTTCCCCGAAGGATACGCTTTCGATACGCGGAGCAGCCCGGCGAGAGCCGGTCACGGCGAAAAACAGGTCCCGGCGGATCGCGCCGCCGCAGACGTGTCCGCTTGCAAAGAGGCTTCGGTTGTGCTATAATGTCACGTACTCGCGGGGCGCTTCCCGAGGGGAAGCGCTTCGATATTTCCGGGGGAATACGATGGAGACGTCTGTAAAAAAGGAGAATACCGGTTTCCGCGGCGCGAGAGTGCTTCTCGCGCCGATGGCGGGCGTCACCGACTTTGCGTTCCGCTCGGTCTGCCGCGAATACGGCGCGGAGTACACCTGCACCGAGATGGTAAGCGCGAAGGCGCTCACCTTCGGCGACAAAAAGTCCCGCGCGCTGCTGCGTATCGCGAGTGACGAGCACCCGTCCGCCGCGCAGATATTCGGCTCCGAGCCGGAGGTCATGCGCGAGGGCGCTAAGATAGCCGCGGATTTAAGCGGCGCGGACGTGATAGACATCAACATGGGATGCCCGATGGGCAAGATCGTAAACAACGGCGAGGGGTGCGCGCTCATGCGCGACCTCGACCGCGCCGCGCGCGTGATAGACGCCGTCCTGGAGGGCTCGCCCGTCCCGGTGACGGTGAAGATGCGGAAGGGATGGGACTCCGGCTCGTGCAACTGCGTCGAGCTTGCGCGGCTCGCGGAGCGGCTCGGCGTCTCCGCCGTGTGCGTCCACGGGCGCACGCGCACGCAGCTTTACAGCGGACT
The DNA here is from genome assembly GCA_947631015.1 of uncultured Clostridia bacterium. Lineage (GTDB taxonomy): Bacteria > Bacillota > Clostridia > Oscillospirales > JAAYOS01 > CANRIN01. The sequence continues at coordinate 5,645 of CANRJS010000040.1, forward strand.
TTCCGACCGGGACGCCGCGCGGGACGTGAAGCGCGCGGTGAAGATACCGGTCATCGCCAACGGAGATGTCTTCTGCGGCGAGGACGCCGTGCGCCTCCTGCGCTATACCGGCGCGGACGCGGTGATGATAGGGCGCGGCGCTTTCGGGAGGCCGTGGATATTTCGCGAGATACTCGCCGCGCTCGACGGAGAGGAGCCGCCGGAGGAGCCGTCCATCGAGGAGAAATGCGAGACAGCCGTGCGGCAGTTCGAGCGCGCGCGTGAGGACAAGGGGGAGCACATCGCCTGTCTCGAGGCGCGCAAGCACTACGCGTGGTATCTGAAGGGCATACCCTACGCGGGCTATTACCGCGAGAAAATATCCCACATCTCGAGCTTTGAGGATATCTATTCGATAACGAAGGGCATCTGCCACGATCTGAAGTAGTCCGGCGCGCCCTCGATGATACAGATTTGATTTAAGCGCCGGCGGCGCGGGAAAGGAGGCGGAGACCATGGACGAGGAGCTTGTAAAACGTGCGGCGGACGGGGACGACTCCGCCTTCGAGGAGCTTGTGCGGCGCTACGAGAAGCGCGTATACAACATAGCGCTCCGCATGACCGGAAACGCCGAGGACGCGCTTGACATCTCACAGGAGGCTTTCATCCGTGTGTGGCGGTCGTTCGGGAAATTTAAGGGGAACGCGAAGTTCTCAACGTGGCTTTTCCGCATAGTCTCAAACCTCTGCACCGACCACCTCCGACGCCTCTCGCGGCGGCGGGAAATGCCGCTCGCGGTGAACGCGGACGACGAGGAGCGCGAAACCGAGATAGCGGACGGCAGCTTCGCGCCGGACGCGGCGTTCGAACGCGAGGAGCTTCGCCGCGAGTTAGACCGTGCGATAGATACGCTCGCGCCCGAGCACAGGGAGATCTTTCTCATGCGCGAGGTATATTCGCTCAGCTACGCCGAGATATCGGAGACGCTCGGCATCGAGGAGGGCACGGTCAAGAGCCGCCTGCACCGTGCGCGGGAGCATCTGCGGGAACTTCTTATAAAGAGCGGGAACATTCCGGAGAGTTTTGCGTCTAATAACAGGAAAGGCAGGGGAGAGCGCCGATGAAAAATTGCGGATACCGCGCGGAGCAGATAGAAGAATATGTCCGCGGCGAGCTCGGCGAGGACGAGCGCGCAGAGCTTGAGCGCCACCTTGCCGAATGTGAGGATTGCAGGCGAGAGGCGGAATTTCTGAAAACCGTCTCCGAGCTCACCGAGGAGAATATGGCGGAGCCGCCGAAGGAGCTTTGCGAGGGCGTGATGGCGGCGGTGAAAAGAGAGAAGCGGCGGAGACGCCTTGTCCCGAAGGCGGCGGCGGGAGTACTCGCAGCGATGCTCGCGGTGGCGGTCGGCCTGCGGTGGCTGCCGAGCAGGAGCGCGGAGAGCAGCGAGGCACAGCCCGGCGTATACGTGATGTCTGCGGGGTCCGCGCAGGACAGACCGAGCGGCGGCGCCGTCTACTCCGTAGAGTCGCCCGAACCTGCCCCTGCGGCGGCAGAGGATATTGCCCCGCAGGAGAATGTGGAGACGGACGGGACGCTGTATACCGCCATCGCGCCGGGAAGCGGACCGTCGGCATCTCAAGCCACCCTCTCCGGCGAGGAAAGCAAAGTGGCAAACAGCAGGCCGGAAGGCATGACCGATACGGAGCGCGGCTTGGGAGGGACGGCGGTGCCGCTTGTGTATAACGGCTCGCTTGCGATAGAGCCGTCCTCCGTGAAGGAGCTGTGCTTTGCGGATGAGACGGGCGAAAAGACGCCGAAGGAGACGCTTGTCTTTGCCGGAGACGCCGAGGAGGAGACCGAGTACTTCGTGAGCCTCGTTCTCGTCCCGGTAGATGAGTACGGCGCGCAGGACGGCGCGGCGACCGTGACCTACGCTCCGGCGGTCACGGGAACCTTGGAAACCATTGAGGCTCCACAGACGGAGATCTCCGGGGAGACGGAGACGTCCGGGGCGACGGGAGCCGTCGTTACAGGTATCGAATCGACGGACGGCGTGACATTTACCACCGTCACCGTCGTGTTCAACGACGACTCAACGGTATCCTTCAAATACTCGGCGGAGGGCTACATTGTCGCGGACGACGTGTGGTACACGTTCGAGCAGCCTGAGAGGAGACGGTAAAAAATACCGGCATACCGGCCGCGCGGCGCGGAAAAAACTTGCGCCGTCGCGGCCGGTATGCTAAAATTAAATAAAATCGGAACGGCGGAGGGAACATACCCTCCGTTATTTCGAAATTTCAAATCCGCAAAATCTGAAAGGAACGGAGAGAAAAGCTTATGAAAAGAGCAGTATCGCTTGTTTTGGCGCTTGTCCTCTGCTTCGCGCTCGCGGTCCCCGCCGCCGCGGCGGAGACAGATCCTAAGACCGCCGCAGACCTTCTGAACGGCCTCGGACTCTTCAAGGGCACCGGCACCGACGCGAACGGCGCGCCCGAATATCAGCTTGAGCGTCCGGCAACGCGCATCGAGGCGCTCGTCATGCTCATACGCCTTATCGGGCGCGAGGATGAGGCGCTTGCCTTCACCGGACAGAACCCGTTTGACGACGTTCCGGAGTGGGCGGCCAGATACGCGGCATTTGCATACAGCGAGAAGCTGGCGACCGGCAGGAGCGCGACAAAGTACGACGCGAGCGGTACAGCTCAGGCGAAGGACTATCTCACCTTTGTTCTGCGCGCCCTCGGATATGACGATAAGAGCGAGGATCCTCCCTTTACATACGGCGAAGCTAACGACTTTGCGCTGAAGCTCGGTCTTGTGGACCGCATCTACGGGGACGGCGAGTTCCTGCGGGGCGATGCCGCCGTTGTTTCGGCGGACGCGCTGAAGCAGAAAAAGAACGGTTCGGACACTACGCTCATACAGTCGCTTGTATGGGGCGGCGCAGTCACCCCGAACGCCGCGCACGACGCCGGATTTACCGACGTGACGGCAATGCCCGCCTCCGAAGAGGGGAAGAAGATAGAAATCGCCATAGACGAAAGAAATATTATCACTGAGGAAGCGGTTCGCGCAGTCCTACCGCAGGCGAAGTATATTATAAGCAGCTATCAAGATCGCGCAGGCGCGCAGGTTCTCGGCATTTCGGTCGAAGAGTATATGAGAAACTTGGCTATCTTTGATATTTACAAAACAGTGAGCGCAAACGTGACAATTAAACACTTTTACAGTGAATTTCCGTATGGTATTAGTACAAACATCTACAAAAGTAGTACATACTGTACGTGTATTCTGGACGGCGACCTTAACATCATCGCCGAGCATCACGGCGACACCGACAGCATCGGAAACGGCAAAGCGGAATTTACCCGCACATATATCGACACGTCGGCTGTCTATGACAAGATGATGGAGAGAATAAGCGCAGCTCTCGCGGGCAAAGACTCTCATACCGTAATGGTAGATGTCAATAACCCTCTAAGCAGCTGGTTCGACAACGTTAATACCATATATTACTACCCGGTTTATATCGATGGTAAAGAGATGACCTCCGACTACCGCATTGCATACGACTACCTCTACGAGGGTGAGAGCATTGAAGACGTTTTGGTAAGGGGTCAGTTTGACAGGTTCTACAGAACGTGGGCTCTAGCCTATACTGCTCCGGACGGTACGGCACATGCTTATGACAGAGTTCTGTCGGAAGAAGGACTGAATGAAATAACTTTTTACGATAAGTCGGGCAACAGGCACTTCTGTCTGCGTGTGGTGCCAAGCGCATTTGAAGAAAATGATATGGTCGTAATGATCTACGACACGGCGGGCAATCTGCTCGGATACACGGTGATCTGAAAACAGCGGCGCGGAACCGGACTTCTCCGGTTCCGCGCCCTTCATAGGGAGGAAAAAGCATGACAAGCGTTGAAAGATGGGGAATATTCGAGGCGGAGGTTCACGGCCCGTCGGACGGGAACCCGTTCACCGAGCGCGAGTTTAAGGGGACGTTCCGGGGCGAACACGAGACCGTCGAAGCGAGCGGCTTCTACGACGGGGACGGAGTGTACAAGGTGCGATTCATGCCGTCCTTTGAGGGGGAGTACGCCTACTCCACGGACGGCAATTTCGACGGAGCAAGGACCGAAGGACGCTTCAACGTGACCGCCGCGGGCGAGGGAAACCACGGCCCGATGCGCGTCTCCGGCTGTCACTTTGTCTACGAGGACGGAACGCCGTACTACTCGGTCGGCACCACCTGCTACGCGTGGGCACACCAGCCGGAGGCGGTGCGCGAAAAGACGCTCGCGCAGCTTCGAAAGGGATACTTCAACAAGATGCGCTTCTGCGTCTTCCCCAAGCACTACATCCACAACTTCCGCGACCCGGAGACCTTCCCCTACGAGGGCACGCCGGTGAGTAACGAGGGTCTCTCGGAGGAGACGTTTACTTATTTTGTCGACTTTGCGGGGAACAACTGGGACTTCACGCGCTTTGACCCGGAGCACTTCCGCCGCTTTGAGCGGCGTATAGCGGAGCTTATGACGCTCGGCATAGAGGCGGACGTCATACTTTTCCACCCTTACGACCGCTGGGGATTCTCGCAGATGTCGCCCGAGCAGGACGACCTCTATATAAAGTATGTCACGGCACGGTTTGCCGCGTACAGGAACGTCTGGTGGAGCCTTGCAAACGAATATGACCTTCTCCGCGCGAAGAAGATATCCGACTGGGAGCGCATCGCGGCGCTAATCTGCGAGCGCGACCCGTATAAGCACCTCCGCTCGATACACAACTGCATGGCGTTCTACGACCACACCCGCCCGTGGATAACGCACTGCAGCCTCCAGCGGCAGGACCTCTACCGCCACGTCGAGTA
>CANRJS010000041.1 GCA_947631015.1 uncultured Clostridia bacterium
CGAAGCTCAACATGCCCATGGCGCTCATCGCGACGCCGTAGAGTCCGGCGACATAGTACGCAACGATGATGCCCGCGCCGAGAATGATGCAGGGCGCCATGCAGGAACGCATGCCGAGAGCAAGGCCGCTCGTGATGGTGAGCGCGGAGCCCTCCTTGGACGCCTCGGCGAGGCGCTTTGTCGGATTGTAGTCGGCGCTGGTGTATATCTCGGCTATCATGCCGATGACGACGCCGGAGATAACGCCTATCGCCGCGCCTATCCACGGGGAGAGGAAGCCGGCGGCAAAGCCGGTGTTCTCAAGGCTGACCTTGCCGAACAGGAAGTAGGACGCTATGAAGCCGCCGACTATCGTGATGCCGGCCGCTATCCATGTAGCGCCGTTGAGCTGGCCGTGAACATTCTTGGTCTTGCTCAGGTCCTTGAGGAGCAGCCACGCGATGCCGATGCAGCACGCTATGAGGCCGATACCCGCGAAGGCTATCGGGAAGAGGTAGAGCTTCTGGAGAAGCTCGGGCGGGATGAGCTTGCCGACAGACTCGTTTGCGAGGAAGAGGTGATACGCAAGAACGACGGCGGAGACGATGGAAGCGACATAGCTCTCGAGCAGGTCGCTGCCGAGGCCGGCAACGTCGCCCACGTTGTCGCCGACGTTGTCGGCGATGGTAGCCGGGTTGCGCGGATCGTCCTCGGGTATGTGCGCCTCGGTCTTGCCGACGAGGTCGGCGCCCATGTCGGCAGCCTTGGTGTAGATGCCGCCGCCGATACGGTTGAACATCGCGACGAGCGAGCAGCCGAGGGCGTAGCCGGTGATGACGTTCGGGAAGCGCAGCATCGGTATCTTGGTGAGCCAGGACAGCGGCTCATCGGTCATGCCGAGCCAGTTAAAGCCGACGCCGAAGATCATGTACATAAGGAACAGGCCGAGCAGCGCGAAGCCGCCGACGCAGAGGCCCATGACCGAGCCGCCCTTGAAGGCGACCTTCAGGGTCTTGCCGAGGTTCTTGGTGGTGCGCGCCTCGTTGGTGACGCGGACGTTCGCGTATGTCGCTATCTTCATGCCGATGAAGCCCGCGAGAGCGCTCATCACCGAACCGACGAGCAGCGCGACCGCAACGTACCACTCGAGCGCGAGCCATACGCATACGGCGACGATGACGACGACTATCGCCAGCACCTTGTACTCGTAGCGTATGAACGCGTTTGCGCCCACCCGTATCGCCGCCGCGATCTCCTGCATCCTCGGCGTGCCTTCTTCAAGATGCTTGACGCTGAAGAAGTTGAACGCCGCGAACGCGAGACCGAGGAGAGCGGCTACGATGGGCAGAACTAACCAAGCCATAACCAAACTCCCTTTCCTCCACCCTCCGGAGAAGGTGACTTAAATAATTGAAAAGTGTCGAGCCCGAAGACGGATCCCGACCAAAAATAATATACCAAATGCGGCGGATAATGTCAAGCGTAAGTTTCGCTATAAATTGGTAAGGGCGCGGATTTCATCCGCGCCCTTACCAATTTATAGCGAGGCCGCCGGACAAGGCGGAGCCTTGCTGGCGGCAACACTCCGCTACGCGCCGAGTTTTCCGCCTTCGGTGGAAAATCGACGTATTCCCACGCGGTCGGCGACCGCGTGGGAGCCCTTCCGATTCAAATACTCGGCGGAAATGAATTCCGCCTGCGCAAAGTTGCTTGCCATAGGCAAGCAACTTTAACCGCGCGAACAGGCGCGGTATGTGTTTACGCCCCAGCGCGCTCGCCGAAGAACTTGTGATGTACGGCTCGGATAGCCATATCGCTGTCCTTGGCGTCGATGAGGACCGAGACCTTTATCTCGCTTGTAGAGATCATGCGGATATTTATCCCGACGTTGTAGAGCGCCTCGAAAAGCTGGCTCGCTATGCCGGGATGGTTTATCATGCCCGAGCCGACTATCGAGATCTTCGCGACGTTCGTGTCGCAGGATATGTCCGCGAAGTTCAGCTCGTCCTTGTGCTCCATGAGCTCCTCTATCGCCTCGTCCGCGTAGCCCTTCGCGACGGTGAAGGTGATGTCCTTCGTATTGTCGCGGCCTATCGACTGAAGGATGATATCGACGTTTATCTTCCTCTGCGCGAGCAGCGAGAATATGCGGTACGCGACGCCCGGCTTATCCTCGAGGTGGGTTATCGCTATACAGGCGACGTTCTCGTCGCGCGCGACTCCGCTGATGGCTGTGCTCTCCAATTTCTTTGCTACCTCCTTAACTATGGTTCCGGGCTTCGGGTCGAGGCTCGAGAGTACCTCGAGCTGTATGCCGAAGCGCTTTGCTATCTCTACCGAACGGTTGTGGAGCACCTGCGCGCCGGCGCTCGCGAGTTCGAGCATCTCGTCGAAGGTTATCTCGTCGAGCTTGCGCGCCTCGGGGATGATGCGCGGGTCGCCGGTATACACTCCGTCCACGTCGGTGTATATCTGGCAGAGGTCGGCGCGTATCCGCGCCGCGAGCGCCACGGCGGAGGTGTCCGACCCTCCCCGGCCGAGCGTCGTTATATCGTAGCGGCGGTTTATCCCCTGAAAGCCGGTGACGATGACGATGTTCCTGCGGTCGAGTTCGGCGCGCAGGCGCTCGTCGTTTATCGTCTTTATGCTTGCGTTGGAGTAGTTCGAGTCGGTGCTTATCCCCGCCTGCCACGCGTTGAGCGAGATAACGGGGCAGCCGAGCTTTTCTATCGCCATGGCGCAGAGCGCGACCGACGCCTGTTCCCCCGTCGAGAGCAGCATATCCATTTCGCGGCGGGAGGGCGACTCGTTTATCTCGTGCGCCTTCTCGATAAGCTCGTCGGTGGTGTCTCCCTGAGCGGAGAGGACGACCACGACGTCGTTGTTTGCCCTGTATGTATCGGTTATGATACGGGCAACGTTGCGGATATGCTCGGCGTCCTTTACCGAGCTTCCGCCGAATTTCTGTACGATGAGTGCCATTTACATAAAACCTCCGTCGGTTTATAGACCTTATTGCGCGCCGCGGCGCGGAAAACAAAGTGCGGGCGGACTCTATTCCTTTTCCACGGTGACGCCCGTCTCGTCGCAGTCGAGCATCCTCACGGTCCAGTTCGGGAACTCCTCCGCGAAGTGCTCCCGCACGCGCTTCTCGTAGTCGAGGCTCGCGCGGTCTACGACCGCCATTATAGTCGGTCCCGCCCCGCTTATGAACGACCCGAGCGCGCCGAGCTCGCGCGCCCGCGCGGCCACCTCGCGTCCGCCGGGTATCATGTCGAAGCGGTAGGGCTGGTGCAGTCTGTCCTCGGTGGCCACGCCTATATTATGCAGCTCGCCCGCGACAAGACTACCCGCGAGCAGAGCGGCGCGGCTGAGGTTGAACACCGCGTCCCGCATGGTGACCTCCTTCGGAAGCGCCGCGCGCGCCTTCTCGGTCCGAAGCTCGAAGTCCGGGATAAACGCGCAGAAGCGGAGCCTTCCGGATATCGGCACCCGCACCTGCCAGACGCGCCCGTTCTCGAGCATCGCCGCGACGAAGCCGCCGCGTATCGCCGGCGTCGAGTTGTCCGGGTGACCCTCTATGATGGCGGCGAGGTTTATTATCGCCTCCTCGTCGAGCGGTTCCCCGAGAAGAGCGTTCGCACCGACTATCCCCGCCACCGTACACGCGGACGAGCTGCCGAGCCCGCGTGTCATCGGGATATTGCATTCCTCGACTATCTTCAGCCCGGGCATCGGGACGCCCGCTATGTCGAAGACGTGCTTTGCGCAGCGGTAGATGAGATTCGTCTCGTCCGCCGGGAGGTCGATGCCGGACTTATTCGATATGTCTATGCGGTCGGAGAAGTCCATCTCGACGACGTTCCGTACCGAGAGTGCAATACCCATGCAGTCAAAGCCGCTTCCCATGTTCGCGCTCGTCGCCGGTACCTTTACCCTTACCATTCGTCCACCCCGCGTTCAAGAACGCGCATCTCGGAAAACACCCGCGCGCGGCGGCGGTACTCCGCCGTCTTTACCCTGCGCTCCTCCGGCGTGAGGCGGGGCGTTATGAACGCCGCGCCGCCCTCCTCCGAGATGAGGCGGACGTCGCCGAACACCTCGCGCGCATCCTGCGCGCTGCCGGACGAGCCGACGTAGAACCTCCCGCCTATTTCCTCTGGCGGGACGTACTCCGCGCGCTCGGCGCTCCACACCGAGCGGAAGCGCGTCTTATAGAGATGCCGCGCCGCGTCGATGATGTCCGCCGCGACGGCGGACGCCGTCGGCAGCTTTCCCGCGCCCGCGGCGAGGATGTCCACCTCGCCGACTACGTTTCCTATATACGTCACGCCGCCGAAGACGCCGTTCACGTTTGCGAGTATGCAGCTTTTCGGGATGAGGTGCGGCGCGACGAACGCGCTCACCTTTCTCTCTCCGAGGCGGATGTACCGCGCGAGCAGCTTCACCGCGTACCCCGCCTCCGCCGCATGGCGGACGTCCTCGCGGCGGAGACCGGCTATCCCTTCCGCCCGAACGTTCTCCACGCCGATGTCGTATCCGCAGGCGAGGCTGCCGAGGATACATATCTTCCTTGCGGGGTCAAGTCCCTCAATGTCCGCCGAGGGGTCGCGCTCGGCGTATCCGAGCGCCTGCGCCTCCGCAAGCGCCTCCTCGAGCGGAGCGCCGCCGCGCTCCATCCTGTCGAGGATAAAGTTTGTCGTGCCGTTGAGGATACCGTATATCTCCTCAATGACGTTTGCGCCCATGCAGCTGACTAGCGGCCGTATCACCGGCGCGCCGCCGCCGACCGACGCCTCGAACATATAGTTTACATCGTGCTCCTCCGCGAGCGCGATGAGCTCCGCTCCGTGCGCCGCCACAAGCTCCTTGTTGGAGGTGACGACGTTCTTTCCCGCGGCGAGCGCCCGCTTCGTGTAGTCGTAGGCGTATGTCGTGCCGCCCATCGTCTCGACTACTATCTTCACCTCGGGGTCGCGCTCGACGACGCCGAAATCGCGCACCAGCCTATCCTCAAAGCTCGCGCCCGGAAAGTCGCGAAGGTCGAGGACGTATTTCACCTCGAGCGGGCCGAAGCTCCGGCGGGCTATCGTCTCCGCGTTGCTCTCAAGCGTCTCGTACACTCCGGTGCCGACGACGCCCATCCCGAGTATGGCTATTCCCGTCACTTTTCCACCTCCGTTCAGCCCGAGACGAGCTCAAGCTTCGTCACGCCTCTCAGCCCGCGCACCGAGTCCACCAGCTCGCCGACCTTGCTCGTGCCGCCGCTGAGACTCACCGACACCGTCACCGAGGCTATGCCGCCTATCGGTATCGACTGATTTATCGTGAGAATGTTTGCGCCCTTCGCGCTGAGCGCCGCGAGAAGCGACGACAGCATCCCCGGCGAGTCCTCGAGCACCAGATGCAGAGTGAGCATCTCGCTTGCCGTCGCGTCATAGAACGGACGGACATAGTCGCGGTACTTGTAGAACGCGCTGCGGCTTATTCCCGCCTCGCGCACCGCGTCGCCCACCGACTCGCACCGTCCGCTCTCCAGATTCTGCATTGCCTCCGCCACCTTGACTATCACCGGCGGAAGCGCGCTCTGCTCCACGAGATAGAATTTCAGCTTCTCCTGCATCACGGATGTCCCCCACAGAAAATCATTTGTATCTGTACCACGGATTATTTTATCACAGTCCGCCCGGCTTTACAAGGCGCGGTATGCGCGTTTTTTGAATAATTTCGACGCTTCGCTTTGGTAAATACATACAAAACGACGCGCCGGGAGGGTTCTCCCGCGCCGTCCCGCGCGGCATTTTGCGCCACGCGCGCGAATATACTCACTCGGCGGACGGCGCCGCCGTCCGCTCTTGAAAGCCGTCTGTTTTTGTAGTATAATCTGTTTACCACAGGTATTCCGGCGGCAAACCGGATATAGGTTTCCCGCGCCTCTGCGGACGCGCTTTTCTACGAATTCACGGAGAATTTATATTATGACAAAAAAGCTTTTGCGCCTCGTTGTCCCGCTTTGCATAGCGGCGCTCGTGGCGATACCGTTCTTTTTCCTCAGCGGCGGAGGCGGGGACGTTCCCGGTTCCGTCACTCTCACGCCGTCCGGCGTGGAGGCGGCTTTGCCTTCGCCCTCCGACGTGCCGGCCGTATCCGTCCCCGACATATCGGACGACTTCCGGGGCGTCTGGGTCTCCACGCTCATCAACCTCGACTATCCCTCCCGCACCGGCCTCGGCGACGACGAGCTGAAGCGCGAGGCGGACGAGGTCCTCGACCGCTGCGCCGCGCTCGGCTTCAACGCCGTCCTCTTTCAGGTGCGGCCGAGCGGAGACGCGCTCTATGAGTCGGACATATTCCCGTGGTCGGAGTATGTGAGCGGAACGCAGGGCGAGGGTCCCGGCTTCGACCTCCTCGAATACTGGACGGAGGGCGCGCACGCGCGCGGGATGCAGCTCCACGCATGGATAAACCCCTACCGCGTCGCGCGGAACTCGCACGACCTTTCGGCGCTCGCGGAGTCGAACCCCGCGCGCCGTCACCCCGAGTGGGTCGTCATGCACACCGACGGACACATGTACCTCGACCCGGGGATAGAGGGCGCGCGCGAGCTCGTCGTGGACGGCGTGCGCGAGATATGCAAAAACTACGACGTCGACGGTATACACTTCGACGACTACTTCTACCCTGACGGAGGTCTGGACGACGCGGCGACCTACGCCGCCTCCGGCAGTTCTCTCTCCCTCGAGGACTGGCGGCGCGAGAACATAAATACGCTGATACGAGAGGTACGGGAGGTCACGCGCGAGTACGGCAAGACCTTCGGCGTGAGCCCGTTCGGGATATGGGCGAACGCCTCGTCCGTCCCCGGCGGCAGCGACACGAACGGCAATCAGAGCTATCTCTACCACTTCGCCGACACAAAAAAGTGGGTCGAGGAGAGGTGGCTCGATTACATCTGCCCGCAGATATACTGGGAGATAGGCTACGCCCCCGCCGACTATAAGACGCTTGTGGAGTGGTGGTCGGACGTGGTGCGGGACACCGGCGTCCGGCTGTACGTCGGCCACGCCTCCTACCGCTCCGGCGCGGAGAACGGCGCGTGGAGCGGAACCGGCGAGCTCCGCCGGCAGCTCACCCTCAACCGTGAGACCGAGGAGGTGAGCGGTTCGATACACTTCCGCTATAAATTCTTTGTGGACTACGCCCCGCTCGGGACGTTCATCGCTAGCTGGAACGCCATGGAGAGCCTGCCGGAGGACTATCCCCTGCTCGACCCGGTAGAGTGGGACGGCGGCATCTCGGTGGGACGTCCTTCGGGCGACATCACCGTGGGATATTCCGAATACTACGTCCTCGGCCGCTGCGACCCGACGGTGCCGCTCTATCTGAACGGAACGCAGGTGGAGGAGGTCACCGAAAGCGGCTACTTCGGCGTGCTCGTGAAGCTCGACAGCGGAGAGAACCGTCTGCGCTTCACGCAGGGCGAACGCGAGTTTACGCGCGTGATAACGCGGGGAGGCTCCGCCGCCGTGCCGACGCCGCTCGAGAGCGCGTCTATAGTCGCGGAGAGCACGTATCCGTCCGAGGGGGATATCTACGTCGCGCCGGGCGAGAAGATAACCTTCCGCTGCACCGCGCCGATAGGCGCGTCGCTTTCGGTGACGATAAGCGGAGAGACCTTCCGCCTCACCCCCGCTGCCACCGAGCCGCCCGCGAAAGACGGCAAGGTCTACGGCACGAACTACTTCTACACCTACACCGTGAGCGACGGCTATCCCTCAGGCAGGGTCTCTACCGTCGGACGTCCGGTCTACACCATGATCTACAACGGCAGGACCGAGACCGTCTCCGCGGGCGGCATGCTCTGCTGCATCGGGGACGGCGCGCCGTTCTACGCGACCGTCACGAGCGATGCGGCGTTCATCTACCCCGGCTCCACCACCTCCGGCGGCCCGGTGGGCGAGCTCTGCCGGGGCATGACCGACTACGTCACCGCCGTCACTACGAACGGCGCATGGGTACGCCTCCGCTCCGGGTACTGGGCGGAGAGCGACGGGTTGGAGCTCTCGGACGGCGAGGGCGCACTGTCAAGCGGTCTCTCTGCCGCCGAATACGAGTTCGGGGACGGCTGGGACTATCTCCGCTTCAAGGTCTCGTCGGCGGCGCTGTCAACGGTCGATTACACCGGTGCAAGCGTCACCGTGCGGATACATTACAGCGGCGTCGCTCCGGCGCTCGCGCTGCCGCAGGGCTCGCTCTTCACATCCTGCGCGCAGTGGTCAGAGGACGGCTCCGCGTACTACCGCCTCACGCTCCGCGACCGCTCGCTCCTCGACGGCTACATATTCGAGTACGACGAGAGCTCGGGCACACTGTCGCTTGCCCTGAAGCGCCGCCCCGTGCTGAAGGAGGGCGCGCTGCCGCTCGAAGGGCTCACTATACTCCTCGACCCCGGTCACGGCGGAAGCGAGCTCGGCGCGCTCGGTCCTCTCGGCGAGGAGATGAGCGAGCGGGTGCTCGTGCTCGCCATCGCGAAGAAGGTGGGCTACGAGCTCGAGCGCCTCGGCGCGACGGTCGAATATCTCAGAAGCGACGACTCGACGGTCGACCTGCACGGGCGGCTCGTGACTGCTCGCGAAATGCGTCCCGACCTGCTCCTCTCGATACATCTGAACGCCATCGACGAAAACGTCGACGCGACGAACATACGCGGCGTCTCGACGTGGTACCGCGAGGACATCTCCGAGGAATACTCCGAAACGCTCGCGCACTACACGGCGGAAGCGTTCGGGCTCTACGACCGCGGCGCGAACCAATCGAACCTCTACATCTGCCGCGGGACGTTCTGCCCCTCCACGATAGTCGAGTGCGGGTTCGTGTGCTGTCCCTCCGAGTTCGAGTGGCTCGCAAACGACGCGGACGAGGCGCGCTTTGCGCGCGCCCTCGCGGACGCGGTGTGCGAATATTTCAGATAATGCGGGCGAAGCCCGCAGCCATCTAGCGGGCAGAGCCCACACCCGTATAGCGGGGAAGCCCCGCAGGAATCTGTGGGGCGAGCCCCGCGTCCCTGAGTGAGGCAGAGCCTCACGGGTACTTTGCGGGGATTGCATCCCCACTCCTCTAGCGGGGCAGCCCCGCAAGCATTTGCGGGGCGAGACCCCGCGTCCTTGGTAGAGCAGAGCTCTACCGACACCATGCGGGGGTTGCGCCCCCGCGCCCTGCGTTACTTTTTGCTTGTGCAAAAAGTAACCAAAAAGCACACAAAGGGGAGAAAACCACGGTTTTCTCCCCTTTGTACCCCTCTTTCATTTGACCGGAAAGTATCTGCTACGCGGGACGTCTATCCGTAGCTTGGTACAAGCTTCCCCGCTCAAACTTTCCAATAGAACCGAAAGCTCCGTCTCCTCGGGAAAGTATCTGCATTACGCTTATAGTGGGAGCGTAGGACCGGACTTTTATTTCTACTACGCAGGAACTATTCGATGTCGTCGACTGCCTAGGAAAAGTCGGATGGTTCCCCCAGAAACTCACCCTGTCGGACGATAGATTTGTTCGATACAGAGTGTCGTCCTGTTATGCGGGTTGCGGTTGTGTGTCGTGTTCAGGAGAGGGATTATTAAGGGAGAGGGCGAAGCCCTCTCCCTTAAGCGCGCTTTTTGATTACTTTTTGCGCGAGCAAAAAGTAATGCAGGGGTGCGGGGTGGCACAGCCCCGCCGGGGGTGCGGGGGCAGCGCCCC
>CANRJS010000042.1 GCA_947631015.1 uncultured Clostridia bacterium
GACCGTTTCATCCGCACGGTAAAGAAGTACCTCTGCCTGACGGAGCTGACGCCAGCGATCCTGAACGATCTGGTCAAAGCGGTCTATGTTCATGCGCCGGACAAGTCCAGCGGACATCGGGTGCAGGATGTAGACATCAGCTACAACTACATCGGGATACTCCCTGCCTCACTTTTGAACGACCTCATAAACGGAAGCGCGGCATGACCGAAATCATGCCGCACTCCGAAAACAATCTGAACTTGTTTTATTGGACGCCGCCGCCCCGCGCCCCGCGTTACTTTTTGCTTGTGCAAAAAGTAACCAAAAAGCACACAAAGGGGGAGAAAACCACGGTTTTCTCCCCTTTATACCCCTCTTTTCTTTGACCGGAAAGTCTCTGCTACGCGGGACGTCTGTTCGTAGCTTAGTACAAGCTTCCCCGCTTATACTTTCCACCAGAACCGAAAGTTTCGTTTTCTCGGGGACGCTCTGCATTACGCTTATAGTGTGAGCGTAGGACCGGACTTTTGTATCTACTACGCAGGAACTGTTCGATGTCGTCGAATACAGTGGGAAAGTCGAATATTGTACCCCCAGAAACTCACTCGGTCGGATGATGGATTTGTTGGATACAGAGTGTTGTCCTGCTCTGGGGGTAATGGTGTTGTGTCGTATTCGGGAGCGGGATTATTAAGGGAGAGGGCGAAGCCCTCTCCCTTAAGCGCGTTTTTGGTTACTTTTTGCGCGAGCAAAAAGTAGCGCAGGGGTGCGGGGCGGCACAGCCCCGCAATGGTCCCGGAACCGCTAGGTTCCGCATATTAGTACGGGGTTTTACCTCGTAACAGGGACGCGGGGTCTCGCCCCGCGAATGCTCGCGGGGCTTCCCCGCTGGATGGGAGTGGGGCGCAAGCCCCACTTACGCGGGCAGCAGCTCGCGCGGGACGCGCTCCGGCGAGCGGACGAGCCGCTCCGCAAGGTCGCATATCCGCGCGGCGGCGGAGGGAGGTATCTCGCGGCGCTGCGAAGCGAGCATCGCTTCGCGCGCCGCTCCGTCGTCAAGCAGGGAGAGGGCGGAGGTAAGCGACTCCTCGGTCATGTCGCACGCGACGCTCATGCCGCGCTCCGAGAAGTATTCCACGTTGCAGGTCTCGCACCCCGGTATCGGGGAGATGTGTACGAGCGGGACGCCGCACACCGCCGCCTCAGTGGAGGAGAGCCCGCCGGGCTTCGTGAAGTAGAGACTGCTCGCGCGCAGATAGTCCGCCATCCTGTCGGTGTGACCGACGACGGTGACTTCCCCGCCGAACCGTTCGCTCAGGCGGCGGAAGAGATCCTCATTGTTCCCGCAGACGACTATAATGCCGGCGTCCCCGCGTCCGCGCGTGAAAGCGGAGAGAGTTTCGACCGCAGTCTCCGGCTTGCCCGCGCCGATGCTTCCGCCCGAGACGAGGATGTACCGCTTCTGCGGGTCGAGCCCGAGGCTCCGCTTCGCCTCGTCGGGAGATTTGGGCTCCGAGAAGGCGGCGGAGGTCGGTATGCCGAGGGGGTACAGCCTGTTGAGCGGTATGCCGCGCGAGGCAAATTCGTTTATCAGCGAGGGGGCGGGCACGATGTACGCGTCGCACTCGGTCTCCTCGGTGAAGGGTATGCAGACGTAGTCGGTGGCGATGAATATCGTCTTCGGCGTGTCGAAGCCGTGCCGCCGCATGCCGGTAAGTATCTCGGCTGGGAAGACGTGCGGCATGAACACGACGTCAAAGCGATGCTCCGCGAGGTAGTCGCGGAGCGCGGACATCATCGCGAGGTTTGCAAAGTAGACCGGCGAGTGGACGGGCAGGCGGCGGTAGAGGTCGCCTATTTTGTAGACCGCGCCGAACCCGTGCGGCGCGTGCTGCGCCATGCGGATGTATGCGTTGTCTATCGTCTCCGCGAGGCGGGGGCTGTGCAGGGTGTAGGGGTTGAGCATGACGGCGCGGTCTCCGCGCCGCCGAAGCTCCTCCGCTATCGCGCGGCCGGCGGAGTTGTGTCCGCCGCCGGTGCCGCAGGAAAGTATCAGCGCATCCATAGCAGATTCACCTCCGGCTTTTCTCGCTCCTCTCTGCTCATGTGAAGCCGTGCGCAGACAGCGGCGGAGATGAGCAGAAATCCGACGCATACGCCCGCTCCGCAGCCCATGCAGAGCATTCCGATGAGCGCGGAGACGTAGCTTATGAGCGTCCTGTAAAAATGCGGGGATACCCGGAGTATTACCGAGAAGAAGATGAAGAAGAAGGCAAGCGCCGCGAGCGGCTGCCATGCGGGCAGCAGCCCGAGGAGACACCCGAACGTGACCGCAATGCCCTTGCCGCCGTCAAAGCCATGAAACAGCGGGAAGATGTGACCCATGACCGGAGCGGCGATGACGAGCGCCGTCAGAAGCGGCGAGACGCGCGGAAGGGCGGCGCTCGTCATATAGAAAAAGACCGGCAGAGCGCCCTTCGCAAGGTCGCAGACGAGCGTCAGCACGCCGCACAGGAAGCCGCCGTACATAAAGGCGTTCGCCGTGCCGGGGTTCCCGTCGCGGCTGCCCTCAAGCATATTCTCTTTGCCGAAAACGCGGGAAAAGACCCGGGCGTAGAGCACACTGCCGGAGAGATACCCGAGCGCCGTGAACATCAGAGCCGTAAGCATCATAGTCACCCCCTGAGAACAAAGCATGAACCATTTCATCCTATTGTAAAGTATAGAACACTTTTTGCAACTCTGTGTCAACTCAAAATCAATTTTTGTTGAAAAAGGCGCGCACAAATATCCGTCCGAAAGCGCAGCTTTCGGACGGATACGCTTAAAAAGCCTTGCAGAGAATGCGCCCCTCAACTCGCTACGCGCCGCAACTTTCTACCGGGCGCATCAGCATTCGGCGCACAGCGCCGAATGCCCTACGTTGTGCGAATCGCAGAGCGCCGCAGGCGCGAAATAGAGTCAAATCTGTTTTTTCCGACGGCGTGTACGTCGGAAAAAACTCCGTCAGGACTTTTTTATGACTTCGGGTAGCTCCAACGTGAACCGGCACCCGCGCTCGGGGAGATTTGCCACCGACACCGTGCCGCCCGCGAGCAGGACTATCTGCTTGACGAGCGCGAGGCCGAGCCCGTTGCCCTCCTCGCGGTGCGAGCTGTCGGTCTGGTAGAATCGGTCAAAGACGTGCTTCTGCGCCTCCGGGGGAATGCCCGGACCCTCGTCCTCTACGGTAAAGACTATACTGCCGTCCCGCCGCCCGAGGGATATGCGCACCGTTCCGCCCCTAGGCCCGAACTTTATCGCGTTTTCTATCAGGTTCAGCCAGACGTGCTGCATCAGCGCCTCGCTGCCGGTGTACTCGACGGAGTCGAGCTCCACGTCAAACTCGGTTTCGCGCTCGGTCCAGCGCGGCTCGAGGGCGAGGATGGTCTGACGTATCTGTTCGTCGAGGCTGTATGTGGAGGAGGAGGGACGTATCTTCTGGTTGTCCACCTTCGAGAGCAGGAGGATGTTCCCGACAAGGCTCGAGAGCCGGCGGGTGTTGAAAAGTATCTTTTCCACGTATTCGGACTGCTCCTCGCTCATCGGCGCGCCGCCCTGGAGCAGGGTGGCGTAGCCCTCGATGGCGGTTATCGGCGTCTTGAACTCGTGGGAGACGTTCGAGACAAAGTCGGTCTGAAGTATCTCGGTGGCGCCGAGCTCCTGGGTCATGGTGTTGAAGTCGCCGTATATGCGGCGAACCTCGCGGAACCCCTTGTCGGTATCGAGACGTATGCTGAAGTCGCCCCCGGAGACTCTGCTCATCGCGTCGCTGAGTTTCATTATCGGCCCGAGGAACCAGTGGCTGAGCAGCATGGAGATGACGCTGCCGAGGAATATGCTGACGAGGATGAGCCAGACGACGTCCGGGATCTTCCGCGTTATCTCGAACAGTCTGTGCAGCAGCTCTACCACGCCGGAGCCGGCGGTTACGACCGCGAGCATGACGGCGAGTATGAGCAGCGAAAACACGAAGCTCATGCCGAAGCGGCTGCTCCTGCCCCTGTTCTGCCGGGTATTCCGGGCGGCGCGCTTTTCGCTTTTTTCCTTCATAGCCGCACCACCTTGTAGCCTATCCCGCGCATGGTGACTATCTTGAAGTCGGGGTTGTCGCGGAAGCGCTCGCGCAGACGTCCTATGTGGACGTCTATCGTGTGGGTATCGCTCTCGTTGTCGTAGCCCCATATTTCGTCCATGAGCTGGTGACGGGTGAAGATCCGTCCGGGGAAGGACGCCATCTTGTATAGCAGCATGAACTCCTTCTGCGGAAGTATCAGCGTCTCCTGCGGGGTGACGACGGTGAGCGAATCGCACTCCATGACGGTGGAGCCTATCACGAGGCGGCGGTCGTTTATCATCTGTGCGCGGCGAAGCAGCGCCCCGACGCGGAGCACCATCTCGTTGACGTTTACCGGCTTTACCATGTAGTCGTCGCTGCCGGAGAGAAAGCCGAGACGCATGTCGTCAAACGCGTCCTTTGCGGTTATCATCAGGACGGGGACGGTGCTGCCCGAGTCGCGCAGCTCGCGCACGAGCTCGTAGCCGTCCATGCGCGGCATCATGATGTCGGTTATGACGGCGTCGTAGTAGTCGGCCTCGAGCGCTTCGAGCGCCTCGCGTCCGTCGGACACGCCCTTCACGGCGTAGCCGTTCTTTATGAGGACGTGGCTGAAGAGCTGACGGAGCTCACGGTCGTCCTCGGCGATAAGTATTTTCAGCATGGCTGTTCGTCACCCCGGTTTTATTCGGGCGTGTAGCCCGTGGCGCTGTCGATGACGACGGTGCCGGTCTCCGCGTCGTATGTGACGCCGAAGTCGAGCGCCGCCGCGAGATCCCGCAGCTTGAAGTAGTTGTTGCCGTTGGTCTGACAGGAGGAAAGCGACGCCGCCGCGCCGTCTATATATACCGTCGGGGATGTGAGCGTGCCGACGGAGGCGGGGGTGCGGTCCACGGCGTCCGGAGAGCCGTCGTAGTCCTCGCCGGAGGTAATGATCACCGCGCGGGCAGCTCCGTCGTAATCCACGGAGAAGGCGGCGGGCGTGCCGCTGAGGAGACCGGCTATGTCGCGGAGCAGGAAATAGTTGCTCCCGTCAATGATGTAGGCGGCGGGGAAGACCCGCGCGCCGTCGAGCAGGATCGCCTGCGGCGAGACCTGCACCGCAACCTCGGCCGTATCTGCGGCAGGCGCGGCGTTCTGCTCCGGCACGGCGGGAACAAACGGCGCCTCCGGCTCGGCAGGTGTGACGGGCGAATCCGTCCGAACCGGCGCTTCCGGTTCGGACGCCGCCACGGACGGCGTATTCGAGAAGTCCGGCAGACGGTAGACGTCGTAATAGTTTGAGGGGAAGCGCACCTTGCGCTCGAAGGCGGTCTTTCCGCCGCTGTTGAAGTTCTGCTCGATGAGGGTTATCACGCCGTTCTCATAGCTTTTGACGAGCGCGGAATGCGGGTAGCTCTTGCCGCGCTTCTCGACGGGCCAGTGTACGATGTCGCCGCGCCGCGGAGTGTCCGTGACGCGGAAGAAGCCGCCGAGGGCGGTGAGCTCGTCGTAATATGTTCCGCGGGGATCGAGGTAGGGCGGTTTGGTGCCGACCCACATCTCTACGCCGTACACCTCGGAGTAGTAGCGTGTGACAAGCTCGCTGCACGGGCGGTAGGGGTATGCCTTTACGCCGTCTATTTCGTCGTGCGAGAAGTTGGCTCCGCCGCCGGTCACCACCCATGTGCAGGACACCTGGTCCTCAAGCTCGCCCGCGAGCGCCGCGCAGGGAAGCGCGAGCGTGAGCGCGAGGAGCAGAGCCGCCAGGCGGACAGTCTTCTTCATATCTTTTCCTCCGTGTCGGGAAATATCGGCGCGCAAAACCGCGCACAATGAAGTTTATAATCAGATTTTATACCTTTCGGGGGAAAAGGTCAAGTGCGGGACAGGGAAAGGGCGGCGGAGGAATTACCTCCGCCGCCCCGGTGACCGTCTGACGACGAACCGCGCTTCAGCGGTTCTCGAAGCGGATGTCCTGCCCGGTGCGGAGCGCATACGAGACGAGCGCGTCCGAGTCGAGGTCTTCCGCGTGCATATCCACCGCGTTTATGCGGCTGTTATCGTAGGTGGTGTAGTAGTAGATGCCCTTGTCGGTATTGCAGCAGGAGGAATATATCGTTATCTCGTACTTGTCGCCGCCGAGGTGGACAAGTCCGCGCTGCTGCTCTACCGACGCGAGAATGTGGAAGAACTGGCTGACACTCTCGCTCTCGCCCTCGCCCGAGACAGAGTTTGCGCGTGTAAACGCCGCCTTGACAAAGCGCGAGGCGCTCGAGAGGTCGCCGGGAAGTCCCATCGCGGCGAGTCCCTTGCTGTACCTGTCCATCGGTACGGACGGCGCGAAGGAGTTCTCCGCGGGCTCGGAGGAGAGGGTCATATAGTTGGAGAGGTTTATGCGGTGATAGTCAAACGGCGGGTTGTTTGTGAGGACGCCCACCGGGTTTTCGTATATCTTCAGCCCCTCGCGCGTGCTCTCGATGACGAGCGACTCCTCGCGGTCGGAGAGCATCCAGTGCAGGTCGGACGGCGGCATGCCCTCCGCAAACGCAATGTTTGCGATGTTGAGGCGGTCGAGAAGCGGACGCGCCTCCTGCACGCTCGCGCACTGTCCGAGTATCCACGGGATAAGCTCGAAGGAGGCGACGTTGTCCTTCCCGTCGGTGACAGGGAAGTAATAGGCGTTGTTCCAGAACGCGAGACCCGCCATGCTGAGACCCTTTTCGTTCGTCGCGTCGTAGTAGAGCGGGTAGCCGTCCTGTACGAACGCCATGCCTATCATGGCGTAGTGGGTATTCATCTCGCCCGCGCAGCGGAAGCGGAAGGGGTAGTTCCTCGGCGTGACGGTGACGGTCTCGGTGTAGGAATACTCGAGGTCGAGGTTGCGTCCGAAGTAGAAATCGCGTGTCTTGTAGACGGCGGCGGTGCACATAACGGTTCCTCCTTTTGTTGTTTGGATGTCTCTTCCATTTTAGCACACGGCTATGTCAGATTCAATACTGCTTTTATTATGTGCATAAGCCCACCGCCGCACCCATCCAGCGGAGAAGCCCCGCAACCATCTAGCGGGGAAGCCCCGCGTCTGAGCGGGCGAAGCCCACACCCATCCAGCGGGGAAGCCCCGCAGGAATCTGCGGGGGCGACCCCCGCGTCCCTAAGTGAGGCAAAGCCTCACCGGCACTTTGCGGGGGGCGCTGCCCCCGCACCCCCGGCGGGGCTGTGCCGCCCCGCACCCCTGCGCTACTTTTTGCTCGCGCAAAAAGT
>CANRJS010000043.1 GCA_947631015.1 uncultured Clostridia bacterium
TAGAACACCAGCCGCCCCTCCGGGGACATGCTGACGCCCTGCTTGGCCACCTTGCAGGCCCGCCGGCTTAAGGGGACGCCGCTCTCGGTGATGGTACCGCCGGAGGGCTTCACCACCCCGCTGATGGCCCGCAGGGTGGAGGTCTTGCCGGCGCCGTTGGCGCCCAGGAGGGCCACGATCTGGCCCTCCTCCACGTCCAGGTCGATGCCCCGGAGCACGGTCTGCACCTCGTCGCCCATGCGGTACTGCTCTCCGGCGGAAGCGCCTACGGGCTCGACGCCGCGGGAGGGCTCATGCGTCTGCTTGAGGAGAAGCATATCGGCCGGGACATGGGCGTCACCGTCGTGCCGAACGTGTGCAGTGCGATACTCTTTGACCTCGGAGTGGGAAAGAGCAACGTGCGCCCCGACGCCGCCATGGGCAGAGCCGCGGGCGAGAGCGCCTTCCACCGCGAGCCGTTCCGCAGCGGGAACTTCGGCGCGGGCACGGGCGCGACCGTCGGCAAATGCAACGGCCCGAAGAACGCGATGAAGGGCGGCGTCGGCGCGGCGGCGTACAGGAACGGAGACCTCCTCGTCGGCGCGGTGTTTGCCGTCAACTGCGTGGGCGACGTCCTCGAGCGTGGAGAGACAGTCGCGGGCGCGAGGGAGGATGGCTCGCTCGCCTTTGCCTCAAGCGAGCGGCTGATGCTCATGCGCGAGCCGCCGAAGGAGGCGAGCGTCGGCGGGAATACGGTGATAGGCTGCATCATCACGAACGCCGCCCTCAACAAGGCGCAGGCGAAGCGCCTCGCGGGTCAGGGCCACAACGCGATAGCGCGGGCGATACGCCCCGCACACTCGATAGCGGACGGGGACACGGTGTTCGCGATGTGCAGCGGGAAGGTGCCGGCATTCCAGGACGCGGTGAGCATCCTCGCCGCGCACGCGGCGGAGGCCGCCATACTCGACGCGGTGAAGAACGCCGAGACCTACGGCAGCTACATGTCCTACCGCGAGCGGCTTGAGAAGCTGAAATAGACGAAAAGCATACGCGCCCGGCTCCGACCGTCGGAGCCGGGCGTTTCTGCATCCGGAAGATTCTGGCGCCGTGCGGAGACGGACTTCGGGGCGCGCGTCTTTACCGAAACGAAGCTGCCCTCGGCGGAGTCCATGGAGAAGATACCGCGCTTCGAGGACGGCGAGGTCGTACCGAGTATATGATATCGGTCGGTTTTTGGGTAGAAAACGCTGAAATATTTCGCGGGAATTGACCTCCGGCGCGGAATATGCTACACTCCGGTTAAGCAGACCGTTTCTCATAAGAAAAATACGAGAAGGAGAGAAAACTATGGGTATCCTTACATATAACGACAGAGAATTTCTGATGGACGGCGAGCCGTACACCATAATATCCGGCGCGATGCATTACTTCCGCATCCCGCGCGAGTATTGGCACGACCGCCTTCTGAAGCTGAAGGATTGCGGCTTCAACACCGTCGAGACCTACACCTGCTGGAACCTGCACGAGCCGCAGGAGGGCGTGTTCGACTTTTCCGGTATGCTCGACATCGAGGCGTACATCGGCACGGCGGCGTCGCTCGGCCTCAACGTCATACTCCGCCCCGGCCCGTATATATGCGCGGAATGGGAGTTCGGCGGCCTCCCCGCGTGGCTGCTCTCCTACGAGGGCATGGCCATACGCTGCAACGACGAACTGTTCGTCTCAAAGGTGCGCCGCTACTACGCCGAGCTTTTCCGGCGCGTCGCTCCGCACCTCTGCACGCGCGGTGGGAACGTGATAATGGTGCAGATAGAGAACGAGTACGGCTCCTACGGCGACGACAAGGACTATCTCCGCGCGATAGTGGATATCTACCGCGAATGCGGCGTGGACTGCACGCTCTTCACCTCGGACGGTCCGACGTGGTTCATGCTGAACGGCGGGACTCTGCCGGAATACCTCTGCGTCGCGAACTTCGGCTCGCGGCCGAAGCAGAGCTTCGAGATGCTCACAAAGTTCCGCCCGAACCAGCCGTCCATGTGCGGAGAGTACTGGTGCGGGTGGTTTGACCACTGGTACGAGGAGCACCACGTCCGCGAGGCGGAGGAAATGGCGGGACTTTTCCGCGATATGCTCGACTGCGGCGCGTCGCTGAATTTCTATATGTTCCACGGCGGGACGAACTTCGGCTTCATGAACGGTGCAAACTACGCGGAGGGCTATCAGCCCACCACGACAAGCTACGACTACAACGCCCTTCTCAGCGAGGCGGGCGACATGACGCCCGCGTATTACGAGGTAAGAAAGATAATCGAGGAGAAGTACGGTGCTCTGCCGCCGCTCACCTCGAAGAACTCCGAGAAGAAGGCATACGGAAAGGTAAAGCTCACCGAGAAAGCGTCCCTGCTCGACGTGTATAAGGACATATCCGAGCCGGTGAGGACGCCCGCCCCGAAATTCATGGAGCAGATAGGTCAGGGGTACGGCTTCATGCTGTACTCGACCGAGGTGCGCGGCCCGCAGGAGGAGCTGCCGCTGAGGTTTGACTGCGTCCACGACCGCGCGACAGTGTATATAGACGGCGTGATGAAGGGCATCGTCGAGCGCTCGCGGCGCTCGGACGAGATAAAGCTCGGGCTCGGCGTCGGGGAGAAGGTGCGGCTCGACATACTCGTCGAGAACATGGGTCACGTCAACTACGGCCCGAAGATGGGCTTTGCCGACCGCAAGGGCATCGCCGGCGTGCGGTTCGGCCAGCAGAACCACTACGGCTGGGAGATGTATCCCCTCGAAATGCGCGACCTCGGCGGCGTGAAGTATGCCGCCCGCGAGGGCGGCGTCGACACGGCGTCCTTCCTGCGCGGAACGCTTGAGATCGAGGGTCGTCCGTGCGACACGTTCATCCGGCTCGACGGCTTCCGCCACGGCTTCGTCGCGGTCAACGGCTTCAACCTCGGCAGGTACTACAACGACGCGGGTCCGCAGAGAACGCTGTACTGCCCCGCGCCGTTCCTCCGCGAAGGAAAGAACGAGATAGTCGTCTTCGAGACCGACGGCTCGGACGGGTGCGAGATAGAATTTACGGCGGAGCCGGATTTCGGAGGATGTGCGAAGTAGACTTCGAGGAATTTGCGGGCAAAGCCCACACCCATCGAGCGGGGAAGCCCCGCAAGCATTTGCGGGGCTTCCCCGCGTCCTTGGTAGAGCAGAGCTCTACCGACACTTTGCGGGGGTTGCGCCCCCGCACCCTGCGTTACTTTTTGCTTGTGCAAAAAGTAACCAAAAAGCACACAAAGGGGAGAAAACCACGGTTTTCTCCCCTTTGTACCCCTCTTTCCTTTGACCGGAAAGTTTCTACTACGCGGGACGTCCGTCCGTAGCTTAGTACAAATTTCCCCGCTCATACTCTCACCTAGAACCGAAAGTTCCGTCTTCTCGGGAAAGCATCTGCATTACGCTTATAGTGTGAGCGTAGGACCGGACTTTTATTTCTACTACGCAGGAACTGTTCGAT